>NZ_JBZDPT010000044.1:1024-225401 GCF_058270035.1 Mycobacterium shunyiense | reverse complement strand
GCGTTCTGGTCGGTTTTGCCACCAGCACCTTCCTGCCATGCAGGACCCAACGGCGATGTATCTCGCGAACCGGCCCCCGGCTCACTCCCAGATACCTCGCCGTGGCGCTATAGCCCCGACCCTGCTCGAACAACGCTACCGCCGCACCGCGCTGGGCCTCAGTCAACGAACTACAAGGATGCAAAAAAGTACTCCCCAGAAGAACAAACTGAATTTCTCAGTCCAACTTCCGGGGAGCACTTCATTCAAGCGAAAAGAGGCAGTTTTGCGTCTGCTCGCGCAGAGAAACGTGAGGGTTACTCGCCTTCCTTCACCTTGGCCATGGCCAGCACGTCGAGGCGCTTGTCCAGCTCGGCCTCGCTCAGCTTGTCGCCGATCAGGCCGCGGTCGATCACGGTCTGGCGGATGGTCTTCTTCTCCTTCAGCGCCTGCTTGGCGACCTTGGCGGCCTCCTCGTAGCCGATCGCCGAGTTCAGCGGCGTCACGATGGAGGGGGAGGACTCGGCCAGGGTGCGCAGGTGCTCCTCGTTGGCCACCAGGCCGTCGATGCACTTCTCTGCGAAAAGCCGAGACACGTTGGACAGCAGGGTGAACGACTCCAGCACGTTGCGCGCCATCATCGGGATGTAGACGTTCAGCTCGAAGGCGCCCGACAGGCCGCCGACGGTGACGGCAGCGTCGTTGCCGATGACCTGTGCGGCCACCTGGGTAACCGCCTCGGGCAGAACAGGATTGACCTTGCCCGGCATGATGGAGCTGCCCGGCTGCAGGTCCGGCAGCTGGATCTCGCCCAGGCCGGTCAGCGGGCCCGAGCCCATCCAGCGCACGTCGTTGGCGATCTTGGTCAGCGAGGCGGCGATGGTCTTCAGCGCGCCGGACGCCTCGACCAGCCCGTCGCGGGCCGCCTGGGCCTCGAACGAGTCTGCGGCGGTGCGCAGTTCGGCCAGCCCGGTCTGGTTGACCAGCACCTCGACCACCTTGGGGCCGAAACCGTCGGGGGCGTTGAGGCCGGTGCCCACGGCGGTACCGCCGATGGCGAGCTCACCGAGACGGGGGAGCGTCGCCTTGACGCGTTCGATGCCGGCCTCGATCTGACGGGCGTAGCCGCCGAACTCCTGGCCCAGCGTCACCGGCACCGCGTCCATCAGGTGGGTGCGGCCGGACTTCACCACGGTCTTCCACTGCTTGGCCTTGGCGGCCAGCGACTCATGGAGTACCTCGAGCGCCGGAATCAGGTGGCGCACAGCGGCCTCGGTGGCGGCGATGTGGGTGGCCGTCGGGAACGTGTCATTGGAGCTCTGCGACATGTTCACGTCGTCGTTGGGGTGAACCGTCACGCCGTTGCGGGCGGCGATCGAGGCGATGACCTCGTTGGCGTTCATGTTCGAGCTGGTGCCCGAGCCGGTCTGGAACACGTCGATCGGGAACTGGTCGTCGTGCAGGCCGTCGGCGATTTCGCCGGCCGCGGCGATGATGGCATCGGCCTTCTCGGCGGCCAGCAGGCCCAGGTCCTTGTTGACCTGCGCGCACGCCGCCTTCAGCAGGCCGAGTGCCCGGATCTGGGTGCGCTCCAGCCCACGGAAGGAGATCGGGAAGTTCTCCACGGCGCGCTGGGTCTGCGCCCGCCATAGGGCGTTGACCGGCACCCGGACCTCGCCCATGGTGTCGTGCTCGATGCGGTACTCGACAGCTCCGTCGGTATCGGTGCTCATGTTGCCCTTTCTGGCGAGTTACGGGAGCGGGTAGGCGGCGGTCTTGTCGCCGGTGAAGTCGATGGCGGAATATTCGTTGAGTTTGGTCAGCCGGTGGTAGGCCTCGATCATCCGGACGGTGCCGGACTTGGACCGCATCACGATGGACTGGGTGGTGCACCCGCCCGGGTAGTACTGCACGCCCTTGAGCAGATCGCCGTCGGTGACGCCGGTGGCGCAGAAAAAGACGTTGTCACCCGAGACCAGGTCGTCGGTCGACAGCACCTGGTCCAGGTCGTAGCCGGCGTCGAGTGCCTTCTGGCGTTCGGCGTCGTCGGTGGGGGCCAGCTGGGCCTGGATCGCGCCGCCCATGCAGCGGATCGCGGCCGCGGCGATGATGCCCTCGGGGGTGCCACCGATGCCGGCCAGGATGTCGGTGCCGGAGTTGGGGCGGCAGGCCGAGATGGCGCCTGCGACGTCACCGTCGGTGATCAGTCGGATGCGGGCGCCGGCGGCGCGAGCGTCGTCGATCAGTTGGGCGTGGCGCGGACGGTCGAGGATGCACACGGTCAGATCGCTCACCGAGGCGCCGCGCACCTTGGCCACCCGGCGGATGTTCTCGCCGATCGGGGCGGTGATGTCGATCGCGTCGGCGCACTCGGGGCCGACGGCGATCTTGTTCATGTAGAACACCGCGGACGGGTCGAACATGGCACCGCGCTCGGCGACGGCGAGCACCGAGATGGCGTTGGGCATGCCCTTGCTCATCAGCGTGGTGCCGTCGACCGGGTCGACAGCGAAGTCGCACTCCGGCCCGTCGCCGTTGCCGACCTCTTCACCGTTGAAGAGCATCGGGGCTTCGTCTTTCTCGCCCTCGCCGATCACCACGA
The DNA here is from genome assembly GCF_058270035.1 of Mycobacterium shunyiense. Taxonomy (NCBI): domain Bacteria; kingdom Bacillati; phylum Actinomycetota; class Actinomycetes; order Mycobacteriales; family Mycobacteriaceae; genus Mycobacterium; species Mycobacterium shunyiense. The sequence continues at coordinate 222,820 of NZ_JBZDPT010000044.1, read as the reverse complement.
CACCGCGCATCGACACCGAGTTGACCAGCTCACGCATGGCGTCGACAGCGGCCCCGTCGCCGCCTTCCTTGTCGCCGCGGCCGACCCAGCGGCCTGCCGCCATGGCGCCGGCCTCGGTCACCCGGACAAGCTCAAGGGCAAGGTTGCGATCCGGGGCTTCCCCCCGCGTGGGACTCATGGCCCAGATTGTCCCAGAACGTGGTCAGCGTTTGGGAGCTGGGATACTGACGAACATGTCCTCCGAGCCGACGTCTCAGCCAACCCCGGTCCCGAAGCCGGAAAAGTCGCGGTTGCTGCAGGACGGCCGGGACATGTTCTGGTCGATGGCGCCGCTGGTGGTGGCCTGCATCGTGCTCGCGGGGATGCTGGGGATGTGCTCGTTTCAGGCGGGTGGGCCCGGGGCCGGTCCGGCCCCCGAATTCGATGCGCCGGCCGCGCTGCAGGCCGACGCCGACACCTTGAAGATCCCGATCCGCCTGCCTCAGCTGCCCGAGGGCTGGCAGCCCAACTCCGGCAGTCGCCACGGCATCGACGGCGGTTTGACGCTGCCCGACGGCCAGCACGCCCGCGCGGTGTCCTCACGCATCGGTTATCTGGCCCCCACCGGCAAGTACCTGAGCCTTACCCAGAGCAATGCCGACGAGGCCGCCCTGGTGGCCTCGATCAAGCCGGACTCGTATGCGGCAGGTACCCAGGACGTCGACGGGGTGACCTGGGTGGTCTACGAGAGCAGCGACCCGGAACCGGTGTGGACGACAAAGCTGAGCGGACCGGCTCAGGTTGCGATCACCGGCGCCGGTGGTACTGATGAGTACCGTACGCTGGCGAGTGCGACGCAGAAGCAGTCGCCGCTGCCGATCAAGAGGCTGTGACGCACTAACGGATGGAGCCCGTGTTGTCGTCGCCAGTTGCAGATCTCACCGGGTGGACCGCTACCCCCTTCACCGCCGCCGATCAGACCTATGACGTCTACCGCAAGGGCGAAGGCCCCGGCGTGGTCCTGATCCCCGAGATTCCCGGCCTGCATCCCGGCGTACTCGCGCTGGGCAACCATCTGGTGGACAACGGCTTCACGGTGGCCGCGCCGTCGCTGTTCGGCACCCCCGGTGCCTCCGCCGTCCGCCCTGGCGCCATCCCGGTCATGCTGAAAGCCTGCGTGACAAAGGAATTTGCGGCATTCGCCACCAATGCCGACCGGCCCGTCGCGCATTACCTCCGGGCGCTGGCCCGCGATCTCAACGCCACTACCCCCGGTAAGGGCGTCGGCGTCATCGGGCAGTGCTTCACGGGCGGCTTTGCGCTCGCCGCGGCCGTCGACGACAGCGTGCTGGCCCCGGTGCTCAGTCAGCCGTCGGTGCCGATCGCCCTGACCGCGGCGCAGAAACGTGATCCGGGTATGTCGGAGGCCGAGCTCAAGATCGTCGAACAGCGCGTTGCCAATGACGGGCTGTGCGCACTGGCCCTTCGGTTCAGCCAGGACAAACTGGCGCCGGGGGAGCGGTTCGCCACCCTCAAGGCCCGCCTGGGGGACGCGTTCGAGGTGATCGAGATCAATTCGAAGAAGGGCAATCCCGACGGGTTGTCCGCATCGGCGCACTCGGTGCTCACCGATCAGGTGCGCGAGGTTGACGGGCATCCTGCATATGAGGCGCGCAAGAGGGTGGTCGCGTTCCTGACCGAGCGGCTGTGCTCGAATTAGGGAAATGCGTTTGACCGACTAGCTCTCGGCTTCGGCCGTGGCTTTGGATTCGGCTCGGGGTTCAGGTTTCTTTCCCCCGAGCCGTTTCTGTACCCAGTCCCACATCCGCCGCCACGGCCGCTGACCCGGCTCGTCGGGCTCGGTCGTTTCCAGCTCGACGCCCTTGAACACCGCCAGGTAGACGCTGACCGTGGTGACGATGATGATCATCAGCACCGGCCCGATCACCAGGCCGAAGAAGCCGAACATCGAGATGCCGGCGAACACCGCCAGCAGCATCAGTGCCGGATCCAACCGGGCGGCCTTGGGTACCAGCCACGGCCGCAGCACATTGTCGATGTTGGTGACCACCAGCAGGTGGAACACCACCACGAAGATGCCGCCGATGATGTTGCCGAAGAACATCATTCCGATGCCGAACGGAATGGTCACGATGCCGCCACCGAGCGGGATGACGGACAGGGCGGTCAGCAGGATCGCGAAGACGAAGAACCCGTTGTGGAAGCCGGCGATGTAGATCGAGATGGCACCGGCCACACCCTGGCAGAGCGCGATCACGAACTGCCCCTTGACCGTTCCCTTCACCATGGCGCCGGTCTTGGCCAGGTACAGATCGGTGATCTCTTCGCCGAGCGGGTTGAGCCGGCGGATCAGTGTGGCCATCTCGGCGTTGTTGACCAGCATCGAGATGAACACGTACAGGAAGATGATCGATCCGGTGATCGCGCCGACCATGCCGCCGACCGCGCCCTGCAGAATGCCCAGCAGCCATTCGCCGATGTGTTGAGAAAGCTTGACCACCGTGTCGCGCAAGGAATCCGCGGTCAGGTGGATGTCCAGGAACGGCACCCGGCCGAGCAGTGAGTTGACCAGTTGCAGGGCCCGGTCGCCGAGGGTGCTGACATCGGTGTCGGCGATCCACGTGCTGACTGTGTTGACCAGCTGGGTCACCTGCACGATGGCCATGAACACCACCAACGACACCGGGATGATCACCATCAGGATGGCGACCAACACCGTCAGCGTGGCCGAAAGGCCGGTGCCCAGCCGGTGCTGAAACCGTTGATAGAGCGGGGTGAACAGATAGGCGCCGACCGCGGCCATCACGATCAGGACGAAGAAACCACGCAGGAAGTAGGCGCCCAGCAGCACGGCCAGCACCGTGACGACCGCCAGCGCCCGCTTCTGGGTGAGGCTGAACTCGTCTTTCATCGGGCCCCTTCCCGCCGTTGGGCTGACCCTATCGTCACGCTGGCGTGACGGTCGGCATTGAGCGTCACTCTGGCGTGACGCTGGAGCCTTCAGTCGAGCGGTGCGCGGCCTGGCCGGCGCGCTGTGCGGCGACGAACCGCATCGAGAGTCGCTGCATCAGACCCGGCGCGATGCGGGCGAACAGCCAGGAGGCATGGGCACGACGAGGTTTGACCAGGATGGCCTTGTTGCGCGCGATGGCACGCAGGGTGTCGGCGGCCAGCTGGTCGGCGTCGTAGGCGGTTTTGACGCCCTGGCCTTGCAGGAAGTAGTCGCGGCCGACGAAACCGCCCACCGCGCCCTTGTCCAGGATCGGCGTCTCCACCGCGGCCGGGCACACCGCCAGCACACCTACGCCGTGGGCGGCCGCTTCCGATCGCAGGGCCATCGACAGCCCGACGACGGCGTGCTTGGTCATCACATAGCTGGTGAGCTGGCCCGCTGCGGCCAGACCTGCCATCGATGCGGTGTTGACGATGTGGCCGTGGCCCTGCCGGATCATCTGCGGATACGCCGCGGCGACACCGTGGACGACGCCGCGCACATTGATGTCGATGATGGCGTTCCACTGATCCAGCGTCAGCAGTTCGGTGTCCCCGCCCCAGACGATGCCGGCGTTGTTGAACATCAGGTCGAGTCGGCCGGCCCGGTCCACGACGCCGTCGACCGCGGCTTGCACGGCGGCCGCATCGGTGACGTCCAGACGTGCCGACCGGGCGCCGAGCGCAGCCGCAGTGTGGGCTGCGGCGTCCTCGTCGATGTCGGTGCAGAGCACCTCGGCGCCGGCGCCGGCCAACGCCCGGCACAGGGCCGCGCCGATTCCCGATCCGGCGCCGGTGACGATCGCCTGCTTGCCGGCGAGGCTTGTCACGCCTGGGCCAGCTTCATCACGTGTCCGAGGATGTCCGGGTAGCGCTTGAGGTGCGCGCCGCCGTTGAGATCGAGAACTTCGCCGGTCAGCCACGAGGCCTGGGGCGAACACAGGAACACGACGGCGGCCGCGATGTCCTCCGGGGTTCCGCTGCGGCCCAGCGCGGTGTTCTCGACGTACTCCTCGACCACACCGGGGATCATCGCCGCAGGATCGGTCAGTGGCGTCTTGACGAATCCTGGCGCGATCGCGTTGACCCGGATGCCGCGTGGTCCCATTTCCAGCGCGGCCACCTGCGTCAGCATCGACAATCCGGCCTTGGCGGCGCAGTAGGCGCTCATCCCGGCCGCGGGCTGGCGCCCGTTCAGCGATGAAATCGACACCAGGACACCGCCTTCGGGCAGGTTACGCCCGGCGTGTTTGGCGACGATGAACCCGCCGTTGAGGCAGACGTCGACGACCGAGCGGAAGTCTTCGACCGCCAGGTCGGTGATCAGCCCGACGTTGCTGAACCCCGCGCAGTTGAGCACGATGTCGACCGGTCCCGCGGCCTCGAACAGCTTCTCCACCGAGCTCTCGTCGGTGACGTCGGCGTAGTGGCTCGTGTGCGGCGCACCGAGCTGAGTGACTCGGGCCGCCGCTCCGTCAGCGTCACGGTCGGCCACCACGATGCGGCAGCCGTCGGCGGCCAGGGCCTGGGCGCTGGCCCAGCCGATCCCCGAAGCTCCGCCGATGACGATCGCGACGCGTTCCGTCGTCATGCTGCTCATGTCGTCTCCTCGCGCGAGCGCTCGTCGGGCGCCTGATCCGGTCGGTGGTCGCCCCACTTCTTGTCGATGGCATTCCACGGGTCGGCCAACTTGCCCGGATAGTCCTTGTACGCGGACTTCGACCGCAGGAACGCGCGGATCAGGGGTGCGGCCAGGCCGATCGGAAACCGTTTCAGCCCGGCGTTCGCCCTGGTGTCGGCCAGGAGCTGCGGCCATGAGCGGTGCTGGAACCCGAGCACCTCCTGCGAGCGGGTGGTGTCCATCCAGTCGGTGGCGAACCAGGCGGCGTCGTCGTCGGGGTTGCCGGGCCGGCCGATCGGCAGGCCGCCCTTGATTCCCATCGCGGCAGCCGCTTGCGAACCGACCGAGGACTGGATGTGCCGGTGCGTCTCGGCGTCGCCACCGATCAGCAGCACCTCGTGGTTGGCGGTCTCGGTCGGGACCGTGGTGGCCGCGACGAACGCCGCCGCCACATCACGCACGTCGACCGTCTGCAGCCGCCCGTCGGCGGGCAACACGCTCTCGAACGAGATGAGGTCCACGTCGATGCCGAGGCTGAACTCTGAGCTCATGACCCCACCGAGACGCAGGATCAGCCAGTCCAGCTTCGAGGCCCGGACCAGGGCTTCTGCCTCGACCTTGTGCGCGCCGTAGATGTCGGATGGGTTGACCGGGGTATCCGGGGTCAGCACACCGTCGATGTGGTGCGGATTGCGGGCGCCGTAGACCGCGATGCTGGAGGCCTGGACGAACCGCGGCGGGGTCGGCTGAGCCTCGGCGGCCCGCAGCAGCGATGCGGTGGCCTCGACGTTCACCTTGCGGGCCAGTCCGCGACGCATGTAGCAGAACGGCGGGATGATGGCGGCGAGGTGGATGATCGCGGCCGGTGCGACCGCCGCCACCAATGCGTCGACGGCGGCGGCGTCGGTCAGGTCGGCCCAGCGCACCTCTACAGATGCGGGGAGCGCGGCGGCAGCCTTACGGTTGGCCGGCACGTCGAGATCGGTCGCGACCACTGTGCGTCCGCCTGCGGCCAGCGTCTTCACCACGGCCGAGCCCACCAAACCGAACGCGCCGGTAACCAAAACAGCGTCGGACATAGGCCTCCTCGCTAGAACGTGTTGCAACACTAGCGAACGCAGGTGTGGTGTGTGTCACCGCGATCCGGAACTCCATCGTGCGTTTATCGGGAGGCGTTCGCCCGAGGTTGCTCAGCAACCGGTGACCATCCGTCGTGCTGGGCGATGCCGGGGATCGGCGAATGTTGCTGCCGTTGCCTCAAAAGCATCGGCCAGTGGCACTTTGCGGCGTTAGGTGTGACCGGGGACACGCTGGCCACCCCACTGTGATGCATTTGCCCGAACGGTCGTCGTCGCCGGATTTGGAAATTTGCCCGAGAGGTATGCAAGGTGTGGCTGTAGGTATCGATCGAAAGTGAGCCAATCGCAGGCGTTTGTGATGTACTCGGTTGCACGCGTCAGTAATTGGGGAGGTGTGGGATGTCCGAAGATGTCGTGACGGGGGTTAACGACAGCGACTCCGGCGAAATTGCCGAAGAGGTTGCTGTGGGTTCCTCGGTGGTCGTGTATCCGGGAACTGACGACGAATTGCACGGCACTGTCGTCGAAGATTTCGCCGACCTTGCCGGGACCGCAGTGGAGGTCGCTGGGGAGCGAATTGTCGAACCGGCGCGCCGGTGGGCAGTCAACCTCGACGACGGCGGTCTGGTGTTCGTCGACGACGACAGCATTGCGCTCGCCGCGCAGGCTGCCTGAGTTCCAGGCAGCTCACCGCAGACTCAGCGGAAGCTGACGTAACCGCCGCACCAACAGGCTGGGCTGCCATTCGGCGTCTCCGGCTGGACTGATGGTGTCGGTGGCGGCGAGCAGAGCCGAGATCACGATGCGGGCTTCGAGGCGGGCGAGTGCGGCCCCGAGACAGAAGTGCCCGCCCTTGCCGAATGCCAAGTGATTCTTGATATTCGGCCGATCCAGCCGGAACTCGTTCGGATCCTCGAACACTGCCTCATCCCGGTTGGCTGCACCCCACAGCAGCAGTAGATGGCTGTCCGCAGGCAGCGCGACGCCCGCCAGTTCGGCATCGGCCAGCACATGCCGGTAGTGGCCGCGGAACGGGGATTCGAACCGCAACACCTCCTCCAGGAACGGCGCGATCATCGCGGGATCCTGGCGCAGCTTTCCCGCCAGCTCGGGCTGACGGCTCAGTATCCCGACGGCGCTGCCAATCAACGATGCCGTCGATTCGCCTCCCGCGCCCACCAGCTGGATCAGCATGAACACTGCCGTGTCGCGGTCCACGCGCTCCGCCGCACAGTAGGTCGCCAGGTCGCCCAGCAGATTCTCGCCCGCATTTGCCGATGCTTCGACGAACCGTTCGGTCAGGTAGCCGCCGAGTTCGACGGCTGCGATCCCCGATGCCGTCAGCTGATCGGCGTCGACGAGCCCGTCCAGGAGCTGGGTGCTGGCATACGCCCATGCCACGAGTTGGTCCACGTCTTCGGCCGGTAAGCCCAGCAGTTGCGCGACGACCACCATCGGCAGCCGGTCGGCCACGGCCGACATCCAGTCGAACTCCCCGGCGGCCCCGGTGAGCAGGTCCGCGGCCGTGGCGGCGATGAAGGGCTCGAGCTCAGAGATCCGTTTCGCCGCCATCCGCGGCAGGACCAGTTTGCGGTGGGCGGCGTGAGCCGGTTCGTCAGCGGTGGCCAGTACGTGGATGGGTCCGCCCGGCTCGCCCATGCCGAACGCACTGACGGTGCCGTCGGCCTGGGACCACATGGTGGCGGTGAGGTTCGACGAGAAGTCGTGCGTGCGTGCGGTGGCCTCGAGGACGGCGTCGAAGGAGCTCACCACGAAGAACGGTGAGTCGCCGACCTGTGCCACCGGTGCGTGCGCCCGCAGGCGGTCGTAGAGCGGATACGGATTCTGCAGGCAGGCGGGCTCGAACAGTTCGTGTGCCAGGAGCATTTGGCCAGGTTGGCTGGCTGTTCGAGGCCCGTCAACGTTGCCGGCTCATGTTGATATCCGCCGACGGGGAGCCGGTTGCGGGGGCGTCTCAATCGCGCGCGGTGACCTGCGGGCGAGATGAGAACTTTGGGGAACTTTGTCTCAGTATGCGATAAATTGACTCCCATGTCTCCCAGACGTGAAGACTGGTTGGTCGGGGGTGACCGACGCGTCGAGGCTGCCGAACGCATCTATGCCGCCGCGGCCGAGATGGCGGCGCGGGACGGACTGGACGCTCTGGACATCGATGCGTTGGCGGCGCGGGTGCACTGCTCACGCGCGACGGTGTACCGGCATGCCGGGGGCAAGGCACAGATTCGCGACGCTGTGCTGGCCAGGTTGGCCATATCGATCGTGGGAGAGGTGCGTCGCGCGGTCGACGGCCTGACCGGAGCAGAACGGGTGCTGATCGCTGTCACCGTTGCACTGAAACATATTCGGGCCGATCCGATGTTCGGCCTACTACTCAGCTCACTGCGCAGTGGGGGTGGGATGGCGGATCTGGCACAGTCACCGGTCCCCGCCGCATTCGCCACCGAACTCACCGGACTCGGCGAGGACGACCCGGCGGCCGCGGCGTGGATCGTGCGGCTGGTGTTGTCGTTGTTGGTCTGGCCGGGGGTCGACGAGGCAGCTGAGCGAGAGATGTTGAGGCGCTTTGTGGCTCCTGCGTTCGGCTAAGGCTGTTTGACGCACCGAAAACCGATGTGGCTCATGCCGGTATCAACCATCTGGGGACGTCGGGCAGCCGGCCGGTAGCGCATGCAGTAGCTGTCGGCGCACAGGAACGAACCGCCCTTGATCACCTTGCGCCCGATCTGGAACTGGGGCTGATCGGGGTCATAGGTATCTGCGGCACAGCACGGCGTGGTGGCCCGGTCCTCGCCGTACCAGTCGGTGGTCCACTCCCAGACGTTGCCTGCCATGTCGAACAGGCCGTAGCCGTTGGCTTCGAAGCTGCCGACCGGTTTCGTTGTGCCATAACCGGTGTCGGGCAGGTAGGGGAATTCGCCGTGCCAGTAGTTCGCGAGGCGCTGCCCGGGTTGCTCGGGCTGGTCACCCCACGTGTACGCCGCACCGGGGATCCCGCCGCGGGCCGCGGTCTCCCACTGGGCCTCGCTCGGCAGTTCCAGCCCGGCCCAGTCCGCATAGGCCGCGGCATCGTCGAAGGCGATGTGCACCACGGGATGCTGCTCGCGTCCTGTCAGTGAGGAGCGCGGTCCGCGTGGGTGATTCCAGCACGCACCCGGCGTCCATGCCCACCATTGGCTGATGTGCCGCAAATCCACGGGGCCGGCAGTGCGCCGGAACACCATGGAGCCGGGGACGAGGTTCTCCGGTGGGGCGCCCGGGAAATCGTCGGGGTTCACCGGACGTTCGGCGACCGTGATGTAGCCGGTGGCCGAAACGAACTGCGCGAACTCGCTATTCGTCACCTGGTGGCTCTGGATCCAGTAGCCCGTGGTAGCAACCTCGCGTGCCGGCGCCTCTTCGGGGTAATGCGCGTCGGAGCCGAGAATCGTCGTCTGGGCCGGAATCCACACCAGATCGGCTGATGTCATGCGTCGACTCTGCGGTGAGGGCGAGGTGTACTCGCACTTTGGCACCCTGGACGCAGAGTCGGCGACCTTGGTGCGGTGTCAGTCAAAGACCGTCGTCCAATCGTCACGCATGCTCGCCACCGCCCAGCCGTTGGACCCCGCCAGGTCCAGAGCCTTCTCGGCCCCTGCGGTGTAATCGAATTCGCGGTCGGCATCGTCGTGACGTACCAGCAGACCCAACGACGGTCCTGGTCCGCCTGCGGTGTACTGCAGCATCTGGATGTCGCCGTTGGAGTTTCCCGCCGCGAAGATCGGCCGACGCCCGATACGTCCCCAGATGCGCACGGCCTTGACCGGACCATCGTTCAGGAACTCGGGGGTGGCTGTCGTCCTGAGTTGACCACCGACGAAATCCAGCCCCACTGAACTGCCGATCACCCGCTCGGGCGGGATGCCGTACATCGATGCTGTCACCGGGCGCATGAAATCGCGGCCGCCGCCGGAGACGATGTAGTTGGTGAACCCGTTGGCCTCCAGGTAACGCAGCAACTCGACCATCGGCAGATAGCCGCACCTGGTGTACGGACGACTCAGCGTCGGGTGCTGCGCCTCGGCGAAGAACGCCTTGATCCGGTCGGCGTGGTCCTCGACAGACAGTCCGGCGTAGGCCGAGAGTATGCCTCCGGCAAGGATTTTGAGCGCGGAGTCATCGCCGTTGTAGTGCTTGGTGACGGCATCGCCGAACCAGGCCAGATCACCGGCGGCCGCAGCCTGATACGGCTGTGTGGCCGCCAGCGCCGGGTCGGCGGCGGCCTGCTCGGCCAGTCGGCGCACCAGGAAGTCCAGCTGGATGTACGCCGGCTTCTCACACCACAGCGTGCCGTCGTTGTCGAAAACGGCGACGCGCTCTTCGGGAGCCACCTGCTCGGTGACACGCCCCACGAAGTCGCCGATCGCCGACTTCGTAGGCCCATCGTTCCAGGATTTCAGTTCGGCCACGCTCAGCCGCCCCGCGTGGCCAGGAACTTCTCGAGCTCCTCCACGGCATGGTTGATCGTGAACGAGGCCGGCTCCTGACGCGGCGGGAACTCTTTGAAGGTTTCCAGGAACTGATTGACGATCGCCCCGGCGTAGAACATGAGGTACAGGCGATCGATCACCCAGTCCCAGTAGGTGTTTGACGTGACATCGGCGTGTTCGAAAGGGTCGGTGCGCAGGTTGAACAGCTTCGGGGCGCGCAGCTTGGTGAACGGTTCGAACCACACCTCCAGGGTTCCCTGGCAGCGCTGCTCCATGAACACGACTTTCCAGTTGTCCGCGCGGACACCCAGGACATCGCCGTCGTCGGAGAAGTAGATCATCCCGCGCCGGGGGGATTTGTCGACCTCGCCGGTGAGATAGGGCAGCAGGTTGTACCCGTCGATATGGACCTTGTATTCGGTTTCCCCGTCGGCGCCGGCCTTGTAGCCCTGTTTGAGCTTCTCCACGATGTCAGGATCGCCCGCGGCAGCGAGAAATGTGGGCAGCCAGTCATGGTGTTGCACAATCTCGTTCGAGACCGAACCGGGCGAGATCTTCCCCGTCCACCGGATCATCTCGGGAATGCGGAAGGCACCTTCCCAGTTGGTGTTCTTCTCGCTACGGAACGGAGTGGTCGCGCCGTCGGGCCAGCTGTTGGCGTGGGGTCCGTTGTCCGTGGAGTAGATGACGATGGTGTCCTCGGTGATACCGAGCTCGTCCACCAGGTCGAGTAATGTCCCGACGTGGCCGTCGTGATCGATCATCGTGTCGTGGTACCGCGACTGCCAGCGTCCGGCCTGCCCCTCGCTCTCCGGCTTGGTGTGGGTCCGGAAATGCATGTGGGTCATGTTCATCCATACGAAGAACGGTGTGTCTGATTCGTGCTGGCGCTTGATGAAATCCATACAGGCTGACGTGGTTTCATCGTCGACGGTCTCCATCCGCTTCTTCGTCAGCGGCCCGGTGTCCTCGATGCGCTGCTTGCCGACCGGTCCGTAGCGTGGGTCGACCTCGCCGGAATCCTCTTCGGTGGCCCAGGAGTGGATGACGCCGCGAGGCAACAGCGCCTTGCGGAGCAGAGGTGCTTCTTCCTCGGTGGGATAGTCCTCGTGCTCGGGCTCCTCCTCGGCGTTGAGATGGTACAAGTTGCCGAAGAACTCGTCGAACCCGTGCGCGGTCGGCAGGTACTTGTTCAGATCGCCCAGGTGGTTCTTGCCGAATTGTCCGGTCGCATAACCCAACGGTTTCAGCAACTCGGCGATGGTCGGGTCCTCCTTCTGAAGGCCCACGTCGACGCCGGGCATACCCACCTTGCTCATTCCGGTGCGGTAGACACTCTGGCCGGTGATGAACGAAGCCCGACCGGCCGTACAGCTTTGTTCACCGTACGAGTCGGTGAAAAGCATTCCCTCGTTTGCGATCCGGTCGATGTTGGGCGTCTGGTAGCCCATCATGCCGCGGCTGTAACAACTCAGGTTCCAGATCCCGATGTCGTCACCCCAGATGACCAGGATGTTGGGTTTGCCGTTGGGCATCTTCCGTCTGCTCCTTCGCTCAGTCTTTGGCCAGGAATGCGTGCAGCTTCTCGACGGCCTGGTCCACGCTGAAGCTGGCCGGTGGATGCCGCGGCGGGAACTCTTTGAACGTCTCAAGGAATTTCGTGGCCATTGCCGTCGCGTAGAACACGAAGTAGTCGTGTCGCAGGAACCACTCGTAGTAGGTGTTCGACGTGATGTCGGCGTATTCGTACGGGTCGGTGCGCAGGTTGAACAGTTTCGGTACTCGCAACGGGGTGAATGGTTCGGCCCAGATCCGCAACGTGCCTGGGCAGCGCTGTTCGGAGAAGACGATCTTCCAGTTCTCGAACCGCATGGCCACCAGGTCGGCGTCGTCGGAGAAGTAGAAGAATCCGCGCCGGGGACTCTCGTCCACCTCGCCGGTCAGGTAGGGCAGCAGGTTGTAGCCGTCGATGTGCACCTTGTACTCGGTTTCCCCGTCGGCGCCGGCCTTGTGGCCCTTCTTGAGCTTTTCCGCGATGTCGGGATCGCCGGCGGCGGCCAGCAGCGTGGGCAGCCAGTCGTGGTGCTGGATGATCTCGTTGGAAACCGTGCCCGCCTTGACCTTTCCGGGCCACCGGATCAGCTCCGGCACCCGGAAGGCGCCCTCCCAGTTGGTGTCCTTCTCACTGCGGAACGGAGTCGTGCCGGCATCGGGCCAGGTGTTGCGGTGCGGACCGTTGTCGGTGGAGTAGATGACGATGGTGTCGTCGGCGATCCCGAGCTCGTCGAGCACGTTGAGCACGGTGCCCACATTTCGGTCGTGGTCGATCATCGTGTCGTGGTAGGGCGACTGCCACAATCCGGCCTGCCCGCGACTTTCCGGCTTGGTGTGGGTGTAGAGGTGCATGTGGGTGAAGTTGCACCACACGAAGAACGGGTTGCCTGCGTCATGCTGGCGCTTGATGTAGTCGACGGTCGCGTCGGCGATGTCCTCGTCGATGGTCTCCATGCGCTTGGTGTTCAGGGGGCCGGTGTCCTCGATGGTCTGCTTGCCGACCGCGCCGTACTTCGGGTCATCGGGTTCGGTCGAGACCGTGTCGGTGGCCTTGCACTTCAAGACGCCACGCGGTTTGGCCAGGTTGTACAACCGCGGGTAGCGATCCTCGTGCGGATAGTCGAAGTTCTCCGGCTCTTCCTCGGCATTGAGGTGGTAGAGGTTGCCGAAGAATTCGTCGAAGCCGTGCACGGTGGGCAGGTACTTGTTGAGGTCACCGAAGTGGTTCTTGCCGAACTGCCCGGTGGCATAGCCCATCGGTTTGAGCAGTTCGGCGATCGTCGGATCCTCGGCGGCCCAGCCGATGTCGGCGCCAGGTATGCCGACCTTGCTCATACCGGTCCGGTAGACGCTTTGTCCACTGATGAAGGCTGCCCTGCCGGCGGTGCAACTTTGCTCACCGTAGGAGTCGGTGAATCGCATGCCCTCGTTGGCGAGGCGGTCGATGTTCGGTGTGCGGTAGCCCATCAGCCCGTCGCTGTAACAACTGAGGTTGCTGATGCCGATGTCGTCGCCCCAGATCACGAGAATGTTCGGCTTGCCGTTTGGCATGTTGGCTCCTCGCCTCGACAGATGCACCCCGACCCGTTTCCGACCTTAGGCGCTCTGTGACGTGCTCGCCGCGGCTTCGTCCGCCTGTCGCCGGATATTTACGCATTCGTCCAGCGTTGCGGTGGTAAGACCAAAGCCATGAGTGAGCCGACAGTCCGCGAGGCAGTGCGCACCCTGCACCCCGGTTACTTCGCGCTCGTCATGGGCACCGGAATCATGTCCATTGCAATGACTTACCACCGTGCGCATGCGGTTTCGGTGGTGCTGTTGTGGATCGCGGGCATCGCCTACGTGGTTCTGGTGACGCTGACGGTCATCCGTATCGTCGCCTTCCGCCGGGAGTTCATGGCCGATCTGACCGATCCGAGCCGCGGTTTCGCCATGTTCACGTTCGTGGCCGCGACCTGCGTGGTCGGGACGCGACTGGCCGCTGACGGCCATTACGGCTTGGCGTTCACACTCTTGGCGATCGGCTGGGTCGCCTGGATGGTGCTGGGCTATGTGGTGCCGTGGACGGCGGTTCTCGGTCAAGCCGTCCGGCCAGTGCTGCAGAGTGCCAACGGCACCTGGTTCATCTGGGTGGTGGCCAGCCAGTCCATCGCGGTGCTGGCCGCGGCGTTACAACCCGAAATAGCCGTGGGCCGTTCGGAATTGGCGTTGTTGGCGGTGTTCTCTTGGTCGGTCGGGATATTTCTCTACGGCGCGGCCGGCATCTTCGTGGCTGTCCGAATGCTGGTGTACCCGCTGCTGCCCACCGATCTCACTCCGCCGTACTGGGTGGCGATGGGGGCCACCGCCATCACCGTGGTGGCCGGGGCCCGGATCGTGGAGATGGCGGATGCGCCCATGGTCGCGGCCACGCGCGGCCTGATCGCGGGAACGTCGGTCTTCTTCTGGGCCTTCGGTACCTGGCTCATCCCGCCGCTGATCGCGGCCGGGATCTGGCGCCACTGGGTTCATCGCATTCCGTTGCGCTACGACGCCACCCTGTGGAGTGTGGTCTTCCCGCTCGGCATGTACGGCGTCGGTGGCCACTACCTCGGTCAGGCCGATCAGTTGCCGATCGTGGAGCGCATCGGATACATCGAGAGCTGGATCGCGCTGGCGGTGTGGGCGCTGGTGTTCGTGGCGATGCTCCGCCACCTCGTCCTCACGCTCTGGCTCGATCGCGACGCCACCCCTGGCGTGGACGCCGTATCCGGCGCACCCTTGGAGGTGGAGGGTGATTGACATGTACGACAAGGATCTGACCAACAAGTGGCTCGTCGAGATCGAGTTCTCCGAGGACGAGGTCCACACCCACGCGTCGGCCCGGGCGCAGGTGCGCGACGACACCATGTCCACCACCGGCGACGCCTACCGCAACCCGAAAGACCCCGGCGCACCGATGATCGGTGAGGAGATCGCTGCGGCCCGTGCCCTCATCGCCTTGGGCAGCGATCTCCTGCATGCCGCATCGGCACGCATCGAGCAGTCCACGCACCACCCGGTGCATCTGTACCGCTGAACGGGGCTGCCAGGGTGTCCGCCCGGGTGCGGCACACTCTTCGGCATGTCCGACCACTCTTTGCGCGGGGTCATGTCGGTGACCGCGCCGATCGGCCTGGCGTTCATTCCGCTGGGCATGGCTCTGGGGCTGCTGGTGGTCCACGCGGGCCTGGATTGGTGGTGGGCGCCGGCCTTCGCCGCGGTGATCTACGCCGGCTCCCTGGAATTCCTGATGGTGGGACTGGCGGCAACGGCGGCACCTCTCGGCACGGTCGCATTGACCACGTTCATCGTGAACAGTCGGCACGCGTTCTACGCGCTGTCGTTCCCGTTGGACCGCGTCAAGAGTCCCGTGGGCAAGCTCTACAGCACCTACGCGCTGTCGGACGAGGCGTACGCGGTGGCGGTGAGCCCGGCTGCCGAGCACTGGACGAGCCGGCCGATTCTGATGATGCAGGCCGCGTTGCAGGCGCTCTGGGTCACCGGCGCCGCGCTGGGCGGACTGATCGGTTCGGCACTGCCGGTCGAACGATTGCAGGGGCTGGATTTCGCCCTGACTGCGCTGTTCGTCGTGCTGGCCATCGACGCGTACCGGCAGCGGCCCGACCGGCTGACCGCACTGACGGCAGTGGGCTGCGCGGTGGTCGCCTGGCTGCTGGTGCCCGGCCAACTGCTGGTCTGCGCGTTCGCCGGCTTCACGGTGGTGCTGCTGGCCCGACTCGGCGTCGAACGGCGTCGTCATGCCTGACCACGCCGGCCACATCGCGCTGCTGGTGGCTGTCGCGGCCGGCATCACCTGGGCCTTGCGTGCCCTGCCTTTCGCGGTTCTCGCGCCGATGCGGCACAGCACCGTGGTGCGTTACCTCAGTACGCACATGCCGCTCGGGGTGATGGCCATGCTGGCGATCTATACCTTGCGGGGCCACACCGACGGCGGCACCCGGCAACTGCTGTGGCTGGGCATCGCGGTGGCGTCGACCGCAGCCCTGCACTGGGTGCGCGGCAGCGCGCTGTTGTCGATCCTGGCCGGTACGACGATCTATGTCGTGCTGATGTCGTTGTGGGCGTGAGAATTGTGGAAGCTGCTCAGCGAGCGGCCGCGGCGGCCGGCTCCTTCTTCGCCGACTCCATCTGGTGGAACATGTCGACGTAGTAGGGCATGCATTCGGCCATCGCCTGTTCGGTGGTGAACAACGGCTCGTAGCCAAGGTCGCGCTTGGCCTTGGCGATGGAGAAGTAGTTGTTGAGGTAAAGCCGTTCCACCGCAAGGGGTTCGATCAACGGCTCGGGCAGGGCGAACTTGAAGTGAAGCCACTGCCAGGCCATCATCACCTTGTGCACCAGGCGTCCTGACACATAGAACGTCGGCAGCGGACGGCCGCATGCCGCCAGGACGGGACGGGCGAACTCGAACATGTTGATGGGCTCGCCGTCGTTGATGAAATAGGCCTGACCGGGTGCGGTGCCGCCGGGGACCAGATGCTGGCCCGCCAGGATGAACCCGTGGATCAGGTTGTGCACGTATGAGTTGTCCAGCTTGATGTTCTTGTTGCCGACCAGCACCTTGACGTGTCCGGCGAGCACGTTCTCGAACACCTTGCGGAACATGGTCTGATCGCCGCGGCCCCAGATGCCGCTGGGCCGGATCGCGCAGGTGAGCATGCCGTGTTCGCCGTTCTGTGCCAGCACGAACTTCTCTGCCACGACCTTGGTTTCGGTGTAGAGGTCGTTGAACCGGGCGGTGTACGGCATGGTCTCGTCGCCGTT
The DNA here is from genome assembly GCF_058270035.1 of Mycobacterium shunyiense. NCBI lineage: Bacteria > Bacillati > Actinomycetota > Actinomycetes > Mycobacteriales > Mycobacteriaceae > Mycobacterium > Mycobacterium shunyiense. The sequence continues at coordinate 206,282 of NZ_JBZDPT010000044.1, read as the reverse complement.
GACGATGTCTTGTCCGCCCATGACCACGCTGTTGGAGGCGGTGTAGACGAAGCGCTTGACGCCCGCCTCCTGGGCCGCGTGAACGAGGTTCTTGGTGCCCTCGACGTTGACGGCGAAGCTGCGCTGCCGGTACTCCTCGGTGACCGAGGCGCCGCCCATCAGGTCGATGATGGCCGCGGTGTGGATGACGGTGTCGATGTCCTTGACAGCCGCGGCCACGGTCTGCTTGTCGCAGATGTCGCCCTCGATGACCTCAAGACCGGCGTGATCGGCCAGCGGCGACGGCGCGCGGTCGAAGGAGCGCACCACGTATCCGCGGTCGAGCAGCTCGGTCACCAGATTGGCGCCGACGAAGCCGGAGCCTCCGGTCACCAGGACGCGGCCGAGTTCAGTGGTCAAAGATGCGTCACCCATGACGGGCAGCTTAACTGAAACAGGTTCCAGTTTCGAGCGCGATGCGCAAAAATAGTTGCTGGGTCAATCTTCTTCGGCCTCCCGCGCAGCCAGCGCCCGCTCGACGCGCTGGCGTGCTCCCGCTAAGTGCTCTTCGCACCGTTGTGCCAGCTTCTCGCCTCGCTCCCAGAGGTTGAGCGAAGCATCGAGATCGAGGCCACCCTGCTCCAACTGCTGCACGACGGCCATCAGCTCATCGCGGGCCTCTTCATAGCCCAACTCACTAATAGGCTTAATACTCACGATGCTCACACCCTCTACTCATTGCCGTCGCTCACGGCTGCACCCTCATTGCCGTCGCTCACGGCGGTGATCACTCCGTCCGACACCCGGACCCGCAGTCGGGTGCCTTCCGGCGAATCGGCCACTGAACGTAAAACTGTCGGTTCACCCGACGTCGGAACCGTCTGCACCACCGCATACCCGCGGGCCAGGGTGGCTGCCGGGCCGAGCGCGGTCAGCCGTGCAGACAGGTGGCCGATGGTATCGGCCTCCGCGGCGATCAGCCGCGTGATGTCACGTTGGGCGGTGGCCCTGGCCCGCGTGATCTCGTCGGCGCGTGCGGTGAGCGCCGCCAGGGGTTGCGCGAGGACCGGCCGGCTGCGCAGCTGCTCCAGGTGATGCTGTTCACGGTGCACCCAGTTGCGGAGTGCGCGGGCGCTGCGCCGGTGCAGATCGGTGATCAGCGCCTGTTCGGCGGCGGCGTCGGGAACGATCCGCTTGGCCGCGTCGGTCGGGGTGGCGGCGCGCAGGTCGGCGACGAGATCGGACAGGGGAGCGTCGGGTTCGTGGCCGATCGCGCTGACCACCGGGGTGCGGCAGGCGACGATGGCGCGACACAGCGTCTCGTCGGAGAACGGCAGCAGGTCCTCGACGCTGCCGCCGCCGCGTGCCAGGACGATGACATCGACGTCGGGATCGGCGTCCAGCGCCGCCAGCGCGTCCACGATCTGGGGAACGGCATTGGGTCCCTGGACGATCGTGTTGCGGATCGCGAAACGCACTGCGGGCCAACGGGTGGTGGCGACCGTCGTCACGTCCCGTTCGGCGGCTGACGCGCGTCCGGTGATCAGACCGATGGTGTTGGGCAGGAACGGGATCGGCCGTTTGAGGCGGGGGTCGAACAGTCCTTCGGCCTCCAGCAGCCGACGCAACCGCTCGATCCGGGCCAGCAGCTCACCGATACCGACCGCACGAATCTCGCTGACCCGCAACGAGAATGTGCCGCGACCGGTGTAGAAGTTAGGCTTGCCGCAGATGATCACCTGGGTGCCCTCGGACAGCTTGACCGGTGCATTGCGCACCAGATCGCGCGGGCAGGTCAGGGTCAGGGACATGTCGGCGGCCGGATCCCGCAGCACCATGAAGACGGTTTTGGAGTCCGGGCGGATCTTGAGCTCGGTCAGCTGCCCTTCGACCCACACCGTGCCGAGCCGGTCGATCCACTTGGCGACGCGGGTCGCCACGGCGCGCACCGGCCAGGGGTTTTCCGGTGACTGGCCCGGTTCGGTCACTTCGCGGTCGCGCGGGTGATCCTGTTGGCGAGCAACGTGACGAACGGTGCGCGGGCCCGGCCGGCCTCCTCATAGGCCAGGAGCGCTTCGAGATCGGCCACGCGCAACGAGGTCAACCGGGCGCGAAGCTGCGCCAGCGTCAGCGCGTCGTACCCGAGTTCGGCCGCGATGTCCGGCGCGGCCCCTGCGTCGGCAGCACGTGCGGACTTGCCGTTCGTCCCAGCTGCGGACTCGGGCTCCCCGGTGCTGTACAGAGCGAACCGCCCCTCGGTACGCCGGTCGCCGTCGGTGGCCTCCGCGTCGTCGACCGTCGCGCCGTCGAGGTCGGAGTCGAGATCCTCGTCGAAGGTGGCCCACTCGGGCTGCTCGTCCTTGGGCGGAAACAGTTGTTCGAGCGTTTCGTCGCCCTTGACCACGAGCTCGGCAAGGTTCTGCTGGACGTGCATGACGATGTTGGCCGCCTGGCTGGCCACCGTCATGGGGTAGGTCAGGATGGTTTGGGGCAGCTTGCGAGTTTCCTCGATCGCGGTCGCAGCCGCGCCCACCAGCAGCCGGACCCCGTACGGTGCAGTTCCCATGTGCACAGACTAGCCACAGCCACGGCTGGCTCCCTTGCATTGTCGCCCCGTACCCTGGAGACATGCCGCCGACAATCAACATGGGTATCCCGGGTGCCACGAGCTCGGTGAGGTCGGGCGGCGGTTCGCAAGCCTTTGGCAAGCGCGTCCTGCTGGCCGAACCGCGCGGATACTGCGCGGGTGTGGACCGGGCCGTCGAGACCGTCGAGCGCGCCCTTGAGAAGCACGGCGCACCGGTCTATGTGCGCCACGAGATCGTGCACAACGTGCACGTCGTCGAAACGCTGGCCAAGGCCGGCGCGGTGTTCGTCGACGAGACGGACGAGGTGCCCGAAGGGGCGATCGTGGTGTTCTCGGCGCACGGCGTCGCGCCGACCGTGCACGTCGAGGCCGCCGCCCGCAACCTCAGGACGATCGACGCCACCTGCCCGCTGGTCACCAAGGTGCACAACGAGGCCAAGCGGTTCGCCCGCGACGACTACGACATCCTGCTCGTCGGTCACACCGGTCACGAGGAGGTCGTCGGCACCGCGGGTGAGGCGCCCGACCACGTCCAGGTCGTCGACAATCCGGACGCGGTGGACCAGGTGACGGTGCGTGACCCGAACAAGGTCATCTGGCTGTCGCAGACCACGCTGAGCGTCGACGAGACGATGGAGACGGTGCGCCGGCTCCGCGAGAAGTTCCCGACGCTGCAGGATCCGCCGAGCGACGACATCTGCTACGCGACGCAGAACCGTCAGGTTGCCGTCAAGGCGATGGCGCCCGAATGTGAGCTCGTGATCGTGGTCGGCTCGCGCAACTCGTCGAACTCTGTGCGACTGGTCGAGGTGGCCCTCGGCGCCGGATCCGACGCCGCCCACTTGGTCGACTACGCCGAAGACATCGACCCGGCCTGGTTGGAGGGCGTCACCACGGTGGGCGTCACCTCCGGGGCATCAGTTCCCGAGGTGCTCGTGCGCGGTGTGCTCGAGCGGCTTGCCGAATACGGTTACGGCACTGTGCAGCCCGTGACCACCGCCAACGAGACGTTGGTGTTCGCCTTGCCGCGTGAGATCCGCCCGCCGCGCGCCTGACCCGCGTGCCTGAACCCGGGCAACCGGGTTGGGCTGAGCCGCCTTCAGTCGTCGTACTCCCAGGAGTGACGTCCCCGGGGCGTCGAACCCTTGGTCGAGCGCGGTCGCGTCCGGTGCCCCACGCGGTGATCCTCGTCGTCGGCACCGCGGTACCGCACCCGCGACACCGGGTGGTGCGTCGAGCGCCCCGAGCCGTTGGGGGGCTGGTTCGGCTGCTCGAACGGTTCCTCGAACGGCTGATAGTCGTCGAATCGGCGACGCTGCCGCTGTGGGCGCTCACGCGGGGTCTCGAATGCGCCGGCCTCACGTCGCTCGGGCGGTGGCTGCTTGCGCGGTTCGCGCGGCTGGCTGCGTACCCGCCGGCGCGGCTCGCCTGCCCCGGGCTCGGCCGAGCGCGGCGGCCTGGGCCGCCGTGGCCGCTCGGGAATGGCGCCGTCGAGTTCGTTGCCGAGATCGCCGGTGGCCGTGCGGTCAGGGCGGGGGCGAGGCGGCGCGGTGCGTTTGGTCGGCCTGCGTTCGCCCCGGGGACGCCCGGCGCCTGCTCCGGCCGCCGCTGCCACCCCAGCGCCGGATTCGGCACCGGCGGGACGTCGCCGTGTCGGTCGTTCAGAGGGACGACGCCGCGGCGGGATATCCGAGGCGGGGTCGTGCTCGGCCGTCCGGTCCCGGCGCGTGGACGCCGTGGCGGGTTTGCGGAGAACCAGCCCGGAAAGTTTCGTTGTGACAGATGACACAATTCCCGCGACAGGCGATGCCGCGGCTGTTTTCGCCGTCCCGGAGCCGGCCGCTTCGTCCACGCCGGTGTCCTTGCGCGATGTCAGGCCGACGTACCACCGGCCGAGGCCGATCAGCAGCACTGTGGCCGAGAGGAACAGCATCAGCGGGAAGCGTTCGATCAGGGGATATCCGCAGTTGATGGCCAGGTCTTTGACGCCCTGCAGCTCGCCCCCGTGGAACAGGAAATAGGACCCGGGTACGGCGACGAACAGGATCAGCGGGGGCTGGATCACCGCGGTGAACAGCCCGGCCTGCTGAACGGCCAGAACGGCCAGGATGCAACCGAGGGAATAGCAGATCGCGAACACCGAACTGAGCTCCCGATTGCCTGCACCGGCATCGAAGGCAAAGCCGATCGCGGTAGCCGTGACCGCCAAAAGGACAGCTCCCCACCACGGCACACCAGCGAATCGCGGGTGTACAGAGCGATGGTCAGCCGGCACTGCCGACTGTGCGCGCTGTCCTGACACACGTTGACCGTACCGGCTCTATCTGGCCGCGTGCTGCCAGCTCGCGCTGGCGTGCCGGTCACACGGGCCTAGACTCTCTTCTCTGTGAGCCTGAACCTGGGAATCGTCGGTTTGCCGAACGTCGGAAAGTCGACTCTGTTCAATGCCCTGACGCGTAACGACGTGTTGGCGGCCAACTACCCGTTTGCGACCATCGAGCCCAATGAGGGCGTGGTGCCGTTGCCCGATCCCCGGCTCGACAAGCTCGCCGAGATCTTCGGCTCGGAGAAGACCGTGCCGGCTCCGGTGACGTTCGTGGACATCGCCGGGATCGTCAAGGGCGCGTCCGAAGGTGCGGGTCTCGGTAACAAGTTCCTCGCCAACATCCGTGAGTGCGATGCCATCTGCCAGGTGGTGCGGGTGTTCGCCGACGACGACGTGGTGCACGTCGACGGGCGGGTGGACCCCCGGTCGGACATCGAGGTGATCGAGACCGAGCTGATCCTGGCCGACATGCAGACGCTGGAGAAGGCGGTGCCGCGCCTCGAGAAGGAAGCCCGCAACAACAAGGAACGCAAGCCGGTGCTGGACGCGGCGGTCGCGGCGCAGGCCGTGTTCGACGACGGCAAGACTCTTTTTTCCGTGTCCTCGTCGGCCCAGGACTGGTCGATTCTTCGCGAGCTGAACCTGATGACCACCAAGCCGTTCCTGTATGTGTTCAACGCCGACGAGTCGGTGCTCACCGACGAGGCGAAGCAGGCCGAGCTGCGGGCGCTGGTGGCCCCGGCCGACGCGGTGTTCCTGGACGCCAAGATCGAATCGGAGCTGATCGAGCTCGACGACGAGTCCGCCCAAGAGCTGCTGGAGTCGATCGGGCAGACCGAGCGTGGCCTGGACGCGTTGGCCCGCGCCGGTTTCCACACCCTGCGACTGCAGACCTATCTGACGGCGGGGCCGAAGGAATCACGCGCCTGGACCATCCACCAGGGCGACACCGCGCCCAAGGCGGCCGGCGTGATCCACACCGACTTCGAGAAGGGCTTCATCAAGGCTGAGGTGGTCTCGTTCGACGATCTCGTCGAGGCCGGGTCGATGGCCGCGGCCAAGGCCGCCGGCAAGGTCCGCATGGAAGGCAAGGACTACGTCATGGCCGACGGCGACGTGGTGGAATTTCGGTTCAACGTCTAGTGCCGCTGACTCTGCGGCTATGGCGACGTGCTCTCGAAGTTTTGCGCCCTGACCGCAGAGTCAACGATGAGCAGGAGCGTCAGTCGTGCCACACGTCCCAGCAATCGTGCGGCCGGCGATCAAGTGCCAAGCCCGGCGCCGGCGAATGTTGATTGGTGAGATAACAGGCTGGAGTTCCCCTTGAACGGGTGATGCGCGGGATCAGCCGATGGATTCGACCCATCGAGTGCGGGATGGACCGGGGCTAAATGGATCGCCGAAATACTGGGTCTCGCGGACTACTTCGCCGTCCATGAATTCCATGATGCTCACCACGTAGGACGGCTGTCCGTCGTAGGTCAGGACCAGTTCGCTGATCCACAGATCACCGCCGCCGAGGATGCGGCGGACAGTGAAACGTTTCGCGTTCGGCTGAGCTTCACGCGAAGCCCGAATGCCGTCGCGGCCGCGGATTCGCTCACCTGATTGGGGATATTCGAGAACTGCGTCGGCCCGATAGATCCGATGTTCAGTGTCGAAATCGTTCACATCGGACGACGCCCCAGTGCTCCTCAAGTGCGGTACGTACATCGTCGTCTGCCATGGCAACGACGTTATCGGGACGGGGTGGGCACCTATGTTGATCGGAGTACATTGACGGTTGTGAGTGGGGACTGGCGAGTCGATCGGGTCGATGAGATCCGGTCGCTGATCAAACAAGCCGAACCCGACGTCGTCGAGGAGATCAAGTGGCGCAAGCCCTCGAATCCTGATGGTGTGCCTGCGTTTTCGCTCGACGGCCTGATCTGCACACTGGAGATGTACAAGGGCAAAGTCAAGGTGAATTTCGCCAAAGGCTCGTCGGTGAACGACCCCGACCATTTGTTCAATGCGAGCCTCGAGGCGCCAGTCGGACGTTCCATCGATCTGCGCGAAGATGACGAGATGGATGCGGACGCATTCAAAGCGCTGATTCAAGAGGCAGTCAGAGTAAACCGCAGGTAGTGCGCTGAGACGATCAGTCCGCTACGTGGTTCTCGAAGTATTGGACCAAGCAGAACTCATGACCTTCGGGATCCAGCATGTTCAGCACCACGCCCTCGTCGTAGTCATGCCGGATGCCGGAGAAGCGTCCACCCAGCTCCTCGACCTGACGACGTCCGGTGGCGATGTCATCGACCTCGACGTCCAGGTGGATGCGCACCTTTCCGGCTTTCGGTTCAGCTACACGCTGGAAGGTAAGGCGGGGAAACCGTCCCGCGCGTGAGCCCACCGTCGCCCAGGCCGGATCATCTCCGTGTTCGCTCGACGCGGGAATGCCGAGCATGGCGGCCCAAAAGGTCGACATCCGAATGGGATCGGCGCAATCGATGGTTACTCCGGACCAACGGTTGGCCATTGTCTCTCCCGGTGTTCTCGGCACGGATTGCCGCGTTAGCGTTCGGTCGTACCTAGTTGATGATCTCGCCGCGGCCCTCGGCATGGATCGCGGACAGCTGTTCCCGCCACATCTGCAGAGCCTCGGGTGTCAGTCGCGTCCAGTCGGTGATCTCGCCGACGATGCGGAGCGGCTCCCTGGTCCGGTAGGACCGGGTGGGGTTGCCAGGGAACTTCTTGTCGGTGACGTTGGGATCGTTCTCGAACTCCCCGGTCGGTTCCACGGCATAGACCCGCGGAATCCCTTCGCCCGCGGCGAGTTCGGCAGCGAGGCCTGCGCCGTCGCGCAACGCGGTGAAGTAGATGTGGTTCATCACGATTTCGGGCCGGTAGTTGGAACGGAAACCGGCGGTGAGGTGATCGCCCACCCGCAGGTCGGCCTTGGTGCCGTGAAAGAACGGCCCGTCATCCGAAACCTCGTCCATCTCGACAGGTTACAAACAAGCCAGGGATGCCGAACGCGCTTCACATTCGGGGTTCGGCCGGCGGATCGAACGCGGCTGCGCGTGAATGGTGAACCGCGGTGACGATGACCGCGGTCGCGGCCTCCACTCCCGCCGCAGTGTCGACGCGAAGAATCGCGTGGTCCCACGGCTCATAGGTCCGGTCCTCGACCTGTTGCCACGTCGGCACGGTCAATCCATCGATGTCTGAGGCACGGGCTTCTACGCGTTTGCGGTGCAGGTTCTGATCACTGCAGATCACCTCGACGTCGACGAGTGTGGCTCGCGCGGTCCGTGCGGCCTCAGCCCAGGCTTGTCTTGTGATGCCGAGCGGATTCACGCTGTCGGCCACGACGTCATGCCCAGCGCTCAGGAAATCGGAGGCAATCGCATTGGCGATCCGATAGCCGGCATCGGGGACAGCCTCCCAGCCGCCGGCCCGGTCGATGAATCCCGATGCCGTCATGGCCGCTTCGATCGTGTCGAGTCGTACATGTGCTGCACCGATTTCAGCGCTCACGTGCCGTGCCACGGTGGTCTTGCCGACGCCAGGAAGCCCCGACAGCACGACGAGGACCGGGGTGGTCTTCTCGGCGGTCACGGCATTCGATGTTACGTCCGGTTGTCGGAGTGCGTGTCTAGCATGCTGCGGTACCGGCCGCCGAGCACGCCGGCGCAGTGACCGCAAATCCCCAGGAGTTGTTGACATGAAATTTCTTTCGACCCGCATCATCACGGCCGACGTCCAGCGGCTCGCATCGTTCTACGAGATGGTCACGGGGGTCAGCGCGGTATGGGGCAACGAACTCTTTGCCGAGATTCCGACGCCGGTGGGCACGTTGGCGATCGGCAGCGACAAGACCGTTCCACTGTTCGGGCCAGGATCTGCAGAGCCCGCGGCAAACCGAAGTGCGATCATCGAATTCATAGTCGACGACGTGGACGCCGAGTACGGGCGGTTGGCCGGACAGTTGGACGACGTCGTCACCGAGCCCACGACGATGCCGTGGGGCAACCGCGCGCTGATGTTCCGGGATCCCGACGGCAACCTCGTCAACCTGTTCACGCCGGTCACCGACGCTGCTCGGGCCAAATTCGGGCTGTGACTCGGCGATGCCGACGTAGCATTTCGAGGTGAGCTTCGAGGTTCCGCCGGACGCCTATGCGCGATTCATGGGCCGGTACGCCGAGCCTCTTGCGAAGGTCTTTGCGGCGTTTTCCGGGGTGAACGCCGGCGACAACGTACTCGACGTCGGTTGTGGGCCGGGTGCACTGACGGCGCATCTGCTGTCGGTCGGAGCCCGGGTTTCGGCAATCGATCCGTCACCCCCGTTCGTCGTCGCGATCCGTGCGCGCTTCCCGGATGTCGACGTGCGCGAGGGCACGGCAGAGGAATTGCCCTATGGCGCGGCTGCCTTCGATGCGGCCCTCGCCCAGTTGGTGGTGCACTTCATGACGGATCCGGTGGTCGGCATCGGGCAGATGGCCCGCGTCACGCGGCGTGGCGGAATCGTCGCAGCATGCGTTTGGGACGGGCCGACCGGCGCACTGGCACCATTCTGGGAGGCCGTTCACCTGATCGAACCTGACGCCGAGGACGAAGCGCTACTTTCCGGTGCTCACCGAGGGCAGCTGACCGAGATATTCGAGGCCGCCGGACTGCGTGACGTGCAAGAGCGTCCGATTGCCGCCGATGTGGTGCATCCGACGTTCGAGGAGTGGTGGGAGCCATACACATTCGGTGTCGGCCCGGCTGGTGACTATGTTCAGAGCCTCGACGACGCCCATCGTGCTCGACTCGAATCGGTGGCGCGCGAACATCTCGGCAGTGGCCCCTTCACGGTTACCGCCACCGCGTGGGCCGCGCGCGGGACGGTCTGACCGGAACCGGTGACGCTCTAGCGGTCAGAACAGCTTGCGCGCCAGCTTCCAGGCCCGGTCGCTGTAGGGCGGGTACAGCATCTTGGACAGGTCAGGCCGGGCGGGTTTGGTGAGCACCGTCTTGGAATGGCTGAACTCCTGGAAGCCCCATCGCCCGTGGTAGGCGCCCATCCCGGAGTTGCCGACGCCACCGAACGGCAGTCGGGTGGTCGATGCCTGGAATGCCACGTGGTTGATCAGCATTCCGCCTGCCGACACCTCGGACACCACGCGATTGCGGACCGCGCGGGATCGGCTGAAGAGGTACGCGGCAAGCGGTTTCGGGCGGGAGTTCACGAAATCGATGGCATCGTCAAGGGAATCGACGGTCACCACCGGCAGGATCGGCCCGAAGATCTCCTCGGTCATCAGCGGTTCTGAAGGGGAGGGATCCAGGACCACGGTCGGCTCGACCGTGAGTGACGAGTGGTCGAGTCCGCCTCCGAAGACGATCTCCCCGCGGGTATCGATCAGGTACTCACTCAGTCGCTCAAGGTGATCGAGGTTCAAGACCCGCATGCCTTTTGGCTGGTCCACCCGCTGACGAACCCAGGCATCGCACAGCCCGTCGACGAATCGCTCGGCGACGTCGCGGTGAGCGAGCACATAGTCAGGGGCGACGCATACCTGGCCGGAGTTGATGAGCTTGGTCCACGCGACCCGGGAGGCTGCGACATCGACGTCGCAGTCGTCGGCGAGGATCACCGGGCTCTTGCCGCCCAATTCCAGAGTGACGGGTGTCAGATGTCGCGCTGCCGCCGCGAGAATCTTGCGGCCGGTCTCGGCGCCACCGGTGAACAAGATGCGGTCGAATTCCTGTTTGAGCAACAGCTCGCTGGTCGAGCGTGCGCCTTCGACCACGGCGATGGCATCGTGATCGAGATAGCGCGGAACAAGCTCGGCCAGCAGTTGTGATGTTCGCGGTGCGAACTCAGAAGGCTTGATCAGTACGGTGTTTCCCGCCGAAATGGCGCCGATGGCGGGCCCGAGCGTCAGAAGGTAGGGCAGGTTCCAAGTCCCGATGATCAGGACGGTTCCGTAGGGTTCGTACTCGACCCAGCCCCGTCCCGGCAACTGGGGCAACTCGAGCATCCTCCGGTCGCGGCGCATCCAACGCTTGACATGCTTTGCGGCGTAACGGGCTTCGGCCACCGTGCCCGCGATATCGGTCAACCAGGATTCGAAGGGCGCGCGGCCGAGATCTGCCGACAGCGCATCGATGATCTCCGTCTCGTTGTCGGTCATCATCTGTGCGAGTCGGTTCAGCTGATCTGATCGCCATTGCGCCGATCGCGTCCGGCCGCTGTCGAAGGTGGCCCGCAGGGTCTTGATGATTCGACTGATGTAGACCTCGGTCGCCTCGTCATCGACCGCTGCGTCGTTGCCGTTCCTGGATGTTGTTCCCGTCATCGCTGCCCCCGGTGAGTGAATATGTATTCACATAGATTCTCGACAGTGTGTTCTATTTCCACTATCAGACCTGATAGAGACCCGTATCTATCAAGAATGGACATTAACATAATGCCGCGTGCGGGGGAACCGTGTGCAGGCCGGGCACCACTCTTGACCGATTGATCCGGGCGGGCTCGTTGATCCGAGGAATCGACTACCCGTCGGGCCATGTCGGTCTCAGTCGACGATTACCGAGACTTCGTCACCCAGCCGGTAGCCCACGGCCAGGGGCAATTGATCGCCGCTCCAGAACGAGCCGGGATCGAACCAGTTGTAATGCTTCTCGGTGGTCAGCAGGCCCATCTCCTCGTAGGTGATGGCCACGGTTTCGGCGCAGTAGGCGGTCTCCAGCCCGACCTGGCGGCTGCGCGCCTTCTTGCGGTCGGCTGACTCGCGAACCTTCTTGTGCACAAAGGGAATTCCGCGGGTGAAGTCGCTGACGATCGGTACCCGCCCGCGCAGCCAGCGTCCGGTCAGTCGCGCGGTGGTGGGGAAGGCGGTGCCGTTCATCCGGGCGATCACCTTGAGCAGCTGGTCTTCCTGCTCGCGCGACGCGAAGGGGGTGAGCTGACGCAACCAGCAGCGTTGCCCGTAGCTGTGCGCCCATCGTTCGACGACTTCGCGGGCATCGTTGAGTTGCACCCCGCGGTGGTTGGTGCCGGTCCATACGTCGAGCATCTTGTCGCCGAGTTCGGCGTGCCAGATCAGCGGAGGCAGGTCATCGATGGCCACCGTCATCCCGACGTGGTTGACCGGGCTGTTGGTGAGGGTCTGGATCGCCCGGTCTGGTCCGGAGCCGCCGCGGAACAGCCAGATGTCACCGGTCCGGGTCTCCTCGAGCGCCTTGGTCAACGACACGGTGTTCGCTTTCACAAGCGCAGCTTATGCACACTGGGTGCATGCGAAGCATGTGGAAGTGGGTGGGACTGGCCGGTGTCGCCGGGGTCGTGGCGGGCGGCGTCATGGTGGCGCGTGATCAGCGCCGCCGAAATGCCTACACCCCGCAGGATATTCGCGAGCGTCTGCACCAGCGATTGGCCGAGGCCGAGCACGGCGAGCCGAAGCGCTGAGTCCTACTGCATCAACTCGGCAATGTCGGTAGGGATCGGTGCGACCGGCTCGCGGCGCACGCCGTGGTGCGGTGACCACACCAGGTTCACCTGCAGCGCCGGGTCGAGATCGGGGTAGTCGGAACGGATGTGACAGCCCCGGGTCTCGCGTCGTTCCAGCGCGCACTCGAGCGTGGCACGGGCAGAAAGCACTGCAGACCGGAGGGCGAAGGCGTGTGCCAGGTCCGCGAAGCCGCTGATGTCGGTGTGCACACCCACGTCGGCCATGCGTGCCTCGATCTCCCCGAGCGCTGCCAATCCGGAGAGCAGGCCGGCCTCGTCTCGGACCACTCCGGCGTGCTCGGTCATCAGGTTGCGGACCGCACGCTGCAACCCGCGGATGTTCTCGCTGCCATCGGCGGCCAGCAGTCGGTCGACTCGCGCCTCAGCTTCACGGACCGCCGCCAGTGACCGACGCTGGGCGGTGAGCCGCGCCGAGTAGTCGGCTGCGGCTTGCCCGGTCAGCCGGCCGTAGACCATCACCGCGATCAAGGAGTTTCCGTCCAGCAGGCCTGCGCCGTGCAATCCGGTGGTGGCTTCGCCGGTGACGAACAGCCCGTCGACCTCGGTGCCATGGTCCTGGGGCCGGTCCGCGATCCCGCCCAACGAGTAGTGCGCGGTCGGGGCCACCTCGATCGGGTCCCGGGTGACGTCGCGCCCCTGGAGCTCCAACACGGTCTGGTAGACCTGCGGCAGTCGGGTCATGACCTTCTCGGCAGGCAGATGCGACAGGTCCAGCCAGACCCCGCCGGTCCGGGTGCCGCGCCCCGCCTTGATCTCGGCGTAGGACGCCATCGCGGCCCGGTCCCGACCGGCGCGCTCCAGGTGCTCGGGGTCGTAGCGGGTCATGAACCGTTCGCCGACGGTGTTCAGTAGTAAACCGCCCTCTTCGCACACCGAATCGCTGATCAGCGTCCCTGCCACGTTCTCGGGACCGAGTAAGCCGAACGGCCGGAACTGCACCAGCTCGGCGTCTCGCAACCGGGCGCCCGCCTCGACGGCGAGGCGAAACGAGTCGCCGGTGTTCTCGTCCCGGCGGGCCGATGTCCGGCGCCAGATCCGGGTGTGGCCACCTGTCGCCAGGACGACCGCATCGGCGTGCACGAGATACCGTGCGCCGTCGACGAGATCGAAGCCGTAGGCGCCGAAGACCGCTCCGTCGTTCACCAGGATCTGAGTCACATAAACCGTCGGGTGGATCGGGATCCCGAGCCGGACTGCGTGTTCGCGCAGGACGCGTTGCACCTCGCCGGCGTCGGCCTTGCGCCGGTACGGATGGGTCCCGGCGGTCCGGCCTGCGTCGGGTCGCTCGACGCGCATGCCGAAGCGCTCCAGGTCATGGATGCCTTGGGTGGCGCCCTGGGCGACCCGCTGCACGGTGCGAGGATCGGCCAGTAGGCGGCTTTCCAGCAGAGTGTCGGCCGCGTGTTGTTCCCAGCCGTCGGCGGTGTCCAGCGCCGCGTTGATCCCACTGAGGGTCAGACCGGTGTGATCGTCATCCGGTGTGTGCTTGCCCACTGCCGTGACCGCCACCCCGGCCTCGGCGAGTTCGATGGCCACTCGCAGCCCGGCGGCCCCGACCCCCACCACCAGGACAGATGTGGCGAGCTGATGTTCGCGGGGTGACATGGAATCTCCTGGGGCAGACGGCCGGTTATAAGTACCGACCGGGCGGCGTCACGGTTTGTGACAATCCCGGTAGATTTCTCGCCAGCCGTGCACACCCGTGCCGCCCAGCCCTGCCAGGAGCCGTACGCATGAGTGCCAGCCCGTTGCCCAACCTGGTTGGCAGGCAACGCGAGTGCACCCAGCTGACCGACCTGCTCAGCGGGCTGCGCCGCGGTGAGTCCGGGGTAGCGGTGATCCGGGGCGAGGCCGGTATCGGGAAATCGGTGCTTTTGGAGTACGTGGCGGCCCAGGCCGCGGGGATGACCGTGACCACCGCCCGCGGGATCGAGGCGGACATGGAGCTGGCCTATGCCGGCCTGCACCAACTCTGCGCACCGTTTCTCAGCACGATCGATGCGCTGCCCGAGCCGCAGCGAGATGCGCTGCGGGTCGCCTTCGGATTGGCGGCGGGGGACCCGCCGGATCGGTTCCTGGTCGGCTTGGCGGTGTTGACCCTGCTCACCCGGGCCTCGGAGGCCAAGCCCGTACTGGTCATCGTCGACGACGCCCAGTGGCTGGATCAGGTGTCGGTGCTGACGTTGGAGTTCGTGGCACGCCGGCTGCTGGCCGAGGCGGTCGCGATGGTGTACTCCGTGCGCCATCCGGAGGGCCACGCGGTGCTCAGGGATCTACCCGAGCTGCGGCTCGGCGGGCTGGATCCAGCGGCGGCGAGCGAGCTGTTGGAGGGCGCCGTGGAGGGGCGGCTGGAGGAGCGGGTACGGGATCGGCTGGTAGCCGAGACCTCCGGCAATCCGCTGGCACTGCTCGAGCTCTACCGCGGCCGCAGTGCCGCCGAGCTCGCCTACGGCGTCGAGACGGGGACTGCGACAATTCGTGAATCGGTGTCGAGCCGCGTCGAACAGGACTTCGCCGACCGCATCCAGATGCTGCCTGCGCAGACCCGAACGCTGCTGTTGATCGCGGCAGCAGAGCCGATCGGGGAGGCGCGGCTACTGGTGCGCGCGGCGGACGCGATGAACATCGCGCCCGATGCCGCGCCCGCGAAGGCGGCCGGTCTGATCGAATTCGGTGAGTCCGTCCGGTTCCGCCACCCACTGGTGCGCTCGGCGGTGTACCGGCAGGCCGATCCCGAGCAGCGCCGGGCCGTGCACCGGGCGCTGGCGGCCGTCACCGACCCGGTACTCGATCCGGACCGGTGTGCCTGGCACGCGGCAGAGGCGGCCGACGGGCCCGACGAGGAGGTCGCGGCGGGTTTGGACCACGCGGCAGGCCGGGCGCGGCAGCGCGGTGGCATGGCGGCCGAGGCGGTTCTACTGGAACGCGCCACCGAGTTGACCCCGGACCTCTGGCAGCGCGGGCGACGGGCGCTCGCCGCCGCCGAGGCCCATTTCTCGGCCGCCTCCCCGGATCGTGCCACCGAGTTGGCAACCATGGCCAGCTTGTGCCCGCTCGACCCGCTGGACCAGGCCCGGCTGGCGCGTCTGCGGGCCCGAATCCTGTTCGGCCGCAGTCGTAGTGACGAAGCTGCGCCGTTGCTGCTCGACGCCGCTGCGCAATTCGCGGCCGCCGGCTCACCATTGGCCCGCGAGACGTACCTGGAGGCGATCAGCGCAACGGTCTTCGCCGGCCGGGTCCACGGCGCGGCCGGTGCCAAGGCCGCGGCAGTCGCCGCCCGGGCCTCCGGCGCTCCGCCGTCGAACTCCGCGGCCGCGGACCTGTTGCTCGACGGTGTTGCCACCCTGTTGGCCGACGGTTATGAGACCGGCGTGCCTGCGTTGCGCCGGGCCTTCGAGCCCTTCGCGCAGGAGGAACTGCACAGCCGCGAGGCGACGATGCGATGGCTGCTGCTGGTGCCGGTCGCGCTGGAATCGTTCATCCACTACGGGTGGGATCTGCCCGCGTGGGACTCCTTCGCCACCCGTGCCGTGCGGCTCGCGCGTGACATCGGTGCGCTCGGGGTGTTGCCGCCGGCGCTGATCTACCTGGGCGGCGTCTACATCCACCATGGCGACTTCGCCACCGCGGCCCGCATGATCGATGAGGCCGACGCGATCTCCGCGGCGACCGGACAATCCCCTCACGCCTATGCCTCGCTGGTGCTGGCCGCATGGCGCGGTGAGGAAGAGGGCGCCGCGGGCCCGATCGCCGAGGCCAAAGCCCGTGCTGCCCAACACGGCGAGGTCTCCCTGCTAGGGGTCGCCGGCTACATCCAGGGATTGCTCTACAACGGCCTGGCCCGATACGACGAGGCACTCGCGGTCGCCCAGGCGGGCATCGAGCACGACGGCTACAACTTCACCGGCTTGTCGTTGGTCGAGCATGTCGAAGCTGCGGTGCGGTGCGGTGAGCTCGAGGCGGCTCGGTCATCGCTGGACCGTCTGGTCGAACTGACCCGCGCGGCCGGTTCCGGCTGGGCCCGCGGCATCAGCGCGCGCAGCCGCGCCTTGCTCACCGACGGTGACGAGGCGGACGCGCTGTATCGCACGGCCATCGAGGAACTTGCCCGCGACCGCGTGGTGGTCGAGGTGGCACGCACCCACCTGCTGTACGGCGAATGGTTGCGCCGGAACCGTCGGCGGGCACTGGCGCGGGAGCACCTCCGCACCGCACACCAGATGTTCGATGGCATGGGAGCCACGGCGTTCGCCGAACGGGCGCGGCGCGAACTGCTGGCCACCGGTGAGCACGTGCGAAGCCGGGAAACCGGGCCGACGACCAGTCTGACCCCGCAGGAGGCACAGATCGCCGCGTTGGCCGCCGCTGGAATGACCAACCCGAAGATCGGCGCGGAACTCTTCCTCAGCCCACACACCGTGGAATGGCACCTGCGCAAGGTGTACGCGAAGCTCGGCATCAGCTCCCGCCGCGAGCTGCCGGGTGCCCTGGCACCGTCGGCCTAGCCCCGGTACGTAGCCGGCCCGCGTAGTCCGTGGTGCACACCCCACGGACTCGACCACGCAGTTCCGTGGCGCGACGGAGGCCCCGTGGCATCCAGGGTGGAGGTATGTCGACACCGGATGAACTGGACCTGGCTCTCGACATCTTTCTCACACATCGCACGCGGCTGTTCGGTATCGCCTACCGAGTCACCGGCGAGGTGTGCGGTGCCGAAGACCTGGTCCAGGAGGCCTGGCTGCGGTGGCAGCGCACCGATCGCACGATCGTGGAAAACCCGGCCGCATTTCTGACCACCACCACGACCAACCTCGCGATCAACGTCATCCAGTCGGCCCGGTACCGCCACGAGGCACCGACCGCGTCGCCGTTGGACTACCTGATCGACACCGTCGACGACGAGCCCGTGTCGCGGACCGAGCAGACCGCTCTGGTCGAGGAGCTGCTGGCCCTGCTGATGGTGAGGTTGACGCCGGCGGAGCTCGCCGCCTACGTGCTGCGCAAAGGCTTTGAATACACCTACGTCGACATCGCAGCGCTCCTGCGGACGAGTGTGGCGAACACGCGGCAACTGGTCCGCCGGGCCCAGACCCGGCTCGTTACCGGTGAGCGTGCCTCAGCGGTCCTGATCGCCACGCACCGCCGGCTTGCCAACGCGTTCTTGCGGGCCGCGCGCACCGGCGACCGCCGAGATCTGGAGCGGCTCCTCACCGGCGAGTACGCCGGCTCACGGGCCGCATGAGGGCCGAAACCTCAGGCCGGTTGGCCTGGACCGTCGAGACACCTCGCGTCGAGGAGATGGAGCGGCTCGACGGAACGCGGGGACGGCTTGTCGGCCGGCGATGGGAGCGCACCACTCTCGACGACATGGTCACGGCGGTGGCGGGCGGTCGCAGTGCAGCACTGGTGCTGCGGGGCGAGGCCGGTATCGGCAAAACCGCGTTGCTCGACTACGTGGGCGACCATGCGCCCGGTTGCCAGGTGGTGCGCATCGCGGGGATCGAGGCGGAGGCGGAGCTGGCTTTCGGCGGGCTGCACCGGCTGTGCGAGCCATTTCGGGAACATTTCGACCGGCTGCCTGTCCCACAGCGGTCGGCGCTCGAAACGGCGTTCGGGCTCAGCGCGGGCACTCCCGCGGACCGGTTCCTCGTCGGCCTGGCAGTCCTGAGCCTGTTGGCGGAGGCGGCGGCGCGGCAGCCCGTGGTGTGTTTGATCGACGATGCGCAATGGTTGGATCGGATTTCCGCTCAGATCTTGTCGTTCGTCGGTCGCCGGCTGCTGGCCGAGCAGGTGGTGCTGCTCTTCGCGGTACGTGAGCCCGTCGTGGAGGATGCCCTGACGGATCTACCCGCGCTGCGGATCGACGGCCTGGGCGATCACGACGCCCGGACTCTGCTGGCACGGGGCTGCCCGGGCCGCGTCGACGACCGGGTGCTCGATCGTATTCTGGCCGAATCCCAGGGGAATCCGCTTGCACTCCTGGAACTTCCACGTGAGGTGACTGCTGCGCAGCTGGCCGTGGCTGCCGACGGGCTCGACGACCATTCGCTGGCCGGCCAGATCGAGCAGGGCTTCCGGCGTCGCCTTGGTTCGTTGTCGTCCGAGGCCCAGCTTCTGGTGTTGCTCGCCGCGGCTGATCCGGTGGGAGATGTGGCGCTGCTGCGGCGCGCGGCCACACAGTTGGATATCGACATCGTCGCCGCGGGCGCCGAAGCACAGGCCGGGGACCTCCTCACGGTCGGCACCATGGTCCGATTCCGGCATCCACTGGTCCGTTCGGCGGCCTACCGTTCGGCGACGACATCGCAGCGGCGGCATGTGCACCGGGCGTTGGCGGAGGCGACCGACCCCGAACACGATCCCGATCGACGCACGTGGCACTTGGCAAGTGCCGCAGGGCACCCCGATGAGGAGGTGGCCTCCGCACTCGAGCTGGCCGCCACCCGCGCCCGCGCCCGCGGGGGTGCTGCCGCGGCGGCGGCATTCCTCGACCGGGCCGCAGAGCTGACCCCTGATCCGCATCGACGTGGCTCCCGCGCGTTGGCCGCTGCGCAGGCCAAGAGCGAAGCAGGTGAGTTCGGCGAGGCTCTCGAACTGCTCGACGACCTCGCGACGCTGCCGTTGAACAAGCGTGAGCATGCCCTGGCCGAACTGGTGCGCGGACGAAGTCTCTTCGCCTTCCGCAGTGCCAGCGCGGGCCTGCCCTCACTGCTCGCTGCTGCCAAACAACTTGAGCCAGTTGACCGTGGTCTCGCGACCGAGACCTACCGCGACGCGTTCTACGCCGCCCTCACCGCCGGCAGATTGCCCGATGAGGTCGGCGTGGAGCAGGTGGCGGCTGCGATCCTGGCGATGCGGCGGCCCACGGACCCGGCTTGCTCAGATCTGCTCCTGGAAGGCGTTTCCCGGATCACGGTTGCGGGTTACGCACAGGGGGCGCCGCTGGTTCATCGTGCCCTCGCGGCCTATCGAACAGGCGAATTCTCCCCAGCGGACGGGCTGGGCTGGCTGCCCTTGGCGTGCCGATTGGCGCACAACACTTGGGAATTCGACGCCTGGTCCACGCTGTCGGCCAGGCTGGTCGAGCTTGCTGTGGACGCCGGCGCACTTGCCGTCCTGCCGTCGGCGCTGCTGCTGCGGCTGTCGAACCGCGTCTATGCAGGTGACCTGGCGGCCTCCGACGCGCTGGTCGCTCAGGCGGCAACGTTGGGCGAGGTCACCGGAAGCAGCTTTTTCGCGCACTACGGCGCCGTGGTCGTCGAACCGTGGCGCGGTGACGAGACACGCACGCGGCAGGCCATCGACCTGATCACCTCCGACCCGTTGCTGCGCAGCGAGGGAAAGGCGCTGACGGCGACGGAATGGGCGGCCGCGGTGCTGTACAACGGGCTCGGCCGGTATGACGAGGCCCTCGCTGCGGCCCGCCGCGGGTCCGCCTACCCGCAGGAGCTTGGACTCTCAACCTGGTCGATGGTCGAGTTGGTCGAGGCGGCAGCAAGATTGGGCCTTCCGGCCGAGGCGGCCGAAGCGGTGCGACACATCGAAGACATTGCTGCGGTGAGTGGTACCGATTGGGTGCGCGGCACAGCGGCCTATGTCAGCGCGCTGGTGGCAGACGGCCCGGTCGCCGAGCAACGCTATCGCGATGCGATCGAGCTTCTCGAGCGTACGGGCGTCCGAATGCTCACTGCACGGGCCTATTTGGTGTATGGCGAGTGGCTGCGGAGCGAACAGCGACGGGGCGAAGCGCGGGAACGCCTCCGCCAGGCATACACCCTGCTGAGCGACTTGGGCGCCGACGGGTTCGCCGAGCGGGCCCGCCGGGAACTCGCCGCCGCGGGGGCAGCGACTTCGGCCAGGGCAACGGGCCGGCGCGTGGTCGACGCCGCATCGCTCACCGCGCAGGAGATGCAGATCGCCCGGCTCGCCGCCGACGGACTGACCAATTCGGAGATCGGCGCGCAACTGTTCATCAGCGCTCACACCGTCGAGTGGCACCTGCGAAAAGTGTTCGGCAAGTTGGGTATCCGTTCCCGTCGGCACATCGCGGCGAAGCTGGGGAAGTAGAGGCTGTCACAAAATCGGCTGCTGTTCGGTCGATATGTGTATGTGGCGGAAACCTTTTCACGATGCGGGCGCGCGTGTCCTGATCGGACGCGATGCCGAATGCCGGGTTCTGGAGGATCTGGTCACGGGAATGCGGAGCGGAGGCAGGGTGCTGGTGCTGCGCGGACAGCGCGGCGTCGGGAAGACCGAACTGCTGAACCACCTTCTCGAGCGGGTCGGGCACTATCGATCGGTACGGGTGACCGGAGTGTCGTTGGATATGGACCTCGACTTCGCCGGTCTACAGCAGTTGTGCCGACCGCTGCTCGGCCACCTCGCCGGGCTGCCGGAAGACCAACGCGACGCACTGGTGGTGGTTCTGGGACTCGGATCCGGTGCGCCGCCGACCGAAAAATTGGTGCAGTCAGCGGTTTTGAATTTGCTGACCGCCGCCTGCCGCGATGAACCGCTGGTCTGGGTTCTCGACGACGCACATTGGCTGGACCCTGCGACGCTGGCCGTTCTGGCCGCTGTGGCGAGGCGGTTGACCACCGAACGGGCCGGGCTGGTGTTCGCGACCTGTGACCTCGGGGTAGACGTGCTGAGCGGGTTGCCCGAGCGCATGATCGGCCCGTTGTCGGATGAGCATGCGCGAGACCTGCTGGGCACGGTGATGATGACCCGACTCGACCCGCGCGTCAGCGATCGGATCATCGCCGAGACCCGGGGTAATCCGCTTGCGTTGGTTTCACTTCCGCATGATCGTGCCGCCGCAGAACTTGCCGGGGCGCTGCGCCGCGGCGACACCCCTTCGGGGGTCAAAAGAATCGAGCTCGACTATGTCGAGTTGATTCGCGCGCTGCCCGAATCGACTCGGCAGCTGCTCCTCGCCGCTGCGGCCGAGCCCGTCGGTGATGCCGCTGTGTTGGGTCGCGTCGCGGACCGGCTTGGGATCACTGCCGACATGCTGGCGCCCGCGGTGGTCGCCCGAGTGATCGAAATCGACTCCGATGTGCGGTTTCTGCACCCCCTGGCCCGGTCGGCCGCTTACCACGCTGCCGACCCGTCCGCACGCCGCGAGATGCACCGTGTACTGGCCGAAGTCACCGATGTCGAGATCGATCCGGACCGCCGGATCTGGCATATCGCCAACGCCGTGACGTGGCCCGACGATGAGGTGGCAGCGCAACTGGAAGTCGCTGCCGGTCATGCGCACGCGCAGATCGGTATGGCCGTTGCCGCAACATTTCTCGAGCGGGCCGCGGTCCTGACATCGGTTCCGGAACTTCGCTGTGACCGCGCGCTGGCCGCAGCGCGGGCCAAGCTCGATGCCGGCGCCTTTTCCGATGCCGACACGTTGCTCGGCGTGGCAGGCCTGGCACCGATGACCGGCCTGCAGCGGGCACGAGCCGCGCGGTTGTCCGCGCAGATGGAGTTCGCCAAGCGGCGCAGCGGCGACGGCGCGGCGGCTTCGTTGAGTGAGATAGCATCCCGGATGAGTGATGCTGCAGTCGAATTCGAGCACTTCGACGCTGAAGTGAGCCTTGAGACGCATCTCGAAGCTCTCGCTGCGGCGATGTACGCAGGCCGGCTCGGAGATATCCCGGCCGTGGCGCGGACGGCCGAGACCGCGCGGTGCGGTATCGAACGCCTATCCACCGGTTCTGGGCCGGTGGGCACCGTGTTGCGGGGCATGACGGCTCAGATCACCGGTGTTCCGTATGCCGGGGAGGGATTGCCGGCGGCGGTGGAGAGGCTGGGCGCGCATCGTCTCGATGCCGATTCCCCGGCGTCGCGGTGGATGGTGCCCGCGCTGCCTCTCATCCAGCAGTCCACGGCCTATGAACTATGTGATGACGGGTTGGTGCACCGGCTCTCCACGGCGGCGGTGCGACGAGTTCGGGCGTCCGACGCGTTGGCGCTGCTTCCGGAGACCCTGGCCTACCGGGCCGTCGTGCACATGTTGGCCGGCGAGCTCGTTTCCGCCGAAGCCCTTCTGACGGAGGCTGATTCGACCTTTCTGTCGACCCGCTACTACTCACCGCTGCGCTATCACTCTCTTGCGCTGGATGCGTGGAAGGGTGATCCGGAAGATCTCGATGCGCTCAAGGCTGGTGCCGAGGCGGCATCGGCCTCTGGGGAAGGCCGGGTGCTGGGCCTGGCCCGATATGCGACCGCCGTGCTCTGCAATGGTCTGGGCCGCTATGAGGAGGCGTTCGTCGCGGCCCAGCAGGCTGCCGAGTATGAGGACCTCGGACTGTACGGCTGGTATCTGGTCGAACTGATCGAGGCGGCGACCCGCATCGGCAACATCGACGCTGCGCAGGAGGCCTGCGGGCGCCTTACCGAGCGTTTATCGGTTCGCGACACGGATTGGGCTCTGGGGACTTTGGCGGGTGCACGGGCTCTGGTGGCCGACGATGGAGATGCCGAGGCTCACTACCGTGAAGCGATCGACCGGTTGGGGCGTACCCGCATCAGGGTCCACCTGGCCCGGGCCCATCTGCGCTACGGAGAATGGCTGCGCCGTCGGAAGCGCCGGTCGGCGGCCAAGGAACAGCTCACCATCGCGCACGACATGTTCCGCACCTTCGGTGCCCGGGCTTTCGCTGATCGTGCCGGGCGCGAGTTGATCGCGAAGGGCGAGCGCGCGGGCCGGCGGCCGGTCGCCGGCGGCGACGTCCTGACGGCTCAGGAGGCACAGATCGCGCGGCTCGCAGCAGCCGGACTGACCAACGCTGCGATCGGAGAGCAGCTGTTCATCAGCACCCACACGGTCGAGTGGCACCTGCGGAAAGTGTTCGCCAAGCTCTCGGTTACCTCTCGTCGGCAACTTCGGGGCTTGTCGGACAGCCTCGCTCACCAGCCTTCGGTAAGTACCCGGTCCAGGGTGTCGGCGTAGAAATCGGCCGCTTCGATGTCGATGCACAACGGCGGCTTGGTTTTCAGGATGTTCTGGTGGTCGCCGGTCGGCTGGATGATCACCCCGAGTTCGAGCATCCGATCACAGATGAGGGCCGTTTCCTCGGTGGCCGGCTCGAGGGTGTCGGGATCGCGGATCATCTCGACGCCGAGGTACAGGCCGACGCCATGGACGGTGCCGATGATCGAGTGCCGCTCGGCCAGTTCCTCCAGTCGCGACTTCAGATGAGCGCCGACGCGGGACGCGTTGCCTTGCAGGTCTTCGTCGTTCAGCACGTCGAGCACCGTCATTCCGATCGCGCATGACAGTGGACTGCCGCCGGTGGAGGAGAAGAAGTAACCCTGGCTGCGGAAGGCCTCGGCGATGGCGCGGCTGGTGACCACCGCCCCCAGCGGATAACCGTTACCGACCGATTTGGCCATCGACACAATGTCGGGGACCACTCCCTGTTGGTCGAAGCCCCAAAACCATTCGCCCAGACGACCGTAGCCGACCTGGACTTCATCCGCGACCGCGTATCCGCCCGCCCCGCGCACCGCCGCGTAGACCTGCTCCAGGTATCCGTCGGGTAGGGCCATGCCGCCGGCATTGCCGTATACCGTCTCGCAGATGAACGCGGCCGGGGCGCGCCCCTCGGCGATCAACTGGTCGATCTGGGCCACCGCGTCCACCGCGTATCGCCCGACCTCACTACCGCGGTACTTGCCGCGGAAGCTGTTGGGCGATTCGACGGTGTGCACCCAATCCGGCCGGGTGGTGAGCGCATTCGGGTTGTCCGCGGTAGAGGTCGACACGGCGTCGGTGCCGTACGTCCAGCCGTGATACGCCTCGCGCATCGCCACCACATCGGGGCGCCCGGCCGCTGCGGTCGCCAACCGCAGCGCCAGGTCACTGGCCTCAGATCCGGAGTTGACCAGAAATACCGTGTCGAGCGGATCTGGCAGGAGCTCGGCCAGGCGTTCGCTGAATTCGACGACGGAGGCGTAGTTGAACCGTGAGTTGGTGTTCAGCTTGCGCAGCTGCCGGGCTGCTGCCGCCGCGACCCGCGGGTGCGCGTGGCCCAACACCGTGACGTTGTTGACCATGTCCAGATAGCAGCGTCCGCTGGTGGACATCAGGAAGTGTCGCCAGCCCCGTTCGATTCGCTGCGGTCGGCGGTAGTAGTGCTCCTGTACGGGTGCGAATGCGCGGTCGCGCCGGACCATCAGATCGGGCTCGGAATCATCGGCGGATAGTGGCGGTAATCCCAGCAGCGGCCGTGGATCTCGGCACAGTGCCAGCCAGCCGGGAGCGAGTGCGGGCGTGGTCAGATGCGGTGCCACCGGCGCGCCGACGGGCCGCACTGCGAGTTCGACACGTCGACTCGGTGCGGCCACGCCCATCCCGTCTCCCGAACCGGCGCTCACTCCGGTCAAAGTCAGCTCGAAGTCGGTGCCGCGGAACGTCACCGCAGAGGCTGAGCGATCGACGATCTCACCGCTGAAAGGCACTACCAGCGGGGTGGATTCAGCAGCCCACATACTGATTCCGGTCGGCACCACGGCCGGCTCGTCCTGGCTCAACGCGGGAGCCTGCGCGATCCGCGGTTGTCCGTACCGGGTCACCACCAGGGCGGCGCCGTCGGCCAGTGCGGCCCTGGCCAATTCGTCTTCGATATCGGGTTTCACCCAGCCGCCGGCCGTGAAGGCGTCGCTCAGATCATCGGACGTCGCACCCAGATCCAGCGTCACCACCGGCCCCGGCACGGTGAGCATCGGCCGGTCAACCGGAACCGGCTCGGGCGGTGCGGCCAGCCCGAGGTCGGCCTTGATCAGCGCCGTCATCACGTCCATCGGCACCGAGGTGGCGGACTCGAACATCTGCCACTCGCCGTCGGACTGCTCGGTGAGGTAGTCGTTGTCCGGGTCGAAACCGGCCTGATGTGCTCCGCTGACGATCAGCACCGCGGTGCGCAGTACCAGCAACGGCCACAACGCTTCTGCCTCGGTAACGCTCAAGGGTCGGATGGCATGGAAGGCTCGGATGCCGGGCAGCACGGCCACCGGGTCGGCTCCGGGATGTTGCAGTACCGAGGACAGTGTGATGGCCAGTTCGCTCACGGCCCAACTGTCGGCCAGATCGCCGAGATCGATGATGCCGTCGGGGTGCACGGTACCGCCGACGCCGCGGGAGACCACGACATTGGCGTCGGTCAGGTCCATGTGCACGGCTTGCCGGGGCAGTGCGTCGGCCAGTGGTGCGATGCGGGCCCACGCCGCATCGGCCGCAGTCTCCAGGCGGGTACGTGCAGCATCGTCGTCGACGTGGACTGCCAGGTGGGATACCACCTCGGCGCCGTAACGCAGGTCCCACTGCAGGATCCGGTCCAGGCCGGGATGGCTGAAACCGGCCAATGCTCGGCTGACCCGTCCGGCCAGTGCACCCAGTTCGGCGACCGTGGCCGGCGGCAGGTAGCCGGACTCGATGAGGGTTCCGCCGGGCAGGTGTCGCAGCAGTCGCACGTAGGCGGTGTCGTCGGTCCGGTTCAGGCCCAGACCGGTTACCGCGGTGAGCTTTTCGCCGCACTGATTGGGCAACGGCTGCGCCACGCGCAAATTCGGTTCGGCTGCTGCGATCAGGTCCGCGGCCAACTCCTGAGCAGTCAGCTCGATCTCGTTGAACGCGGGGTTCGCGATCTTCAGCACCCCGGTGATCGCGTCGTCGCCGTCACCCACCAGGAAATTCTTATCCTGCTGGCTGCCCAGGGATTTCACACTTGCCCGTAGGCCGAAATGGGTGGCCAGGATGTCGCGGGCGGATGATTCGCCGACCTGAGGTGCGGGCAGCTCAGGCTGGCGCAGAAAGTTGAAGCCTACGGTGTCGCGGGTGGCGCTCACCGCCCGACGAACTCCACGACGACCTCGGTGAATGCGTCGTTGTCGTCCCCGGCGGCGGTGTGCCCCGCATCGGACAGCTCGACGAACTCGGCGGCAGGCACCTTCTCCAGAAAGTCCTGCACGCCCTCGGGGCTGACCACATCGGAGAGCTTGCCGCGGATCAGCAGGATCGGGATAGTCAGGTTCATCGCGGCTGATTCCAGCTTGTCCACCCGGGCGAACGGATCGTCCTCGGGCTTGGTGAGGAAGGCCGGATCCCAGTGCCAGTACCAGCGCCCGTCGCGCTGCCGCAGGTTCTTCTTCAGCCCCTCCGGGCTGCGCGGCTTCGTGCGGTGGGGCAGGTAGGCGGAGACCGCCTCGGCAGCCTGTTCGAGGGAGTCGAAACCGTCCACGTTGGTGAACATGAAGTCGCGGATACGCGCGCTACCGCTCTTCTCGAACCGGGGCACCACATCGACCAGCACGAGTTTGGTGACCAGCTCCGGGCCGGCCTCGTGGGACGCCAGGATGCTGGTCAGCCCGCCCATGCTGGCCCCGATCAGCACCACCGGCCGGCCGACTTGATACAGCACGTGCTGCACGTCGGAGCTCAGCGCTTCCACCGAATAGTTCGCGCTGGGGGAGCGGTCGCTGTCGCCGTGACCACGCGCGTCGAGCGCGATCACGTGCAGGCCGTCGTCGGCCAGGATCTGCCCGGTGTTCTTCCAGGAGTACCGGTTCTGCCCGCCGCCGTGAAGTAGCAGAACCGTAGGTCGGCCAGCAGCGGACGCGGCGTCGCGGTTCCATTCGTCGCCGACCAGATTCAGATCGTCGACGCCCCGGAACGTGACGATGCTTGACTCGCTGTGCGCGGTTTTCCCGGTGCTCACGGACATTCCTCTCGGCAGGCCCCGGAAGTCACGTTACCCAGGGGTGTTTTCGTCGCATCTGCGACCCGTGCAAGCGGGCCGTTTCTAGAATCGTCAATCGTGCGGATTGATCCAGGTATCGAGCCGGATGACGCGGCGCGGGACGCCGCCGAGCGCCGCGCGATCATCAGGGCCGCCTTCACCTGCCTGGCCGAGCCCCACACCGGTGCCGTGCCGATCGCATCGGTGCTGGCTCGCGCCGGGCTGTCCACCCGGGCCTTCTATCGCCACTTCGAATCCAAGGACGCGTTGTTCCTGGCCATGCAACAGAGCGCGGGCAGGGCGTTGGGTCGCAGGCTCGACGAGATCGCCGACGACACCGATGGTGCGCCCGCACAACAGCTCGAGCAGTGGATCAGGGTGTCGTTCGACGTGATACACGACGCGCGACTGCGCGGGCAGGCGTTGGTTCTGGACCTAGAGGAGGTTCGCTCGGCCAAGGGCTACCTCGCCGGGCAGGAACAGTGGCGGATCGACCGCGAACGGTCGCTGGCAGCTCTCCTGCGCCGCGGTCTGGACGACGCGTCGTTTCCGCTGACCAGGCCGGAGCGGGATGCCGCGGCCATTCGCGCAGTGGTCAGCCATGAGCTGTCCCGGCTGGGAGCCGACGGGGATTGGGAGGGTGCGTGCGCCGCCGCGGTGGACTTTGCGCTGCGTGCGGTGGGGGCGCGCATCACGTGCAGAGAGCCCGGTAGCACGTAAGGGCGGCCGCCCGAGAGGCGTATCCGGGACTGCCGGTACCGCTGATGACGGTGTGACCGGTGCCACGTACGTTGGACCGCACGCGTGCTGTCGCACGCGCGATACCGCAGTGCCACCGAGGAGCAGATGTATGGCAGACGACAGCGCCGACGCCGAGTCGGTCGAGCCGACCGAGGCCGAGGAGCCGAGCCCGTCCGCCCCAGAACCCGACGCCGAGGCTGTCGAACAAACCGACGAGGACGCCGACGGTGAGGTCGCCGAGGAAGAGTCGGACGAGGCCGAGCACACGGCCCCCGAACGACGCCGGTCCCTGCGCCCGAAGATTGTGTCGGTTGTCGGCGGCGCGTTCGTCGTCGCGCTCGTGGCGCTGACCGGTTGGCTGGGCTTTGACTACTACCAGGTCCATCAGGAACAGCAGCGACGTGACATGTTCCTGGAAACTGCCCGCCAAGGCGCGACCAACCTGACAAGCATCGACTGGGAGCACGCCGAAGACGACGTCCAGCGAGTGCTCGACTCATCGACCGGACGGTTCTACGACGACTTCGAGAAACGTTCGAAGTCCTTTCTGGACGTGGTCAAACAGATCAAGTCGAAGTCGGTGGGCACGGTTACCGCATCGGCTCTGGAGTCCTACTCGGAGGACAAGGCGGACGTGCTCATGTCCGTGACCGTTCGGTCCACGAACGCGGGCGTGCCCGAGCAGGATCCCCAGGTATGGCGAATGGTGTTGACAGTGCAGGATATTGAGGGCAAGGCGAAGGTTTCCAACGTGGAGTTCATCCAGTGAGCGGCCGGCACAAGATGCCGCCGGCGGGGCGTCGTAAGGCCGCAGCCGAATCCGCAGAGATCGCCGAGCCCGTAGCCGCCGAGCCGGTCAGCCTGGAGAAGGCGAGCCCCGAGCCCGACAGCGTCGAGTCGGACAGTGCCGAGTCGGACAGCGTCGAGCCGGACGGTGCCGAGGAGGCGGCGGTCGAGGAATCGGTCGGGCCAGCCGACGAGCCCGTCGTAGCCGACGAGGCGGTGGAGCCCGCGGAACGCGCCGAAGAGGCCGAACCGTCCCATCCGCGCGCTCGGGTCAGCCTGCCTGTCGTGCTGGCGATCATCGCCTTGGTGTTGGCGACGGCCTCTGGGGTGCTGCGCTGGCTGACCGTGTCGCAGAACGAAAGTGACACGGCACGAGTCGAATCGGTTCAGGCGGCCAAGGACATCACGGCCCAGATGCTGTCGTATGAGACCGAAACCGTCGACCAACAGCTCACCGCGGCCCGCGACCGGATGACCGGGAATTTTCGCGGTACCTACACAGCGATGATCAACGAGGTGATCCCGGCCGCACACGCGCAGCGGATCGCGGCAGTCGCCGACGTACTGGAGGCTGGGACCGCGACCGCGAAACCCGACCGCGTCGAGTTGGTGCTGTTCGTCAATCAGAGTGTCCAGGTCGGCGACGAAATGCCGAAGAAGCACCCGTCGGTGGCGCGGGTGACGATGGTCAAAGACGGTGGCCAATGGCTGATGTCCGAGTACGAGCCGGTGCCACTGTGACCGAGCCGCGCTGGATCGATGTCGCCACCCCTGCAGTACAACTGCGGGCGTTGGCGTGGGGGCCCGATGACGGTCCGGTGGCGTTGTGCCTACATGGGTTTCCCGACACCGCCTACGGTTGGCGCAAGGTCGCCCCGACCTTGGCGGAGGCCGGCTGGAAAGTGGTGGCGCCGTTCATGCGGGGCTACGTGCCCTCGTCGATTCCTGCCGACGGCAGCTATCACGTCGCTGCGCTGATGGACGACGCGCTGAACCTCTTGCAGGCGGTCGGACCGACGGGGCGTGATGTGATCATCGGCCATGACTGGGGTGCCATGGCGGCAGCGGGAGTGGCTGCGCTGCCGGACAACCCGTTCGCCAGAGCGGTGATCATGTCGGTACCGCCGATGGCCTCGTTCCAGCCGCTGGGACGGGTGCCTGACGCGGGCAAGCTGTTGGCTCAGCTGCCGCGTCAGGCATTGCGCAGCTGGTACATGATGTACTTCCAATTGCCTTGGTTGCCTGAGCGTTCCGCGTCCTGGGTGGTGCCGCGGTTGTGGAAGACATGGTCGCCGGGATACGACGCCGCCGAGGACCTGCGCCACGTCGACGCCGCGATCGGGGCGCCGGACCGCTGGCGCGCCGCGCTGGGCTACTACCGGGCCACGATCCGGATGAGCAAGCCACCGGCCCGGTACGCCGAGCTACACGAGCACTTGGCGTTGCCGCCGGTGCTGCCGTCGCTGTATCTGCACGGTACCGATGACGGCTGTGCCGCACCGGATTACATCCGCTGGGTGCGCGAGGTGCTGCCCGCAGGCAGCGACACCCATGTCGTCGAATCCGGTGGTCACTTCCTGCAACTCGATCAGCCCGACGCCACAGCGGCCCGCATCCTGGACTTCATCGGACGTGCCGGTTAACCGACTCACTGCGGTCGATGCGCAGATGTTCTGGATGTCGTCCAGGATGCCCAACGACACGTTCCTGCTGTACGGATTCGACGGTGTGCCCGTCGATCTGTCCGGGGTGCTCGCCGAGTTGGCTGCCAATGCCGGCACCAGCCCTGACCTCTCGCAGCGGATCGATGACGGCGCACGGCTGCACTACCCGTCCTGGGTACCAGCTCCGGTCGACGAATTCCGGTTCGTGGTACACGATCTCGATCAGCCGACCTGGCTGGGTTGTCTGGCCGCCGTGGGCGAGCTGGTGGACGCTCAACTCGATGCGCAGCTGGCGCCGTGGCGGCTTCATGTCTTCCCCGGCGTCGAGGGGATACCTGGTGTCACTGGTGCCGGCACCGTTGCGGTCCTGCAGATCACGCACGCCCTCGGCGGTGGTGGGCGCACCTGCGGTCCGGCGGCGCTGATGTTCGGTCGTCAGGGAGCGGTTGCACCGGTTGTGCCGGTGTACGGCCACCCGGCGATGCTGCCTTGGCGGAGCATCGAAGCGGCCCGGGCGCACCGGCAGTTGGTGGCCGACACCGAGGCCGGGCGGGTGCCGCCGGCCGCGACACCGCGCCGTCCTCTCCGGACCAACGACCGTCCGACGGGTGTACGCAGTATGCGGACGGTGGTCCGCGATCGGGCGCAGCTCTCGGGCGCCACCGTGACGGTCTGTGCCCTGGCCGGAATCTCCGAAGCCCTGGCCGGGCAGCTCCGTGAGCTCGGGACGGATCCGGCCACTCTCGGTGCCGAGGTGACCATGGCGAAATCCGGTCCTCGCCAGGCCTACAACCATTTCGGCACGGTCGGCGTTGGGCTGCATCCGTCGCTGCCGGTGACGCAGCGCCGCGCCGCGATCGCTGCTGAACTGGCGGCGCGGCGGGAACGCGCCGCACACCCGGCGATGCGGGCCTCGGAACGTGCCTTCGCCGCCACTCCGGCCCCGCTTCTGCGGTGGGGGATCGGCCAGTTCAATCCCGACGCACGTTCGGCGACGGTCACCGGGAACACCGTGGTGTCCAGCGTGAACTGCGGCGCCGCGGATTTCTCGTTCGGAGGTATGCCGGTACGGCTGGCTGCGGCGTTTCCCGGATTGTCGCCGATGGTGGGGCTCACTCACTGCGTGACGGGCGTGGGGGACACCATCTCGATCAGTGTGTTCGGGGCAGAGTCGGCGATCGGGGACGTCGACGGGTATATCGAGCGACTCGAAGCGGCGTTGTGAGTGATCGGCCTAGCGATGCAGCATTGCGATGCCGACATCCAGCGCGGACTCGAGGTAGCTCAGGTCACCGGAGGCCAGCATCACGCTGACCCCGCCCTGGATCCCGGCCAGCAGGGCGGCGCCCACCTTTTCGGCATCCAGATCGGCAGCCATCTTTCCCTGCGACTGCATGTGCCGGATACCTGCTGAGATCTCGTCATGCCATTGCTGCAGTAGGGCTTTGGTGACCGCCTGGGCGCCGGGAGTGGTGCGGCCGATCTCTGACATCAGCAGACTCAGCGGGCAGCTCTGTCCCTGGCGGCGGTAGCGTTCCACGACCGCGTCGCGCCAGCGCTGCCAGGCGGCCCAGGAGGTCAGCTCACCGAGGTAGGGCTGCTGATCCTCCAGCACCATCTGGGCTTCGCGTTCGGCCACCGCGAGCAGCAGTTGGTCCTTGCCGTCGGGAAAGTAGTGGAACAGCTGGCTCTTGGACGTCTGGGTGTGGGCGCGGATATCGTCCAACGTGGTGGCAGCCACCCCGTGGCTGCGGATCACCGATGCGGCACCCTCGACGATGCGGCGTCGGGTGGCCTCGCCCTTGGCGGTCAGTTTCTGGACTTGCAGGTCCATTTTTAGCGGCCTATACCTGGACTCATGAGTCCAAACACTACGCGCCTCCAAGGCCGCACAGCACTTGTCACAGGATCCACCGGCGGCCTCGGTGTCGCCATCGCCAAGGCCCTCGCCGCGCAGGGTGCCTTGGTCATCGTCAGCGGCCGCAACAAGGAACGCGGCGACTCCGTCGTCGCCGAGATCCGTGCCGCCGGAGGGCGAGCCGAGTTTGTCGCCGCCGACCTCGGGGCCGGGGCGGGCGAGGTGCAGCGCCTGGCCCAGCAGGCCCGCGAGGTCGCTGCGGCGGCCGGCGGGCAGCTTGACATCCTCGTCAACAACGCCGGGGTCTGGGGGATGCCCGAACCTACCGGCGAGGTCACCGAGCAGGCGCTGCTGGAGTCCTACCAGACCAACGTCATGGCACCGTTCCTGCTGACCGGAGCGCTGGCGCCGGCCATGGCCGAACGTGGCCACGGCGCGGTGGTCAACGTCGGCTCGATCACGGGACTGATCGGTGGAGACCGCGCGGCGCTGTACTCGTCGACCAAGGCGGCGGTGCATTCGCTGACGAAGTCGTGGGCGGTCGAGTACGGCCCGCGCGGGGTGCGGGTGAACGCGGTGGCTCCCGGCCCGATCGCGACCGAAAGGGCAGCTGACGTGGCCGACGAGATCGGACCGGTGCTGGCCCGCATCCCGTCGCGTCGGATGAGCACCCCCGAGGAGGTCGCCGCGGCGGTGACCTTCCTGGCCGGCGACGACGCCGGAAACATCCACGGCGTGATCCTCAGTGTGGATGGGGGCTGGGCGGCGGCTTAACAGATGTCCTAGATTCTGTTACATGGCTTCCTCTGCTTACGACACTGCGATCCTGCTCCTGCGCGTGGTGCTCGGCCTGACCATGGCCGCACACGGCTACAACAAGTTCTTCGGTGGCGGACGGATCCCGGGCACCGCGGGATGGTTCGACAGCATCGGCATGAAGCCGGGACTGTTCCACGCCCGGGTCGCAGCCAGCACCGAAATGGCGGCTGGGCTGGGCTTGGCTTTGGGCCTGCTGACCCCGGTGCCCGCAGCCGGGTTCGTGGCGCTGATGCTGGTGGCGGCTTGGACCGTGCACCGGCACAACGGCTTCTTCATCGTCAAGGAGGGCTGGGAGTACAACCTGATCCTCGCGGTGGCCGCCGTGGCGATCGCCGGCACCGGTGCAGGTCGCTACAGCCTCGACCACCTGCTGTTCTCCAGTTCGAACTTCTACCACTACCTGCATGGCTGGTGCGGTCTGGCGATCGCGGTCGTCCTCGGCCTGGCCGGTGGCATCGGCCAGCTGGTGATCTTCTTCCGCCCGCCGGTGAAGTCCTAGCTTTTCCCCGCCGAACAGACGCGAACTCGCACATCTCCGGGTCGATTTGTGCGAGTTTGCGTCTGTTCGCGTGAGGTCCGACTAGAACACGTTCTAATCTGTCGGGCATGGGTTTTCTCAAACAGGAATCGCCCCAGATCGACTTCGAGCAGTGGAGCAAGGGCACGCGCGCGGAAAAGATCCAGCCGATGGCCCGGCACTGGGCGGAGGTGGGGTTCGGAACCCCGGTTGTGCTGCACCTGTTCTACGTCGTCAAGATCCTGGCCTACATTCTCGGTGCCTGGCTGATCGCGCTGACCACCAGCGGCGTCGACGGGTTCACGAACGTCGCCTCCTGGTACGCCGAGCCGATCGTCTACCAGAAGGTCGTGTTCTACACGATGTTGTTCGAGGTCGTCGGCCTCGGCTGCGGCTTCGGCCCGCTCAACAACCGGTTCTTCCCGCCGATGGGGTCGATCCTGTACTGGTTGCGGCCCAAGACGATTCGGCTCCCACCGTGGCCCAACCGGGTCCCGCTGACCAAGGGTGACGACCGCACCATCGTCGACGTCGCACTGTACGGCGCGCTGCTGGTGATGCTGGTGGTGGCCCTCGCCTCGCAAGGTACCGGTCCCATCCCCGCGCTCGGCAGCGAGATCGGCGTGCTGCCGGTGTGGCAGACCGCGGCGATCGTCGGCCTGCTCGCCGTGGCCGGCCTGCGCGACAAGGTGATCTTCCTGGCTGCCCGCGGCGAGGTGTACGGCTCACTGGCGGTCTGTTTCCTGTTCAGCGGCGCCGACATCGTCATCGCGGCAAAGCTGATCTGCCTGACGATCTGGATCGGCGCGGCCACCTCGAAACTCACCAAACACTTCCCATTCGTCATCTCGACGATGATGAGCAACAACCCGGTGTTCCGGCCACGGTTCATCAAGCGCAAGTTCTTCGAGCACTTCCCGGATGACCTCCGGCCAGGGCGGCCGTCGCGCTTCGTGGCGCATTTCTCCACTGCCATCGAGGGTCTGGTCCCGTTGGTGCTGTTCTTCTCGCACGGCGGGTGGGCGACAGCGATCGCGGCCTTCGTGATGCTGGTGTTCCACTTCGGGATCCTGAGCGCCATTCCGATGGGCGTGCCGCTGGAGTGGAACGTCTTCATGATGTTCTCCGTGCTGGCGCTGTTCGTCGGGCACGCCGGCGTGGGTCTAGGGGATCTGGGCAGCCCGTGGCCGATCGTGCTGTTCGCGGTGGTGGCAGGCACTGTGGTGCTGGGAAACCTGTTCCCGCGCAAGGTTTCGTTCCTGCCGGGTATGCGCTATTACGCCGGCAACTGGGACACCTCGCTGTGGTGCGTCAAGCCGTCGGCCGCGGAGAAGATCGAAAAGAACATCGTCGCGATCGCCAGCATGCCCGCCGCCCAGATGGAGCGTTACTACGGCAGCCCCGAGGTCGCCCAGATGTACCTGTACATGGGATATGCGTTCCGTGGCTTCAACTCTCACGGCCGGGCGCTGTTCACTTTGGCGCACCGGGCGATGGCCGGCTGCAACGAGGACGACTATGTGTTGACCGATGGCGAGCGCATCGTCTCGACGGCCATCGGCTGGAACTTCGGTGACGGGCACATGAGCAATGAGCAGCTCGTGGCGGCCCTGCAGAAGAGGTGCCATTTCGAGCCGGGGGAGGTGCGGATCGTGATGCTCGACGCGCAACCGATCCAGCATCAGACCCAGCAATACCGATTGGTCGATGCGGCCACCGGGGAATTCGAGCGGGGATACGTCAAGGTGGCCGACATGGTGACGCGGCAGCCCTGGGACGACGAACTGCCGGTCCATGTCGAATCGGTATCGACTGTGCGTTCAGATCGCGATTCGGGCTGAGTTTCCGATCTGAGCGCACGTTCGGCGAAAATCGCCTCAGCGCATGACGTCGCGGACCTTGACGCTCTCGATGTCCTGCAGCATCAGGATGCGTGCGGTGTCGAGGTGCTTGCGCCAATGTGCTTCGGCGGCATCGCCGTCGCCGGAGCGAATGATCTGGATCAGCTTGCGGTAGGACCGCATGAGCTTGTCGTAGTCGGTCTTCGACACCGGCCGGCGCTCTTTGAACAGGAAGGCGTGGTGGCGCACGGTGATCTCGTGCAGCATGCCGGCGATGATGCCCAGTGTGGCGTTGCCCGACAGCTCCACCACCCGGCGGTGAAAGTCGCCCGTGGTTGCGGCCAGTTGGTCCGACAGATGGTCCTTGGGGATGTGCTCGTCGAGCATCTGCTCAAGTTCGGCGAACGCCGCCTCGTCGCCCTTCTCGGCGAGCAGGCGGGCGGCCATGGGCTCGATCGCCGCACGGCCCACCAGGAGATCGGCGATGTCGGCGCCGGACAGCTCGAGCAGAAGACCCGCCGGGCGGGCGACGATCTCAGGGCCCGGAACCCGGACGCGGGCTCCTGTCCGCGAGCCGCGGCGGACCTCGACCAGGCGCTCGGATTCCAGCACCCGCACGGCCTCACGCAGTGTCGGCCTGCTGACCCCGAAATGCTCCATGAGCTCGGCCTCGTTGGGCAGGAAGTCGCCCTCTTTGAGCTGGCCGTCGACGACCATGCGCCGTAGGGTGCCCGCGACGAGCTCGGCGGTCTTCGGGGAACGGACCGGTGCCTGCGGTGCGATCGCGTCGGGGCCGATCATCGGCGCCAGCGGTGTGGTTCGAGCCACCAGACACTCCCAGGTGAGACAACTTTTAGGCTGGCCGGATGGTCAGCTGTACAACTCAGTAAACCATCTGTTCACCGTGGGAACGGTACATCGACGTCTACCAACCAGTAGGTTGACCTAGTAAACCTACTGGTCTATTTTCACCTCGAGTGCCCCGTTTGGGTCCAACCGGGGTAGCACCCCACCCTTCAAAGGAGAAGTCATGGCTGAAGCCGTCATCGTCGAGGCTGTCCGGTCACCAGTCGGGAAGCGCAACGGCGCCCTGTCGGGTGTGCATCCGTCGGAGCTGTCGGCCCAGGTGCTCAACGGTCTGGTGCAGCGCGCCGGCATCGACCCCGCCCTCGTCGACGACGTCATCTGGGGCTGCGTCATGCAGGCCGGTGAGCAGGCGCTCGACATCGCCCGGACCGCCGTGCTGACCGCGGGCTGGCCCGAGACCGTCCCCGGTGTCACCGTCGACCGCCAGTGCGGTTCGAGTCAGCAGTCCCTGCACTTCGCCGTGGCCGGGGTCGTCGCCGGGCACTACGACGTCGTGGTCGCCGGTGGTGTCGAGTCGATGTCGCGCACACCGATGGGTTCCTCGCTGGCCAACGGCGGCCACCCCTACCCGGAGGCGTTCCGGGAGCGCTACAACGGCCAGACCCCGAACCAGGGCGTCGGTGCCGAGATGATCGCCGAGCAGTGGGGCCTGTCGCGGACCCAGCTCGACGAGTTCTCCCTGCGCTCGCACGAGAAGGCGGCGGCCGCACAGGATGCGGGTGCGTTCAAGGACCAGATCGTCGGGATCAAGGACCAAGATGCCAACGTCGTGTTGGAAGACGGCGGCATCCGCCGCGGCGGCACCGTCGAGTCCATGGCTGCCATCAAGCCGGCCTTCAAGGAGGACGGCGTGATCCACGCCGGTAACTCCAGCCAGATCTCCGACGGGTCGGCCGCGCTGCTGATCATGTCGGCCGACAAGGCAAAAGACCTGGGGCTCAAGCCGCTTGCGAAGGTGCACACCGCGGTGCTCGCCGGCGCTGATCCGGTCATCATGCTGACCGCGCCGATCCCGGCCACCCAGAAGGCGCTGGCCAAGTCCGGGCTGAGCGTCGACCAGATCGGTGCGTTCGAGGTCAACGAGGCCTTCGCCCCGGTTCCGATGGCCTGGCTCAAGGACATCGGCGCCGACGAGGAGCGCCTCAACCCCAACGGCGGCGCAATCGCGCTCGGCCACCCGCTCGGCGGCTCCGGCGCGCGCATCCTGACCACGCTGCTGTACCACATGCGGGACAACAACATTCAGTACGGCCTGCAAACCATGTGTGAAGGCGGCGGCCAGGCCAACGCGACCATCCTGGAGCTCCTGTGACCGACACCGACACCCAGCCAGGCGCGCTCGTTGAAAAGCGCGGCAACGTTCTGCTCATCACCATCAACCGGCCCGAGGCGCGCAACGCGATCAACGGCTCCGTCAGCATCGCTGTCGGCGATGCGTTGGAGCAGGCCCAGAATGATCCCGAGGTCCGGGCCGTGGTCATCACGGGTTCGGGGGACAAGTCGTTTTGTGCCGGTGCCGACCTCAAGGCGATCTCCCGCGGCGAGAACCTCTTCCACCCCGAGCATCCGGAATACGGATTCGCCGGCTACGTCAGCCATTTCATCGACAAGCCGACGATCGCCGCGGTCAACGGCACCGCCCTTGGCGGCGGCACCGAACTGGCTCTGGCCAGTGACCTGATCGTCGCCGAGGAGAGCGCCAAATTCGGTCTGCCCGAGGTGAAGCGCGGCCTGATCGCCGGTGCCGGTGGCGTTTTCCGCATCGCCGAGCAGC
Organism: Mycobacterium shunyiense; assembly: GCF_058270035.1. Taxonomy (NCBI): domain Bacteria; kingdom Bacillati; phylum Actinomycetota; class Actinomycetes; order Mycobacteriales; family Mycobacteriaceae; genus Mycobacterium; species Mycobacterium shunyiense. Next base: position 168,281 of record NZ_JBZDPT010000044.1, on the reverse strand, counting down.
TGCCCCGCAAGGTGGCCAACGAGCTGCTGTTCACCGGTGAGCCGATGTCCTCGGCCGATGCGCTGCGGTGGGGTCTGATCAACCAGGTCGTGCCGGACGGCACCGTTGTCGACGCCGCACTCAAGCTGGCCGAACGGATCACGGGCAACGCACCGCTGGCCGTGCAGGCCAGCAAGCGCGTCGCCTACGGCGTCGACGAGGGCGTCATCACCGGCGACAAGGACGGCTGGAAGCGCACCAACCGCGAATTCAGCACGCTGCTGAAGACCGAGGACGCCATGGAAGGGCCGCTGGCCTTCGCGCAGAAGCGCGAACCTGTTTGGAAGGCAAAGTAAGCCATGAAGCGACAGATCTACACCTCGGAGCACGAGGCATTCCGGGAGACGGTCAAGGAATACATCGAGCGTGAGCTCGTCCCCAATTCCGAGAAGTGGGAGACCGAGCGCATCGTCGACCGGTCGGCGTACACCGCCGCGGGCAAGTACGGCGTCATCGGGTTCAACATGCCCGAGGAGTTCGGCGGCGGCGGTTCAGATGACTTCCGGTTCAACGCGATCATCGACGAGGAGATCGCCAAGGCCGGCGTGCACGGCCCGGCGCTGAGCCTGCACAACGACGTTGTCGGCCCGTACTTCAAGGACCTCACCAACGACGAGCAGAAGCAGCGCTGGCTGCCCGGCATCGCCAGCGGCGAGACCATCATCGCGGTCGCGATGACCGAACCGGGCGCAGGCAGCGACCTGGCCGGCATCCGCACCTCCGCGGTACGTGACGGTGACGACTGGATCATCAACGGCTCCAAGACGTTCATCTCCTCGGGTATCAACTGCGACCTGTGCGTCGTGGTGGCCCGCACCGACCCCGAGGCCGGCCACAAGGGCTTCACGCTGTTCGTGGTGGAGCGCGGCATGGAGGGCTTCACCCGCGGTCGCAAGCTCGACAAGATGGGCCTGCACAGCCAGGACACCTCCGAGCTGCACTTCGAGAACGTCCGGGTGCCGAACGCCAACCTCCTGGGCAAGGAAGGTCGCGGGTTCTACCACCTGATGACCAACCTGCCCTCGGAGCGGCTCTCGATCGCCATCTCGGCGATCTACGGTGCGCGCGCGGTCTTCCAGGAGACGCTGCAGTATGCCAAGGACCGCAAGGCTTTTGGGCAGCCGATCGGCAGCTTCCAGCACAACCGGTTCCTGCTCGCCGAGATGGATACCGAGCTGGAGGTCACCGAGAACTACCTCGACCGCTGTCTGCAGGGCGTGGTCGACGGTGAACTGACCGCCGTCGAGGCGGCCAAGGCCAAGTGGTGGGCGACCGAGGTCGCCAAGAAGGTCATCGACAACTGCGTGCAGCTGCACGGCGGCTACGGCTACATGATGGAGTACCGCGTTGCGCGGGCCTACGTCGACGGACGGATCCAGACGATCTTTGGTGGCACCACCGAGATCATGAAGGAGATCATCGGCCGCGATCTCGGCGTCTAGTTCTTTCGCCGAACAGTCCCCCGCAAGCGGGAGGGGCCCCCACCAAAACTGCCCATTTCCACACGGAAATGGGCAGTTTTGCGTCTGCTGGCGGGGTTATCCACAGGGCTCGAAGTCAAATAGTGGCGGCCGGAGAATTGTCCGCAAACAATCACCGGCATGACGCTCGACGAAGTGTTTGCCCGCAACAACGGCGTCGCGACCACGAAGCAGCTGCTTGCCGCTATGACTTACCGGACACTCGCGCGGCGGGTCCGCGACGGTGAGTTCGTCCGGGTGTGGCATGGGGTCTATTCGTTGGGCACGCCCGACACGGCTCGCAGGCTCCGCGCCCTGGACCTGCTGTCGGAGACGGCGATCGTGGGCTGTCTGGGGACGGCCGCGCAGCTCTACGGCTTCGACACCGAGAACACGGTGAGAACCCACATTCTCGATCCAGGGGTACGCATGAGGCCCTCAGCAGACCTCATGGTGCATCAACGAATTGGCGCTCCGCTCAAGAAACTCGATGGCCGGTTGCTGACAGCGCCGGCGTGGACTGCCATCGAGCTTGCACGGACGTTGCGGCGGCCACGCGCGTTGGCGACTCTCGACGCCGCCCTGCGCAGCGCCACCTGCTCCGCGGCCGACCTCGAATGCGCGCTCCAGGAACAGCACGGCCGCCGCGGCGTGGTGAAGGTTCGTCAACTGCTGCCTCACGCTGACGCCAGGGCCGAGTCGCCGATGGAATCTGAGATGAGGTTGGTCTTCATGGACTGGGGCGTGCCCACGCCAGAACTGCAGTACGAGATCGTCGACCGACACGGGCAGTTGTGGAGGGTGGATTTTGCCTGGCCAGACTGTCGGGTCGCAGCCGAATACGACAGCATGGATTGGCACGCGAATCCTGTTGCGGTCAAGCATGACCGGATGAAATCAGCCCGATTGCAGGAGATCGGCTGGACCAGTGTGCCAGCCGTGGTAGATGACGTCCGGCGGTATCCCGCCGAACTGTGCTCTCGAATCAGGAGCCACCTCGAGGCTGCCGCATGATGGTCCCTGACCAGACGCAAAACTGCCCATTTCCACACAGAAATGGGCAGTTTTGTGTCTGCTCGCGCTGAGAAAAGAAATCAGCCGATCGGGGCGTCGGCGGCCGGGGTCTCCGGGGCCTTCGTCGTGGTCGTGGTCGTGGTGCTGGAGCCCGACGGCACGATGGCCTCCGGCGGGCTGTTGGGATCCAGCACGGTGTCGATCAGGTAGATCCGGGCGTTGGCCGCCTGGATGGGACCGCAGACCAGCTTGGCGGTGTCGTTGACCTTGATGTCGCCGCCCTTGCCGGTCACCTTGACCTCGGCGCCCTGCTGGGTGGGCCGCTGGCCCTTGACGTCATCGGGGCCGAGCAGGCCCAGGAACGCGTGGTAGTAGTCAAAGCTGGTGAGCGCGGCCACGTCAGCCTTGAGCGCATCGAGCTTGCCGGGCTCCATCGCGGCGAACGCGTCGTTGGTCGGCGCGAAGATGACGTACGGGCCGTTGTCGAGCACCGGGACGATGTTGACGGCCGGGTTCATCCCACCCGAGATCGCGGCATTGAACGTGCTGATGTCCGGGATGCTGGCCAGCACCTTGCCGGTCGGCAGATCCGCGAAGCTCTTCCAGTCCGGCATCGCCTTCTTGAAGTTGTCGCAGCCAGAGCCCTGCGGGTCGGGGATTTCGACGACCGGGGCGGTGGTCGTCGTCGGCGCCGGGTCGGCGTAGGCGGTGACTGCCAGCGGCAGCGACGCCGAGATCGCGGCGACGGCCGCAGCAACGCCCAGTGTCTTGGTGCGAGTCTTCATTTGGTGGGTTTTCCTCCCGCTCATGCCTAGCCTGGTATTCGTCGGCTGTCGGTGACGCGTTACGCGGTTCTCCGCGCGACTATGGCGAGCGACCACGAGCAATGACAGCCTCAGCGTTCCCCGCGGCGCCGCATCGGATGTTAAGGGTTACGAAGCGGTTACGGCAAAGCCGAAGTGGCAACTGTGACCAGGTCGGACGTTGTGACCTGCGCTTTTCGAATACTGAGGCACAAAGCGGCGGCTACGAAGCACAGCCCGGCGGCCAGCTGGAAGGCCAGGTCGTAATCGCCGTTCAGATCCCGCAGCCATCCTGCACCCGCGGCGGCGATGGCCGCGCCGACCTGGTGGGAGGCGAACACCCAACCGAACACCACCGGCGAACGGTCTCCGAAGTAGTCCCGGCACAGCACGATGGTCGGCGGCACGGTGGCCACCCAGTCCAGTCCGTAGAAGATGACGAACACCCACGTGCTCGGTTCGGCATGGGGGGACAGCAGGGACGGCAGCAGCATCAGTGACAGGCCGCGGCCCGCGTAGTAGACGAGCAGCAGCAGTCGGGGGTCCACGCGGTCGGTGAGCCAGCCGGAGAACACGGTGCCTGCGACGTCGAGGATGCCGATGGTGGCGAGCAGGCCTGCGGCGATCGTGGTTGGCATGCCATGGTCGTTCGCGGCCGGAATGAAGTGGGTGCCGATCAGACCATTGGTCGTCATGCCGCAGATCGCGAAGCTGGCGGCCAGCAGCCAGAACACGCGGGTCCGTGCGCCGAGGCGCAGGCCATCGAAAGCGGCGGCGAATCCGCCAGTCGGAGCCGGCGCGGCCGGGACAGGCTCAGTGGCTCCGTACGGTGCCAAACCCACGTCGGCGGGGCGGTTGCGCATGAACAACGCGACGAGCGGGACGACGGCCAGCGAGGCCGCCGCGACGATCAAAGAGGCCCAGCGCCAACCATATTGTGTGGTGACGGCCGCGACCACCGGTAGGAAGACCAGTTGCCCCGTCGCGCTGGCCGCGGTGAGCACGCCGGTGACCAGACCGCGGCGCTGTGCGAACCAACGGGTCGCGATGGTCGCCACGAACCCCATCGAGATCGACCCGGTTCCGACGCCGACGAGCACGCCCCACAGCAGCACCAGTTGCCAGCTCGCGGTCATCAAGGTGCTGACTGCCGAACCCGTCGCGATCAGCAGCAGCGACACCGTCAGCACGGGGCGGACACCGAATCGGTCCATGAGTGCCGCGGCGAACGGTGCGGTGAGTCCGTACAACATCATGTTGACCGACATCGCCAGCCCGACCGTGCCGTGCGACCAACCGAATTCGTGATGCAGCGGGTTCATCATCACGCCCGGGATGGATCGGAACCCGGCTGCGCCGAGGATCGCCACGAAGCTCACTGCGGCGACCACCCAGGCCCAGTGGATGCCGATGCGGATCGGGGTAGGCGAGGTCACCCGAACACTGTTGCCGAGGATGGCCGTCGCGACCAGTGGCATAAACGACAGCAATCATCAAAAACGTGCCACAATTGGCGTCGTGCACCGTGTTGCCGTCCTGCTGCTGGCGCCGGTGGTCGGGTTCGACGCGGCCATCGCGCCGACGTTGTTCTCCAATGCCACCGACAGCGAGGGCAATCCGCTCTACGACGTGGTGACGTGCGGGCTCACCACTGACCCGGTGCCGTCGACGACCGGGTTTGCCATGGTGCCCGGCGCGGCAGCCGAGGCATTGGAATCGGCCGACACCGTCGTGATCCCTGGCACCAGGTACGCGCCGGCCCGTGCCGACGGTGTGTTGGGCACCGAGGTGAGGGAGACCCTGTCGCGGATCCGCCCCGGCACCCGGCTTGTTTCGATCTGCACCGGAGCTTTCGTGCTGGCCGCCGCCGGCCTGCTGGACGGCAGACCGGCTACCACGCACTGGCGCTTCGCCGCGGACATGCGCCGGCTGTACCCGGACGTTCGCCTCGACGAGGACGTACTGTTCGTCGACGACGGCGACGTGCTCACCTCGGCCGGCCTGGCCGCGGGAATCGACTTGTGCCTGCACATCATTCGCTCCGATCACGGTGCGCAGGTGGCCAACACGGTGGCTCGCTACTGCGTGGTGCCGCCGTGGCGGGAGGGCGGGCAGGCGCAGTTCATCGATCACGGGCCCACGGTCAACGACCATGCCTCGACCGCCGCCACCCGTGAGTGGGCGTTACAGCACCTCGCCGAGGAACTCACCGTGACGCGCCTGGCTGCGCACGCCCACATGAGCGCCCGCACGTTCAACCGCCGCTTCCGTGAGGAGACCGGGCAGGCGCCCGCTACCTGGGTCCGCAGCCGCAGGCTGGACCTGGCGCGCGAACTTCTGGAATCGGGGGACCTGCCGGTGGACGAGGTGGCCAGGCGTTCGGGTCTGGGCACGTCGGGCAATCTGCGTCATCACCTGCGCCGCGGGCTCGGGATGTCACCGTCGAGCTACCGCAAGGTGTACCAGGGCGCGTGAGCCGGCCGGTCGGCTGTCTACCATGACCGGCATGCCTGAGCCGCTGATCGTCTCCGTCGCTGGTCACACCCCGCAGATCGACCCGGACGCCTGGGTTGCCCCCAATGCCAGTGTGATCGGCCAGGTTTCGCTGGCCGCCGGTGCCAGCGTCTGGTACGGGGCGACGCTGCGCGCCGAGGTCGAGCCCATCGAGATCGGCGAGGGCAGCAACATCCAGGACGGGGTGACCGTCCACGTCGACCCGGGTTTCCCGTGCCGGGTCGCCACCGGGGTCACCGTCGGCCACAACGTGGTGCTGCACGGCTGCACCGTCGAGCAGGACAGCCTGGTCGGGATGGGTGCTGTGGTGCTCAACGGTGCGGTGATCGGCGCCGGTTCGCTCGTGGCCGCCGGTGCGGTGGTGCCGCAGGGCATGGTGGTGCCGCCGCGCTCACTGGTGGCCGGTGTCCCGGCCAAGGTGCGCCGCGAGCTCAACGATGACGAGGTCGGCCACAACCAGTTGAACGCCGCGGCCTACACGCATCTGACGGGTTTGCACCGCGACGCGGAGTGACCTGCCCGACGATTGCGACCGCGCCAAGCCGGGTACTAACCGCGGCGTGACTGATACGGCGAGTAAACGGATTCTGGTGATCGGTGCGAGCGGCTACGTCGGTTCGCGTCTGGTGAGTGTGCTGTTGACGGCCGGGCACCGCGTGGTGGCGGCCGGGCGCAGCCTCGACAAGCTCGCCGACTACGGCTGGTTCCGCGACGTCACCGCGGTGCAACTCGATGCCGACGACCCGCTGTCCACCAACGCCGCGTTCGAGCAGATCGGCCCGGTCGATCTGGTCTATTACCTGGCCCACGGGATCGGGCAGTCCGGCTTCCGGGAGGCGGACTGCCAGGCTGCTGCCAACGTCGCCGCCGCGGCAAAGGAAGCCGGCGTCGAACGAATTGTGTATCTCGGCGGTTTCGTGCCGGATTCGACGAGCCTGTCGGACCATCTCGCAAGCCGGGCGGAGGTAGCTCAGGCGCTGCGCGTCGACGGCGGGCCGGAGGTGGTGTGGTTGGGCGCCGCGTTGATCATCGGCTCGGGGTCGACGTCGTTCGAGATTTTGCGCTATGTGGCCGACCGGTTCCCGGTCCTGCCCGCCCCGGCCTGGATGGCCAACCGGATCGATCCGATCTCGATCCGCGACGTACTGCACTATCTGGTGGCCGCCGGTGAATCGAAGCAGGTGCCGGCCGGCGACTACGACATCTGCGGACCGGACATCACGACCTATCGAGACCTGGTGGCGACCTATGCCCGGCTCGCGGGCAAGCGCCGACTGACCGTGCCGATCGGTGGGCCGACGGCCGGTGTGGCGGCCCGCGTGTCGGCGGCCACCTTGCCGATTCCCGGCGGTCTGGCAACGGATGTGATCACCTCGCTCGACCATCCGATGAGCGCCGCACGCGAGGGCATCCGCACCGTGGTGCCGGATCCGCCGGGCGGGCTGCTGGGTGTCGACGAGGCGATCCGACGGGCCTTGGGACCCGATGCCCTGCCGGCCGAGCGGCGGCCGGTCAGCGCACTGGCCGATCCGCACGACCTGGCCGACACCGATCCGGTGTGGGCCGGCGGTGACGCTGCGCGGATCCGGCAACTCACACCCGGCTTCGCGCGGCGTGTGCTCGGCCTGCTGCCCCCGATCCCCGGACCGGTCGCGGCCGTGGTGCGCTCCGGCCTCGATGTGGCGGCCCGCCTGGTTCCGAGCGGGGGCTGAAGGCCGGCGTGCCGGGGGTGACCACGGACGAACCGGCCGGGTTGCTGCGTCGGCGGGTCGTCGTCGGCGTGGTACTGGTTGCCGGAGCCGTTCTGCTGGCGGTGTCGCTGGGGGTCGAACCGGGTGAGAGTTCCTTCTACTGGCTGACTTTGGCTCTGGCCGGGGTCTGGACGGTGGGTGCGCTGACATCCGGTCCGTTGCACCTGGGCACCGGGCACCGGCCGGTGCTGCTCGGCACTGCGGTGGGTCTGGCCCTCGGTCTGGTGTTCGTGGTCGGCGCGCTGGTGGCCCGCCTGATCCCTGGTCTGCGCGAATATGTCACTGCGGTACTGGAATTCGCGAATCACGGCAGCCTGGTGGTGGTCGTGCTGATCACGCTGATCAACGGGGCGGCCGAGGAATTGTTCTTTCGCGGCGCGTTGTACACCGCGCTGGGTGATCATCATCCGGAGCTCATCTCCACGGTGGTCTACGTCGCCGCGGTGATGGCGTCCGGTAACCCGATGCTCGGGTTCGCCGCGATCCTGCTCGGCACGGTCTGCGCGGTTGAACGCCGAATGACCGGTGGCGTACTGGCGCCCATGCTGACCCACTTCTTCTGGGGCCTGATCATGGTGCTGGTACTGCCACCGATCTTCGGCGTCTAGCGCAGCGGGTGCGCGAGCTCGTCGCGTGGCATCCGTGCTGCGGTCACGGCCACCGCGGCCAGCACGGCGGGCAGCAGTCCGGCCACCAGGAAGATGGACTCCATCGAGACGACCTTCGACAATGGGCCGACGATCGCGAACGACAGCGGCATGAAGGCCAGCGACACGAAGAAGTCCAGGCTCGACACGCGGCCCAACATCTCCGTCGGCACCCGGCGCTGAAGCAGCGTTCCCCAGATCACCATGCCCGCACCGTCGGTGACGCCGATGCAGAACGTGGCCAACGCCATCAACGGGAACGAGGAAGTGACGCCGACGACCACCAGCGGCACCGAGCCCAGACCCCACATCAGCATCATCGTGGTCAGGTAGCGCCGCGGCATCCGGCGCGAGGACACCGTCAACGCCCCCAGGGCGCTGCCGAATCCGAAGAACGCCAGGATGAATCCGTACGCCCGCGCGCCGTCGGCGAACCGGTCCTGGGCGATGAACGGCAGCAACACCTCGATCGGCCCGAGGACGACGAGCACGAACATGCTCGCGAACAACAGTGTCGCCAGCAGCCACGGTGTTCGCACCATGAACGCGAAACCGTCACGCAGATCGCGCAATACGTGCGTGCGCTCGCCGGCATCCTGTGCCGCAACGGAGTCCACGGTGGGGCGGGTGGCGACCAGTAGGACCAGGCCCGCGCCGAACAACGCAGCCACCACGACCGCGCCCAGGGACGGGAAGGTCGCGGCGATCACCATGCCTGCCACTGCAGGCCCCACCGAACGCTGAAACACCGGCCGCGCCACGCCCTCGACACCGTTGGCCGCCAACAGTTGTTCGGGCGGCAGGATGCGGGGCAGCAGCGCGCTGTAGGCCGGGAAGAAGAATGCCGCGGCGATGCCGAGAATGCCTGCGGCGACGGCCAGATGCCAGATCTTGAGCAGGCCGAGCAGGCCGAGCGTCGCGACGGTCGTCACCGTGACGAGGTTGACGGTTTCCACCGCGATGATGATCGTGCGCTGGTTGATCCGGTCGGCGGTGATCCCGCCGATGAGAACGAAGCCCACAAGGCCGACACCCATGCAGGTGGCGACCAGCGACAGTGAGGTCGGATTGTTGTCGATCGCGATGACCTGCAACGCCATCACCACCGACCACATGCCCTCGGCGAAGATCGACAACGTGACCGCGGCAATCAGCAACCGATATTCGCGGATGCGGAAGGGTGCGAGCACACGCCAGCCGCCGGTCTGATCGACCGGCGTTTGGATGTCGTGCTGCATGCTCACAACATTCGATGGTGCCTACCCGGAGTGGGTTGAGTCCAACGATTTTCGCCGGCGTGAGTCCGGCGGAGCGCTTACTGCTGGGTGAACTCCGGGCGCCGGTTCTGCTGGAAGGCCTTGGTGCCCTCGCGGAAGTCGTCGGACACCAGCAGTTGCAGCTGGCCCTTGCGCTCGCGGGCGAAGGCGCCCTCGAGCTCGGTGAGCGTGGCCGCGTTGACGGCCTGCTTGGTCTCGCGCAGGGCCACCGCCGGACCGGAGCGCAGCTTGGCGACGATCTTGTCCACCGCGGCGTCGAACTCGTCGGCCGGGTACACGGCGCTGATCAGACCCCAGTCGAAGGCATCGGCGGCGCTGAGGCGGTCGGCCAGCAGCGCCAGCCGCATGGCCCGGATCCGGCCGATGTTCGTGGCGACCAGTGCCGAGGCACCGCCGTCGGGCATCAACCCGATTTTGGTGAAGGCGAGCAGGAAGAAGGCCGACTCCGAGGCCAGCACGACGTCACATGCCAGTGCCAGCGACACCCCGACGCCGGCGGCAGGCCCCTGCACGACGGCCACGACCGGCTTGGGCAGCGCCACGATCGATGCGACGGCGCGGTTGGCGGCGTCCAGCACGCCTTCGGCGTCATGGCTCTTGGCGTTCTGGTCGTCCTCGCTGATGCCGGCACCGGAGCTGAATCCGCGGCCCGCTCCGCCGAGGCGAACCACGCGCACCTCGGAGTCGGTGGCGGCCAGATCCATGGCGTCGGCGATCGCCACGAGCATGTCCTGCGTCAGGGAGTTGAGGCTGTCGGGCCGGTTGAGGGTCACCGACAGAACGCCGCCCTCAAGGGACACGGATACGTCTTTGACTTCGGGGTAAGCGTGGGTCGCGGTCATCTGTGCACCTTAGGTCTGGCGGGCCTGTGGCCCGCTCCGGGCGGGGGCGGCTATGGCCATACCGGGTCGAGAAGGTTATACAAGTAAGCTATGTCACCGGTCAACCGAGACCCACACGCGAAGGGGCGAAAGAGCATGGCTGGACCACTGCAAGGTTTGCGCGTTGTTGAGCTGGCGGGCATCGGCCCCGGCCCGCACGCGGCAATGATCCTCGGCGATCTGGGTGCCGACGTGGTGCGCATCGAACGACCGGGCAAGGGCACCGGTACGCCCAGCGCCGACACCATGCTGCGTAACCGCCGGTCGGTGGCTGCGGACATGAAGAGCGACGAGGGCCGTGCGCTGGTGCTCAAACTCATCGAGAAGGCCGACGTCCTGATCGAGGGCTTCCGTCCCGGCGTGACCGAGCGTCTGGGGCTGGGACCCGACGACTGCGCCAAGGTCAACGAACGGCTGATCTATGCCCGGATGACGGGCTGGGGCCAGGAAGGCCCGCGGGCCCTGCAGGCCGGCCACGACATCAACTACATCTCGCTGAACGGCCTGCTGCACGCCGTCGGTCGCAAGGGTGAGCGGCCGGTACCGCCGCTGAACCTCGCCGGTGATTTCGGCGGCGGGTCGATGTTCCTGCTCGTCGGCATCCTCTCGGCGCTGTTCGAGCGGCAGACCTCGGGCAAGGGGCAGGTGATCGATGCCGCGATGATCGACGGGTCCAGTGTGCTGATGCAGATGATGTGGAGCTTCCGCAGCCAAGGTCTGTGGTCCGACGAGCGTGGCACCAACATGCTCGACACCGGTGCTCCGTACTACGACACCTACGAGACCTCCGACGGCCGCTACATGTCGATCGGGGCGATCGAGCCGCAGTTCTACGCCGAGTTGCTCAAGGGCCTGGGTCTGGATGACGCCGACCTTCCGGACCAGAACGACATGGCGCGCTGGCCCGAGCTGCGTGAGGCGTTCACCAAGGCATTCGCCGCGCACGACCGGGATCACTGGGCCAAGGTGTTCGCCGGTACCGATGCGTGTGCGGCTCCGGTGCTGTCCTTCGCCGAGGTGCTCACCGAACCGCACATCGCCGAGCGCAACACGTTCTTCGACGAAGGCGGCAACCTGCAGCCGATGCCGGCACCGCGGTTCTCCCGCAGCGTCCCGGCGGTGCCGACGCCACCGGGCCCGCGCGGGTCCGACACGGAAGCTGTTCTGCGGGACTGGGTTTAGTCCAACCACTGTTTGGTTCGACCAAAGGGGTCGGTGGGAACGCCGGCCGGAAAGGAATGCGGTACATGGAGATCAAGGACGCGGTAGCCGTTGTCACCGGCGGTGCCTCCGGCCTCGGATTGGCTACCACCAAGCGCCTGCTGGATGCGGGTGCCCAGGTGGTCGTGATCGACCTCAAGGGTGAAGAGGTCGTGGCCGAACTGGGTGATCGGGCCAAGTTCGTCGCCACCGACGTCACCGACGAGGCGGGCGTGACCGAGGCGCTCGACGTCGCGGAATCGCTTGGCCCGGTGCGGATCAACGTCAACTGCGCGGGCATCGGCAACGCGATCAAGACCCTGAGCAAGAACGGTGCGTTTCCGCTCGACGGCTTCCGCAAGGTGGTCGAGGTCAACCTGATCGGCACGTTCAACGTGATCCGGCTGGCCGCTGAGCGCATCGCCAAGACGGAGCCGCTCAAGAATGAAGAGCGCGGCGTCATCATCAACACCGCCTCGGTGGCGGCGTTCGACGGCCAGATCGGGCAGGCCGCCTACTCGGCGTCCAAGGGCGGCGTGGTCGGCATGACCCTGCCCATCGCGCGTGACCTCTCGCGTGAGCTGATCCGCGTGTGCACCATCGCGCCGGGTCTGTTCAAGACCCCGCTGCTGGGCTCGCTGCCCGAAGAGGCGCAGAAGTCGCTGGGCCAGCAGGTGCCGCACCCGGCCCGGCTGGGCGATCCCGACGAGTACGGCGCCCTGGCCGTGCACATCATCGAAAACCCGATGCTCAACGGCGAGGTCATCCGCCTCGACGGTGCTATCCGTATGGCCCCTAGGTAAGGACTAATATGGCATTGAAGACGAAGTTCACCGAGACGTTCGGGATCGAGCATCCCATCGTGCAGGGCGGCATGCAGTGGGTCGGCCGCGCCGAACTCGTTGCGGCCGTGGCCAATGCGGGTGCGTTGGGTTTCATCACCGCGCTCACGCAGCCGACTCCGGCCGATCTGGCCAAGGAGATCGAGCGGTGTCGTGAGCTCACCGACAAGCCGTTCGGTGTGAACCTGACCATCCTGCCGACCATCAACCCGCCGCCATACGACGAGTACCGCCAGGTGATCGTCGACTCCGGCATCAAGATCGTCGAGACCGCGGGCTCCAACCCGGCGCCGCACCTGCCGATGTTCCACGACAACGGCATCAAGGTGCTGCACAAGTGCACCTCGGTGCGCCACGCGGTCAAGGCGCAGAGCCTGGGTGTGGACGGCATCAGCATCGACGGGTTCGAGTGCGCCGGTCACCCCGGCGAGGACGACATCCCGGGCCTGGTGCTGATCCCGGCGGCGTCGGCCAAGATCGACATCCCGATGATCGCCTCGGGCGGTTTCGCCGATGCGCGTGGTCTGGTGGCCGCACTGGCGCTGGGCGCCGACGGCATCAACATGGGTTCGCGGTTCATGTGCACCGCGGAATCGGCGATTCATCAGAAGGTCAAGGAAGCGATCGTGGCGGGCACCGAGCTCGACACCGAGCTGATCTTCCGCAGCCTGGGCAACACCGCGCGGGTGGCGAGCAATACGGTCTCGCGTGAGGTGGTGCAGATTCTCAAAGATGGCGGCCAGTTCGAGGACGTCAAGGATCTGGTGGCCGGCAAACGCGGCGTGAAGGTCTATGAGATCGGTGATCTCGACGCAGGCATCTGGTCGGTCGGAACCTCGATGGGTCTGATCAACGACATTCCCACCTGCGGCGAACTCGTCTCGCGGATGGTGTCGGAGGCCGAGGAGCTGATCAGTGGGCGCCTGGCGAACATGATCGGCGCGGACGAAGCCGAGCCGGAGAAAGAAGCAGTCCTCGCCTGAGACGAGGACTGCGGCCCGTTACGGGCAAACTTAACATGGGAAACGCGCGCCGTGAGGCGCGCGTTTTCTCATACTGCGGTGGGCAGCTCCTGGTAGTCGTCAAACTGCTCCGAGGTGTCGCCCTCGACGAGGAAATCGCCGTGGTAGAGGGCCTCGAAGTCGACCTTGATGACATCTGCACTGGTGTCGTCGATCCACATGACACTGAGCGTATGGGTCACTATTAAGGAATCTTTGAGTCACGGTTCGGAAAATGGTGGCAATCCTACTTTTGGGTAGGTTTCTGGCGAGTAGCTCCGACCGGCGGGCGTGCGCGGCTGTGACGATGGCCGCGGGGGCGTGGCGGCCGAGTGGTTGCCGCCGATTTCTACGCAAGGGTCGCTTGGGCGCGCTGGCCGCAGCCCGGGTGTAGAAAACCGGCCGGCGATCAAGCGCGAAAATGTGATCAGGCACCCGGCTTGGTGAAGTGGATCGGATTGCCGGGGTTCAGCGCGATCCAGGTCACCACCGCGGCGACGACGCCGATCACCACGAGACCCACGGATGACCGGGCCGACACCCGGGAGCGGCCGAACACCCGGTGATCGACCGAGAACGCGCCGGCGCCGGTGAACAGCAGCGCGACGGCGGCGAATGCGGCCAGGAACGGAACGTTGAACGGCTGGGACCAGAAGGCGTCGGCCGAGACGTTCACCGCCCAGGCGTCGACCATTGCACCGATCACCGCGCAGGCGGCCAACGGGGTGAGGATGCCCAGGAGCAGGCCGATGCCGCCGAGGGTTTCGGCCGCCGTGACCATGAACGCGCCGAATGCGGGTAACCGCCAACCGGCGGATTCCATGAATTCGACGGTGGTGCCGAAGTCGAATGCCTTGATCAGGCCGGCCTGCAGCATGGTCGCGCCGGTGGCGATGCGCAGGATGAGCAATCCGGTGTCGGTCATGCCGGTAGTCGTGGTTCCGGGGTCGCTGGTGATCGTCATGCCTTATTAGACGCACCGAACCCGCCGAATTCATCGCGTACGAGGGAGTTGAACTCTTCGGCGCCGGTCGCCGTATGTAGAGCGAGGCCCACGTTGACGCTGGAAACTTACCGTTGTTAACTTAACGGCGGTATTCATCGGGGGAAGGACACGCAGTGCTGCACCGAATCGCCCATCTGGCCCTCGCCGCACCGCGGCGGGTTCTTGTCGTGGCCGCACTGGCGATGGTCGCCGCAGGCATCTTCGGCATCCCGGTCGCCAAGAGCCTGTCAGCCGGCGGATTCCAGGACCCGACCTCGGAATCGGCACGGGCCACGCAGCTGCTGTCGGACAAGTTCGCCCGCGGCGACATGCAGTTGGTCATCAGCGTCACCGACGACAACGCCGGCGCCCAGAGCCCCGCCGCACGAGCTGCAGGCGCGGACATCGCCGCCCAGCTCAAAGCATCGCCATTCGTGACCGAGGTCAGCTCGGCATGGACCGTGCCCGCACCGGCGGCGGCCACGCTCATCAGTAAGGACGGCAAGACCGGTCTGATCCTGGCCGGCATCACCGGCGGGGAGAGCGGCGCACAGAAACACGCCAAGGAGCTCACCGATCAACTCGTGCACGACCGCGACGGCGTCACCGTGCGCGCCGGCGGCGAGGCGATGATCTATGTCCAGATCAACGGGCAGAGCGAAAAAGACCTCTTGATGATGGAATCCATCGCGATCCCGTTGAGCTTCCTGGTGCTGGTGTGGGTGTTCGGTGGATTGCTCGCCGCGGCATTGCCGCTGGCCGTCGGGGGCTTCGCCATCCTGGGATCGCTGGCGGTGCTGCGCGGGTTCACCATGGTCACCGACGTCTCGATCTTCGCGCTCAACCTCACCGTCGCCATGGGCCTGGCGTTGGCCATCGATTACACCCTGCTGATCGTCAGCCGCTACCGCGACGAACTCGCCGAGGGCGTCGACCCGGACCGGGCGTTGGTGCGCACCATGGTGACGGCCGGACGCACGGTGCTGTTCTCGGCGATGACGGTGGCGTTGTCGATGGTGGCGATGGTGCTGTTCCCGATGTACTTCCTCAAGTCCTTCGCGTACGCGGGCATCGCGGTGGTGGCGCTCGCGGCATTCGCGGCCATTGTGGTGGCCCCGGCCGCCATCGCGCTGTTGGGTGACCGCCTGGACGCCTACGACGTGCGCCGGTTCATCCGCCGCGTCCTGGGCCGGCCGGAGCCCGTGCGTAAGCCCGTGGAGCAGACGTTCTGGTACCGCATGACCAAGCGCGTCATGCGCCGGTCGGTTCCGGTCGGGCTCGCCGTGATCGCGCTGCTGCTCATGCTGGGCGCCCCGTTCCTCGGCATCAAATGGGGATTCCCCGACGACCGGGTGCTGCCGTCGTCGGCGTCGTCCCGTCAACTCGGCGACGAACTGCGCAACGACTTCGCCGTCGACTCGTCGACCGCCGTCACCGTGGTGCTGCCCGACGTGACCCGGCTGGCACCCGCCGAACTCGACCGCTATGCCGGCGATCTGTCCCGCGCCGCCGACGGGGTTTCCGTGTCCGCGCCCGGGGGCACCTTCGTCGACGGGCGCCGGGTCGGGCCGCCGACGTCGGGAACCGGAATAGCCGACGGCAGTGCCTATCTCACCGTCGGCAGCCATGTCCCGCTGTTCAGCGACGCCTCTGAGGCCCAGCTCGACGCGTTGCACGCCGTGCCTGCGCCGGCCGAGGTGCAGTTCACCGGGCTCGCGCAGGTCAACCGGGACAGCTCACACGCGATCACCTCCCGGTTGCCGCTGGTGCTGGGCATCATCGCCGCGATCACTTTCGTGTTGTTGTTCCTGCTCACCGGCAGCGTGGTGCTGCCGTTGAAAGCGTTGGTGCTCAACGTGTTGTCGCTGTCGGCGGCGTTCGGTGCGTTGGTGTGGATCTTCCAGGACGGACACCTGGGCGCGCTCGGGACGACATCGACGGGCACCTTGGTGGCCAACCTGCCGGTGTTGTTGTTCTGCATCGCATTCGGGTTGTCGATGGACTACGAGGTGTTCCTGGTCTCGCGCATCCGCGAATACTGGCTCGAATCCGGCCAGACCCGAGAGGATAACGACGAGAGCGTCGCGCTCGGGCTGGCCCGCACCGGCCGGGTGGTGACGGCAGCGGCACTGCTGATGTCGATCTCGTTCGCGGCGCTGATCGCCGCTCAGGTCGCCTTCATGCGGATGTTCGGCCTCGGCCTGACCATCGCGGTACTCGTCGACGCCACCTTGGTGCGCATGTTGTTGGTGCCGGCCTTCATGCACCTGATGGGACAGTGGAACTGGTGGGCGCCCGCACCGTTGGCTCGGCTGCACAAGCGAATCGGGATCAGTGAGTCGGGACCGGCCGAGTCGGACGCCATCGGAGCCGGCGATGCTCCCACGGACCGGGACAAGCGTGAGCCGGCCGATGCCTGCGTGAAGGACGCTGGTTAGCGTGGTCATGCAATCGCGCAAGCGGCGCCGCGCCCCTCGTGGCTCCGGGGAGCTGCTGCGCGATGAGATCCTCGACGCCACAACCGAACTACTGCTGGAAACCGGTCATGCCAAGGCCGTCTCGATCCGGTCGGTCGCTCAGCAGGTCGGGGTCACACCGCCGTCGATCTACCTGCACTTCGAGGACAAGGACGCGCTGCTGGATGCAGTGTGTTCGCGGTATTTCGAGAAACTCGACGAGGAGATGCAGCGCGCCGCCGCCGACCACGACTCGACCATCGAGGTGTTACGAGCGCAGGGACACGCCTACGTGAACTTCGCGCGACGCACACCCGAGTTGTACCGGCTGGCGACCATGGGTGAGGGCAGGCCCGGCAGTGACGTCGACGTCGCACTCAACAGCTCTGCGTTCCAACACATGCGCGCTGCCATGGAGGCGCTGATCGCCGAGGGCGTGTATCCGCCCGGCGACCCCACGATACTGGCGTTGGAACTGTGGACCGCGGCGCACGGGGTTGCCGCGATCCTGATCTCCAAGCCGTATCTGCCGTGGGGAGATGTCGAGGAATTCACCGACCGCGTGCTACGTGCGGTGTCCACCGGCCAGATCGTCTCGGGGATCATCGGAACCGACCTCGCACCTGCCGAAGCAATCGCACGGTTGCAGGGCTTGGCCAGTGAACCCGCCGACCAAGGCGCCGACGAAGGGTAGAAGCCGTGACTGACAAGACCGTCGACAATCCGTTCTTCGCCCGGGTGTGGAAGACGCTGTCGAGTTCGGAGCCCAAGGCACTGCGCCGGCTGCGCGGTGACAACCTCGCCGGACTCAGCGGCCGGGTGCTGGAGATCGGTGCGGGTACCGGGACGAACTTTGCCTTCTATCCGTCGACGGTGACCGAGGTGGTCGCCATCGAGCCCGAACGTCACCTTGCCGAAGTGGCCCGCAGCGCGGCGACGCGGGCGCCGGTGCCAGTGACCGTCACCAGCGACACCGCCGAGAAGTTCAGCAGCGCAGAGCCGTTCGACGCGGTGGTCTGCTCACTGGTGCTGTGCTCGATCGATCAACCCGATACGGTGCTGCGCCAGCTGTTTTCGATTGTCCGGCCAGGTGGCGAACTGCGGTACCTGGAGCATGTCGCCGGTCTCGGCTGGCGGGCCGGAATGCAGCGCGTGGCCGATGCCACCGTGTGGCCGCGGTTGTTCGGCAATTGCCACACCCACCGGCACACCGAGCAGGCGATCGCCGACAGTGGATTCCAGGTTGAGACTGCGCACCGTGAGATGGCGATGCCGGCCTGGGTGCCGCTGCCGGTGACGGAGTTCGCGATCGGGCGTGCGGTCAGGCCGGCCTAGCCGGCGTCGCGAGTACCGAGGAGCGTCGGCAACCGCTGCAGCAGATTCGGCAGGGAGCCGCCCGCGGTCTCGCGGAGTGAGAGCGTCGCGCTGTCCGACAGCGGGGTGCGTTCCGGATTGACCTCGACCACCACGGTGCCTGCGGCGACGGCGGCTTCGGCCAGTCCCGCCGCGGGATAGACGATCGAGCTGGTGCCCACCACGATCACCACATCGGCGTTGCTGACGGCCAGCACCGACCGTTGCCAGGCATCGTCGGGCAGCGGCTCGCCGAACCACACGACGCTCGGCCGGATCAGGCCGCCGCACGGGCAAACCGGAGGTTCGATCGTCTCGACCGGCTCAGGCATCTCGGGCAGCTCGCCCTCGAACTTCGAACCACATGCGTCGCAACGGAACTCGAACAAGTTGCCGTGTAGGTGGTAGACGTTCGTACTGCCGGCCCGCTCGTGCAGGTTGTCGACGTTCTGGGTGATGACGTGGACGTCGGCGAAGTCCTGCCAGGCGGCCACGGCCCGATGTCCGTCGTTGGGCTGCACGTGGGACATCATGTAGTGGCGCCACAGATACCAGGCCCAGACTTTCTCCGGGTGCCGCTGCCAGCCTTCGATGCTGGAGATCTCGTAGGGGTCCACCTTTGCCCACAGGCCCGTTTCGACGTCGCGGAACGTTGGTACACCGCTCTCCGCCGAGATTCCGGCACCACTGAGGACAGTCACTTGCACATCACCAACGTAGTCGGTTTGGGTGATACTTGAGCACGTGGTTGAGTTGGGGGATTGGGTTCTGATTGATTCGAGCGCGGAAAAGCCGCTGTTCGATCAACTCCGGATCCAGATTATCGAGGGCATCCGGCAGGGGCGCCTGACGCCGGGTACCCGGTTACCGACGGTGCGTGAGCTGGCGGCGAAGGTCGGGCTTGCGGTGAACACCGTGGCCAGGGCCTATCGCGAGTTGGAGTCGGCGGGGGTGTTGGAGACCCGGGGGCGGTACGGCACCTTCGTCGCACGGGCCGATCCGGCCGATGCCGCGATGGCCGCCGCCGCGCATTCGTTCGCCGAGGCCGCCCATGCGCTGGGGATCGGCAAGGCCGACGCCCTGCGTTATCTGGACAGCGCGTTCGACTGATCCGGGCTGGCTCAGCCGGTCCGGATGCCGTGCCAGCGGTGCACATCCAGGGCGACGGCTACCGCGACACTGTTTTCGGCGAGCGGGCGGGGCAGGAGCTGGTCGGCGCGAGCCAGTCGTCGCAGCAGCGTGTTGCGGTGGAGGTACAACCGTGCCGCGGCGCGTGAGGCGTTGCACTGTTCGTCGACGAATACCCTTACCGTTTCCTGTAATTCAGGGTCGGCGGTCTCAAGATCGCCGAGATTGCGGCTGACGAACTCGGCGGCACGATCGGGGTCGGCGGTGGCCAGTGCGACGAGTTCGACGTCGGCGAACTTTGCGATCTGCTGTGTGGAGTGCAGCCGGGCCATCATCTGCTGTGTGGTGATCGCGTCGAAGTGGCTGCGCCGGAATCCATCCAGACCGTCGGACGGCGGGCCGATGGCGATCCGGACGCCGTCCAACTCTGCGGCGACGCGGGTGAGTGCTTGGAAGCCGTGCTGAATGTCGGCGCCCCCTGCGGCCCACACCCAGCGGGTGGCGGTGCTGGCCAGCACGCTCAACGGTCGCGGATCGCCGCAGTCCTGGCCGAATGCCTCGGCGGCCCGGTCCAATCCGGACAGGTCGCCCGCCGGGTCCTCGCTCCAGATCACTGCCGCGGTGTGCGTTCCGGTGAGCGCGTGGCCCAGGCGCGCCTCGGCGCGCTGCCGGGGGATCGGGGCGCCCTCCAGCAGGAGCGCGACGGTCTCGCGCCGTTCGGCATGGGTGCCGCGGGTCAGGTCATCGCGTTCCAGGTCGATCTGGGCAGCGATCCCGGCCAGCGTGGCGTCGACGAACGCACTGATGGACTGCGAGCACACGTCGAGCATCTCGTGTAGTTCGCCGGGGTCGGACGTGAGCTCGAAGGCGATCTCCATGAGCCGGCGCCATGCCACACCCTCGCCGACCCGATACGCATCCAGGGGGAACTCGCTGACGCCGCGGCGCACCAGTTCCCGCGCGATGCTGAGTGGCTCCGGACCGGTATTCGGCGGCACCGGAGCACCTGGATCGCGCACATTCGCCGTGCCCCAGAAGAACAGGTTGGCGTGGTTACTGCGGACGACCGCGCCGGCGAGCTCGGGGTCGGACGCGATTGCCGGGCTGGCGGCCAACACTGCGGCATCGAATTCGTCGAGCCATTCCTGGCGGGGGTTGAGCACAATCTGTGCGCATTGCCGGATCAGGTCCTGCACCCGAGGTGACGGTGGCTTCCACGCCATCACCCCAGCGTAGAACTGTGGTGCAAACTGCACCATAGGATGCCGAAGATTTGGAACTTCCGACCTTGGGTGACGATCGGCTGACCGCAACCATTGAGACATGAACCACACCGAACACGTCGACGTACTCATCATCGGCGCCGGAATCTCCGGCATCGGTGCCGCCTACTACCTGCAGCGCGAACACCCGGGCCGCAGCTACACGATCCTCGAGGCCCGTGGCGCTACCGGCGGCACGTGGGACCTGTTCCGTTACCCGGGCATTCGGTCGGACTCCGACCTGCACACCTTCGGGTACGAATTCAAACCGTGGCGCGACGAGCATGCCATCGCGACCGCCGACAAGATCCTGGCCTACCTGCGCGAGACGGTGTCGGAGAACGGCATCGACCGCCACGTCCGGCTTCATCACAAGGTGCTCGGCGCGGCCTGGGACTCCGCGACTGCCGCCTGGACCGTGGACATCGAGCGGACCGGCAGTGACGGCGCGGATCCCGAACTCGTGCAGATCTCGGCGAACTGGTTGTTCTGCGGTGGCGGGTACTACCGCTACGACCAGGGCTACACCCCGACCTTCGAAGGTCAGGACCGGTTCACCGGACGAATCGTGCATCCGCAGCACTGGCCGGAGGATCTCGACTACACCGGCAAGAAGGTCGTCGTGATCGGCAGCGGTGCCACCGCGGTGACGCTGGTGCCGTCGATGGCGCCGACCGCCGGGCACGTCACGATGCTGCAGCGCTCACCCACCTACGTGCTTCCCGTCCCGGCCAAGGACGCCTTCGCCAACACCGCCAGGCGGCTGCTGGGCGACCGCCTCGGGTATGCCGCGGCCCGGCGCAAGAACATCATCAAGCAGCGCTCCGTCTACGTGCTGTGCCAGAAGTACCCGACGGCCGCCCGGTGGCTGATCCAGAAGGTCAACGCCGCCAAGCTGCCCAAGGGCTACCCCGTCGACGAGCACTTCGCGCCCCACTACAACCCGTGGGACCAGCGGTTGTGCGCCGTACCCGACGGCGACCTTTTCGAGGCCATCAGCAACGGCAGCGCCTCGGTGGTCACCGACCGCATCGCGACGTTCACCGAGAACGGAATCCTGCTGGAGTCCGGCCGTGAGCTTGACGCCGACATCATCGTCACCGCAACGGGTCTCAACATCCAGCTGTTCGGCGGGATGTCGCTGACCGTCGATGGCGCACCGGTGGACCTCGCCGACACGGTCGCCTACAAGGGCATCATGCTCTCGGGCGTGCCGAACTTCGCCTTCGCCTTCGGCTACACCAACTCGTCATGGACGCTCAAGGTCGGGTTGCTCTGCGAGCACTTCTGCCGGTTGTTGAAGCACATGGACGACAACGGTTTCGACGTCGTCCGGCCGGAGTTCGCCGGCGGTCAGACCCGCCCCCTCCTGGATTTCGGGGCCGGGTACGTGCAGCGTGCCATCGACGAGATTCCCCGTCAGGGGGTTGACGGACCGTGGCAGATGACCATGAACTACACGTTGGATGCCGAGACGTTGCGCAACGGACCCGTCGAGGACCCTCACCTCAGGTTCGAAAAGTCCTTGGTGGCCGTCTAGTTCGGCGGACTAGCCGAACTCCAGCAGACCTACCACCGGGCGGACGGGGTCGAAGATCGGCAGGTGGTAGGTCCGCAACAGGGCGTTGAAGATCGCGCCGCGGCCGGGTGGCATCGGCAGATCGCGAACCGCCCGTACTCCGGGGACGGTGTTGACCAGATCGGCGAGCTCGCCCGGGGACAGGCTGAACGGCATGGGCGGCACCCGATAGCGCATCGAGGTCGGCATCCCTTTGCGGGTGAGAAACGCGAAGAACGCCGGAGGCAGGTCGAACATCATCTGTCCGCCCGGAAAGCGCTGCGCGCAGGCACGGATCAGTGACATGGACTCCTCTGGCTGCAGATACATCAGGAGGCCCTCGGCGGTGATGAACACGCCGTGATCGGTGTCGACGTGGTCCATCCAGCTGAAGTCCAGTGCCGACTGGGCGCGCTGCGTGACGCGGTCGGGCTTGGGCAGCAGCTTGTTGCGGAGCTCGATCATCGGCTCCAAATCGACTGACATCCAGCGGAACTCATGTCCCACGCCGGCGGCGTCCAGGCGGTAGAAGCTGGTCTGCAACCCCTCGGCCAACGCCACCACGGTGGCCTTCGGATGCTCGCGAAGATAGTCGCCGGTGATCCGGTCGAACAGCAGTGAACGCAGGGCCATGTCCTGGCGGCGGGTATAGCCGAACTTGGCGAAATCAAAATCGATCGAGTCGACCAGTTGCAGCGCCACCGGATCGTCGATCAGACCGTCCGGGCGGCGTGCCTCGTGCGCGCGCACCTGCAGGGTCAGCAGTGCCGTCTCGGAGACACCGGTGAGCGCACTGCCACTGACCTTCTCTGAGCCACCCGTCATGGCGCGAATGTACCCGCGTTCCGCCGGCCGGTGCCAACCTCGTCGATCGCACGCGCAAAGATGCTCTCAAAGGGTGATTCGGTTCAGCTGGAAGGAGTCCGCCGTGCCACGCTTCGCGGCCAATCTCTCCATGATGTACCCCGAACACGCCTTCCTCGACCGGTTCGCCGCCGCGGCGGCCGACGGGTTCACCGCGGTGGAATTCCTCTTCCCGTACGAGTACCCGGCCGAGCAGCTGCGCGTTCGCCTCGATGCCTGCGGTCTGGAGCAGGCGTTGTTCAACGCTCATCCCGGCGATTACACGGCGGGGGAACGCGGCACCGCCTCCCTGCCCGGCCGCGAGGCCGAGTTCAGGGATGGATTCGTCCGCGCACTGGGCTACGCCGAGGCGCTGAATTGCCCACGGGTGCACGTGATGGCCGGCGTTGTCCCGACCGGTGCCGGGCGCGAGGAGCGGCTGGCGGTGTACCGCGACAACCTCACCTGGGCCGCCGATCAGGCCGCCGGCCTCGGCGTCGACGTGCTGATCGAACCGATCAACCAGCGCGACATGCCCGGCTATCTGCTGAGCCGGCAGGACGAGGCGCACCGCATTGTGGGCGGTATCGGGGCGCCGAACCTCAAGGTGCAACTCGACCTGTACCACTGCCAGATCACCGAAGGTGACGTGACGGTCCGGCTGCGGTCGGACATTCCGACCGGTCACGTCGGGCACCTGCAGATCGCCGGAGTTCCCGATCGTCACGAACCCGACAGCGGCGAACTGGCGATCGACTACCTGCTCGCCGTCATCGACGAGACCGGTTACGACGGTTGGGTGGGCTGTGAGTACCGTCCCGCCGCCGGCACGAGCGCAGGGTTGGGGTGGCTGCGAAGAGCGCGCGGGTGACGGCTCAGCGCAGCACCTTGTCCAGGGTCCGTAGATTTCTGGTGGTGGTGCAGGATTTGTAGCGCTTCTTGCCCATGGTCTTGCCGATCGCGCTGTCGAGCGTCGCGGCTCGGGGCACCTGCCAATAGAGCACCCCGTCGCCGCGTTGCACCTTTTCGTCGTCGCCCGGGGTCAGCGCCGCGAGCTCGTCGAGCAGGTTGTCGTCACTCACGAATGTGACATACGAGTGGTGGTCGGGGACTTCCCGCGCGAACGGATAATCGGCGGAGATCTTCTGCAGCGTGGGGATGTCGTACACCAACACCCATGCCTCGTAGCCGAAGGCGTCGCGCAGTGCCTTCTCGGCGGTGGTGCGGACCTTCGGGGCCTTGGAAGTGCTGTCCAGCAAGACATTTCCGCTTGCCAGAATCGTCTTGACCTCGGTGAATCCGGCTGCCTCCATGGCTTTGGCCACGTCGGCCATCTTGAGATTCACGCCTCCCACGTTGATGCCGCGCAGGAACGCGATGTAGCCCGTCACCGCTCCAGCCTAACCAGTCACTTCACCGGCAGTTGGTCCAATTCGGCCTTCGAGGTGGCGGTGATGAGGTGGAGCACCCGCCGGAAGCTGGGGGATCGCGTCGACACGATCGACGTGTGATTCTCACCCGGGAGCAGTTCGACGCTGGCCCGGCCGCCGCGCTTCTTGAGCGCTGCGACGTAGCGCTGCGAATTGGCCGGTGCCACAACGGTGTCGAGGGTTCCGTGCACCGCGATCACCGGCACGCTCGGGTCGAGGTTCTGGATCGGATCGACCGAGGCGTACCGCTGCGGCACCTCTGCCGGGCGGCCGCCGAGCACTGCGACGATGCGTTTGTCGCCGTGGTCGGCGGCGTAGACCATGTCGAGCGGACCGGCCAGCGAGATGACCCTGGTCGGCCGGAACCGAGGCCGGGATCCGACCTCGTCACCGCGCAGGTCCTGGCGGGTGCTGGCCCATACCGCCAATTGGGCTCCTGCACTATGGCCCACGACCAGCGCGTCGTCGATGGCCAGCTGCGGATACTGCAGGGCCACCTCGGCGACATAGTCCATGGCGCCGGCCACGTCGTCGAACGTGGTCGGCCACCCACCGCCCGACCCCATCCTGCGGTACTCGATGTTGTAGACCGCCATGCCGCGGCTACTGAGCTCGCGGGCCAGGCCCTGGAACACCCCCGCGCCCATCGTGCTCTGCCACCCGCCGCCGTGGATCAGCACCACCAGCGGGACCGAATTGAACGCATGCCTGCCGGCGGGCAGGTAGAGATCGGCCCAGTTCTGGTCGGGGTACCGGTCGGTGGGCCGGGCGTCGGACCGGTAGTGGACGCGGGTGACAGTCACGTCGTGCAGGGTGAGGGCCTCGGGGACCACCGCGACCGCAGCGGACCTCTTTTCCGTTTTCGCCTCGGTTGTGCAGGACGGCGTGACACCGACGACGAGCAAAGCGGTGAGCGCGATCAGCGCCCGCCGGTACCGCCGGCGATGCAGTCCTGGAATCAGCACAGTCGTCTCTTTCTCGATCCTTCGGGTCAGAAGTCCAGTGCCGTGATGGACGGTCTGATGCGGTGGATCGCGCCGATCCGGTCCAGCCACGGCTCGGCCGCCAGCTTGAACAGGCCGCGCCCGGCCTGCATGGGCACGTCCCGAGCCGACCTCACCCCGGCGATGGCTCCCGGTCCCGTCCCAGCCATGGCCAGGCCCTCTTCGGCGGTCAGCGCGAACGGCATCGGCGGCGCGATGTAGCGGTCGGACAGGTGTAGACCCTTGATGGTGCGCCGGCTCGCCCAGTGCGGGATCGAGTCGAACACCATCCGCCCCCCGGGGAACCGTGCCGCGCAGTCGGCGATCAGGCTGCGCACGTCGTCGGGTTCCAGGTACATCAGAAGTCCCTCGGCGGTGATGAACACACCGTTGGTGGCGTCGACGTGGTCCATCCAACTGCGGTCGAGTGCCGACTGGGCCAGGGCGACGATGCGGTCGTCATGAGGCAATAGTTTGTCCCGGATCGCGACCACAGGCGGTAGATCGACTGAATACCAGGTCAATTCGTCAGCCACCCCGGCCTGATCGAGGCGCCAGAAGCTGGTCTGCAGCCCCTCGGCCAATGCCACCACCGCGGCCTTCGGATGCGACGAGAGGTAGTCGCGGGTCTCGACGTCGAAGGTGCGGGCCCGCAGCGCATGGGCTTGGGTGGGCCTGCCGAACTTGCGGTAGTCGTAGTCGATGGAGTCACGAAGGGCCACGGCCCACGGGTCGCGGATCACGCCGTCGGAACGTCTGGCCTCGAGACCACGGTTGCTCAGGGTCCACAGCGACGTCGCCGAGACGCCGTCGAGGGTGTTGCCGTCAATCACGCTCATCGAACCGATGGTAAAGACGTACGCTCGTCACATGGGGCGCCAGGTTTTCGACGACAAGCTTTTGGCCTTGATCGGCGGCAACTCGATGGGAGTTCTCGCGACGATCAAGCAGGACGGTCGTCCGCAACTGTCGAATGTCTCCTACTACTTCGACCCGCGGGCAGTGCAGATCCAGGTGTCCATCACCGAGCCGCGGGCCAAGACCCGCAATCTGCGGCGGGATCCCCGGGCATCCGTCCATGTCAGCTCCGACGACGGCTGGTCGTATGCGGTTGCCGAGGGCGACGCGATCCTCACCCCACCCGCCGCCGCGCCCGACGACGATACGGTCGAGGGGCTGATTGCCTTGTACCGCAACATCGCCGGAGAGCATCCCGACTGGGACGATTACCGGCGAGCCATGGTCGACGATCGCCGCGTGTTGCTGACCCTGCCGATCACGCACGTGTACGGGATGCCGCCGGGCCGTCGGTAATACGCGTGACTATGGACTCGGAGTCGGACTACGCTGCGGCGTATGGCTGACGACACACCGGAAGACGACAACAAGCGCAAATTCCGGGAGGCCCTGGAGCGCAAGAAGGCGCAGTCGTCTGGGGGCGCTGCGCACAAGGACGGCGGGCGTGACAAATCGCGGGCACATGGCCCGGTCGAGAACCGGCGGGAATTCCGCCGCAAGAGCGGGTAGATACAGGTTCGTCAACGCCGAGTGTGCGTACAGATCGCTATTCCGTGGAAATTCGCGATCTGTACGCACACTCGACGTGTTAGTTGCGGGCCAGCGCCCGGGCCGCCACGAGGGCGGCCAACATGACCGCCACGCAGTACACGCCCTGATCTTTCAGGCCCCAAGCAACCGAGGTCAGTGTCGCCGCACCGGCCAGGCACAGCAGCAGTCCCACCGTGGCGCTGCGGATGCCGGTGTCGGCCACCGCGCCACCGTCCCACAGTGGCAGCGGCGAGTTCTCCAGCGGTCGCAGCGCGACGAAGGCGACCGCGACCAGTCCGGCCATCACGGCCAACTGCAGCACTGACAGCGCGATGAAGCCGGGGGCAGACGGGTCGATGCGGTCGAGCCCAAGGTAGTCGAACACCAGGTGCAGGCCCAGCAGCAGCGGCATGTGCCACAGGTACAGCGTCATCGCACCGGAGTTGCCGATCGCGGTCAGCCACCACACCCGCGGCCGCTGAGCCCACCGGTTGATGGCGGGGGCGGCGGCAATCGCGAACGCGCACATCATGATTGCGTGGCCGGCCAGCAGCAGCGACGGCGGCGTCATGTTCTTCAGGTGCTGGGTCTCGATGCCGACCAGGCTCAGCTCGTAGGGGCCGAAGTACAGCAGTGCCAGGTTCACCCCGAGCATGCCGATCCCGATCTTCAGCGCGGCACTGCTGGACAGCAGGTGGCGACGGTAGGCCACACCGAACACTCCGGGGATCAACCACACCACGGTGTTGAGGTAGCCCAGTGTGGCGTAGCCGTCCATGTTTATCCGGACCATGTCGATCACGGCGATGAACGCATATGTGCCGATGATCGCGCCGGCCATCTGCCCGGTCGTGGTGATACGGGCCAGCAGCGGCACCGCGGCCAGCACCAGGACATAAGCGCCCAGGAACCACAGCAGCTGGATGGAGATCCCGGCGATGGGCTCGTACACATGCTCGGGCAGCACGAACCGCAACACCGCCAGGGCCGCGGTCCAGAAAGCCAGGTAGTAGAACACCGGCCGGTACAGCCGGGTGCAGCGTCGCAGCAGCCACCCGCCCCACGAGGAGCCCGGCTTCCAGGACTGCACCGAAGCGGCCACGCCGGCGAAGAAGAACAACGGCATGATCTGGAACACCCAGGTCAGCGCCTGAAACACGACGGACGCGGTGAGCAGGTTGCTCCAGATGAACACGTCGTCACGGATCGTGCTGGTGGCCATGATCGTGTGGCCGAACACCACACCGACCAGGGAGACGATCCGGATGACGTCGATGGCGCGGTCCCGGTCGGGTGGGGTCTGCGCCTCGACCTCGGCGGGCGAGGGGAACGGCCCGGCTTTCGCGGGGGCATTCTTGGCAGCTGTGTCAGCAGCAACGGTCATGGCTAGAACGCTATGGCCCCACGGCTGCGTAGTCCCTAGGTAGAAGCACTCAACTTCGCTCTGGCCTCCGCGAACAGGATCGCGGTCAGACAGATCGCGGCCAGCACCGCGACCGTGATCGCGAAAGTGATGCCGGCGGTGCGCAGGCCCAGTGATTGAGCGGCCAGACCCTCGCCGATCACCGGAAGCGAGATGGCGACATAGGCGACGACGAAGTAGGTGGAGCTGACCTCGGCGCGACGCTGGGCCGGGGCGCGCTCGACGACCGCGGCCAGGCCCCGGCTGAAGCTCATGCCCTGGCCGATGCCGGATACCACGGCCGCGGCGATCAGGCCGGGCAGCGAGGAAAAATACAGTGCCGCAGTCAGAATCATCATGCCCACGATCAGCAGTCCGCAGCCGACCGCCACCGCCCGCTCGGCGACCATTCGATTCGCTGCCACCTGGGTCAAGGCCGAGGCCGCGAAGATCGAGCAGGCGATCGCGCCCGCCACCGCGTGGTTGCCGATGCCGATGACGTTCGACAGGAACGACGGCGCGACCGCGGTGAACAGTCCGGTCACCGCGAATCCGGCGAAGGCGGCGAGTGCGGCGATGACGAAGACGGTCCGCACCTCGGTGGGCACGGACAGCCGCTGCAACCCGATCCTCCCGGTGCGCGCCGACGTCTCCGGCACAACGAACACCGCGATCCCGGCCAGCACAGCGAGGCCGATGTGAATCAGGAACGGCAGCAGAAGGGGTTGGGGTGCGTACTGCACCAGTAGCCCGGCCAGCAGCGGGCCGGCGCCCAAGCCGCCGATGTTGGCCACTGTCGCCACCGCCGCGGCCCTGGATTTCCAGGCCTGGGGGGCGGCCTCAATGACGGCCGCCGTGGCCGTTCCGGTGAAGAGACCCGCCGACAGACCGGACAGGACCCGACCGATCAGCAGCAGCGGCACCGAATCGGCGAACAGGAACACCACGGCGCTGACCAGGGCCGCCGCCACGCCCGCCAGCAGCATGGGCCGCCGACCCACGGCATCCGACCAGCGGCCGAATACGAGCAGCGCGAACAACACACCGCCGGCGTAGGTGGCATAGATGACCGTCGTGGTCAGCACCGCGAAATGCATGCGGTCGGCGTACAGCGCGTACATCGGGGTGGGCAGCGTGGTGCCCACCATGATCGCGGCGAACGCGTACGCGAGGAGAGGAAAGGAGAGGCGGCGCACGCTGAATGGTAGCGGCGCCGCCCGACCTGTTATTCCGCTTATTCCGCCGAAACGGCATTCCAGCAGGCCGCTACTCGCAGTTTCTCTGCTGGAATGCCGTTTCGGCGGAGTGGCGTCTAGTGCGCGACCGCCTTCTCGGCGCCGACGCCGGTCAGCGACCGGACCTCCATCTCGGCGTTGAGTTCGGGGTTCCCGGTGTCGGGCGACGTGAGCGTGCCGATGATGCCGAGCGCGAATGCGAGCGGGATGGACACGATGCCTGGGTTGGCCAGCGGGAAGAAATCGAAGTCCGCGCCGGGGATCATGGCGGTCTTCGAACCCGATACGGCGGGGGAGAACACAATCAGCACGATGGTCGAGATCAGGCCGCCGTACATGCTCCACAGGGCACCGCGGGTGTTGAACCGCTTCCAGTACAGCGAGTACACGATCGTCGGTAGGTTGGCCGCAGCAGCCACGGCGAATGCCAGGGCCACCAGGAACGCCACGTTCTGGCCGTTGGCGAGAATGCCCAGCCCGATCGCGAACACGCCGAGCACGACCGCGGTGATACGCGAGACCCGCACTTGCTCGTCTTCGGTCACCTTGTGCGACTTGAGTACTGACGCATAGATGTCGTGGGCGAACGAGGCCGACGCCGTGATGGTCAGACCGGCCACGACGGCGAGGATCGTCGCGAACGCCACCGCGGAGATGACCCCGAGCAGGATCACCCCGCCGAGTTCGAACGCCAGCAGCGGGGCGGCCGAGTTGACGCCACCGGCTGCCCCAAGAATGCGGTCCGGACCGACCAGGGCGGCCGCGCCGTAGCCGAGTACCAAAGTAAATAGGTAGAAGGCGCCGATCAGCGCGATCGCCCAGACCACTGATCGCCGAGCCTCTTTCGCGGTCGGCACCGTGTAGAAGCGCATCAGCACGTGGGGTAGGCCCGCGGTACCGAGCACCAGCGCCAGCGCCAGCGAGATGAAGTTGATCTGCGAGGTGAGCGATCCGCCGTACTGCGCGCCCGGGGCGAGCACGTCACGGCTGGACACGCCCTTGGTGGTGGCCCCGGAGATCGCCGATTGTGCCGAACCGAGGATCTCGGAGAAGTTCAGCCCGAACTTGCTCAGCACCATCACGGTCATCAGAGCGGCACCCGCGATCAGCAGCACGGCCTTGATGATCTGCACCCACGTGGTGCCCTTCATGCCGCCGACCAAGACGTAGACGATCATCAGGATGCCGACGACGGCGATCACGATCGACTGCCCGGTGCGGCTGTTGACGTCGAGCAGCAGGGCGACCAGACCGCCGGCTCCGGCCATCTGGGCCAGCAGGTAGAACAGCGAAACCGTCAGTGTCGAGATGGCCGCGGCCAGCCGCACCGGACGCTGCTTGAGCCGGAAGCTCAGCACGTCGGCCATGGTGAATTTACCTGTGTTGCGCAGTAATTCGGCCACCAGTAGTAGGGCGACCAGCCAGGCCACCAGGAACCCGATCGAGTACAGGAAGCCGTCGTAGCCGTAGACGGCGATGGCGCCGGCGATGCCGAGGAAGCTGGCCGCCGACAGGTAGTCGCCGGCGACGGCGATGCCGTTCTGCGGGCCGGAGAAGCCGCGGCCGCCGGTGAAGAACTCGTCGGCGGTCGCATTTCGCTTGCTGGCCTTGATCACCACGATCATCGTGACGACGACGAAGAGGCTGAAGATGCCGATGTTGGCCACCGGGTTACCGACGGTCTCCGCGGCGAGCGTTGTGACTGTCATCGGGTGCCCTCCAGCTCTTCGCGGATGGCGGTGGCCCGCGGGTCGAGCTCCCGGTTCGCGAAGCGTACGTACAACCCGGTGATGAGGAACGTGGTGAGGAACTGGCCCAGCCCGATCAGCAGGCCGACGTTGACGTTGCCGAACACCCGGATGGCCATGAAGTCGTGGGCGAACGCGCCGAGAGCGACGTAGAGGCCGTACCAGACCAGGAAGAACGCGGTCATCGGAAAGACGAAGCGGCGCAGGCGGGTACGCAGTTCCTGGAATTCAGGACTGGCCTGCATGGCGAGGAACTGCTCCCCGGTGGGGGCAACCCTCTCGGGAAGGTCGGTTTCGGTCACCCGAGAACTCCTGACAATTGGCTGTGAGAGCGGATAGCGCCTGAACCTAATTGAGAGCTGGGTCACATGGGCGGGGTATCGAGGTCGATACGCCGAATTCGGTCATCGCTGCGCCGAGCGGTCGGTCGTCGGGGCTGAGCGGCAGGCGGTTCAGCCTGCGGGCACCCGCTCGACGCCGAGGCCGAGGCGTTCGGGCACGTGCATGCGCGCGAAGATCTGCGCGACGCCCGCGATGGGCCGGGTGAACATGCTGACGACGATCATGGTGAGGAAGGCGATCGGCACGCTGACCGCCGCCGGGTAACCGACCATCACCGCGGGCCATCCGCCGAGTACGTCGTCATCGATACCGCCGCTGATCGCCACGAGCGCCGCGCTGCCGCACACACATCCGCCCACCGCGAGGCCACATGCCGCACCGATCGCCGTCAGGCCGCGCCACCAGATACCGAGCACCAGTAGCGGGCACAGGGTGGACGCGGCGACCGCGAAGGCCAAGCCGACGCTGCGTGACAACTCCAGCCCGGACACCATCAGCGACAACGGGATCGGGATGAGCCCGCCGAACACTGCGGCGATCCGGAAGTCGCGCACCCGGCCGCGCAGCACATCGGTGGCCAGGGCCCCGGCGACGCTGATCAGCAGGCCCGAGGAGGTTGCCAGGAACGCCGCGATGGCGCCGGCGGCCACCAGGGCGGCCAGCAGTTGGCCGCCGATCCCGCCGACGGCTGCGCCGGGGGCCAAAAGCACTGCAGCGTCGGCAGTTCCGGTGATGAGCAGCTGCGGCACGTACAACCGGGAGAAGACCCCGAGCAGGATCGGGAAGAAGTAGAACACCGACAGCAGTGCCACCACCGCCAGCGCGGTACGGCGGGCCGCCCGACCGTCGGGGTTGGTATAGAAGCGGACCAGCACATGCGGCAGGCCCATGGTGCCCAGGAACGTCGCGACGATGATCGACAACACCTGATACAGCGGATGTCCACCGCCCAGGCCGCCGCCCGAGGCGATCCACTCACTGCCGGTCCCCGGAGTGCCGGCCACCACCGGCGTGGCCGCACCCGCGGCCAGCGTGAGTGTGGTGCCCGCGCCGAGGGTGTGTTGCCCGGGCGCGGTGATCGTGGCGGAGTCGACGTGACGGCCGTCCAGGTCGCCGGACACGGTGATGCCCGCCGGATCGATCACCTGGACCACCACTGCGGTCTCGATCTGCACGGTGGTCTGCTGCTGCACAGTGGGCGGCAGTGGGCCGCCCAAATCGCCACGGTCGCCGATGAACAGCCCGAGCAGGGCCAGCGCCGGGACCGCGATGGCGGTGAGTTTGAGCCAGTATTGAAACGCCTGCACGAAGGTGATCGACCGCATGCCGCCGGCCACCACGTTGGTGATCACGATCCCGGCGACGAGCAGCGGTCCGATCCAGACCGGCACGCCCAGAAGCGTTTTCAGGGCGAGCCCGGCGCCCTGATACTGCGGCGCCAGATAAAACAGGCAGATCACCACGACGACGAGCATGGCCACCTTGCGCAGACGGACCGAGCCGAGCCGGAATTCGGCGAAGTCGGGGACGGTGTAGGCCCCCGAGCGTCGCAGCGGTGCGGCCACGAACAGCAGCACGCCCAGATAACCCGCGGTGAAACCGACCGGATACCACAGCGCGTCGGCGCCGTACTTCGCGATCAGCCCGGCCACCCCGAGAAACGAGGCGGCGGAGAGATATTCACCGGAGATCGCGGCGGCGTTCCACTGCGGGCCGACGCTGCGCGAGGCCACCAGGAAGTCGGAGGTGGTGCGCGACAACCGAACCCCGTAGGCGCCGATGGCGATGGTGGTCACGACGGCGGCGAGCAGGGCAGCGGCGGTCAGCGGTGCGCCGGTCATGGTTCGCTGTCGACGACGCGGACGAAATCGCGCTCGCCCTGCTCGGCCAGTCGGATATAGAGCCGGCCTACGCCGTACAGCAGGGGATACAGCAGCCCGGCGAGGATCAGCCAGTTGAGCCGGATGCCGAGTACGGTGAGCGCGGCGAACTCCGGTACGGCGGAATTGAGTAGTACCAAGGCCACCACGACCGTGACCACTACGGCGGCGAGTCGCAAGGCGAGCCCCAACTGTGTGCGCACCAGGCCGCGTACCAGTGCGTCGCCCACCTGTGTCTGCTCGGCCACCTCGATGCGCGTGCGCACCATGCGGGTACCGCGGCGGTGGGCCAGCACGACGCGTTGGCGTCCGGCGGCGGGCCGCCCATTGGGTCCGGCGGCGGGCCGCCCATTGGGTCCGGCGGCGGGCCGCCCAGCGGACCCAGGCCGCTCACTCATCGCTGCCCGCCGGTTTGAGGGAACGCATCGGATCGCGGACCAGTCGGTCCCGCAGTTCGCGGGCCTGGCGCCGGCTCACCGGAAGCTCCACGGCGGGGGAGGTTCCGTTGGCGCGTAACCGCACCAGCACGGCGCCTTCGGCGGTACGCAGCCCGGTGATCTGTCGCAGTGACACCAGGTATGACCGGTGGATGCGTTGGAACCCATGGTCGCGCCAGCGGGTTTCCAAGGTGCTCAACGGGATCCGCACCAGGTGGGCGCCGGTGGCCGAGTGCAGCCGGGCGTAGTCACCTTCGGCCTCAACCCAGCCGATGCTGTCGCGGGGCACCAGGTGGGTTATACCGCCCAGTTCGGCGGGAACCACGTTCCAATCCCGATCCTCGGGCTGCGCCGGTTCAGCGGCCGCGGCCTTCGGAGCGGCCGACGCGGCCCGGCGCACGGCTTCGTCGAGGCGGTTCTGCCGGATCGGCTTGAGCAGATAGTCGACGGCGCCGACATCGAAGGCCGCCACTGCCTTGTCCTCGTGGGCGGTCACGAACACCACGGCGGGCCGGTTCGCGTAATTGGCCAGCACCCCGGCCAATTCGATGCCGGACAGGCCGGGCATGTTGATGTCGAGGAACACCGCGTCGAAAGCGTGCTGGTTGAGTTCGCGTAGTGCCGAGGTGGCGTCGGACGCGGTGTGCACCTCACCGACGTCGGGGTGTTGCCCCAGCAGATAGGCCAACTCGTCGAGCGCGGGCGCCTCATCGTCGACAGCGAGCACGGTGAGGCCAGAACTCATGCGAAACCACCTCCGCCGGCTCGGACCCCTGAACGGAACTTCGGCACGCGCATCACCACTTTGGTGCCCGCACCGACCGCTGTCTCGACCACAAGACCGTAATCGTTGCCGAATGCCGCGCGCAGTCGATGGTCCACATTTGTCAGCCCGACATGCGCGGACTCCCCGGTACGGTCGGCCAGTGCGTCGCCGGGGCCGGCGCGCAGTGTGTCGGGATCGATGCCTGCACCGTCGTCCTCCACGGTGATCACGCATTCAGTGCCCGC
The DNA here is from genome assembly GCF_058270035.1 of Mycobacterium shunyiense. Classification (NCBI taxonomy): domain Bacteria; kingdom Bacillati; phylum Actinomycetota; class Actinomycetes; order Mycobacteriales; family Mycobacteriaceae; genus Mycobacterium; species Mycobacterium shunyiense. Next base: position 133,251 of record NZ_JBZDPT010000044.1, on the reverse strand, counting down.
ATCGCGGGCGATGATCTCCACGGATCCGCCGCCCCGACCCGCCAGCCCGTGCCGCACAGCGTTTTCCACCAGCGGTTGCAGCGCGAGGAACGGCACGACGACGTTGAGCACCTCGGGGGCCACCTGAAGCCGTACCCGCAGGCTGGTGCCGAACCGGGCCCGTTCCAGCGTCAGGTAGCGGTCGATGTTGCGCAGTTCGTCGGCGAGCGTGGTGTACTGCCCGGCCGCACGGAACGAGTAGCGGGTGAAATCCGCGAATTCCAGGATCAGTTCGCGGGCCCGGTCCGGGTCGGTCCGGACGAACGAGGCAATCGTGTTGAGCGCGTTGTAGATGAAGTGCGGGCTGATCTGGGCACGCAACGCCAGCACCTCGGCCCGGTCCAGTCGGGCGCGTGACGCGTCGAGTTCGGCCAGCTCGAGCTGGCTGGCGGCGTAGCGCGCCACCTCGCCGACCGCGCCGAGCATGCCCGGGCCAGGGCTGGCCGGTGCCAGGACCACCAGGGCACCGAGCACCTCGCCGCCCTCGGTCAGCAGCGGCTGCGCCACGACAGCTGTCGACCGTGCGGTGTGCAGTACCCGGCGACCGGCACTGATCGACTCGCGGGCGGTGTCGGCACAGACGTCGACGGTGCCGGACTGCCAGATCGCCTCATCGTCGTGGTCACGGGCCAGCAGGGCCGCGTCATCGTCGAACAGCGCGAGCCCCGCGGTACCGGTCAGCTCGCGCAGATAGGGCGCCGCGGTCTGGGCGGATTCGGTGTCCAGGCCTTGACGTAACGCGCGGGCGGCCTGCGCGGCGGTGTGCAGTGCGGCGTGCACGGCACGTTCGGTGGGGGTGGCCACCACCCGCCGGGTGCGCACCACGACGACGGCGGCGATCGCCGCCAAGATCAGCGCCAGGGCCAGCGCGACTGCCACTTCGCCGGACATTGTGGGCCAACCTTAGATGGCTGTGCGGCGAAACCGCAGCTAGCTCACCTACTGAACGGGGCAGGCGTACTTCCTGGCCACGTCGTACACCCGCTGCTCCGCACCGGGGCCGATCACACCCTGGGCGGCCAACTCCCAGCTGATGTACCCCGGGATGCTGCCCGTACACGCCTGGTGAGCGACGCGCCACGCGGTGTCGGGATTCAAGTGGAATCCGTTGCGGTCCAGGCCCTGCATGTAGTTGTCGAACTCCGGCGTGCCCTGATCGGGGATCGCGTTGGCCGTGGCGGCCAAGGCAAGCGCGGTAATCACCGCTGCAAAGAAGGGTGCAACGACGCGTCTCATGTCCATCTCCTGTGGGCACATCACCGGTTAACGCGTACACATTCGCACACTCCACCGACACAGACGTCAAAAACGTGGCTAGTCCTAGACTGGCGACGTGGGAAAACTGCAGCTAGTCCAAGACCCGGAGGCCGACGCCCTGCTGGAGTCCAACCCGTTCGCGCTGTTGGTCGGGATGTTGTTGGATCAGCAGATTCCGATGGAAACCGCATTCGCCGGGCCCAAGAAGATCGCCGACCGTCTCGGTCGTGTCGACGCCCGCGAGATCGCCGACTACAACCCGGACGAATTCATCGCGCTGGTGTCGCAAACCCCTGCCATTCACCGGTTTCCGGGGTCGATGGGCAAGCGGGTACAGGACCTGGCGCGGGCCATCGTCGACGAGTACGACGGCGATGTCACGGCGCTGTGGACCAGCGGCGATCCCGATGGCAAAGAGGTGTTGCGCCGGCTCAAGCGGCTGCCCGGGTTCGGTGACCAGAAAGCCCGGATCTTCTTGGCGCTGTTGGGTAAGCAGTACGGCGTGACGCCGACGGGCTGGCGTGAGGCCGCGGGGGATTACGGCACGGCCGGCAGCTTCATGTCGGTGGCCGACGTGGTAGATCCCGGGTCGCTGCAGAAGGTCCGCACCTACAAGAAGCAGATGAAGGCAGCCGCCAAAGAAGCCAAGGCCAAGAGCTGATGTCGGCGTCGAGCGTGCGCTGAGATCGCGTTTCGTGGCGAAATCGCGATCTGGGTGCACACTCGGGGTTGAAAGCTCGACTACCTATGCAATGGTGAACATATGGCGAAGACACATCTGAACTGCCCGTGTGGAGAAGCGATCAGCGGGACCGATGAGGACGACCTGGTCGAGAAGGCTCAGGCGCATCTGGCCCAGCAGCACCCCGGGCGTGAGTACGACCGCGAAATGATCCTCTTCATGGCCTACTGAGGCCTCCAGACTCAACCGAAAACAGCCCTACACAAAATTCCCGGTCGCCAGCCGTGAGGCAAGCGACCGGGAATTTCGTTTCCCCATTCATATGGTGTGGTCAGGGCACCACCGTGGATCCGATGGTGGGCATGAACTGGCACTGCTTCTCGGTCGTGGTGACCTGGCCGAAGACCGTCGTCATGATGCTGCCCGATCCGGTGTCGGCGATCGCGGTCAGCGTGGTCGGTCCTTCGGGGTTGATGTCCGAGCGCGGCTGCAGCGTCACGCTGCCGGACTTGCCGGTGGTCAGGTTCACCCACGTGGCGTTCAGCGGCAGCTTCTGCTCGGCGGCCGGGCCCGGAGTGCCGATCGCGGTGAACACGTACGCGGTCTGACCGGCCTTCGGACCGGGCAGCGGGATCGTGGCCGGGCCGGCCACCGAGATCGCCGTCGCCAGAACGTTTCCGCCGTCCTTGAGGCAGCCATTGCTGATCGACGGGTACATGAAGTCCTGCGTCGTCGGCGTGTCCGGCCCGAAGCCAGGGGGCGGAGCCGGGGCACCCGCCGGGGCGGCTTCAGGCGCGGGTGCCGGTGCAGGCGCAGCTTCAGGGGCCGGCGCGGGAATGGTGGCCGCGACCGGGACTGCCCCGGGAGTCGGGGCGGGCGCGGGTGCAGCTTCGGGTGCGGGTGCCGCCGCCTGTGCCGCCGGGGCAGCGGGTGCAGCCGGTGCCGGCGCGGGAGCGGGTGCGGCCTCGGGAGCGGGCGCGGGTGCCGGTGCGGGCAGCGCCTCAGGGGCCGGCCCGGCCGCATGGGCCGGGTCGACACCCATCGGCAGGTGAGCGTCGCCGCCGGCGCCCAGAGCAGGAACATGCTCGGGTGCGGCGACGGGCTGCGCCGCGAAATGGTTGACCGCCGTGGCGACGTTGCGGGATTCAGCCGATTCCGATTTGTTGGCAGCGAATGCCTGCGCGGCTGCCATCAGCAGTTGCACGGCGCCGCCGGGATCGGCTGCAGCCTGCTGGATGATCGGACTGAGATTCTCCATCGCCGGCAGACCGGGTGCCTGTACCGCGTCGATCGGCAGCGGTGCCGGATCGGCGTTCGCTACGGCGCTGCTGAACAGCAACAGGGTGGTGGACCCGATTGCGGCGGCGGTGCCGAACATCGTTTTCAGAGACATACGCGGTGACATGGTTTTCCCAATCGTTTCGGGCGGTCAGACCAGTTCGGGGATCAGGGCAGGCCGGCGGTCAGCAGTGGAGCCAGCGCCGCGACCTCGGGGTTGAGGGCAGCCGGAGCGGCGGCGGCCGGAGCCGCAACCGCAGGAGCTGCCGCCGCTGCCGGGGCCAACGGCGACGCCGCGGCGGGCAGCGCCGTCTGAGCGGCAACCGGAGCCAGCGAGGCCAGATCGCCCGGGATGTTCACCTTTTGGGGCAGCGGGATGGGCATCCCGGGCACCTGCGGGATCGTCAGCTCCGCAGAGGGGATCAGGGATGCCGGACCGGAGACCGGAGCCGTCGCGGCCGGAACCGCGGGTGCCGCGGCCGGTGCGGTGGCGCCGGGCAGCAACGACCCGAGCGGTGAGGCGGCAGCGGGTGCGGCAGCCGTCGGTGCCTGCGGCAGCGTCACCGAGGCGGTAGCGCCCGGAACCGGAGCCGGTGCGGCGGCAGGGGTGCCGGTCAACGCGGAGCTCACGCCCTGCAGCAGTTGCGGCGCGGCAGCCGGCACGCCGGCGAGTTGGTTGACGATCGGCAGGTTCGGTGCCGGGACCGGCGCCGGGGCCACCGGTTCGGCGTTCGCTGAGGCGCTGAGGGCCAACGCGACCGGGACTGCGCCGGCGGCCGCGATCATGCTGGTGGAAAGTGCTTTCCAGGTGAAGATCATGGTTCTCCCAATCGGTTGCTTGCACGTCTGAAGGGAAAACTATCGAGTTACTGATGGGACTCAAGTGACACGTGTGGCGGTTATTCAACCGTTACTGCCCTGACCGAATTCGTTATCTCGCAGTGCCTTGGGCGTGATGCGTCGGGATCGGGAACCTCACTCTCGGCGATTGTCACGCTGGAGTGACGCCCGGCGCCGACAGCCACTCCAGCGTGACAATCGGGGTCAGGCCGCGGGTCGCCCGTCACTCCAGCGTGACCCTCGGCGGCGAGAGCCGCGCTGGCGTGACAAACCGCCGACGAGACGAGCCGGGCGGGTCGCTAAAGTCGTGTCCGTTAACACCGAACCGGCCACCCACGTCTCAGCAACCGCGCGGCTCTACCGTCTGGCGCCTGCGTTGCTGGTCCTCAGCATTGCGGCGCGCCTGGCCTGGACCTATCTCGTCCCCAACGGCGCGAACTTCGTCGACCTGCACGTCTATGTCGGCGGCGCCGCCACCCTGGACGGTCGGGCCGGCCCGCTCTACGACTACGTCTACGCGGACCAGACACCGGATTTCCCACTGCCTTTCACCTACCCGCCGTTCGCGGCGGTGGTGTTCTACCCGCTGCATCTGCTGCCGTTCGGGTTGGTGGCGTTCTGTTGGCAGATCGGCATCATCGCCGCTCTGTACGGCGTGGTGCGGGTCAGTCAGCTGTTGCTCGGCGGTCCGGCGCCCCGGCGTGTCGCGATGTTGTGGACGGCCGTCGGTATCTGGACGGAGCCGCTGCGCAGCACGTTCGACTATGGGCAGGTCAATGTCGTCCTGGTGCTGGCGGTGCTTTGCGCCGTCTACAGCAACCGCTGGTGGCTGTCGGGGCTGCTGGTCGGTCTGGCCGCGGGCGTGAAACTGACGCCTGCGGTCTCGGGGCTCTACTTCCTCGGCGCGCGCAGGTGGGGCGCTGCGGTGTTCTCGGCCGTGGTGTTCTTCGGGACGGTCGCGTTCTCGGTGCTGGTGATCGGCGACGAGGCGCGCCGGTATTTCACCGAACTTCTCGGTGACGCAGACCGGATCGGACCGATCGGGACGTCGTTCAACCAGTCCTGGCGCGGCGGGATCTCCCGGATCCTTGGCCATGACGCGGGATACGGTCCGGCCGTCCTGCTCGGCATCGCCGTCACCGCGGTCCTTGCCGTTCTGGCCTGGCGGGCTATCGGCGGCAGCGCCGACCGGCTGGGCGCGATCGTGATCGTGAGCCTCTTCGGGTTGCTGCTTTCGCCGATTTCGTGGACGCACCACTGGGTCTGGCTGATTCCACTGATGATCTGGTTGCTGCACGGGCCGCTGGCGAACCGGCTGGGCGCGCGGGTGCTGGGCTGGGGTTGGCTGGCGCTCACGCTGGTCGGCGTGCCGTGGTTGCTCAGCTTCGCCCAGCCGACGATCTGGGAGATCGGCCGACCCTGGTATCTGGCCTGGGCCGGGCTGGTCTACATCGTCGCGACGCTGGCGACGCTGGCCTGGATCGCGACGACTACGCCAAGCGCGTCTAGCCCGGCTGGTCGGCCAGAATCCGGTTGATCTCCGTAGCCATCTGGAGGTCCTTCTCGGTGATTCCGCCGGCAGAATGCGTCACCAGTGCGAATGTGACTGTGCGCCAGCGGATGTCGATGTCAGGGTGATGGTCTTTTTCCTCGGCGAATTCGGCGACACGGCGCACGGCGTCGATGCCGTCGAGGAACGTCGGGAATTTGGTGGATCTGCGCAGGGCACCCGCCGCGCGTTCCCAGCCCGGCAGATCGGGCAGTGCGGCGTCGACCTGATCGTTCGATAACACGGCCATACCCGACGGTATACCGTCGGGCGCGATGGATGAACAGATCGTCGTGGCGGGTGCATTGTTCTCCGAGGCCGGGCTGTTGGTCGCCCAACGCCGGCGGCCGCCGGAGCTTGCCGGATTGTGGGAACTGCCCGGTGGCAAAGTGGCCGCCGGCGAGAGCGACGCCGATGCGCTGACCCGCGAGCTGCGAGAGGAACTGGGGGTCGAGGTGAGTGTCGGCGCCCGCCTCGGCGTGGATGTCACGCTCAAGGCAGGCATGACCCTGCGCGCCTACCGGGCCACACTGACCGCGGGCAGCCCGCAACCGCACGATCACCGGGCGCTGCGATGGGTCACCGCCGACGAACTCGACGAACTCCCATGGGTACCGGCCGATCGGGCTTGGCTTGCGGATCTGACCGCAGCGCTTACCCCGGCCAGCGGACGTGAAAGTACCTGACACGACGGGATTTCGGGTGCCGTCGCGCATGCTCGCACAACAAGCCGACCGCGGGCCTCGGGCGCATGAGATTTATTTGGGCATATCGATGTTGCGGATTACATTTCCGTGAAACCACCCACAACGTTTCCGGGAAAATGACGCGACCGCGCCGAACATGATGTTTTGCTGTTCGAGTGACCACGGCAAGTACGCCGTACCTGGGCCAAGGGCAGGGCATGAATCTTGTGCTGGCCACCTGGGTCTCGGCCATCAACTTCTGGGCCTGGAACATGATCGGCCCACTCTCCACTACCTACGCCGGCGACATGAAGCTCAGTGCCACGCAGGCTTCGATGCTCGTCGCCACGCCGATACTGGTCGGATCGCTGGGCCGCATAGCGGTCGGCTCACTGACCGACAGGTACGGCGGTCGCACCATGTTCCTCGCGGTGACGCTGGCCTCGATCGTGCCGGTGCTGGCCGTCGGGGCGGCGGGTGAGGCACGGTCCTATCCGATGTTGTTGGTGTGCGGATTCTTCCTGGGAATCGCGGGCACCATATTCGCGGTCGGAATCCCGTTCGCCAACAATTGGTACGAGCCGTCCCGCCGCGGATATGCCACCGGCGTATTCGGCATGGGAATGGTCGGCACAGCGCTGTCGGCATTCTTCACTCCGCGATTTGTGCGGTGGTTCGGATTGTTCCCGACGCATCTCATCATCGCGGCGGCCCTGGCGCTGACGGCGGTGCTGTGCATTGTGGTGATGCGCAATTCACCGGCATTCCAGCCGAACACCGACCCGGTGCTGCCGAAGCTCAAGTCGGCGCTGAAACTTCCGGTGACGTGGGAGATGTCGTTCCTGTACGCGGTGGTCTTCGGTGGGTTCGTCGCATTCAGCAACTACCTGCCCACCTACATCAAGAACGTGTACGAGTTCTCCTCCGTCGAAGCAGGTTCCCGCACAGCGGGCTTCGCACTGGCCGCGGTGCTGGCCCGGCCGATCGGCGGTGCGCTCTCGGATCGGATACCGCCCAAGTACGTCGTGCTCACGTCCTTCGCCGGAACCGCGGTACTCGCCTTCATCGCGATGTTCCAGCCGCCCCCGGACGTGTGGTCGGCGGCGACCTTCATCGGCCTGGCGATCTTCCTGGGCATCGGTACCGGCGGCGTGTTCGCCTGGGTGGCGCGTCGTTCACCGGCCAAAGAGGTGGGCTCGGTCACCGGAATCGTGGCCGCCGCAGGTGGTTTGGGCGGCTACTTCCCGCCGCTGGTGATGGGCGCTACGTACGACGCTGTGGATCACGACTACTCCGTCGGGCTTGTGCTGTTGGTGGCGACGGCATTGGTGGCGTTCGGCTACACCGCTCTACGACTGCACGCCCACGAACCTCAGCAGGCCAAGGAGGCCCATCGATGAGCAAGCCCCACGTCGGCGGATCGATCGAGGAATTGCTCGAGCGCAGTGGGAGGTTCTTCACCGCCGGTGAGTTCTCCGACGACCTGCGTACGGTCACACGCCAGGGGGGCCGTCAGGGCGACGTGTTCTACCGCGACCGGTGGAGCCACGACAAGGTGGTGCGCTCCACCCACGGGGTCAACTGCACGGGTTCATGCTCCTGGAAGATCTATGTCAAGGACGGGATCATCACCTGGGAAACCCAGGAGACCGACTACCCGTCGGTGGGGGCGGACCGACCTGAGTACGAGCCACGTGGATGCCCGCGCGGTGCGGCGTTCTCCTGGTACACCTACTCGCCGACGCGGGTGCGCTACCCGTACGCGCGTGGCGTGCTGGTGGAGATGTATCGGGAAGCCAAGGCGCGCCTGAAGGATCCGGTGCTCGCCTGGGCCGACATTCAGGGCGATCCGGAACGCCGCAAGCGCTATCACCGGGCGCGCGGTAAAGGCGGCCTGGTCCGGGTCAGCTGGACCGAGGCCACCGAGATGATCGCCGCCGCGCATGTGCACACCATCAAGACCTACGGGCCGGACCGGGTGGCGGGTTTCTCGCCGATCCCGGCGATGTCGATGGTGTCGTTCGCGGCCGGGTCCCGGTTCGTGGAGCTCATCGGCGGGGTGATGACGTCGTTCTACGACTGGTACGCCGATCTGCCGGTGGCCTCTCCGCAGGTGTTCGGCGATCAGACCGATGTGCCGGAGTCCGGCGATTGGTGGGACGCGTCGTATCTGATGATGTGGGGCTCGAACGTCCCGGTGACGCGTACGCCCGATGCGCACTGGATGGCCGAGGTCCGCTACCGCGGAACCAAAGTGGTGACGGTCAGCCCGGATTACGCCGACAACACCAAGTTCGCCGACGAGTGGATGCCGTGCGCGGCGGGCACCGACGGGGCGCTGGCGATGGCGATGGGCCACGTCATCCTCGACGAATGCTTTGTGCAGAAGCGGATTCCCTATTTCGTCGATTACGTTCGCAAGTTCACCGATCTGCCGTTCCTGGTCAAGCTCGAAGAGCGCGACGGTGTGCTGGTTCCCGGGAAAAACCTCACCGCAGCAGATCTCGGCGGCCCGACCGCCGAGCAGGAGAACGCGGCGTTCAAGCCGGTGCTGCTCGACGGTGCGAGCAACAGTGTCGCAGTCCCGCAGGGCTCGCTCGGGTTCCGGTACGGCGCCGATGGTGTCGGTAAGTGGAATCTCGATCTGGAGGACCTGGTTCCCGCGCTGACGGTGTCGGGGGACATCTTCGAGACCGCCGAGATCACGTTGCCGCGGTTCGACACCGTCGACGGCAGCGGCGCGACCATGCAGCGCGGGGTGCCGGTGCGACGGGTCGGTGAGCACCTGGTGTGCACGGTGTTCGACCTGATGTTGGCCCAGTACGGCGTGCATCGGCCCGGACTGCCCGGTGACTGGCCCACCGGATACGACGACGCCACCCAGCCGTACACCCCGGCCTGGCAGGAGCAGATCACCGGAGTCTCGGCGGGCCAGGCCATCCGGGTGGCACGCGAATTCGCCCGCAACGCCGAGGAATCCGGCGGCCGGTCGATGATCATCATGGGCGCCGGGATCTGCCAGTGGTTCCACGGCGATGCCACCTACCGGGCCGTGCTGGCACTGCTGCTGCTCACCGGTTCGATGGGCCGCAACGGCGGTGGCTGGGCACACTACGTCGGCCAGGAGAAGTGCCGTCCCGTCACCGGGTGGGCCGCCATGGCGATGGGCACCGACTGGTCGCGCCCACCGCGGCAGATGGCCGGCACGTCGTACTGGTACGCCCATACCGACCAGTGGCGCTACGACGGATACCGGGCCGACGCGCTGTCCAGTCCGGTCGGGCGGGGCCGATTCCGCGACAAGCACACGATGGATGTGATGAGTTCGGCGGTGGCCATGGGGTGGACACCGTTCTTCCCGCAGTTCGACCGCTCAAGCCTGGATGTGGTCGACGAGGCCAAGGCTGCCGGCCAGGAAGTGCCCGACTATGTGGCCGGCCAATTGGCAAGTGGTGGGCTGAAACTCGCGGTCACCGATCCCGACAATCCGGCGAACTGGCCTCGTGTACTCAACGTCTGGCGGGCCAACCTGTTGGGCTCGTCCAGCAAGGGCAACGAGTACTTCCTGCGGCACCTGTTGGGCACGACGTCGAACGTGCAGGCCGAGCCGGCCGGGGCGGAGTTGCGGCCCAAGGACGTGGCCTGGACCGAGGACATTCCCGAGGGCAAGCTCGACCTGCTGATGTCGATCGACTTCCGTATGACGTCGACGACGTTGCTCTCCGATGTGGTGCTGCCCGCGGCGACCTGGTACGAGAAGTCCGACCTGTCCAGCACCGATATGCACCCCTATATTCACGCCTTCAGTCCGGCGGTCGACCCGCCGTGGGAAACCCGTTCGGATTTCGAAGCTTTCGGTGCGATCGCCCGGACCTTCAGCGCGCTCGCGGCCCGGCACCTGGGCACCCGCACCGACGTGGTGATGGGCACACTGCAGCACGACACCCCGGGTGCGATGGCGTATCCCGGTGGCACCGAACATGATTGGCGGGTCACCGGTGAGACGCCGGTGCCGGGCAAGACGATGGGTCCGCTGGTGGTGGTCGAGCGCGACTACACGGCAATCGCCGAGAAGTGGGCAACACTGGGCCCACTGGTCGAGAGCTTGGGCCTGACCACCAAGGGCGTCACCACCCATCCCGACCAGGAGGTGGCCGAACTCGCCGCCAAGTTCGGGGTGATGGATTCGGGTGCCGGCCAGGGCCGCCCGGCGATCACCACGGCTGAGCGGATGTCCGATGTGATCCTCGCACTGTCGGGCACGTCCAACGGCCGGCTCGCGGTGGAAGGCTTCCGGGAACTCGAACGACGTACCGGTCGCAAGCTCATTCACCTGGCCATCGGCAACGAGGAACGCCGGATCACCTACGCCGACACCCAGGCCAGACCGGTCCCGGTGATCACCAGCCCCGAGTGGTCGGGCAGTGAGACCGGCGGCAGGCGCTACGCGCCGTTCACGGTGAACATCGAGGAGCTCAAGCCCTTCCACACCCTCACCGGCCGAATGCATTTCTACGTCGACCACGACTGGTTGGAGGAACTCGGCGAACAGTTGCCGATCTACCGGCCACCGTTGGACATGGCGCGGCTGTTCGGCGAATCGAAGCTGGGCCGCGACGGTATCGGCCTGACCGTGCGGTATCTGACCCCGCACTCCAAGTGGTCGATCCACTCGGAGTACCAGGACAACCTGTTCATGCTGTCACTGTCGCGCGGCGGCCCGACCATGTGGATGAGTCCGTTGGATGCCGACAAGATCGATGTGAAGGACAACGATTGGATCGAGGCGGTGAACCGCAACGGCGTACTGGTGTGCCGCGCCGTGGTCAGCCACCGCATGCCAGAGGGAGTGGTGTACGTCTACCACGCCCAGGAACGGACCATCGACGTACCGCTGAGCGAAACCACCGGAACCCGCGGCGGTATCCACAACTCACTGACCCGGCTGTTGGTCAAGCCCAGCCATCTTGCCGGTGGGTACGCCCAGCACTCGTTCGCCTGGAACTATCTCGGCCCCACCGGAAATCAGCGTGACGAAGTGACGGTGGTCCGCCGCCGCTCGCAGGAGGTGAAGTACCAGTGAAGGTCATGGCCCAGATGGCGATGGTGATGAACCTCGACAAGTGCATCGGGTGTCAAACGTGTTCGGTGACCTGCAAACAGGCCTGGACCAACCGGGCCGGCACCGAGTACGTCTGGTTCAACAACGTCGAAACCCGTCCAGGGCAGGGTTATCCGCGCACCTATCAGGACCAGGAGAAGTGGCGCGGGGGGTGGAAGCTGGACCGGCGTGGCCGGCTGCGACTGCGTGACGGCGGTCGGCTGGCCAAGCTGGCCAGGATCTTCGCGAACCCGAAGCTGCCCTCGATCGACGACTACTACGAGCCGTGGACCTACGACTACGAGAACCTGACCTCGGCGCCGCTGGGTGAGCACATCCCGACCGCGCCGCCGCGCAGCCTGATCACCGGCAAGCCCATGAAGGTGTCGTGGTCGGCGAACTGGGACGACGACCTGGCCGGGTCGCCGGAGATCGTGCCAGGGGATCCGGTCCTCAAACAGGTCAGCGAGCAGATCAAGCTCGAACTCGAGCAGACCTTCATGTTCTATCTGCCCCGGATCTGCGAGCACTGCCTGAACCCGGCGTGTGTGGCGTCCTGCCCGTCGGGCGCGATGTACAAGCGTTCCGAGGACGGCATCGTGCTGGTCGATCAGGACCGTTGCCGCGGCTGGCGCATGTGTGTATCCGGATGTCCGTACAAGAAGGTGTATTTCAACCACAAGACCGGCAAGGCCGAGAAGTGCACGCTGTGCTACCCGCGGATCGAGGTCGGGTTACCCACGGTGTGCTCCGAGACCTGCGTGGGCCGGTTGCGCTACCTCGGTCTGGTGCTCTACGACGTCGACCGGGTGCTGGAGGCGGCATCGGTGCCCGACGACAAGGACCTCTACGAGGCGCAGCGGCAGATCCTCCTCGACCCGACCGACCCCGAGGTGATCGCCGGGGCCCGGGCCGAGGGCATCTCCGATGAATGGATCGAGGCCGCCCAACGTTCCCCGGTGTACAAGTTGATCCACACCTATGGTGTCGCGCTACCGCTACATCCGGAATTCCGGACGGTGCCGATGGTGTGGTACATCCCGCCGCTGTCGCCGGTGGTCGACGCGGTCAGCCGCGACGGGCACGACGGCGAGGACGTCGGCAATCTGTTCGGAGCCCTGGAGGCACTGCGGATCCCGATCGAATACCTCGCGGGGTTGTTCACCGCGGGAGACACCGCGGTCGTCGAGGGAGTGCTGCGCCGTCTCGCGGCGATGCGCTCGTACATGCGTGACATCAACCTCGGGCGCGACACCCAGCCGCACATCCCGGCCGCGGTGGGGATGACCGAGGAACAGATGTACGAGATGTACCGGCTGCTGGCGCTCGCAAAATACGAGGAGCGCTACGTCATTCCGACTGCGTACAGCACCGAGGGCATTCCCGGGACGGAGGAGCCCGGTTGCTCGCTGTCCTTCGAAGGCGGCCCCGGAATGTACGAGTCGGGTCCTTTCGGTGAGGCCAGCGGTGGGCCCGTCCCGGTGGCGGTGGAGACGTTCCACGCGTTGCAACACCGGCAGACCAGCGACGGCATGGCCGCCAACGCCGACCGGCCCTCGCGCGTCAATCTGCTCAACTGGGACGGCAGGGGAGTGCCGTCCGGGATGTTCCCAGGTGGTGATCGGTGATGAAGCGTCGCAACCGAACCCGCGACAGCGGCCTGACTCGTCGCACCCGCGACAACACCATGCAGGACCGCTTGGTGTGGCAGGCGGCGTCGCTGATGCTGGCCTACCCGGACGACGGGCATACCGACCGGCTGCAGGCCGCGGCACGCATGCTGGACCACGTCACCGGTGACGCCAGGGCGTTGCTCGGCGAAACCGTCGTCGGGTTGAGCCTGCGCCCCACCATGGAGCTGCAGCAGGAGTACGTCGACACCTTCGACCTCCAGAAGCGGTGCACCATGCTGCTGACGTACTGGACGTCGGGCGATACCCGCAACCGAGGCGCAGACATGGTCGAATTCACTCAGACCTACCGGGCCGCCGGCGTCGAGATCCCGAAAGGTGAGGCACCCGACCATCTTCCGGTGGTGCTGGAGTTTGCGGCCACTGTCGACCCGGAGGCGGGACGACGGCTGCTCGCCAAATACCGGGTGCCCATCGGTGTGGTTGCGCGCGCGTTGGCCGACGCAGGGTCACCGTACTCGCCGGTTGTCGCGGCGGTGGCCCGAACCCTGCCGTCGCTGGCTTCGGTCGATGACGTGTCGCGTCTGATGATGTCCGGACCGCCTGCGGAATCGGTGGGACTGCAGCCATTTCAGCTGACCGTTCCGCCCCGCCGGGTACAGGAGGTGCTCTGATGTCGGGCTGGGAGATCTTCTGGGACGTGGTGCCGTATGTGACCTTGGCGATGGTGGCCGTGGGCACCTGGTGGCGGTACCGCTATGACAAGTTCGGCTGGACCACCCGCTCGTCCCAGCTCTATGAGTCGCGGTTGTTGCGCATCGCCAGCCCGATGTTCCACTTCGGCATGCTCGTGGTGTTCGTCGGACACGTCATCGGCCTGTTCATCCCCGAATCGTGGATGGATCTGGTGATGAGTGACCACATCTATCACCTGCAGGCGGTGATCCTCGGCGGCATCGCCGGAATTGCAGCCCTGGTCGGCATCGCACTGCTGATCTACCGCCGCCGCGCCACCGGCCCGGTGTTCATGGCCACAACTGTCAACGACAAGACGATGTACGTCGTCCTGGTGGCCGCGATGGTGGCCGGGTTCGCCTGTACGGCGATCGGGGCGACGCCCGAGGGCGCCGAGCACGACTACCGCGAGACTGTTTCGCCGTGGTTCCGCTCGATCTGGATCTTCCAGCCCCGCGGCGACTTGATGGTCCAGGCGCCGGTGTACTTCCACATCCACGTGATGATCGCGCTCGTGCTGTTCTGCCTGTGGCCGTTCACCCGGCTGGTGCACGTGTTCAGCGCGCCGATCGGCTACCTGTTCCGGCCCTACGTCGTGTACCGCAGCCGCGACGTCGCCAAGGAGAGTGAACTGGTCGGATCCCGCCCGCAGCGTCGGGGTTGGTGATCCCGAACTAGGGACCTTCGGCCCTGCTGTGCGGATCCCCGTCAGGCGGAGGATCAACGGTATGGAGCAGTTGACCGCCCTGGACGCGGGGTTCCTGGAAGCAGAGGACTCCGACCGGCACGCGAGCCTGGCGATCGGGGCGATCGCCGTGCTGGACGGACCGATGCCCGGCGCCGACACCGTCGTGGCCTCGCTTGCCGAACGGGCCATGACCGCGCCCCGCCTGCATCAGCTGCTGCACACCCAGCCCCTCGACCTCGGGGCGCCGCGATGGGTCGAAGACACCAATTTCGACGCGGCACACCACATCCGGTATGCGGCGCTGCCCCAACCCGGCGACGATGCGGCGCTGTACCGGTGGGCAGCCGACATCATGGAACGGCGCCTGGACCGGGACCGACCGCTGTGGGAATGCTGGGTCGTCGACGGTCTGGCCGGCAACAGATGGGCGATCCTGTTGAAGGTCCACCACTGCATCGCCGACGGGATCGCGGCCACCCGGCTGCTCAGCCGCCTGTGTGACGACGGCGACCTGACCGGCCATGCCCTGAAGCAACAAACCGCCGGGGGGACCGCTGTTTTCAACCCCGTCGAGTGGATCGGTAAGGCGTGGCGCATTTCGACTGGGTTGCCCGTGGCCGCGATGCAGGCCGTCCAGGGTGCGGTTGGCATCGTCACCGGCCTGCTGCGTCCGGCGGCCGCCACCTCGTTGACCGGCCCGGTGACCAGCATGCGACGCTACGCCGCCGGCGAGGTGTCGATGGACGACGTCGACACGGTATGCCGGGAATTCGGGGTGACCGTCAACGATGTTGCCCTGGCGGCGATCACCGACAGCTTTCGCAAAACCCTCATCCGTCGCGGCGAGAAGCCCAGCCGGGATGCGCTCCGTACCTTGGTGCCGGTCTCGGTGCGCACCGCGGATGCGGACGATCGGACTGACAACCGCGTGTCGGTGATGTTGCCGTACCTCCCGGTCGACAAGGCCGATCCGCTACAGCAGTTGCGCGCCGTGCATTCGCGGCTGTCCCGGGCCAAAGCCAGCGGGCAGCGCGAAGCGGGAAATGTCCTGGTGTCGGCGGCCAACGCAATCCCGTTCCCGCTCACCGCGTGGACGGTGCGGGCACTGACCCGGTTGCCGCAGCGCGGCGTCGTCACCGTGGCCACGAATGTGCCGGGCCCGCGGAATCGACTGTGTGTCATGGGTTGCGACATCGTCCGGCTGCTTCCGATTCCGCCGCTGGCGTTGCAGCTACGCACCGGTGTGGCCATCATGAGCTACGCCGACCGCCTGGTCTTCGGGGTGATCGGTGATTACGACGCGGCGCCCGATGTGTCCGAATTGGCCCGTGGCATCGAACGCGCGGTCGCCCGTCTGGTCGATATCGGCATTGGCCACTGGCGGGCCACCCCCGTGGGTACTCTGCAACTCGTACAGGGAGGTTGACCGATGAAGGGATCTGAACTCGGCGTTCTCACCCGCAGGCAGTGCCTGGATCTGCTGGAGGGGGTACGCGTCGGCAGGTTGGTGTTCACCGAGGACGCCCTGCCGGCCGTGCAGCCCGTCAATTTCCGGGTGTGGCATGACGATGTGGTGATCCGGGTGGCCGGCGGGCCCAAGCTGATCGCCGCGACCGATCGTCAGGTGGTGGCGTTCGAGGCCGACGAGCTCGACCCCGACCTACGCACCGGCTGGAGCGTGACGATCGTCGGGCATGCCGAGCACATCACCGACGTGGACGAGCAGGTGCAGGTCGCCGGGACGTTCGTGCAGCCGTGGGCTGAGGGGCGGCGCGATCATTTCGTGCGGATACGGTCGGAGAAGGTCACCGGGCGTCAGCTCCGGAACCATGCGATGCCGCACTACGGTGCGGCGGGCGGCGGTTAGTACCGAAGCCGGTCGTCGACGACCCGCACGGCGTGGCCCGGATGCTGCGTCGCGTACAGCGGGTGCATCAGCATCGGGTGACGGCAGTGCGCGCAGGAGGCCTGCGGCTGGTTCGCCGACGCGAAGGTCAGGTGGTGGCATTCGCTGCAGCGGACCATGTAGCAGGCGCCGATCCAGTTGGCCATACCCACGTAGATCGCGACTGTGGTTCCCGCAGCGAGCACCATGATCAACGCGACCGTGAGCGCTTCATAAACCGTCATGACCGGCACCTCCAAGCTCGCCTATCGCAACGTGACGGATACCTGAAACGGTACTCGCGAAACCTAGGACTTCCTGGCCCGTTTGAAGACCTTGTCCAGTTCTTTACCGTGCAATCCGTTGTTCTCGGCCTTGCGGACTTTGTGCAGAACCAGCGGGCAGCGTTTGCAGCGCGGCTTGCTTTTGCAGCACTTTTTCTTGGGCTTCAGGCCGGCGATTTTTGCGGACTTCAACGTGACGGGGCTCTCTCGTTTTCGTGATCGACCGGCCAGCCTGCGAGAATGTCGGTGTGGATTCACGCCCGAGCTTTCGCAATGTCGCCATCGTCGCCCACGTCGACCACGGCAAGACGACCCTAGTCGACGCGATGCTGCGACAGTCCGGTGCCTTGACGCACCGCGGCGACGACGCAGTCGAGCGCCTGATGGACTCCGGTGACCTTGAGAAGGAAAAGGGCATCACCATCCTGGCCAAGAACACCGCGGTACACCGGCACCATGCCGACGGCACCATGACGGTGATCAACGTCATCGACACCCCTGGTCACGCCGATTTCGGTGGCGAGGTGGAGCGTGGCCTGTCCATGGTCGACGGTGTGGTCCTGCTGGTGGACGCCTCGGAGGGGCCGCTGCCGCAGACCCGGTTCGTGCTGCGCAAGGCGCTGGCCGCGCACCTTCCGGTGATCCTGGTGGTCAACAAGACCGACCGGCCCGACGCCCGCATCGCCGAGGTCGTCGAGGAAAGCCACGACCTGCTGCTCGACGTCGCCTCCGATCTTGACGACGAGGCCCAGGCGGCCGCCGAGAAGGCACTGGATCTGCCCACCCTGTACGCCTCGGGCCGGGCCGGCATCGCGTCGACGACGCAGCCCCAAAACGGTGAGAACCCTGACGGCGAGAACCTGGACCCGCTGTTCGACGTGCTGATGGAGCACATCCCGGCACCCTCGGGTGACCCGGAGGCGCCGCTGCAGGCTCTGGTCACCAACCTCGACGCCTCGGCCTTCCTCGGCCGCCTCGCCCTCATCCGCATCTACAACGGCCGGCTCAAGAAGGGCCAGCAGGTCGCGTGGATGCGCGAGGTCGACGGCTCGCCGGTGATCACCAACGCCAAGATCACCGAGTTGCTGGCCACTGAGGGCGTCGATCGCAATCCGACGGAGGAAGCGGCGGCTGGGGATATCGTGGCGGTCGCCGGGATTCCCGAGATCATGATCGGCGACACCCTCGCCGATCCCGACAACTCGCACGCGCTGCCGCGCATCACCGTCGACGAGCCCGCCATCTCGGTCACCATCGGCACCAACACCTCGCCGCTCGCCGGCCGGGTGTCGGGTCACAAGCTGACCGCCCGCATGGTGAAGAACCGTCTCGACGCCGAACTCGTCGGCAACGTGTCGATCCGCATCGTCGACATCGGCCGCCCTGACGCCTGGGAGGTGCAGGGCCGTGGTGAGCTGGCGCTGGCCATCCTCGTCGAGCAGATGCGCCGCGAGGGCTTCGAGCTGACCGTCGGCAAGCCTCAGGTGGTCACCAAGAACATCGACGGCAAGCTGCACGAGCCGTTCGAAGAGCTGACCATCGACTGTCCCGAGGAGTTTGTCGGCTCCATCACCCAGCTGATGGCCAACCGCAAGGGGCGGATGGAACAGATGACCAACCATGCCGCCGGCTGGGTGCGCATGGACTTCGTGGTGCCCAGCCGGGGACTGATCGGCTTCCGCACCGACTTCCTGACCGAGACGCGTGGCACCGGCATCGCCAACGCGGTGTTCGAGGGCTACCGGCCGTGGGCCGGGGAGATCCGGGCCCGCCACACCGGCTCGCTGGTGAGCGACCGGTCCGGGTCGATCACCCCGTTCGCGATGATCCAGCTGGCCGACCGCGGACAGTTCTTCGTCGAGCCGGGCGAGGACACCTACGAAGGCCAGGTCGTCGGGATCAACCCGCGCGCCGAGGATCTCGACATCAACATCACCCGCGAGAAGAAGCTGACGAACATGCGGTCCTCGACCGCCGACGTCATGGAAACCCTGGCCCGGCCCCTGGACCTCGGACTCGAGCAGGCCATGGAGTTCTGCGCCGAGGACGAGTGTGTCGAGGTGACCCCCGAGGTCGTCCGGGTCCGCAAGGTCGAGTTGACCGCCTCGCTGCGGGCGCGGGCCAAGGCACGAGCCAAGGCGCGCGGCTAGCTATCGCTTTCGGTCGTCGAACGGCCAGTTATTGCACCGCTTTTCGGGCATAACGTGCGATAACTGGCCACTCGTGGGTGGGGGGCTGCGGCGGTGCGCCTCAGAGCTGAGATGCGCCGGTAGCGATATCCCCCGCGATATCGCCACCGGCGCACCAGTTCTCAGGCCGCGTCGCTCTTGGAAGCGGACTTCTTGCCGGCGCCGTCATCAGTGGTGGTGTTGCCGGTGGTGGTTTTGGTGGTGGCTTTGCCCGGGGTCGGGCTGTCGCCGCCACCCTTGAAGCCGAACTTCTCCTTGAGCTGATTGACGCTGGTTCGGAGATCGGTGGTGTCGGGCTTGGTCGGTGCCGACGGGGCCGAGCCCTCGGACACCTTGGTTCCGGTCTGGCGCGTGCTGAAGTTGAGGCTCTCGCGAAGCTGGCTCCGTGCCTTCACGAGGGGCGTCGTCTTCTCGACCGCGGGCTTCTTGACCTCCACCGTCTCCGCCGGGACCTTCTCCGGCGCCGGCGGTG
Source organism: Mycobacterium shunyiense (assembly GCF_058270035.1). Classification (NCBI taxonomy): domain Bacteria; kingdom Bacillati; phylum Actinomycetota; class Actinomycetes; order Mycobacteriales; family Mycobacteriaceae; genus Mycobacterium; species Mycobacterium shunyiense. The sequence goes on along the minus strand of NZ_JBZDPT010000044.1, from coordinate 113,935 downwards.
CCGGTTCGACGTCCAGGCTGACCAACGTCTTCGGAGCGGGAAGCTTGCTCACATTGCTGGTGACCAACGTGTTCTGCGGGTTGTTCGGATTCTCACTCGGATCCACGCCGAGCGCCTCGCGGACGACTTCACGGACGGAGTTCGTCGCCTTCCACAACACGTCGTTGCGGAAGTCCTGAATACCGTCGGCCCGGTTGGGCAACAGCGCCTTCAGTCCGATGGGGATTGCCTGCTGGGTCGGACCGGTGCCCATGAAGGAGTCGGCCACCCAAAGTGGTGCGCTGATGTAACTGTCGAGCATGTGGTAGACGGCGACGTTGGGTTCCATGCCGCCGGCGATGTCGATGATCGCCTTGAGCGGTCCGAACGGGGCCAGAGCGAGGCCCTCCACCAGTCGATATCCGGAGTCGAGGGCGCCCGCAGCGAAACCGGCGAGCGGGGTGAGCACGTCGAGGGGAGTGCTGGTGTCCTCGACCCCGAGGAGGTCGGCGATCGATGATCGGAAGCTATCGGTCGCTGCCCACAGCACGTTGTTGCGGAAGGCCTGGATATCGTCGGCGTGGTCGGGGAACAGCGCCGCCAGGCCCTTGCCGGTGAGCGATGTCTGGTTGATTCCGAGGGCGGGGTCGATGACCCACAGCGGGGCATCGATGACCTGGCGGATCGAGTTGTAGAACGCCTGGGGGTCGCCGTCGGCGATGGCGAGGGCAGCGGCGATGGCGGCCACCGGCAGTTCAGCGATGCCTTGGACGAGACGCAACCCGGATTCGGTGAAACCCTCGAGTGCCGCAATCGGATCCGGTGTCGCCATGAGGTTGATATCCGCGACATGTGCGGCTCGGAGAGCCTCCGGCGCCTGTGCGCCGACCGGTCCGATGGCCGGGCCGATGGCAATCGCGCCTGCCGCGAGTAGCGCTGTGGCTCCTGTCATCGATTGCTTCACACCGACGTGCATGGGTGCCTCCCCCTGATTTTGGTTGCTCTGGTCGAAACTGACGTCATCGACGATATCGTCAACCTGAGAATTTCTCAGGTGAATTTCAAATCTTGCACACACAAATACGGTCCGAGCGTCGGAGTTTTCTGGCAAGTTGTGTCATGCAAGCGAATGTCGCGGGCCAATCTGTGAATGGTTTAGCTGAAGAGGGGGAGTAGGCCGGAACCATCTTTCAGGGGTGGCGGGCCGATCATTGTGACGTCCGCGGTGCCCCGCCAAATAAGCTGGAAGATCTGCATTTCGACGACGCCGAGCGGGTTGCGACGGTAACGTCGACGCGGAGAGCGGCGCGCTCGTCCTTCGCGCCCTGTTTGCAGCGTCGCGTCAAATGCCGGCTCGTGCCGGCCTGCAATGTGCGGCAGCAATCAGATTTGATCTTGTTTCACGTGTCCCGATCGGCCGGGTTTTAGCGCCAAATTTGAATCCATTGCGCTTTTTCGCGCATATTTTCGCCGCGGGTTCACCCTCGCGATGCATGCCCGTCACCATTTGCGGGCCGAGGGGGTGCGTCGCGCGGTCGGTGTGGGGCCAAGTGAGCTTCCGGACGGTCGATACGCTGAGTGGCGTGCCGACACCCCTCCGCCGCGCCCAGTTGACGATCGGGGCGCTCATATCGGTGCCGGCGCTCCTGTTCAGCGGTTGCACTGTGAGCCCGCCGCCGGCTCCGCAGAGCACCGAGACGACCGAGACGACTCCGCCGCCCCCGATGAAGGCGACGCAGATCATCATGGCCATCGATTCGATAGGCCCGGGGTTCAACCCGCACCTGTTGTCGGACCAGTCTCCGGTGAACGCCGCGGTCGCCTCGATGGTGCTGCCGAGTTCCTTCCGGCCGGTACCCGACCCGAAGTCTCCGACGGGCTCGCACTGGGAGCTCGATCCGACTCTGCTCGAATCGGCCGAGGTGACCAACCAGAACCCGTTCACGGTCACCTACAAGATCCGTCCGGAAGCGCAATGGACCGACAACGCGCCCATCGCCGCCGACGACTACTGGTACCTCTGGCGCCAGATGGTCAGCCAACCGGGAGTCGTCGACCCGGCCGGCTATGACCTGATCACCGGTGTGCAGTCGGTGGAGGGCGGCAAGCAGGCGGTGGTCACCTTCTCCCAGCCCTATCCCGCGTGGCGGGAGCTGTTCAACGACATCCTTCCGGCCCACATCGTCAAGGACATTCCCGGTGGCTTCGGCGCCGGTCTGGCCCGTGCGATGCCGGTCACCGGCGGGCAGTTCCGGGTGGAAAGCATCGACCCGCAACGCGATGAGATCCTGCTCGCCCGCAACGACAGATATTGGAGCGCGCCGGCCAAGCCTGACCTGGTGTTGTTCCGGCGTGGTGGAGCACCGGCTGCCCTCGCCGACTCCATCCGCAACGGCGACACCCAGGTGGCCCAGGTTCACGGTGGCGCAGCCACTTTCGCGCAGCTGAGCGCGATCCCCGATGTTCGCACCGCCAGGATCGTGACACCGCGGGTGATGCAGTTGACGCTTCGCGGAGGGCAGCCCACCCTGGCCGAAGCCCAGGTGCGCAAGGCGATCCTGGGTCTGATCGATGTCGACCTGTTGGCCTCGGTTGGCGCGGGCGACGACAACACGGTGACGTTGGCGCAGGCGCAGGTACGCTCACCATCGGATCCCGGCTACGTACCGACAGCTCCTCCGGCGATGTCGCGGGAGGCTGCGCTTGATCTGTTGCGCGGCGCGGGTTACCAGATCGAGCCCGCGGCTGAGCCGCCCGCTCCGGGCGCGCCGCCGGCGCCGGACAACGGCAGGCAGCGCATCACCAAGGACGGCGCCGCGCTGACGCTGGTGCTCGGTGTGGCGTCCAACGATCCGACGTCGGTCGCCGTCGCCAACACCGCGGCCGATCAGCTGCGCAACGTCGGAATCGACGCCTCGGTGCTGGCCCTGGACCCGGTTGCACTCTATGGAGATGCGCTGACCAACAACCGGATCGACGCCGTAGTCGGCTGGCATCAGGCCGGAGGGGACCTGGCCACCAGCCTCGCATCGCGCTACGGCTGCCGGGCGTTGGAGGCGACCGCCGTCTCGACCGCGGTCCCCGGGGTCACTCCCTCGCCGTCACCGAAGCCCACCACCACGGTCGCACCCCCGGCGCCGAGCACCACACCGACACCCGCTCAGCCCATTCCGGCTCCGGAGTCAGGTGATCTGGTGCAGGCGCCCAGCAACATCACCGGGATCTGCGATCACAGCATTCAGCCGAAAATTGATGCGGCACTGGATGGTTCGCAGAATATCGCCGAGGTGATCCAGGCTGTCGAGCCGCGCCTGTGGAACATGTCGACAGTTCTTCCGATCCTGCAGGACACGACGATCGTTGCCGCAGGACCGAGTGTGCAGAACGTCAGTCTGACGGGTGCCGTGCCCGTCGGCATCGTCGGCGACGCGGGCAGCTGGACCAAGGGGCGATAGCAGGCATGCAGTGGGCCCCCTCATGCGAGGAGGCCCACTGACCGGTGTGAATCAGGATGCGTCGCCCGATCCTGACGATGACGAGCCAGCGCCGGAGTTCGCCGCGCGGTGCTTGCCGGCCTTGGCGCTCTTGCCGCTCAGCCCCTCGGTGGCCTTCTTCAGCCCGTCCGTCACGCTCTTGACGGACCCCTGAAGGCCCTCACGGACCTGTTTGGCCGAGCCGGACCGGTTGGTCGACAGCGCCTTGCCGGGTTCGGCCTTGAGACTGTCCTTCACCACCGGAGTGGAGACGCTGGACGGTGATTTCGTCGCAGCGGAATCACCTGCAGCAGTTTCGGTTTCAGCAGGTGCGGCCACAACCGGAGCCGCCTCGACCGGCGCGGCGGCAGGTGCCGGTGACACAACGGCGGCCTTCGGGCTGACATCCAGTGTCACGACCTTCGCCGCGGACGTCAGGGTTGCGTCCGCTGCCGTGCGCGCGGCGTCAGCGGCTGGTGGTGTGATCGCGGCAGCGATGAGCTCGCGGGCCTGTCGCAGGGTGCTCAGCAGGCCGAGGCTGGGACCGAACACGCCGCCGCCGAGCGCGTCGCCGTTGAGGAACGCATCCGCGACGACGGCAGGACCGCCGAGCATCGCGTTGACGACACCCAGCGCATCGCCCGCCGTGGCAGAGTCAACGATGTCCTGGCCGACGTTTCCCGCCACCGTGACTGTCCGGTAGGCGACGTTGAGCAGGCCGAGGGCGGGCAGTGCCACAATCGCCGGGTTGCTCAGCACGTTGGCCAGGTTCTGCACCGGCTGCCTGATGGCATTGATGGCAGGTTCGAGCAACGGAAGCACCGCCCCGGCCACCGGGGTGAGGAATGCGCTCCAGAGGTTGGACACCGCGCCGTTGATGTTGCCCGCGAGAAGATCGGTGAGAGAAGCCTGCAGCAGCGACGGGATGCTCCACGGGTTCGACGGGTCCAGCGCATTGCCCAGTGCGGTGGCAGAGCCCTGCAAGGCTGTGAAGAGCGAACCCGCGGTGGTGAGCTGATTCGTGATCACCTGCAGCAGGACAGGCGCGGGATCGGTCACCTCCGTGCCGATCAGGGCCGACACATTGGCGATCGTGTTCGCGAACAGGTCCGCATAGGCCTGGATTGGATCGGTTGCTGCGGACAGGCTCACCGCGGCCGACGAAACTGCCGGAACCGCGATGTCGGGCATCGGCGGAGCGACCGGACTCATCGCGATGGCACTGGCTCCGAACAACGCGACGCCAGCGGCGAGATAGGGACGAGCTGCGACTTGCATTGCTTCTCCTCTAGATGGATCCAATCCCCGACGAGGCTGAAGCTACCTGAGAGTAACTTTACAAATTTGCAGTTTTGAAAAGTTGCCGCCGTCGAGCCCGGGGCGGCTAATGGAGTCGTGAGCAAGGTGAACTAGCTGCTAGATGGCGTTGGTTAGGTGTTCTTAAAATGCCGCGAGGCCTGGCATGCCGAGGGTGCCGGTAGCTGTCGCCAATAGCCGTTGAATATAACGAGTTCGCTGGTTCCGTCGTTCACTGGAGAAAGTCATGTGAAACACCGCGCGAGCGGGGCGATCTTGATGTTTGCGAAATCAACGGTTCCAGGCGCCGCGCGGCGGCCGTCTCCCGGGCTCTCGAGCGGGATTGGGGGCGGGTTGCCCGCTGAGCTGCAGACCGCACCGGCGAGTTCGCCATGCCGTTGCTGGGGCAATGAAAAGTCGGAGGCGCACATTTTGCGTCGAGCGGGTCCGCAGCGCCCCGGCGGGGCGCACAGCTGAGTGGAGGCTGAGAACTTCCGAAGAAGCGAAAGGCCCTCTCCATCGGGTCGATGGAGAGGGCCTGGCGCTGGTGCTGGGGTTACTTGTCGGAGCCCTTGTCAGAGCCGCTGGACGACTCGGACTTCTTCTGAGCGCCCTTCTGGGCGCCGGCCTTGTCCTTCTTCAGCCCGTCGGTCAGCTTCTTGACGGCGGACTTTACCTGGGTGCGGACGGCCTTGGCGGAGTTCGCCTTTTCCTGTCCCTTGGCGGCCTTCGGCGATGCCTTCGTCGACAGCTTGGTGACGGCCTTGGTGGTGTCGTCACTGTCGCTCGCGTCCGTACCGGTGCCGGCGGAGTCTGCGGCGTCGGCGTTCGGCGCAGCCGCACCATCGGCGGCGTCCGAGACGGTGTCAGGGGCGGCACCATCGACAGCGTCAGAGGCATTGCCCGCGTTGGTAACTGGGGCCGATGCGGGCGTCTCTTCCTTCAGGGTCGAGACCTCGATCGTCACGGGTGCCTGGGCAGTCAGGGCCTTGGCGGTCGGGAGCTCGATCGGTGGGTCGAACGGCTTGGGCTTGAGCTGCTTGAAGGCGTTGGCGAAGGTGTCCTCGATGTAGTTGCCCATGGAGATCGTCGCATCGGTCTGGAAGACCACACTCTCGGCGAAATCGGCGATGCCGTGTTGGAGCGCGTTGATCACCTTGACCGGATCGCCGGTGGTGACGGCGTTCACCACGTCCTGAGCTCCGACGAGAGCCTGCTTCAGAATGGCGCGCGGCTGACCGTCCAGGTCGTACCCGACACCGACGGTGGCGGCGGCCAGTCCGATCACGACACCGAGTGCGGCCTCCGATGCAGCGTCGATGAGCGGTTGCGGAATGTTGAGTACATGCCCGACCGCGTTGATCTCGGGGGACACCGCGAAGATCAAGATGTTGATGATGGGCTGCATCCCGTCCAACACCAAGCCGTCGAGCGCACCGCCGGGGTCACCGGCGGCGATCTTCGCCATCGCGGCCTCGAGTCCGGCGGGCAGGCCGGCGCCCAAGTCGCTCAAGGCTTCACTGAGAGCGGTCCCGGCCGCAGACGTGGTTTCGCCGAGTGCTGCGAGGTTGGGGCCGAAATTCTGGGCCGCGATGACAGCGTCGGCCAGTACCTTCGCGATCTGCCACGCCGGCGGAGTGGACAGCGCCACCTGGTAACCGGCGACCGCGTTCTCGACGAGCTGCTTTGCGATCGGTGCCGGGTTGGTGGTCTGGCGCTCGATGATGTTGCTGATCATCGTCTGCGTGGCGGCGAACGCGGGCTCGAAAACCGTCAGCGGGTTGTCCACGCCGGCGGTCAGGGCGACCGGCATGTGTACCGGTGAGAGGGTCGGCACGGACGGGGCCATCGGGCTGACTGCGATTGCGCTGGCACCCACGAGTGCCACGCCGGCGGCCAGGTATGACCGGGAAGCGAGCTGCATTGAATCTCCTTACGGGAGCGTAACTAACGTCGGCGCAGAAGTTACCCCAAAGTAAGTTGGGTTGTCTGCAAATTTTCTTAACTAATTTTCAGCTCGCAAGAACCCTCGTGGGGCTCCGCAAATGAACCTCGGGTATCTGAGATATTGCTGGTAGTCGGGATTTCCCGTGGTCGCACCAGTCCATTGCGAAACTGGTCGTAGCGTTATGGGGCATGACATCGGCCTGTTGTAGCAAACAGTTGGCTGGTCATGTCACTAGGTTGCCAGCGAAGGTGTGATCGACGAGTCCGGCCAGGTTACCCAGCGGTAATGTCGCCGGGGTGGCGGCTGGAAAGTTAGCGCGCACACAGTGGACATTGCGGTGTGATCTGTAAAACACGGCCACCATCGATGCGGCGCCGCCCACTAATGGGACCAGCGGTCTCGGTATTCGCACCGTGCTTGCGTCGGCAACTATGTGGCAGGCTCGGTCAGTTTCAAAATCTACGGATTTCGTTGCCGAGTTTGCCTGGTCTAATCAGTTGACCATTACCTCGTGGTGCTTCTCGGCAAGCGATTGCAGCCCGTGGGCCGCGAGCGCGGCGGCGAGGAACGGCAGCAGTACCCAGTACGGCGGACGGGCCAACTCCCAGACAAAAAGTGCCGCCCAGATGGGAGCCCGCTGCGTCACCGCAAGCACGCCGGCGGCACAAGTCAGCGAGACCGCGGCGATGCTCACGGTGTGTTCGGTCCAGGTGTTGATCGACAGAGCGATCACGGACCCGAGGGCCGCACCGGTCGCGAGCGACGGCGTCAGCATGCCGCCCACCGCGCCCGCACGTAGAAAGATCGCCGTCAGGAGCGGCTTCAGCAGCAGGATCGCCGCGGCCGAGCCCACCGTCAGGGCGCTGTTCAGGCTGACCGTGAGAATGCTCTTGCCGTTGCCCGGCAGCTCCGGCAACCACACCGAACCCAGGCCCACCAACAGCCCGGCGAGGGCAATGCCGGGGATTATCAGCCACGACGTGACCGGCGCGGCGGGTCGCGCGATCGCCATGATCCGGTTGAAGGCGGCCCCCACCGCGAATGCCAGCGGCGCCATCACCAAGGCGAAAGCGGTGAGTAGATAAGACAATTCAGGCTTCGGCCAATCGAGCGGAGCCCGCACATGGGTCACCGGCGATGCAACTGCCACAGCGAGCGCCGAGGTGATCAACGCGGCGCCGACGGCTCGCGGGTGCCACGTGTGCATCATGATCCGGATCGCGAACAGGGCGCCACCGACCGGGACGCTGTACACCGCGCCGAGTCCGGCCCCTGCGGCGCAGGCGAGCAGAATCTCGCGGTCGTGGGGCGTCAGTGCCCACCGGGACGTTCCGACGTCACCGAGCACCGCAGCCATCTGACGCGGCGCGCCCTCACGGCCCAGGGACGCGCCCGCGCCGACGACCAGAACCTGCAGCCCGGCATCGACCGTCATCGCTACCCGGGGGATGGGTCGGTGATCGGCGATGGTCGAGGCGAGTCCGGGTACCACGTAGTGCCGGCGCAGAATCCACCAGCCGAAACCGGCCAGTGCGCCACCGATCATCGGTCCGACCGTGCGTCGCACCGGGCTGCTGCCGGTGACACCGTCGAGCAGCGAGCCGAACGTGAAGTCATAGGTGAGGTGTTCGACGAAGTGCAGAAGGACCGTCGTCGCCATCCCCGCGAAGCCCGCCAACAGCCCGATCACGACGATGCTGCAGCCGAACTCAAGCTCGCGCCGGGTCACTCGAGTGAATGTAGGCGCGGAGGTGGGGCAGCGCTCGACTTTCTGCGCCGCCCACAGCCCGTCGCTATCGTCAGTCACGATGCCCAGCGAAACGCCCCGACTGTTGTTCGTTCACGCCCACCCGGACGACGAGACCCTCACGACCGGCGCCACGATCGCGCACTACGCAGCGCGCGGTGCCGACGTCCGGGTGGTCACGTGCACCCTCGGAGAGGAGGGGGAGGTCATCGGCGACCGCTACGCCCGGTTGGCCGTCGACCAAGCCGATCAACTCGGCGGATACCGGATCAGCGAGCTGACCAAGGCCCTGAGCGCACTCGGCATCGGGGCACCGCACTTCCTGGGCGGCCCCGGCCGATGGCGGGACTCGGGCATGGAGGGCTCACCGGCGCGCAAGCAGCAGCGCTTCATCGACGCCGATTTCGACGAAGCCGTGAGCGAACTCGTGCGCATCATCGAGGAGATGCGACCGCACGTCGTCGTCACCTACGACCCGGACGGCGGGTATGGGCACCCCGACCACAAGCAAGCCCACCGCGTCACCACCGCGGCCGTCGGGGCCGTCGCGGCCGCCGGATGGGCCGTGCCCAAGTTCTATTGGACGGTCATGGCCAGCTCCGCGATGCGGGCCGGCCTCCAGAGCCTGCGGGACGTGCCGACCGACTGGATCCGGATCGATGTCGGAGATGTTCCCTTCGGATACGCCGACGACCGGATCGACGCCGTCGTCGACGCCGCCGCCCAGTTGCCCGCCAAGATCGCCGCGATGCGCGCGCACGCCACCCAGGTCACCGTCGCCGCCGACGGCAGCGCCTTCGCCCTGTCCAACAACCTCGCCCTGCCACTGCTCGGTGAGGAGCACTATGTGCTGGTTTCGGGCGAGGCGGGCGAGCGCGACGCACGCGGGTGGGAAACCGACCTGCTGACCGGACTGAATGTGCAATAGCCAAAACCGGACGAGGTAAGCTCGCCACTCAGAAGCGTCGAAGGGACATTCATGGACCCCGATCTGGATCCGAATCTGCAGCACTGGCAGGACCGTTTTGACAACTACCAGTGGGTGGTGGGTTCGATGGTCGGACTGCTCGACAGCATTCCCACCTGACCCCGCCCTCGGACCTTGTGCTGGGTCGTATCGTCCTGGCACTGCTCGCGGTTGACGGCATCATCTCTGCCGTCGTAGGCGCACTTCTGCTGCCTACGTTTCTTGGACCGATCCCGTTCCCGGTGAGCGCGCTGGCGGCCGGAGCGGTCAACACCGCGCTCGTATGGGCAGCCATGTACTGGACCGACTCCATGCGGATGGCGGCGCTGCCACTGTGGACCTGGCTGGCCGCCGTCGTCGCGATGACCTTCGGTGGGCCCGGCGGCGACATCATCTTCGCCGGCCCAGGACTGATGGCCTACAGCTCGCTGATATTCATCGCCGCCGGTGCGCTACCACCGGTGGCGATGCTGCGACGGCGTCTCCGCCCCTGACCTACTTGTTGCGGTCCTTCTTCGCCTTGCCGGTGTCGCCGGAGTTCTTGGACTGCTTGGCATCCTTGGGCTTTGCGTCCTTGGGTGAAGCCGTCTTATCCGTCTTGTCCACCTTGGTCTTCGGCTTCGGCGCCAGGTTCTTCACGGCCGTCTTCACCGCGTCACGTGCGTCGTCGCCGGCCTTCTTCGCGTCCGTTGTGGCCTTGTCGACCGCTGCGGTGACGCCTTGTCGCACCGAACGGGCCGTCGGCTTGCCGGCCGAGACCTGGTCGGTGTCGGTCTTGACGGCTTCTTCTGTGTCAGCGTCGGTGACAGCCGTGTCGGCAACGGTGTTCCGCAGCGACTGACGGACCGAGCGCGGGACCACGCCGATCTCGTCGGTGACCTGCTTGAACTGCTGACCGACGTTGCCCGCAACATCCTTGACGGTCTCGTTCAGGCCGGTCGCGAGGTTCTCTGAAGCGTTCTCGATGTTATCGATGGTGCCTTCGACGGCCTTCTCGACCGAGCTTCCGGCAACTTCTGTGACCGGCGTCTTTTCGGTCGCCGCCGCTTGCTCTTTGAGCCGGTCGGCGAGCGTCGCGAGACCGGTCCCCTCGGTCAGTGACTTGACTGCCGTGGCGAAGTCGTCGCGGGCCTTGGTGATCGCATCGGTGAGGTGGGTGAGCGGGTTCTGGACGGCGCCTTCGAGGGCTGCTGTCGGTGCGGCGAGCGTGCTGGCCAGGAACGGTCCCTGCAGCGGCGGACGCGGCGGCAGGGGGATTGGCGGCAGCGGGATGAATGTGCCGACGACGTCGATGCCCAACCATGCGACAGCCAAGACTGCGTCTGCGCCGAAGTCGGCGAGGTTCTGGATGATGCCGCCGTCACCGCGCAACCAGTCGGTGAAGTTGAAGACCCCGCTGGCGACGAGGGACTCGCCGAATGTGTAGGCGTCCATGAGCAGCCCGCCGGCCCATCCGCCGACCCAGGGGATCCATCCGAGTGCGTATGCTCCGACTTCGAATCCCCACTGCACCCAGGGCTCGACCGTCACATAGGCCTGGTCGATCGTGTTGGCCAAGTTGGGGGCGATCGCGATCGCGGTCGGTGCCGCGGTGACATTGCCGGTCGCTGCGGCGGCTGGCGCCGCTCCGAAAGCCGGAGCCGAGCCTGTCTGACCCGAGAGATTCGGCGCCACCGCGGCGGTCATCCGGCTCGCCGCGGCCAGCAGATCGACCATCGCCTGCGTCAGCTGCGGCTGAGTCGATGTCGGGTGTGCAGGGACTGCAATGTCGGCCGGGGCGGCCTGTACCGGGGTGAGCGCGATGGCGGTGGCGGTGGCTGCGGCGGCTCCCGCTACGAGATACGTACGAACACTTGTGGACATCACGACTCCCTCGGTATCCCCTTCCCGACGGAAACAACTTACGCGGTCGGCAACCCATTCGTCGCACCTTTAAGTTGTGTGTCCAGTAAGGGCCCCGCATTGCAGTGACTTGCACGGTCTACTGTGGCCGGTATGCCGGGCGCATTGGTTTCAGAATGTGAGACGCGTGGATGATCGTGCACAACGACGGGGTTACACGGAAGTGGCTCTGAACCCCCAGCACGGCGCCGATCTGCCCACCCCGGCCGTCCCACCGAAGCCTGCTGCGCCCAGCGCGCCGCCCACTTCGGCAGCCCTGCGCCGGGTGTTGCGCCGGGCCCGTGACGGCGTGACCCTCAATGTGGACGAGGCTGCGATCGCCATGACCGCCCGTGGCGAGGATCTGGCCGATCTGTGTGCCAGTGCCGCCCGGGTGCGCGATGCGGGCCTGGGATCGGCGGGCCGGCGTGGAGCCAGCGGTCGGCTTCCGGTCAGTTATTCGCGCAAGGTCTTCATCCCCGTCACGCATCTGTGCCGCGACACCTGCCACTACTGCACCTTCGTGACCGTTCCCGGCAAGCTGCGCGCCCAGGGCATGGGCATGTACATGGAGCCCGACGAGATTCTCGATGTCGCCCGCCGGGGCGCCGAGCTGGGCTGCAAGGAGGCGTTGTTCACCTTGGGCGACCGTCCCGAGGAACGCTGGGACGAGGCCCGGCAGTGGCTCGACGAGCGCGGCTACGACTCCACGCTGGACTACGTGCGGGCCATGGCCATCCGCGTGCTCGAGGAGACCGGCCTGCTGCCGCATCTCAACCCGGGCGTGATGAGCTGGTCCGAGCTGTCTCGGCTCAAGCCCGTCGCACCGTCGATGGGCATGATGCTGGAGACCACCTCCCGGCGCCTGTTCGAGGTCAAGGGCGAGGCGCATTACGGCAGTCCCGACAAGGACCCAGCGGTGCGGCTGCGCACCCTGGACGACGCCGGCCGGTTGTCCATCCCGTTCACCACCGGCCTGCTGGTCGGAATCGGCGAGACCCTGACCGAACGTGCCGAGACGATGCACGCAATCCGCAAGTCCCACAAGGAGTTCGGGCACGTTCAGGAAGTGATCGTGCAGAACTTCCGGGCCAAGGACCACACCGCCATGGCGTCGACGCCCGATGCCGGGATCGACGACTTCATCGCGACGATCGCAGTGACCCGCCTGGTGCTGGGGCCGAAGATGCGTATCCAGGCGCCGCCGAATCTGGTGTCGCGCGACGAATGCCTGGCGCTCATCGGCGCAGGCGTCGACGACTGGGGCGGTGTGTCACCGCTGACCCCCGATCACGTCAACCCCGAACGGCCCTGGCCGGCACTGGACGATCTCGCCGACGTCACCGGCGAGGCCGGCTACGACCTGGTGCAGCGACTCACCGCCCAACCGCAGTACGTGCAGGCCGGTGCGGCCTGGATCGATCCGCGGGTGCGCGGGCACGTCGACGCGCTCGCCGACCCCGACACCGGGTTCGCCCTCGACGTCAACCCGGTCGGGCGGCCGTGGCAGGAACCCGACGAAGCATCAGAATCGTTGGGCCGCACCGATCTGCACTCCGCGATCGACTCCGAAGGCAGGCTCACCGAGACCCGGAGCGACCTCGACAGCGCGTTCGGCGACTGGGAGTCGATCCGCGCCAAGGTGCACGAACTGGCCGCCCGCGCGCCCGAACGCGTCGACACCGACGTACTGGCCGCATTGCGTTCCGCCGAACGTGATCCGGGCGGCTGCAGCGACGACGAGTACCTCGCGTTGGCCACCGCGGATGGTCCGGCGCTGGACGCGGTTGCCGCCCTGGCGGATTCGCTGCGCCGCGATGTCGTCGGCGACGACGTCACCTACGTCGTCAACCGCAACATCAACTTCACCAACATCTGCTACACCGGCTGCCGGTTCTGCGCCTTCGCGCAACGCAAGGGCGACGCCGACGCCTACTCCCTGTCCACCGCCGAGGTGGCCGACCGGGCCTGGGAAGCGCACGTCGCCGGTGCCACCGAAGTCTGCATGCAGGGCGGCATCGACCCCGAGCTTCCCGTCACCGGTTACGCCGACCTGGTGCGGGCCGTCAAGGCCCGCGTGCCCTCGATGCACGTGCACGCGTTCTCGCCCATGGAGATCGCCAACGGCGTCACTCGCAGCGGGTTGTCCGTACGCGAATGGCTGACGTCGCTGCGCGAGGCCGGGCTGGGATCGATCCCCGGCACGGCCGCCGAGATCCTCGACGACGAGGTGCGTTGGGTGCTCACCAAGGGCAAGCTGCCGGCCTCGGAGTGGATCAACGTGGTGACGACCGCGCACGAGGTTGGGCTGCGCTCGTCGTCGACGATGATGTACGGCCACGTCGATACGCCCAAGCACTGGGTGGGCCACCTCAACGTGCTCCGCGGCATCCAGGACCAGACCGGCGGCTTCACCGAGTTCGTGCCGCTGCCGTTCGTGCATCAGTCTTCGCCGCTGTACCTGGCCGGCGGCTCCCGCCCCGGGCCGACACACCGCGACAACCGCGCGGTCCACGCACTGGCCCGGATCATGTTGCACGGCCGGATCCCGTCGATTCAGACGAGTTGGGTCAAGCTCGGTGTCGAACGCACCCAGGTGATGCTGCGCGGCGGTGCCAACGATCTCGGCGGCACGTTGATGGAGGAGACCATCTCCCGGATGGCCGGTTCCGAGAACGGCTCGGCCAAAACTGTGGCCGAGCTCGTCGCGATCGCCGAGGGCATCGGCCGCCCTGCCCGTCAACGCACCACGGATTACTCGCCGCTGGCGGCCTGACGCTCGCCACCGAAACTACGAAAGCGCGCTTGCCCGCGTCAGGCAGTTGACATCGTGCCCGTCGCCCGAGGTTCCGGAGTCCATCAGCCGCCCATCGAGGATCTCGCAGGTGAGGCTGGATGCGTCGCCGATTACCGGATCGGCACCGACCATCTGGTCACCGACGCCACTGCTGACCAACTGGGCTCGGCCGCCACAATGGGAGGCGGTCTGTAGGGTGCCCGCCGCACCGGATGGCGCCGTGATGTCGATGCAATTCGCGCCCGTCCAGGTGACGACGGTGGTGTAGCCGGAGCCCGTAATAACCGGAGCCATCGGGGCTTGGTTGGCCGGGCCCGTCGTGACCGGCGCGCCGCCGTAGAGCGGGAGTCCGCCGCCGCCAGATACTGATGCGCCGCCACCTCCACCGGTCTCGCAGGCCACACCATCGCCATCGCGGTCCAGCTTCGAGCTGTAACCGGGCTGCCCCGCGTAGAGGGGTGCGGCACCGGCGGCGCGAGCCGCAGCGCAGTTTGGATAGGCGCCGGCGACTGGCGCTGTGACGAGGCCGGTCGTTGCTGCGGCACATGCCGTGGCGGCGATAAGAATGCGCATACCTGGGGATCCGATCTTGAAATTGACTCTGACGCAAATTGCGGATCAGAGCATGATGCGCCCTGCGTCCGAGGATCGGCAGAAGAATCCCGAAAATCGGGAATGGAATCGGACCACGGTCCGGTTATGTCTCGTGAAGGTGCCGGAACGACCGGGCCGCACAACCCAAGGAGACACCATGACCGTCGCAGTAGCCACCGACCTGACCGCAGGCACCTGGGCCATCGACCCCGTGCACTCGTCGATCAACTTTTCCGTCCGCCACCTCATGGTGAGCAAGGTCCGCGGCAGCTTTGAGACGTTCAGTGGTGCGATCACCGTCGCCGAGGACGGCACGCCGTCGGTAAGCGCCACCATCGACGTAAACTCCATCGACACCCGCAACGAGCAGCGCGACGCACACGTGCGGTCCGCAGACTTCTTCGACGCCGACAATCACCCGACTGCCACCTTCGTCTCCACCGGCGTGCGCCCCGACGGTGACGACTACATCGTCGACGGCGACTTCACCCTCAAGGGAGTGACCAAGCCGGTTTCCCTCAAGCTCGAGTACAACGGTGTCAACCCCGGCATGGGCCAGGGTCCGGTCGCCGGTTTCGAGGCTTCGGTCGTGTTGAACCGCAAGGACTTCGGCATCGACATCGACATGCCGCTGGAGACCGGCGGCACCGTCGTCGGCGACAAGGTCACCATCACCCTCGAAATCGAGGCTCTCAAGCAGGCGTGATTCGCCGCTCGACCGACCGTTTTGTCACGCTGGAGTGGCTCTCGGAAACGAGGGCCACTCCAGCGTGACATTGGTGCGTCGGGAGTGGCGCGCCGGGGAGTGGGCGCCGTCGTTTCAGTGCCGGCCGACGTGGGACTCGGCCCTCATCCGTTCGACCATATGCGGGTAGTGCAGTTCGAAAGCCGGCCGCTCGGAACGGATCCGGGGCAACTCGGTGAAGTTGTGCCGCGGGGGCGGGCAACTGGTGGCCCACTCCAGTGAGTTGCCGTAGCCCCACGGGTCGTCGACGACGACAGGTTCGCCGTAGCGCCAGCTCTTGAAGACGTTCCATACGAACGGCAACATCGACACGCCCAAAGTGAAGGCGCCGATGCTCGAAACCACATTGAGCGTGGTGAAACCGTCTGACGGCAGGTAGTCGGCATAGCGGCGGGGCATGCCCTCGTTGCCCAGCCAGTGCTGCACCAGGAATGTGGTGTGAAAACCGATGAACGTCAACCAGAAATGGATCTTGCCCAGGCGCTCGTCGAGCAACCGGCCGGTCATCTTCGGGAACCAGAAGTACACCCCTCCGAACGAGGCGAACACGATGGTGCCGAACAGCACGTAGTGGAAGTGTGCGATCAGGAAGTAGGTGTCGGTGACGTGGAAGTCGATCGGCGGGCTGGCCAGCATGACTCCGGACAGTCCACCGAGCAGGAAGGTGACCATGAAGCCCACGGAGAACAGCATGGGTGTTTCAAAGGTCAACTGTCCCTTCCACATTGTGCCGATCCAGTTGAAGAACTTGATACCTGTCGGCACGGCGATGAAGTACGACATCAGCGAAAAGAACGGCAGTAGAACGGCTCCCGTTGCGAACATGTGGTGAGCCCAGACCGCCATCGACAAGGCGCCGATGCTGATCGTCGCATAGACCAGCGTGGTGTAGCCGAACAGCGGCTTGCGGGAGAACACCGGGATGATCTCGGTGACGATGCCGAAGAACGGCAACGCCACCACGTAGACCTCGGGATGGCCGAAGAACCAGAACAGGTGCTGCCACAGGATGGCTCCGCCGTTGGCGGGGTCGTAGATGTGGGCACCGAGGTGCCGGTCAGCGGCCAGGCCGAACAATGCCGCGGTCAGCAGCGGGAACACCATCAGCACCAGAATGCTGGTGACGAGGATGTTCCAGGTGAAGATCGGCATCCGGAACATCACCATGCCGGGCGCGCGCATACACACCACGGTGGTGATCATGTTGACCGCACCGAGGATGGTGCCGAGCCCGGCCACGGCCAGGCCCAGGATCCACAGGTCGCCGCCGGCGCCGGGGGAGTGGATGGCGTTACTGAGTGGTGCGTAGCCGGTCCAGCCGAAGTCTGCGGCGCCTCCAGGGGTGATGAATCCCGCGAGCGCAATGAGTGCGCCGAACACGAACAGCCAGAACGAAAGCGCGTTGAGCCGCGGGAACGCGACGTCGGGCGCACCGATCTGTAGAGGCAGCACGAGGTTGGCGAACCCGAACACGATCGGGGTGGCGTAGAACAGCAGCATCACGGTGCCGTGCATGGTGAACAACTGGTTGTACTGCTCGGTGGACAGGAACTGCAGCCCAGGTTCGGCGAGTTCGGTGCGGATGAACAACGCCATCAAGCCACCGGTGAAGAAGAAGACGTAGCAGGCGACCATGTACATGATTCCGATCAGCTTGTGATCGGTGGTCGTGATGAGCTTGTAGACCAGGTTTCCGCGAGGCCCCAGGCGCGGCGGGAAAGGCCGCGTACTGACGAGGTCGGTGCCGATGGATGAGGTTGTGTGTGCCGTCATCGCGTTGCTCCAGTTTTTACAAACAAACCTTGTATAAACTATGGGCCATGACATACGTGATCGGCAAGCCATGTGTCGATGTGATGGACCGCGCGTGCGTCGAGGAATGCCCGGTCGACTGCATCTACGAGGGCGCCCGTGCGCTCTACATCCATCCCGACGAGTGTGTGGACTGCGGCGCCTGCGAACCCGTCTGCCCGGTCGAGGCCATCTATTACGAGGACGACCTGCCCGACGAGTTCGAGGCCTACAAGGAGGACAACGACGCGTTCTTCTCCGAGACGCTGCCGGGACGGGACGAGCCGTTGGGTTCGCCCGGCGGGGCGGCCAAACTGGGGTCGGTGGCCGCCGACGCGCCGCTGGTGGCGAGCCTGCCGCCGCAACAGCCATGAACGCGCCGCGGGGAAGACGCCGCGACGTCCTGACGCTGCTGCGCGCCACCGATGCGCCGATGAGCATCGCGGCCATCGCGGAAAAACTCGATGTGCATGTCAACACCGTGCGATTCCACCTCGATGCGCTGCTCGAGCAGGAACAGATCCGCCGGGTCACCGGGACACGCGACAAGCCTGGGCGACCGCCACAGCTGTTCGCCGCGGTCCGCGGCATGGACCCTGGCGGTCCGCGCCACTACCGGTTGCTCGCCGAGGCATTGGCCGAGTCGGCGGCGTCACAAGCACCGGGCGCGGGCACCGGTGAGGCCGGGCGCAAGATGGGTGCCCAGTTGGCGGCCTCCCGTTCCGATGCGGCCGATGGAACAGCCGTCGAGAAGTTGGTCGACCTGCTCGACGACCTCGGCTTCGCCCCCGAGGCCGACGCCGCAGGCTCCGAAATCTCCTTGCGGCACTGCCCATTTCTGGAAATCGCACGGGAACGCCCCGAGGTGATCTGCCCGATTCACCTGGGCCTGATGCAGGGGGCGATGAAGGCCTGGGACGCGCCGGTCACGGTCGACGGCCTGCTCCCGTTCGTGGAGTCCGACCGGTGCGTTGCACAACTGAGCGGCTGATTCGCGCAGCGCAGCCTAGAGTGCCGCGGCCAGTTCGGTGCCCTGTTTGATTGCTCGTTTCGCATCGAGTTCGGCTGCCACAGCAGCGCCTCCGATGATGTGGGGTTCGATGCCGTTGCGCCGAAGGTCCGCTTCGAGATCACGTACCGATTCCTGTCCGGCGCAGATCACCACGTTGTCGACCGGGAGCACGCGTCGGTCCCGGTGTTCGGAACCGAAGCTGATGTGCAGACCCTCATCGTCGATGAGTTCGTAGTTCACTCCGGAAAGCTGATGCACCCCTTTGGCTTTCAGCGACGCTCGGTGCACCCAGCCGCTGGTCTTGCCGAGGTTGCGGCCCTGTGGTCCCTTGGTGCGCTGCAGCAGATACACCTCGCGCACGGCGGGCGCGGGCAGGGGAGTGGTGAGCGCGCCGCGGGCTTCCTGAGGATCGGCCACACCCCACTCGGCCTTCCACTCCTTGAGGTTCAGGGTGGGAGAAGCATCGGTGGTCAGGAATTCGCTCACGTCAAAGCCGATTCCGCCGGCGCCGATCACCGCTACCGACTTGCCCACGGGCGCACCGGTGATGGCCTGGGCGTAGGTGAGCACCTTCGGATGGTCGATCCCTGGAATGGCGGGAAGGCGCGGTGTGACCCCGCTCGCGAGCACCACATCGTCGAAGCCGGCCAGGTCGTCGGCTCCGGCGCGAACCCCCAATCGCACGTCGACTTCGAGCTTGTCGAGCATCGTCGTGTAGTACCGGATGGTCTCGTTGAACTCTTCCTTGCCGGGAATCCTTCTGGCCAGGTCGAATTGGCCGCCGATGGCCGACCCCGCCTCGAACAGCGTGACCCGGTGACCGCGCTCGGCGGCGTTGACCGCGGCCGACAACCCGGCCGGGCCGGCGCCCACGACGGCCACCGAACGGGCCCGACGCGTCGGGCTGAGCACCAGTGTCGTCTCCCGCCCGGCCCTCGGGTTGAGCAGGCACGAAACCTTCTTGTGCACAAAGGCATGGTCGAGGCAGGCCTGATTGCACGCGATGCAGGTGTTGATCTCGTCGGCCCGCTCCTCGGCGGCCTTGAGCACCCAGTCCGGATCGCTGAGCAGAGGACGCGCCATCGAGATCAACTGGACGTGCGTGTCGGCCAGGATCTGCTCGGCGCTCTGCGGCATGTTGATCCGGTTGGACGCCACCACCGGGATGGAGACGTGCTCGGCCACCGCACTGCTGATGTCGGCGAAGGCGCTGTTGGGCACCGAGGTGACGATCGTGGGTACCCGCGCCTCGTGCCAGCCGAAGCCCGAGTTCAGGATCGTCGCGCCGGCCGCCTCGACTTCGGTTGCCAGCGCGACGATTTCCTCCCAGGTCTGACCGTCCTCGACATAGTCGGCCATCGAGAGGCGGTAGCAGGTGATGAAGTCGGAGCCGACCGCCTCGCGCACCCGTCGCACGATCTCGACCGGGAAGCGACGGCGCTTCTCCGGGGTGCCGCCCCACGCGTCGGTGCGCTTGTTGGTGCGCGGTGCCAGGAACTGGTTGAGCAGATAGCCCTCGCTGCCCATGATCTCGACGCCGTCATAACCCGCTTCGCGGGCGAGCAGCGCGCAGCGGACGAAATCGTCGATGGTGCCCTTGACGTCCCGCAAAGCGCGCGGCCGGAACGGGTTGATGGGGGCCTTGATCGACGATGCGCTCACCGAAAGTGGGTGATACGCATAGCGTCCGGCGTGCAGGATCTGCAGCAGGATCTTGCCGTCGGCATCGTGGACGGCACCGGTGATCCGGCGGTGGCGTCGCGCTTCGGCGGAGGACACCAGTTGTGAGGCGAACGGCAGCAGCCAGCCGGTCTTGTTGGGGGCGTAGCCGCCGGTGATGATCAGCCCGACGCCACCGCGGGCCCGCTCGGCGAAGTATTCGGCGAGCTTCGCGGTGTCGCCGGCGCGGTCCTCGAGGCCGGTGTGCATCGAGCCCATCACGACCCGGTTGCGCAGCGTGGTGAAGCCGAGGTCCAACGGCGACAAGAGATGCGGATAGGTCAACCCCATGTCCGCAGGGTAGGTGGGACCGACGGTCCTATGCAACTAATTGACTGATCTGGGTTGGGCAAAAGGAATCGGTCGGGCGGCTAGGCGAGCTGTATCTGCGACGGCTAGTATCAGTTACCACGCGCCACCCATAACTGGGTGACGCGTGAAGTTAGGACACACTGAGACGCGCGTCCAAGTATCGGCAACGCATACTGTGACGTCGAACTCAACAGAGTCCCGACCACCGAGCCCAGCAGCCCACTGGACAGGAGAGACATCAGTGACGTACGTCATTGCCGAACCCTGCGTCGACGTCAAAGACAAGGCATGTATCGAAGAGTGCCCGGTCGATTGCATCTACGAGGGTGCCCGCATGCTGTACATCCACCCCGACGAGTGTGTGGATTGCGGCGCGTGCGAACCGGTCTGCCCGGTCGAGGCCATCTACTACGAAGACGATGTGCCGGACCAGTGGAGCAGCTACGCGCAGGCCAACGCTGACTTCTTCTCCGAGCTGGGTTCGCCCGGCGGCGCGTCCAAGGTCGGCCAGACCGACAACGATCCGCAGGTGATCAAGGACCTGCCGGCCAAGGCCGAGGACTGAGCACGGTCGAATCCGGCTTCGAGACTGACGTGGTGCGACAGCGTCGTTCGGCGGCATTGCCAGAGTTTCCGTGGGACACCCTGGCGGACGTCACTGCTCTGGCCCGCTCGCACCCCGACGGAATCGTCGACCTTTCGGTAGGCACTCCGGTAGATCCGGTGGCACCGGTCATCCGGGAGGCGCTGGCCGCCGCCAGTTCGGCTCCCGGCTATCCGACGACGGCCGGGACACCGGCGCTGCGAGCCTCGGCCGCGGCGGCACTGCGACGCCGGTACGGCATCACCGACCTGGCGCCGGATGCGGTGCTGCCGGTGATCGGCACCAAGGAGCTGATCGCCTGGCTGCCGACGCTGCTGGCGATCGGCCCCGGCGATGCCGTCGTCGTCCCGGAGCTGGCCTACCCGACTTACGAGGTCGGTGCCCTGCTGGCCGGGGCGCAGGTGCTGCGTGCCGATTCGCTCACCCAGCTGGGTCCGCAACGTCCCGCGCTGATCTACCTGAACTCGCCGAGCAACCCCACCGGGAAGGTGCTCCCGGCCGACCACCTCCGCAAGGTGGTGACCTGGGCCCGCGACCGTGGGGTGCTCATCGCTTCCGACGAGTGCTACCTGGGCCTGAGCTGGGAAGCCGAGCCGCTCAGTGTCCTGCATCCATCGGTCTGCGACGGTGACCACACCGGGCTGCTCGCGGTGCACTCGCTGTCCAAGACCTCCTCGCTCGCCGGCTACCGTGCCGGGTTCGTCGCCGGTGACCCGGCTGTCGTCGCCGAACTGCTCGCGGTCCGCAAGCACGCCGGGATGATGGTGCCGACGGCGGTGCAGGCCGCGATGGTCGCCGCCCTCGACGACGACGAGCACGAAGCCGTGCAACGCGAGCGATACGCGCAACGCCGGGCGCTGCTGCTACCCGCACTGCAGGCGGCCGGATTCACCATCGAGCATTCCGAGGCGGGCCTGTACCTGTGGGCCACTCGCGGCGAGCCCTGCCGCGACACCGTCAAGTGGCTGGCCGAGCGCGGCATCCTCGTGGCGCCGGGCGAGTTCTACGGTCCGGCCGGAGCTCAGTACGTGCGGGTCGCACTGACCGCGACCGACGAGCGCATCGCCGCTGCGGTCGCACGCCTCTCCTAACCGCCGAGCAGACGCAAACTCATCAGTTTTCCGCTGAAAATGTGCGAGTTTGCGTCTGCTCGCGGGAGAAAGTCAGCCCAGCAGGCCCAGCGACATCGCTTTGGTGACGGCCGCCGTGCGGTCGGACACCCCGAGTTTGTGGAACGCCCGTAGCAGATGCGTCTTCACGGTGGCCTCGCTGATGTGTAATGCGCGGCCGATATCGGCGTTGGTGGCACCTGTGGCCACCAAGGCCAGCGCCTCGGCCTCCCGCACCGACAGTGTCACCGCGGGCGTCCGGACCGCGTTCACCAATCGGTCTGCGACGCCGGGGGCCAGCACCGTCTTGCCGCGCGCGGCGTCGCGCACCGCACGGGCCAACTCGGCGCGGGACGCATCCTTGAGCAGATAGCCCGTCGCGCCGGCCTCGACAGCGCGAAGGATGTCGGTGTCACTTTCGTAGGTGGTGACCACGACGATGTGGATCGAAGGATCGGCAGCCAGAATCTGGGCAGTGGCGGTGACGCCGTCGATTCCGGGCATCCGCAGATCCATCAAGATGACATCGGGGCGCAGCGCACCGGCCAACCCGATCGCCTCGGCGCCGGAACCGGCCTCACCGATCACCGTCAGGTCGTCCTCGGCGTCGATCATGCCGCGCAGCCCCTCGCGGACCACCGGGTGATCGTCGACCAGCAGGACCTTGGTCGCAGTCCCGGTCATGCCGGCACCGCCACGATCACCCGCACGCCGCCACCGTCGGGGACCGACAGCGTCAGGGTGCCGCCGACCTGATCCAGCCGGGCCTGCATACCGCGCAGTCCGAAACCGTCGACGTGGTCGGGCTGCAGGCCGATACCGTTGTCGGACAGGGAAAGTCGTACCCCGTGCGGTACGGGCTCAAGGTGGACCCGGAGTTCACTGGCCTGCGAATGCCGGCGCACGTTCGTCATCGCCTCCTGCGCGCTGCGCAACAACACCACATCGGCGGCCATGCCAAGCGAGGGTAGGTCGTCGTCGATGTGTATGTCGACGGCGATGCCGGTCTCGGCGGCCAATCGCTCGCACTGGCGGCGCAGGGCAGCAGGCAGGGAGCCCTCCTCCAACGCGGCCGGGGTCAGTCTGGTGACCATCGTGCGGGCCTCGGCCAAGTTGTCGCGCGCGGTGTTGCGGATCAACTCCACATGCCGGGCGGCGGCGGCCGGGTCTGCGTCGCTCTCCGCCTGCACCGCCTGGGCGAGCGCCACGATGCTGGTGAATCCCTGGGCCAGGGTGTCGTGGATCTCCCGGGCCAGCCGCTCCCGTTCGGCGGCCACGCCGGCCTCCCGTGACAGGCGGGCGGCTTCGGCCCGGCTGGCCGCCAACTCGGCGACCGTCTCCGCCAACTTCTGTCGCTGGCGCATGGTGGTCATGATGGTGGTACCGATGATCGGGGCGGCAACCGCACCGACGAGGGTCACCGCGGCCACCGGCGGCAGGCTCGGCCACCCCAGCCCGTGGATGGCCACGGCGAGGCCCAACGGTGCCAGGGTGACCAGGAAAGTCAGCGTCAACGCCGCCGTCAGCGGCAACGTGGCGAAGATCAGCGGGAAGAGCGCCGGAATTGCCGCGACGGCCGGCGCCGCGGCCAGCAGCGCGAGCAGCCAGAGGCCGATCATCACTGCCAGGAACGCCGCCGTCCGTGCGCTCACCGGGCCGGTGATCGGATCCGCATCGTGAATCACGCTGCGTCCGAACACCAGAACGACGACGACCATCGCGGCGAGTGCGCCGCACGCCACTCCTACGTTGCCGCCGAGGGTGTGTCGCAGCAGCACCACCGCGACGACCGCCGCGACGCACAACCCGCAGACGTAGGTCTCCCACATCCAATGCCAGTCCGACGGTTCCCGCAGGACTGCTGTAGTGGACGGACCGGTTTCGGTCATCTGCCGATGTTAACGGCCGCCGCCGCCTTCGGTGGCCACCCAGTTTCCGTGGAATCCGTGTGGGACCCTGACCGGAATGTGCACGGTGGCAACGGGTGCCAGACTCTGCCCGTCGAGCAACACCAGATCGCTACGGTTCTCGGCTCGGTCGTAGACGAATCCCATCACCACGCCGTCGTTCTCGTCGGCATCCGGTCCGGACGGGACGAAGACGAATTCGCCGGGTTCGCGCCCGGGCCCGAAGTCGACCCGGTCGGTGGTTCCCTCACGCAGGTCGTGGCGCAGGATGGCGCCGGCCGGCGCGTCCGGTTCCGGGGACAGGCTGACGGTGTAGCCGTACCGGTGCTGCCGCCCGACTGTGCGGTCGTCGATGCGGGGGAATTCCTGGGTCTCGTCGTGGAGTCGCTGCTCGCGCACCTTGCCGGTGCGAAGGTCAACGGTCCAGCGGTCCAATGTGATCGAGTCGGTGAACAGCCGGTCGCCGGTTGTGAACACCGCAGGATGTCGGACGACGTCGAGCACGATCTGTTCGCCGTCGGGTCCGGTCTGGTCGTACCCGTTGAGGGTGTGGAACACATAGCACGGCGGTATGTCGAACCACCGGATGTCGGCGGCTGATCCCTCGCGGGGCATCACCCCGATACGAGCACCGTGCTCCGGTGCCCACCGGTACGGCATTGCCGTCGTCGGCAGCGCGGCGCGTTCGGATCCGCGCATGGCGGCGCGCAGGACGAAGTCCGGTGCCGCGTGCCGGGCAGCGAATCCGGTCAGCAACCGTGCGGCGGCACGCGCCGGGGCACTCTTGACCATCGTCGTCAGATCGAGCAGCACCGGCAGGTCGTAGAGCACCACATACTTCTCGGTCAGGGTGAAGTCGTGCATCATCGTCTGTGCGCGTAAGGCGATGTCGACGGTGCGCCGGACCCTTCCGTCCACCCCGGTGACGGTGTAGCTCACCACGTTGCCGCGCAACGGGTTGTACGACACGGCATGCAGTTCACCGGTTTTCGGATCATGCTTCGGGTGTGCGGTGAATCCGCCGAACAATGTGCCGCAGAAGTCGGACGGACCTACCGTGTCGAGCTCGTCGGTGAGTTCGTAGGGTCGCACGCCGGCCTCGGTGACCACCAACGTCCGGCCGGCATGGCCGATGATGTTGGTGTTCGAGGGGAAGTCGAACCCACCGGCGTGCGCGCCGCCGGCCCATTTTTCGCCGAGCTGGCGCGCGACCGAACTCGACCTGATCCAGCGATTCCGGTACCAGGTCGCGCTGCCGTCGCGCAGCCGGATCCCGTGCGCCATGCCGTCGCCCAGAAACCAGTGGTGGCGTTCCGGATCGGGAGCGCGCAGCGGGTTGGGCCCGGTGCGCAGGTAGCGTCCGTCGAGGTAGTCCGGAATGTTCCCCGTGACCGTCAGGTCGGTGACCGTGACCTCGTCATGTACCGGGGCGTAGTTCCCGCTCAGATACGGATGTTCGTATGTGTGCTGAACCGTTTCGGTCGTCATACCCCTACGGTGCCGCTTCGCCCGTGTCCGCGCGACGCCTTCGCGGCTGATTCGTATGTCAACCGAACGATGGACAGGGGCCCACATTTCTGGCGAGCAGACGCGGCGGTACCCGACACGCCGAGCATCTGGGTACCTGAGCGTCTGCTCGGCGGGGGAGGCGACTCACGCTGTGGCACGCAGACTCAACGCGAGCAGCAGCCGGACATCGGCATCGTTGAGGGAGGTCGCCAACAGCTCTTCCACGCGGCGGATCCGGTAACGGACAGTGTTGGGGTGTACGTGCAGATGCTGCGCGGCCGCGGCCACGTCGCCGAAGCAGTCCAGGTACATGCCCAGGGTTTCCGCGAGCACCGGTTCGTCGGCCCGCAACATCCGCACCCGCGGATCGATCAGCCGCTCGTCGGCGGCGATGGCGGTGACGATCTCGTCGAGCAACACCGTCGTGCGCGCCTCGGCCAGCGAGGTGACGGCGGCCAGCGTTCCGGGATGGCGTCCGGCGGTGTCGAGCACCCGGTCGACATCGGTGCGGGCCGCCGCCGCGCCGGCCAACCCGGCCACCGGGCTGGCAATCACCGCGTGCAGCTCCAGTCCCAACTCGGTGCGCAACGACGCCACGGTGCCCCGCACCCACGACGTCACCGCCTTACCAGTGGTGGGGAACAGCACATAGACCCGCGATCCCACCGAGGCCATCTGTGCGTCATGGCGAAAGGCGCTGGCGCTCAAAGCCAGAACATCAGCCAGTCGGCTCGCCTGATTGGCTCCGGCGCGGCTGTCGAAGCCGATCACCGCGGCCCGGCCGTCAACGGCCACACCTAGTTCCCGGGCGATCAACTCCACTTCGACGGGGGCCTCCGCCTCACCCAACCCCAGCAGTTCCTGTACCCGCACGGCATGGGTGGACGGCGCGGCGGTCAGGCGCGCCATGATCCGCGCGGCCAGAACAGCGGCGCCGCGCATCACCTCCTCGGCGTCCTCGGCCAGCGGGCGACTGCCCTGCTGCACCCAGATGGTGCCGACGAACGCGGCGGCCCGGCGCTCGTCGACGGCGGGCGCGAAGATGCCGATCGCCAGCCTGGGCCGCAGCCCGAGTTCGGGGCGCTCGGCCACCCGCACCGCCTCCGGTCGGGAACGCAACGCATCGAAGATGCCCCACTGGGCGATCCACGCCAGATGCTCCGGTGGACCCGCTCGGCCGAGAATCGACAGGCGACGCAACTCATCGGCTTCGTCGCTGGACGCGGAATAGGCCAACACGTGTGACTGGGCGTCCTCGATGCTGACCATGCCGTGCGTGCGTTCGGCCACTGACTGGGCCAGGCCGAACAGGTCGGTACCCGAATCGTGCAACGCGCCGTCACCATGGTGTTCGAAGACATGGTTGACCAATCGGTACAGCCGCTCCCAGCGGGCCCGCGGATCGACGGCAACCACCGCGGTGCCCGCCGCCACTGCTCGTTCGATGACCGCATCGGATGGCTTCTTGATGAAGATCGCCGCAGGCGCCCGGCGTGCGGTCTGCTGCTCGACCCAGCTCAGCGCGTCTTCTTCGGACAATCCGAGCAGGAAGAACACGTCCGCGGCGCCTGCGGACGGGGCCAGGCCCAGGCGCACGTCGTCGGAATCGATGAGTGCGGCCGAGGCCACCGCCAGATCTAGGCCGCGGGGTGCCTCAACCAGCCTGACCAGGGTGGCATCCAGCGCCAACAACAGTTGGCCCAGGCTGACACCAGTGGTCCGCATATTGTCCGATTCTACTGATCAGACGAGCAAGGCTTGGCGGAACAGACAAGTGTTGCGTGGGTCACGTCGGGGATTCTTGACTCATGGATGCCATCACCGCCGTGCCCGCGCCGGCCAACGAGCCGGTTCACGACTACGCACCGGGCTCGGGCGAACGCGCCCGGCTCGCCACTGCGCTCGGCGAACTCACCGGCGCCCCGATCGACCTGCCGCACGTCATCGGCGGCAAACACACCATGGGCGGCGGTGCACGCATCGATGTCGTGCAACCGCATCGCCACAGCGCGACGCTCGGCACCCTGACCAACGCCGAACACGCCGACGCCAGTGCCGCCATCGAGGCCGCGCTGGCCGCCAAGGCCGGGTGGGCCCGGATGCCGTTCGACGAGCGCGCCGCGGTGTTCCTGCGCGCGGCCGATCTGCTGTCCGGACCTTGGCGCGAGAAGGTCGCCGCCGCCACCATGCTCGGCCAGTCCAAGACGGCCTACCAGGCCGAGATCGACGCCCCCTGCGAGCTGATCGACTTCTGGCGGTTCAACGTCGAGTTCGCCCGTGAGATCCTGGCGCAACAGCCCGTCAGCAGCCCCGGCGTCTGGAACCGCACCGATCACCGGCCACTCGAGGGCTTCGTCTACGCCATCACCCCCTTCAACTTCACCGCGATCGCCGGCAACCTGCCCACCGCACCCGCCCTGATGGGCAACACGGTGGTGTGGAAACCCTCGCCCACCCAGACCTTCGCGGCCTACCTGACGATGCAACTGCTCGAGGCCGCCGGACTGCCGCCCGGGGTGATCAATCTGGTGACCGGCGACGGGATCGCGGTTTCCGATGTGGCCCTGGCGGATCCGCGACTGGCCGGCATCCACTTCACCGGATCGACCGCCACGTTCCAGCACCTGTGGCGCGAGGTCGGCGCGAACATCGGCAGCTACCACACCTATCCACGACTGGTCGGCGAGACCGGCGGCAAGGACTTCGTCGTCGCGCATTCCTCGGCCCGCCCGGATGTCCTGCGCACTGCCCTGATCCGCGGTGCCTTCGACTACCAGGGACAGAAGTGCTCGGCAGCCTCCCGGGCCTTCATCCCGCGCTCGGTGTGGCACCGGATGGGCGACGACTTCCTGTCGGCCACATCGGACCTCAAGTACGGCGACGTCACCGACCTGACCAACTACGGCGGTGCCGTGATCGACGAACGCGCCTACGCCAAGAACGTCGCGGCGATCGAGCGGGCCAAGGGCGCGGCGGGCGTCACCATCGCCGCCGGCGGTGAATACGACGACAGTGAAGGCTATTTCGTCAGGCCCACCGTTCTGCTGTCCGACGATCCGACCGACGAGGCCTTCTCCACCGAGTACTTCGGCCCCATCCTCGCGGTCCACGTCTATCCCGACGCGGAGTACGAGCGCATCCTCGACGTCGTCGACACCGGTGCCCGCTACGCGCTGACCGGTGCGGTGATCGCCGACGACCGCGCCGCGGTGTTGACCGCCGCCGACCGGCTGCGGAACGCCGCGGGCAACTTCTACGTCAACGACAAGCCGACCGGCGCGGTCGTCGGCCAGCAGCCCTTCGGCGGATCGCGCGCCTCGGGCACCAACGACAAGGCCGGCTCCGCGCTGAACCTGTTGCGCTGGACCTCGGCCCGCTCCATCAAAGAGACGTTCGTGCCGCCCACCCACCACACCTACCCCCACATGGAGGTCTGACATGGGCGTCTTCCAGCGCGTCGCCCGCCCGGCGATCCTGGCCGCGTCGCACTCGCCGCGACTGCGCCACACAGCCGAACGCCTCCCGATCACCCGCAAGGTGGTGGACCGCTTTGTGGCAGGGGAGACGGTACCCGAGGCGCTCGCCACCGTTGGTGCACTGCGAGATTCGGGCCGATTCGTCACCGTCGACTACCTCGGCGAGGACACGACGAGCAACGACGACGCCGAACGTACTGTGCAGGCCTACCTGACCCTGCTCGACGGGCTGGCGCGACGCGGCGACATCGACGCCGCCGTGCGACCGCTCGAGGTGTCACTCAAACTCTCGGCGCTCGGTCAGGCACTGCCGCGCGACGGTGAGAAGATCGCCTACGAGAACGCGCACACCGTCTGTACCAAGGCCCGCGAGGTGGGAGCCTGGGTCACCGTGGATGCCGAGGACCACACCACGACCGACTCGACCCTGTCCATCGTGCGTGATCTGCGCACCGAATTCGACTGGCTGGGAACCGTTCTGCAGGCCTATCTGCACCGGACCGAGGCGGACTGCCGTGAGTTCGCCGCATCCGGAGCCCGGATCAGGCTGTGCAAGGGCGCCTACGACGAGCCCGCCACGGTTGCCTACCGCGATGCAGACGAGGTCACCGACTCCTACCTGCGCTGCCTGCGGGTGCTGATGGCCGGATCGGGCTACCCGATGGTGGCCTCACACGACCCGCAGATCATCGACGCGGTACCCGGCCTTGTCGACGAATTCAGCCGGGGCGTGGACGGTTTCGAGTACCAGATGCTCTACAACATCCGTGACGCCGAACAACGCCGGCTTGCCGACGCGGGCAACCACGTCCGGGTGTACGTGCCGTTCGGCAACGAGTGGTACGGCTACTTCGTACGGCGACTGGCGGAGCGCCCGGCCAACCTGACGTTCTTCCTGCGGGCCCTGGCCGAGCGCCACTGACCCAGGGCCTCAGCTGGGACTCAGGTCGTAGGCGACCTTGAACTTGTCGAGCAGATACGGTCCCGACACCACCGGTTCATACCGCGCCGGGTTGTCCACGGTCGCACACGTGGGGATGCACTCGATCACGGCGTCGAAGTTGGGCTGGTGGAAGAACGGAAGGCTGAACCGCTCTGCGGTGGGTGCTCCGGTGCCCACTACCCGGTGCACCGTGCTGACCCACCGGTCGTTGGTCCACCGGGCCAACAGGTCGCCGATGTTGATGACGAACGAGCCGGGTACCACCGGCACGTCGAGCCACTCACCGCGATCGTCCCGAACCTGTAGCCCGTTCTGGGTTTCGTCCTGCAGCAGGATCGTGAGGTTGCCCCAGTCGCTGTGCTGACTGAGCCGGATGTGGCCGGCCGGCTGATCATCGGCCGGGTAGTGGTTGGCCATCAGGTTGGAGTTGTGCCGGTCGATCAGCGTGTCGAACCAGTCTTCGCGCAGGCCCAGCGCCAAGGCGAACAGCCGGGACAACTCGGTCGCAAGCGAAGCCATCTCGTCGTAATAGCGTGCGTAGGCCGCGCGGAATCCCGGTACCTCTGGCCATCGTTCGGCGACCGAGACCCGTCCATCGGCCCATCCGGGCCCGTCGAACCCCTCCGGATTTCCCTGCGGGAAGTACACGAATTTCTCGACCTGGTCCGGTGATTCGTGTTCGGCCACCGGGTCGGCCCCGTCGTTGGTGGCCGCGAGGTTGCCCGCACTGCTGAAACCAAGGGCCAGCGGATCGGCAGGATCGGCCCCGACCTGTTCCTTGAGGGCCCGTGGCAGCGAGAAGAATTCGCGCAGCGCGCGGTTGACATCCTCGATCACGCCATCGGGTACCCCATGGCCGACGAGCAGCAGAAAACCGCTGCTTTCGCAGCATCGCCCGATAGCGTCGGCGACTGCTTGGCGTTGACGTGGGTCGCCGTTTCGGGCGCTGCTGATGTCGATCAACGGGACGAAGCCGTCGCGCAGGACAACTTGGTCGACTATCACCTCTGGTTCGCTCACGCGCTCGACGGTAGAACCTCAACCTAAGTTGATGTCAACGCTGAATTTCCCTCTCGCGCAACAGCAGAAAAGTCAAGGCCGCCAAGCTCTGGGCATCGGTGATCGCGCCGTCCCGGATCATGCCGTTCAGCTCTGCTCGGCAGAACCACGCGCTGTGCATGTCCTGCTCCTCATGCTCGCGTTCGTGTTCGCCCTCGGTCAGGCCGGTCGCCAGAAACACCCAGCCGCGCTGACTGCTCATCCCCGCCGCCACATCGAGTTGGCCGAGTCTTTCCATGGTCTCGGCGCGCAGACCGGTCTCTTCACGAAGCTCGCGGTGGGCGAGGGCGGTGGCCTCCAGATGTTGATTCTCTGGCGCTGTGCCCTGAGGGAACTCCCAGCGCCGCAACCCCAACGGATAGCGGAACTGCTCGACGAGGTGAAACCGATCGCCATCGGGGTCGTACGGAATCACCAGGGCGTAGGTCTGCTTGTCCACGACGGCGTAGACGCCGGTGCTGCCGTCAGACCGGACGATGTGGTCTTCGCGCAGCGTCAGCCAGTTGTTCCGGTACACCTCGCGCGTCGCAGTCCGGCGGATGGCGGCCGTGAGGCCGGTGCGCAGCCGCTCCGGCGCGATGTCGTCGGTGCTCTCGATGTCGTCGGCGAGAGTGGCGGCGACATCGACGAGGCGGGTCACATCGATGTCGTAGGGCGCAGGTGTTTCGACGAGTGCCAACCGCGCTGCGGCGCGTCGCAACAGGGCGGCAGCGCCGGTCCGGTTGCCGCGCTGCACATGCGTGATGCCCACAGCCAGCTGCGCCAGACCCTGCCAGAGCGCACGTTCGTGGCCCGGCCCGTTCTTCCACGCCGCTTCGAGTACTTCGTGAGCGCTGAACGCCTGACCACGGTCGAGCAGATCCTGGGCGTAGGCGAGAGTTTCGGCCGGCGTGAGCTCCAGCTCATCGGGAATGCGTGCGACGCCTTCACTGCCGTACGGCAACGGCCGGCCGAGTGCGTCACGCGGGCGGGTGTTGCGTGGCCGGCCGGAGTCGTCGCGGTCGCGTCCAGATGCTGTGCCCATACCACCCGACGGTAGCCTCACAAGGGTGTTGCTGGCCTCCTTGAACCCCGCAGCTGTCGCCGCGGGGGCCGAACTTGACGATGCCGTTTCGATCGACGGGACCGTGCTGAGCCGCAGCGACCTCGTCGGCGCCGCCACTTCGGTGGCCGAGCGCGTCGCTGTCGCCGGCCGCGTCGCGGTCTTGGCGACGCCGACCCCGACGACGGTCCTCGCCATCATCGGATGCTTGATCGCCGGCGTGCCGGTGGTGCCGGTCCCGGCCGACGTCGGCGTGGCAGAGCGCAGGCACATCCTCGCGGACTCGGGCGCCCAGGCCTGGCTGGGGGAGATGCCTGAGGACGGCGATGATCCTGCGGGGCTTCCATTGATCCCGGTCCGGCTGCACGCGCGGTCCTGGCACCGCTACCAAGAACCGCCAGCTGATTCGACCGCGATCATCATGTACACCTCCGGCACCACCGGAGCGCCCAAGGGGGTGCCGATCAGTCGTCAGGCCATCGCCGACGACATCGACGCGCTGGCCGAGGCGTGGCAGTGGACGTCCGCCGACACCCTGGTGCACGGGCTGCCGTTGTTCCACGTACACGGCCTGGTGCTTGGCCTGCTCGGCTCGCTTCGGATCGGGAACCGCTTCGTACACACCGGGAAACCGACACCGGCCGCGTACGCGCAGGCCCAGGGCACGCTGTATTTCGGAGTGCCGACGGTGTGGTCACGGGTGGTCAAGGACCTCGACTCGGCGCTGGCCCTGTCCACGGCGCGGCTGCTGGTCTCCGGTAGTGCGCCGCTGCCGGTACCGGTGTTCGACGAGTTGGTCCGGCTGACCGGGCACGCTCCGGTGGAGCGCTACGGCAGCACCGAATCTCTGATCACGCTGAGCACCCGGGTGGACGGTGAGCGTAGGCCCGGCTGGGTCGGGCTGCCGCTGGCCGGGGTGCAGACCAGGTTGGTCGACGACGAGGGTGCCGAGGTGCCGCACGACGGTGAGACCATCGGGCGGCTGCAGATCAAGGGCCCCATGGTGTTTGGTGGCTATCTCAACCGGCCCGAGGCCACCGCCGAGGCCTTCGATTCAGACGGTTGGTACCGCACCGGCGACGTTGCCGTCATCGATGCCGACGGCATGCACCGCATCGTCGGGCGTGAATCGGTGGATCTGATCAAGTCCGGCGGCTACCGCATCGGCGCGGGTGAGATCGAAACCGTGCTGCTGGGCCATGACGGCGTCGACGAGGTGGCCGTGGTCGGCATGCCCGACGAGGATCTCGGGCAGCGCATCGTCGCGTTCGTCGTCGGCACTGCCGCACCGGAAGTATTGATCGAGTTTGTCGCCCAACAACTTTCAGCACACAAGCGACCCCGCGAAGTGCGGCTGGTGGACAGCCTGCCCCGCAACGCCATGGGCAAGGTGATGAAAAAGGAACTGGCGCAATGGGACTGAGGTTCTCCGAGATCTGCATCGACGCACATGACCCCGAAGCATTGGGGACCTGGTGGTCGAAAGTGCTCGGCTGGCCCCATCACACCGATGCCGACGGCGACGTGATCCTCACCCCGCCGCCCGGTGCCGGCCCCGTCTGGTTGTTCACCGCCGTGCCGGAGGGCAAGCTGGTCAAGAACCGAGTGCATCCAGACTTCACCCCCGACGATCAGCAGGCCGAGGTGGACCGGTTGGTCGGTCTGGGTGCGCGACACGTCGACGTCGGCCAGGGCGACGAGACCTGGGTGGTGCTGGCCGACCCTGAAGGCAACGAGTTCTGCATACTCGCTGCCGAGTAGGTCCGGCTCCGCCGACGTGTTAACAAAAGGCGTAGCTTGGTCGATAGAGAAGTTAGAAAGCGCACGTCAACCTGCAGATGTTTGGAGGCCACACGTGAATCTCAAGAAGATCGTGGGAACAGCAATGATCGCCGGTGCACTGGGCACCGGATCCCTCGGGTTGGGCGCGGCTTCAGCGCAGGCTGACCCCGGCCCCCGTATTCCGTGGGTTCCCGGTCCGGGCTGGGTTGACTGGAATCCAGGCCCGAACCTACCGCCAGGGCAGATCAAGAAGTGGTGCCCTTGGCAATCCCCGCCAGGTCACTGGATCGGCGGCCCGCACGGGATCCCCTGCACATAGCCTGAGTCCCCGGACGCCGGCTTGTGTGTCTCCTATCCGCGATTTGTGACACACAAGCCGACGTTCGGCGGAAGAAAGCTAGTTGGCGTGCAGCGCCTCGTTGAGCGTGATGCCGGTGCCGTCACGCTTGACGACCTCGACGGCGCCCGAGAGTGAGTTGCGGCGGAACAGTAGGTTGTTCGCGCCCGAGAGCTCGACGGCTTTGGTGGTCTGCCCGTCGGCGGTGGTCACCTTGGTGCCGCCGGTGACATAGAGCCCGGCCTCGACCACGCAGTCATCGCCCAGCGAGATGCCCAGGCCGGCGTTGGCGCCCAGCAGGCAGCGCTTGCCCACCTTGATGACCTCTTTGCCACCACCGGACAGCGTGCCCATGATCGAGGCGCCGCCACCGATGTCGGAGCCGTCGTCCACCACGACTCCGGCCGAGATCCGGCCCTCCACCATCGAGTTGCCCAGCGTGCCCGCGTTGAAGTTCACGAAGCCCTCGTGCATGACGGTCGTCCCGGCGGCCAGGTGCGCACCCAGGCGGACGCGGTCCGCGTCGGCGATCCGCACGCCCGCCGGCAACACGTAGTCGACCATGCGGGGGAACTTGTCTACGCCGTAGACCGCGAC
This sequence comes from Mycobacterium shunyiense, assembly GCF_058270035.1. Taxonomy (NCBI): domain Bacteria; kingdom Bacillati; phylum Actinomycetota; class Actinomycetes; order Mycobacteriales; family Mycobacteriaceae; genus Mycobacterium; species Mycobacterium shunyiense. Next base: position 79,309 of record NZ_JBZDPT010000044.1, on the reverse strand, counting down.
GGCACCGCGGCGGCGCAGCTTGGCCCGCACGGTTTCGAAGCCCTCGACCGCGCACGGACCGAAGTTCGTCCACACCACATTGGCCAGCGCACCGAAGATGCCGTCCATGTTGGCGCCGTGTGGGGCCACGAGCCGGTGTGAAAGCAGGTGCAGCCGCAGGTAGGCGTCATGCGCGTCGGCCGGCTTGTCCGCGAGGTCGGTGATTGTGGTGCGCACCGCCACCACCTCGACACCGCGGTCGGCATCGGGGCCGGTCAGGCCGGCGAACTCGGCGGGGACATCGTCACCCGTGAGCTTCACCGTGCCGGCGTCGCCGGAGGCGCTCAGCTCAGGGGCGGGAAACCAGGTGTCCAGGACGGTCCCGTCGGCGGTGATGGTGGCCAGGCCGACGCCAGATGCTGCAGTCACGTTGGCCAAGGTTACTGGACTAGCCTCGGACACCATGGGGCTAGACCTGCGTGCTGATCCGATCGCGCTGACCGCTGCACTTGTGGACATCCCCAGCGAATCGCGCCATGAACGACTCATCGCCGACGAGATCGAGGCCGCGCTGCGTACGCAGGCACCGTGGTTCGAGGTGATCCGCAACGGTGACGCGGTGCTGGCCCGCACCAACCTGGGCCGATCGTCACGGGTGATGCTGGCCGGCCACATCGACACCGTGCCCGCCGCCGACAACCTGCCAAGCCACATCAAGAACGGGGAGATGTGGGGCTGCGGCACCTCGGACATGAAATCCGGTGACGCGGTGTTCCTGCACCTGGCCGCCACCATCGCCGAGCCGAGCCACGACATCACCCTGGTGATGTACGACTGCGAGGAGATCGAGTCCAGCGCCAACGGGCTGGGTCGCATCGAACGCGAGCTGCCGGAGTGGTTGCAGGCCGACGTCGCGATCCTCGGCGAACCGTCTGGCGGTTACATCGAGGCTGGTTGTCAGGGCACGATCCGCGTCGTCGTCGGTGCGACCGGCACCCGAGCGCATTCCGCACGTTCGTGGCTGGGCGACAACGCGATCCACAAACTCGGTGCGGTGCTCGACCGGCTCACCGCCTATCAGCCCCGCAGTGTCGACATCGACGGCTGCGTGTATCGGGAAGGGCTGTCGGCGGTCCGGATCGACGGCGGCATCGCCGGCAACGTCATCCCCGACGCCGCCTCGGTGACCGTCAACTTCCGGTTTGCTCCCGACCGAAGTGTCGATCAGGCCGTCGCCCATGTGCACGAGGTGTTCGACGGCCTCGACGTCGACATGGAATTGACCGACGCCGCCGCGGGCGCCCTGCCGGGCCTGGCCAAACCCGCTGCCGCCGCGCTGGTGGCCGCTGCCGGGGGAGCCGTCCGCGCCAAGTACGGCTGGACCGACGTGTCGCGGTTCGCCGCGCTGGGGATTCCTGCCGTGAACTACGGACCGGGCGATCCCAACCTGGCCCACAAGGTCGACGAACGCGTCGAGGTCGCCCAGATCAGCGCGGTCACCGACATGCTGAGGCGCTATCTGTCGTGAGCACCGTCCGTGTCGACAGCTGGATCTGGGCGGTGCGCATCACCAAGACCCGGTCCGCGGCGGCGGCCGCCTGTCGCGGCGGTCATGTGCGGGTCAACAACGTGCCGGCCAAACCGGCGCAGCACGTCAGTCCGGGCGACGAGGTGCGGGTCCGGCTTGACGGGCGGGAGCGGATCGTGGAGGTCATCCGCCCGATCGCCAAGCGGGTCGGTCCCGCCATCGCAGCGGAGTGCCTGATCGACCGCAGTCCGCCACCGCCGCCCAAGGAGATCCTGGCGGCCGCGCCCGTCCGCGATCGGGGTGCCGGTCGCCCGACGAAACGTGAACGGCGCCAACTGGATCGGCTGCGCGGAACCTTCTGAACCTAAATCGGTTGCACGCGTGCGTACTATGGGTAACGCATCTGCTGTCGACCGAGGTGGGCCGAAAACATGCTGGGAACTGACGATATCTCCGGGTGATCCCGAGAGTCGATTCGTCTTCCTGTCCCTCTGTGCGGTGCCTTTATGCCCGCATCACCTTGGAGTACCAGCATGTCTATTGTCTGTTCCCATTTGTCGTTCTCCTGGCCCGATGACGTCGAGCTGTTCTCGGATCTGTCGTTTTCGGTCGGCCCCGGCCGCACCGGACTGGTCGCACCCAACGGTGCCGGAAAGAGCACGCTGCTCAAGCTGATCGCCGGTGAGTACCTGCCGTCGGCGGGTTCGGTGACGGCTGACGGCGCCGTCGGCTACCTGCCCCAAAGCTTGCCGTTCACTTCTGATCTCACCGTGGCTGCGGTGCTGGGGATCGCCCCGGTGCTCGACGCGCTGGCCGCCTTGGCCGCCGGTGACGCCAGTGACGAGGTGTTCACCACCATCGGCGACGACTGGGACATCGAGGAACGCTCGCGTGCCCAGTTGGACCGGCTCGGTCTCGACGACCTGGCGCTGGACCGCCAGTTGGGGACGTTGTCCGGCGGAGAAGTGGTGTCCCTGGGGCTGGCGGCTCAACTGCTGAAGCGGCCGGGTGTTCTGCTCCTCGACGAGCCCACGAACAATCTGGACAGTGCGGCCCGGCGCCGCCTGTACGACGCGCTCGACAGCTACAGCGGCTGCCTGTTGGTGGTCAGTCATGACCGGGTGTTGCTGGACCGGATGGATCAGATTGCCGAGCTGTACCGCGGTGAAATCATCTTCTACGGAGGCAATTTCACCGCCTACCAGGAAACGGTAGAGGCGGCGCAGTCCGTGGCCGAGGGCAACATCCGAAACGCCGAACAACAGCTCAAGCGTGAGAAGCGACAGATGCAGGAGGCGCGCGAGCGCGCTGCCCGACGCTCGTCGAACGCGGCACGCAACGTCAAGGACGCCGGGTTGCCGAAGATCGTCGCCGGCAAGCTCAAACGCGATGCGCAGGAATCGGCGGCCCGCGCCGATGACGTGCACGCGAAGCGGGTCGATGATGCGCGAACCCGACTCGACGAAGCTGAACGAATGCTGCGCGAAGACAAGGTGATCGCGCTGGACCTGCCCGACACTGTGGTGCCTGCCGGACGTACGGTCTTCGCCGGAGAGGAGCTGCAGATCAGCCGTGGCGGCCAGAAACTGTTCGCCGGCAACGGTATTGGCTTGTCCATTCGCGGTCCGGAGCGCATCGCCCTGACCGGCCCCAACGGGGCGGGCAAGTCGACCCTGCTCCGGATCATCGACGGCGCGCTGGAGCCCGACTCAGGGATGGTGCAACGGGCCGACGGGCGTATCGCCTCACTGTCGCAACGCCTGGATCTGCTGCCCGAGGACCGCACAGTGGCCGAGAGTCTGGCGGCTGCTGCCCCGAGTCTCGCGCACACTCGGCGGATGCATCTGCTGGCGCAGTTCCTGTTTCGCGGTGACCGCATCCACCTGCCGGTGGCGGCATTGTCGGGCGGGGAGCGGCTACGGGCGACACTGGCCTGCGTGCTCTACGCTGAGCCTGCACCCCAACTACTGCTGCTGGATGAGCCGACCAACAATCTGGACCTGGTCAGCGTCGGTCAGCTGGAATCGGCGCTGAACGCCTATCAGGGGGCTTTCGTGGTGGTCAGCCACGACGAACGGTTTCTCGAGGCCATCGGCATCGACCGCTGGCTGCGGCTGGATGGCGGCGAGCTGGCCGCTACTGCCGGCGCTGGTTGATGTTGTGGGCCTGGGCCGGCAACGTGCTGACGCCATAGCCGTCCTCCGGCCGTACACCGGCCGAGGCTCGGTCGCCCAGCTGCTCGTTGTACCCGAGGGCGCTGGCGCCGGCCTCGGCCCGATGGCCGGGTTCACCGTCGTGTTTGCGGTGCTCGGCGTCGTTCTTGTCGTCTTTTCCGTCGTGCTTGCCGTCATGCGGATCCGCGGGGCCGCCGTCAGTGCTGTCGCCCTGGCCGTCCCCGGGGCCCTGATGGCCGGCGGCGTTGGCCTTGATGGCGTCCTCGGCTCCCGTGCCCCCGACATCGGCAGCCGTTGCCGCAGCATCGCCGCCGCCTCCGGCTGCCTGCGTGGCGGCCTCGACGATGCTTTGCACTCCCTGCATGACCTGCTGCGGTACCTGCGTCGCGGCCTGGGTCAGGCCCTGCAGTGGCTGAGTGACCGACTGCATCATCTGCCCGGCCATCTGGCTGAATTGGCCCATCATCTGGCCTGCGCCGTCGGCGCTGCCACCGGCCGAGCTTGCACCGCCACCGGCGGATGCGGAGGAGCCGCTGCCCTCGATCTGGTCGGCCTGGGCCTTGAGTCGTTCGGCGGCCGCCAGGTCACCACGCGCATATGCCTGCGACGCCTGGCCGAGTAGTTCCGACATTCTGCCGGCGGCGAACTGGGTGGCGCCCAGCGCGCTCTCCCTCGACGACTGTGCGCCATTCGTCGCATTCAGTGCCGGGTGTGCGATGGTGCCGAGGCTGCTGGCCAGACTGGAGGCACCAGGGGCGCTACCGAGAAGATTGCTGACATCCGAGCTCACATCACCCATTTGCTGCTGCCAGTTGCCCATGGCGCTGATGTCGGCGATGAACTGATTCATCGAGCCCCCTCAAAATCGCTGAGTCTAACTGCGCATTCTACGGTCGGTGCGGGCGGATGCTGTGCGGCAGTTCGTCGATCGGGTCCGGCCGTCCGGGCACAGGGGGCCTGGCACGTGGGTTATTTGGGTGGCAGCTGCCCGGGCGGCAAGTCAACCACGGATTGCATCAGGAAGCAGTCTCCAGTAGCGGTGAGCATGGCGGTGCCACCTTGTCGGAGGTTGAACTCGTAGCCATTGCCTTGTACGTCGTAGTCGCGTTTGGCGTCGTCGTTGAACAATGAGGATTCTCCGGCCGCTCCGACGCGGGCGGCTTCTTGGCGCACGATGTCGTTGGCCATTTCGAATTCTTCGGAGGTGAACGTCCGGCCGAATATGACCATGTCGGACAAGGGGCGCCGCGCGACGTCCATGGTGAGTTTTGTGCATGGCAGTCCGCTGGCCTTGACCTCCATGGCGTCGGGGTCGTCACTGAATTTCCAGGTCTGGCCGGGAATGGCGGCGGCGACGCGTTCGGCGATGGTCTGGGCGGTGGTGTTGAGGCGCGCTCTGGCGTCTTCGTAGGAGCCCTTGGCGCGCATGGTGTCGATTAGTTTGATCGCTTCTTCACCTTCGACCGTCTTGGACTCGTAGGGATTCTCAGTCAAGGAACAGCCACCTATCACCATCGAGGTACACACCAGGAATGTCAGTGCCGTCACGCGGCGCCGTGCTTGTTTGATCAGCCTTCGGTCGACCATGACAACGGGGTCTCCTTTACCGTGAGGTCAGGGCGGTCCAGCAGGATAGCTGCAAGGTTGTATCCGGTCATTCGTTCCCCCGCGTCGCGGCCGTACTCGGAGTGGCCGGAGGCGCCGATCTTGGACTCATAGGCAGGAATCGGTGTATTGCCGGCCGAGGTGTCCAGGTGTTCGAAACGGAACCGCAGGCTGCCATCGTCATTGGTGATGATGTCATTGGGGTCTGATCCCCATCCGTGCAGCGGCGCGGCAGACCCGATCGCGTTGATCAGATAGTCGTCGCCTGCGGCCATCACAAAGAAGTTGCCGTCATTCATGCCGAGCTCCGCCGGGGTGTCAGCCTGAAATCCCGGCGAACCATAGAGCACCGCGTTGTCCAGGTACTGGCTGGCGCCGTCCTGCATGGCGATGCCTGACGTCAACGAACCGTAGGAATGGCCGAACAATGCGGTGGATTGGCCCGGATTCTTCGACGCTGCATCCAATTCGCCCAGGAACGAGGTGAGTTTCGGTGCCCCCGCTTGGGCGAGATCGTCGGAGAGCACCGAGGTGTCGCCGACATTGGGCGGGGGCTGGTAGCCGACCCACGCTACTGTCGCAATACTGTCGCTGATCGGCCGGTCCGGCGTGCCGGCAGCATGGGCGACATCCGTCGCTTCGTTGCGCAATACGGCGGCCTCGCCTGTCATTCCTTCAATGGTCCCGCGGGTGGTGCCCCCTACCCCCGGCACTGTCACCGACACATGGTCGGCCGTGAACGGATCCCCGACCGAGGTGGCCGCGGGTACCATCTGCGACGGGTCGGATGGTTTTTCGAGATAGATCAGGTGCGACCCTCCCACCTTGAGCGCCGCCTCGATAGCGGAGATGTCGGCGAGCCGATCGGTCTTCACCTGCCCGTCGGGGAGTTGTTCGTATTCTGCGCGCATCTCGGCCAGAAGTTTCCGGTTGGCGTCGTCGATATCCGCGATCTTGCCGGACGACATATCTGTCTTGGTCTCGCCGTCCCCGTCCTCTTTGTTTTCTTGGTCGCCGAGCATCTGGGTGTCTTCTTTGCCGTTTTCGTCGCCGCCTGCGGGTGCGAACTGTTGGGTCTTCAGCTCGTCGTATCCGGCCTTGAGCGCTTCGATCCGGCCCTTGCTCTCAGTCATGCCAACTGTGGAACTTTGGATGACCTCGCTGATGTCTCCCATGCCTTTGCTGATGATGCCGAGCAGCATCTTCTTGCCGGCTTCGCTGTTCGGGACCGATGCTGCCAAGCTGGAGACCCAGTCGCGAGTTCGATCGAGGCTCTCGCGGCCGGCGGTGACGATGTTGGCGGCGTTCTTGATTTCGGCGGCCATCTTCTGGTCCAGATCTGCGAGTTTCTCGTAGATGTCGGCGTGCTTCTTGTTGGCCGCCGCGTAAGCCTCCGACGCGGTGCCTTGCCAACGGGCATCGGGTGCGGCCGCCTCGACCCCGGCCTTCATCTGCCGTAGGCGAGCGCTGCCGTCGAACTGCGAGCCGTCGTCCGGGGTGCCCGCCCCGAAGGTCTCCCGCGCTTTGTTCCACGTCGAATAGAACCCGTCAAGCGCACTCACCCCGATGTCTCCCCGGTCGGCATGATCGAAGTTTACGGTCCGGTCACAGACATCCGATCCGTGAACTCACCTCAACGCGACGCTTGGCGTAAGGCATCCTCAGCCGCGGCAACCATCCCGACGTCGCGATACCGCTCGGCGACGTCGGCCAATGCCGCACCGTCCCCAGCGGCCAGCGCACGCGCGTGGTCCAGCGTCAGCTGCCCGAACAGGCAATCCAGCTCGACGCGAGCGAGCGCGTCGACCGCGCGCGTATCGCCGAGTCGCACGCCGTCGTGCAACGCCCGCAGCATCACCGCGGATTGCTCGCCGCGCTCGGCGGCCTTGGCAGCCTCGCGCGCCGCGGTCACCGCACCCACCGAATCCTTGCGGGCAAAGCACGTCCAGGCGCGGGCCAGGGACAATTCCGGCGCGAACAACATCGACTTGAGTCCGTGTCGGGATTCCGCACGCGACAATGCTTTTCCCGCCTCGACCGGCATGCCCCGTTGCCCGAGGGCCTGAGCCGACAGCATCCACGCCAGCGGGCCCCAGGAGTACCCGGTCGGCGCCAACGCAGCAGTTGCCTTGCGTAACAGGGCAATCGCCTCATCGAGCTGACCGCGCACCAGCAACACGTCGGCCATCAGCACCTCGCCCACCGCGCGACCGGGCTGCAGCAGCTGGGTGAAATCGGTGATCCTCTGAGCCAGCTCCTCGGCGCGGTCCAGCCGGCCGGTCATCAGTAGCGCCGTGGTTTGACCGAACCCGCTGGTGAACCGCAACAGGCCCGGATGCCCTGCCGTCAACGCGCGCTCGGCCATCGCGTCCACCCGGTCGAAGGCGCCCAGGCGCGCGCAACTGAGCGCCGCCGTCGACCCCGCCCAGCCGATCGCGGTGTCATCAGCGGCGGGGGAGGCCAGCACCTCCAGTGCCAGGCCCAAAGCCCGTTGGGGCGCACCGGCATTCATCGCAAAGGTAGCTGCGAGTGCGTCGAGCGTGGTCTGTGCCCTCGGCGTCGACACCCGTCGGCGGGTGGCCTTCAGGAACGCGGTGGCGCGTTCGGGTTCTGACAACATCCAGAACTGATTGGCCGCCTGCGGCAACGCCCACGCCATCAGTTGATCCTCTGACAGGTCGGCCGGGTCGATCTGTCCCAACACGGCATCGGCCTCACGGCCGCGCCCCTGCCAGGCCAACGCATACGCCAGGGTCAGCAGACCCGTGAATTCGCCACCGGACGCGGTCGCGGCCCGTGCCAGCCGTTCGCTCAGCTCCAGGTCGCCCAATCGCAGCGCCTCGCCTGCCGCGCCGACGAGTTCCCCGGCGGGAAGGGGCACGTCGCTGTCGAGGGCCAGTACCGCCACACGCAGCCGGTCGACCACCCCGGGCCGCGGCGCCGCGGACAATCTCTCGACCACCGCGTTGCGCAACCGCCGCAGGTCGGGTCCGCCGACGGTGGCACGCATGGCGCTCAGAAACAGCGGATGCACACAGTGCACCATCCCGTCGTCGACGCGAACCACGCCGCTGTCCTGTGCAGCTTGCACGGCACCGGTGCTGGTCAGCGCCGCCAGATCGGCAAGTGGCAGCGGATCGTGCACCGCCAGTTGTCGCAATACCCCGGCCACGTCGTCGGGCAGATCGGCGAGAAACGTGTCCACCTGGTCGGCCAGTCGGGCGTCGTCGTGGCCCGGCGGCGACATCTCGACGCGGTTCACCAGCCGGTCACCCCACAATGCCGCGACGTCGTCGGGCGCCCCCGCAGATGCGGTCACGATGAGTTTGGCCGCACCGGTCACGGCGAGTTGGTAGACGAGCGCCGCCGACAACCGATCCAGCAGATGTGCGTCGTCCACGACAACCAACAGTCCGGATCCGAGCGCCTCACGCGCCGCGCGCATCACCTCGGCGGTCTTGCCTGTCGAGGGGATGTCGATCAGGTGCGCGACCGCTGCAAAGGGAACTGTCGCAGCCGATTCCGTGCCGGTGATCCACAGGACGCGACGGAAATCCGGGGTGAGATGTTCAGCAGCGGTGCGGGCCACCGACGACTTGCCCACTCCGGCGGGACCGAGTAGCGCCGCGCCGCAGCGTTCGTGCAGGCCGGCTTCCAGGCCGTCGAGCACACGGTCACGTGGTGCGATCACCCAGTCGACAGCCATCCACCGAATCCTATGGTGGGCTGCCGCCGTTCAACGCTGATTCGACATCCGGGTGCGCCGAGATCGCGTCGTCCATACCGCAGCCGGCGATGACTCGTCGGATGCTCGGCAGCGTGGTGACGAGTCGCACCGTGACTCCCTGCTGACGGCTGTCGACGGCCTGTTTGGCCAGGGCGACCAGTGCTCCGCAGCTCATGAAATCCAGGGACCCGCCGTCGACGACGAGTATCGAACCATCGGGAGCGGCGGCTGCCGACTCACCGAGCATGCGTTCCCACGTGGGCTCGTTGTGGGCATCGACCTGTCCGAAGACCTGAACGATGAGGCCTTCGGGTATGGGGTGAGCCATCCAGTGCAGCTCGTGATCCTGCCGGTTCGATTCCACGATGAAACCGAGCATACCGATCTTGGTTTACGTTGTAAACGAGGCTGCTCAGTGCCCGTCGAGCCAGGTTTCGATGCGATCGAGGAGGGCTTCCAACGCTTCCTCGAACTCGTCGGAGCTGTGATCCTCCGCCAGCATCGGCTGCAACCGTCGCAAGTTCGGGTAGTCGGCCAGCGAGGTATCGGGCCGCGGCTCGGCGTCGAGAGTCGGTTCCTCCGGGCTGAGGGCGACACCGCGTGCAGACACCTCCAGCAGCAACTGGCCCACCAGGAACGTGGTGTATGTCCGGTAGGCGGCGACGGCTGCGCTGTCGCTGAACCCATAGGAGATCAGCGTCTCCAGAAAGGTCTCCATCCAGCGCAGGCTGCGCAGTGGCGGCCGCACCCACGGGGCCTCCGGCGCCTCGGTCGCCACCAGAGGGAACACGTCGGGATGGTCAAGGGCGATCTGGCGCACTCCGTGACCCAGCCGCAGCAGGAAGTCCTGCCAGCCGTCCTCCTGTCGGCGCGCGGCGAGCTGATCTGCGTACAGGCGGTCCACGATGTGGTCGACCACGCCGGTCAGCAGGTCGCCACGGCTGTGCACATAGCGGTACAACGCCATGGCTTCGACACCGCACGCCGTGCCCAGTCGCCGCATGGTCAATTTCGTCAGACCGTCGCGGTCGATCAGCTCGATTGCGGTGTCCAAGATGAACTCGCGATTCAACCTTGTCGGTTGATCGACATCGTCAGTCACCAGGATCGTCCCTCCGCGTTCAGCTCAGTGTCCCTGCGAGCCGGGGCTTAGTCCATCAGCAACGGACATCAGCAACAGGCATCAGTAACGGACCTGTCATCAGCCACCCGACATCGACGGTTCACCACCACCCTCTAGGTTGTGTGCGTGTCCGGTGAAACTGACCGCGAGTTTGCGGTGTGTGTCTATTGCGCCTCGGGTCCCACCCATCCCGAGCTGCTGGCCCTGGCCAGTGAGGTAGGGGTGGCGATCGCCAAGCGCGGATGGACGCTGGTCTCCGGTGGCGGCAACGTGTCGGCGATGGGTGCGGTCGCCCGGGCGGCGCGATCGAGCAACGGTCGCACGGTCGGCGTGATCCCCAAGGCGCTCGTTCACCGCGAGCTCGCCGACGTGGACGCCGCTGAGCTGGTGGTCACCGACACGATGCGGGAACGCAAGAAGGAGATGGAGGACCGCTCCGACGCGTTCATCGCGCTGCCCGGCGGCATCGGCACGCTGGAGGAGTTCTTCGAGGCCTGGACAGCGGGCTATCTCGGGATGCACGAGAAGCCGGTGGTGCTGCTCGACCCGTTCGGTCACTACGACGGCTTGTTGAAATGGCTGCGCGGACTCGTCGCCTCGGGTTACGTGAGTGATGCAGCCCTGGATCGGTTGATTGTCGTCGACGAGGTGTCCGCCGCGCTCGAGGCGTGCGAGTCGGTTACCTAGAACCGGCGGTAACGGCGGTTACCAGCGCGGCTATGGTGTTGCCCACACGACAGCCACTTCGAGACCCATAACAACGCGCAGGGGGAGACCGCATGACCGACCAGAAATCGGGCACCAGGAGCAGCGTCGGCCTACTCGACCTCGCCAGCCAGGTACCCGGTCTGCTGATGGATGCGCCGGTCATCGTGCGAGGTGTAGTCACCGGAATGATGGCCCGGCCGACCGCCAAGACCTCGATCGGCAAGGTGTTCCAGGAGCGTGCCGCCCAGTACGCCGACCGGGTTTTCCTCAAGTTCGGCGACGAGCGCATCACGTATCGCGAAGCCAACGAGACCGTCAACCGGTATGCGGCAGTCCTCGCCGCCAAGGGTGTCGGCCACGGCGACGTCGTCGGGGTGATGCTGCGCAACTCGCCCGATGCGGTCCTGCTGATGCTGGCGATCGTCAAGTGCGGCGCTGTCGCAGGCATGCTCAACTACCACCAGCGCGGCAAGGTGCTGGCCCACAGCTTCGGACTGCTCGACGCCACCGCCGTGGTGGCCGAGTCCGATCTGATCGAGCACGTCACCGACTGCGGGGCCGAGGTCAACGGCCTGATCACGGTCGAGGAGCTGCGCCGGCTGGCGGCCACCGCGCCGACCACCAACCCGGCCAGCGCGTCCGCCGTCCTGGCCAAGGACAAGGCGTTCTACATCTTCACCTCGGGCACCACCGGCATGCCCAAGGCCAGCGTCATGACGCACTACCGCTGGCTGCGTGCCCTGGCCGGATTCGGTGGCCTCGGGCTTCGGCTGCACAGCAACGACACCCTGTACTGCTGCCTGCCGCTCTATCACAACAACGCCCTGACGGTCTCGGTCGGTTCGGCACTGAACTCGGGTGCCGCCCTGGCCCTGGGCAAGTCGTTCTCGGCATCCCGGTTCTGGGACGAGGTCATCGCCTACGACGCGACCGCCTTCGTCTACATCGGTGAGATCTGCGGCTATCTGCTCAACCAGCCGCCCAAACCGACCGACCGGGCACACAAGGTCCGCGTGATCGTCGGCAACGGGCTGCGCCCGGCCATCTGGGACGAGTTCACCCAGCGCTTCGGCATCCCGCGCGTCTGCGAGTTCTACGCCGCCAGCGAGGGCAACACCGCCTTCGTCAACGTCTTCAACGTGTCGAAGTCCACCGGCATCTGCCCGAGTCCCGTCGCCTTCGTCGAATACGACGCCGACAGTGGCGAACCGGCCCGTGGCGCCGACGGCCGGCTGCGCAAGGTCAAGCGCGGCGAGCCCGGCCTGATGCTCTCCAAGATCAACGCGCTGCAGCCGTTCGACGGTTACACCGACAAGGCCGCCAGCGAGAAGAAGCTGGTGCGCAACGCCTTCAAGGAAGGCGACGTCTGGTTCAACACCGGCGACCTGATGCGTTCCCAGGGGCTGGGCCACGCCGCGTTCGCCGACCGGCTCGGCGACACGTTCCGGTGGAAGGGCGAGAACGTGGCCACCACCGAGGTGGAGGCGGCTGTTGCGAGCCATCCGCTGATCGAGGAGTGCACCGTGTTCGGCGTCGAGGTGCCCGGCGCCGGTGGTCGCGCCGGGATGGCCGCTGTGCAGCTCAAGGGCGGCAAGGAATTCGCAGGCAAGGAGCTGGCCGACGCGTTCTACGCGCACCTGCCGGCCTACGCCGTGCCGCTGTTCGTCCGCGTCGTCACCGAACTGGCGCACACCTCGACCTTCAAGAGCCAGAAGGTCGACCTGCGCAAGCAGGGGTATGGATCCGACATCGAGGATCCGCTGTACGTGCTGGCCGGCCGCGAGGAGGGCTACGTGCCCTTCTACCCGGAATACCCCGACGAAGTGACGGCCGGTAAGCGGCCGAAGTAGGCGGGCGCCTGCAGCTCCGCGCGGATTTCCACGCCTGGGTCGTCGATCGCGTCCGGCGACGACCGACAGGTAGAAAACGACGCGGAAGCTGGCGCGAATACTGCTGCGGTTGAGCCACCGGGCACTATGGAGGCGTGTTGACGACGTTCTGCGGGCGCCCGGTCGCGGCTGACCGTGCCCTGATCATGGCGATCGTCAACCGGACCCCGGACTCCTTCTACGACCGCGGCGCCACCTTCACCGACGACGCGGCCAAGGCCGCTGCCCAGCGCGCGATCGACGACGGTGCCGACGTGATCGACGTGGGCGGCGTCAAAGCAGGCCCCGGCAGCATGGTCGACGCCGAAGAGGAGATCGCCCGCGTCGTGCCGTTCATCGAATGGCTGCGCACCACCTACCCCGACCAGTTGATCAGCGTCGACACCTGGCGCGCCGCCGTGGCCAAGCAGGCCTGCGCGGCTGGGGCCGATCTGATCAACGACACCTGGGCAGGTGCGGATCCAGGGCTGCCCGAGGTGGCCGCCGAGTTCGGCGCCGGCCTGGTCTGCTCACACACCGGCGGCGCGGTGCCGCGCACCCGGCCGTTCCGGGTGAACTACGGGATCACCGAACGCGGCGTCGTCGACGACGTCATCGCCGAGGTGACCGCGGCGGCCGAGCGGGCGGTAGCAACGGGTGTGCCACGCGACCGGATACTGATCGACCCCACCCATGATTTCGGTAAAAACACTCATCACGGTCTTAGTTTGTTGCGTCACGTAAAAGATCTTGTTAAGACCGGATGGCCAGTCCTGATGGCGCTGAGCAACAAGGATTTTGTCGGGGAGACTCTGGGTGTGGATCTGACCGAACGCCTGGAGGGCACCCTGGCCGCGACGGCACTCGCCGCCGCGGATGGAGCCGCGATGTTCCGGGTACACGAGGTCGGACCCACACGGCGCGTGCTGGAGATGGTCGCGTCGATCCAGGGAGTGCGGGCACCCGCACGAACAGTGAGGGGGTTGGCATGACCGCTCTGCCTGATCTGTCCGTCGCCGACGGAGTCGTCGGCCACCGCTGGCTGACCGACCACAGCTGGAACCGGCCGAGCTGGACCATCGAAGAGCTGGAGGCCGCCAAGGCGGGCCGCACGGTCTCGGTGGTTCTGCCTGCCCTCAATGAGGAAGAAACCGTCGCGTCCGTCGTCGAGACCATCACCCCGTTGCTCGGCGGGCTGGTCGACGAGCTGATCGTGCTCGATTCGGGGTCCACCGACGACACCGAGATCCGCGCCGTCGCCGCCGGGGCCCGGGTGGTCAGCCGCGAGGTGGCGCTGCCCGAGATCGCGCCGCAACCGGGCAAGGGCGAAGTGCTGTGGCGGTCGCTGGCCGCCACGACGGGCGACATCATCGCCTTCGTCGACTCCGACCTGATCGATCCCGACCCGATGTTCGTGCCCAAGCTGCTGGGCCCGCTGCTCACCGCCGACGGGGTGCACCTCGTCAAGGGGTTCTACCGGCGGCCGCTCAAGGTGAGCGGCGCCGAGGACGCGAACGGTGGCGGCCGGGTCACCGAGTTGGTGGCCCGCCCGCTGCTGGCCTCGTTGCGTCCCGAGTTGAACTGCGTGTTGCAGCCGCTGGGCGGCGAATACGCGGGCACCCGCGAACTGCTGACCTCGGTGCCGTTCGCGCCCGGCTACGGCGTGGAGATCGGCCTGCTGGTCGACACCTACGACCGACTCGGCCTCGATGCCATTGCCCAGGTGAACCTCGGCGTCCGGGCGCATCGGAACCGGCCGCTGACCGAGCTCGCCTCGATGAGCCGACAGGTCATCGCGACCTTGCTGTCGCGGTGCGGGATCGCCGATTCGGGGGTGGGGCTGACGCAGTTCTACGCCGACGGCGACGACTTCACCCCGCGGGTGTCTTCGGTGTCCCTGGCCGACCGCCCGCCCATGGTCACCCTGCGCCCGCGCTGACGGTCGGCCTTCAGTTCCGGGCCACGACGGAACCGGTACCGGCGTCGACGCTGACTTCGTGAAGGGTGTTCGCGGGATCGACGACGTCCGCCTCCCACACCGTGGTGCCGTCGCGGTCGTCCAGGTTCAATTCGGTGATCCGGCCGTCGACGGCCTTGGCGACAGCGTCGACAGCTGCGCGGAAGTCGAGCTTGGCGGCCTGGATGCGGCTGCGGTGTTTGGCTGTGTCCTTGGCGTCCTCCGGCTTGGCGAGCGGGCCGCTCAGAACTTGGGTGCCATCGGCGGAGACCTCGACCTCGTGCTCGACGCCATCGGTCGTGATGACCTGAACCTCCCATTGCGTGTCGTCGCGCTCGGTCTCGATGGAGGACACGGTGCTGCCGGGAACAGTGCCTCGCGCCGTCTCCGCTGCCGCCAGCAGAGCGGTGTTGCCCTTCGCGGTCGCCTGCGGCGGGGACTGGGTGGGGGCCGGCGCCGCGCTGGTCCCGTCCTGCTTGTCCGGATTGGCTGTCGTCGGCGCTTGGCCTCCGCCACAAGCGACCACCGCGGCCATCGCAGTCGCGGCTCCAGCCATGAGCAGGGCAGTTGCAGGCGTTGGGTTGCCAGGCATTCTGATCCACCTTCCTGGGACGATTCGGCATCTTCTGCCCACGTAACCACCGGCCGGTGGTGTGGCGCCAGGTCTCGTCGGTGCTGTCGTGGATAGTGGACCCTGATGGACTCGAATTCCTACGTGATTGCGTGGTGTTTGCAGTGACACTGATACTGCTGTACCTCGTGGTGCTGGTTCTGGTGGCCACGGTGCTGTTCGGGCTGGGCAGCGTCATCTTCGGCCGCGGTGAGACGCTGCCGCCGCTGCCACGGGGCACCACCGCCACGGTCCTGCCGGCCTCGGGCGTCACGGGTGCCGATGTGGATGCGCTCAAGTTCGCCCAGGCCGTCCGTGGATACAAGACCAGCGAAGTGGACTGGGTGCTCGATCGGCTGGGCCGCGAACTCGACGCGGTGCGCGGGGAGCTGGCAGCGGTGCGCGCTGCGTACGGTGTGCCCGACGACTTCGACGAGGTTGCCGACGACGAGGAAGAAGTGTCGGCCACCGCAGGCGAGGTCCGCACCTCGGACGAGTCATGACCGACGACGGCAAGACCCGCTGCGGCTGGGCAGTCTCAGCCAGCAGCTCAGCTGCGGGAGACACCCTCTACCGCGACTATCACGACACCGAGTGGGGTCGCCCGCTGCGGGATTCTGGTGCGCTGTTCGAGCGGATCAGCCTGGAGGCATTCCAGAGCGGGTTGAGCTGGCTGACGATCCTGCGCAAGCGGGAGAATTTCCGGGCCGCGTTCGACGGGTTCGATGCGGACGCCGTCGCGAGGTACACCGACGACGACGTCGAGCGGTTGATGGCCGACGCGGGGATCGTGCGCAACCGGGCCAAGATCGTCGCGACCATCGCCAATGCAAAGGCTGTCACCGAGCTCGACGTAGACCTCGGCGAGCTGTTGTGGTCGTTCGCGCCCCCGGCCCGGCCGCGGCCCGCTGACCTGGCCCAAGTGCCTGCCGTGACCCCGGAATCGACCGCGATGGCCAAGGAACTCAAGCGGCGGGGCTTCAAATTCGTCGGCCCGACCACGGCATATGCGTTGATGCAGGCCACCGGGATGGTCGACGACCATGTCGCGACCTGCTGGGTCCCGGCGCAGTAATTGTGACCGGTAAAACATGCCTTCGGTCGGTATCCGACGGGTCTTTGCACAAGCACAGCCGCGGATAAGGAACAATAGGGCTAGTTCAGTAGCAGTTCAACGCCGGGTGCCGCCAACGAGTGGGCGGCTTCGGCCCCAACCTGGCCCGCTGACACGGGTCGGCACTGTTGGAGGGAGCACTCGATGGCGGCGATGAAGCCCCGGACCGGTGACGGTCCACTGGAAGCAACCAAAGAGGGGCGAGGAATCGTTATGCGAGTACCGCTGGAAGGCGGTGGGCGCCTCGTTGTCGAACTGACTCCCGACGAGGCCGCTGCGCTGGGCGACGAACTCAAGGCCGTCACCAGCTGATCGGCTCGCAAGGTGTCCGCTCAGGCGGACACCTTGCGGTATATCTCCAGGGTCTGTTCAGCGATGTGCGCCCAGGAGAACTCGGCGATGCAGCGCTGGCGCCCGGCCTCGCCGTACTTTCGGGCGGTTTCCGGCTCCGCCACGAGTGAGTTGACCGCATCGGCCAGACGCATCTCGAAGAAGCGTGGATCGCTGGCGTCGTAGTGCACGAGCAGCCCGGTCTGCCGGTCGGCGACCACCTCGGGGATGCCTCCGACGTCGGACGCGACGACCGGCGTCGAACACGCCATCGCTTCCAGGTTCACGATACCCAACGGCTCATACACCGAAGGGCATACGAAAACTGTTGCAGCGGAAAGTATTTCGCGAATCTTGTTGATCGGCAGCATCTCGCGCACCCAGAACACGCCGGTGCGGGCACGGGCCAGCTCGGCCACCGCTGAGGACACCTCGGCGGCGATCTCGGGGGTGTCGGGGGCGCCGGCACACAACACCAGCTGCACCTCGGGGCTGAACCGATGGGCCGCGGCCACCAGGTGGGCCACACCCTTCTGACGGGTGATGCGCCCGACGAACGCCACGATCGGTCGGCCCAGGTCGACCCCGAGCTCGGCGAGCACCGAGTCGGTGTCGGCAGGCGGAGTCGGGTACCAGACGTCGGTGTCGATCCCGTTGCGCACCACGTGGACCCGGCCGGGGTCGAGTGCCGGATAGGTGCGCAGCACGTCGTGGCGCATGCCGGAACTCACCGCGATGACCGCGTCGGCGGCCTCGATCGCGGTCCGCTCCACCCAGGACGACACCCGGTAGCCCCCGCCGAGTTGCTCGGCCTTCCACGGACGCAGCGGCTCGAGGGAATGCGCGGTCAGCACGTGCGGGATGCCGTAGAGCAGCCCGGTCAGGTGCCCGGCCATTCCGGCGTACCAGGTGTGCGAGTGCACCACTGTCGCGGCGGCGGCCGAGTTGACCATGTTGAGATCCGCGGACAGCGTCGACAGAGCCGGGTTGGCACCACGCAGCGCGGGATCGGGCTGCGCCACGAAGGCGCCGTCACGCGGGGCGCCCATGCAGTGCACGTCGACGTCGCAAAGCTGACGCAACTGGGCGACGAGTTCGGTCACATGCACACCGGCACCGCCGTACACCTCGGGTGGATATTCCCGAGTCATCATGGCCACCCGCATATCCGAGACGGTAGTAGGTCTTGGCGGGTCTAGCTACGCGCCGCAGACTTCTGTTGCCATTGGCTGGCCGCGTTGCTGGTTGGCGGATAGGTTTGGACCCATGAGGGAGTTGCCACATGTGCTGGGCATCGTTCTGGCCGGGGGAGAGGGCAAACGGCTGTACCCGTTGACCGCCGATCGAGCCAAGCCGGCAGTTCCCTTCGGCGGTGCTTACCGGCTGATCGACTTCGTGCTGTCCAATCTCGTCAACGCCCGTTACCTACGGATCTGTGTTCTGACGCAATACAAGTCGCATTCACTGGACCGTCACATCAGCCAGAACTGGCGTCTGTCGGGTCTGGCCGGTGAGTACATCACCCCGGTGCCGGCCCAACAGCGGCTCGGTCCGCGTTGGTACACCGGCTCGGCGGATGCGATCTACCAGTCGCTCAACCTGATCTACGACGAAGATCCCGACTACATCATCATCTTCGGCGCCGACCACGTGTACCGCATGGATCCCGAGCAGATGCTGCGGTTCCACATCGACAGCGGGGCCGGGGCGACTGTGGCCGGCATCCGGGTACCCCGCGCGGAGGCCAGTGCGTTCGGCTGCATCGACGCCGACGACTCTGGGCGCATCAAGGATTTCGTCGAGAAGCCCGCGAACCCGCCGGGCACGCCCGACGATCCCGAGCAGACCTTCGTGTCGATGGGCAACTACATCTTCACCACCAAGGTGCTCATCGACGCGATCCGCGCCGATGCCGACGACGACCACTCCGACCACGACATGGGCGGCGACATCATTCCCCGGCTGGTGTCCGACGGGATGGCGGCGGTCTACGACTTCAACAACAACGAGGTGCCCGGCGCCACCGAACGTGACCACGGCTATTGGCGCGACGTCGGAACCCTGGACGCGTTCTACGACGCGCACATGGACCTGGTGTCGGTGCACCCGGTGTTCAACCTGTACAACAAGCGCTGGCCGATCCGCGGCGAGTCGGAGAATCTGGCCCCGGCCAAGTTCGTCAACGGCGGCTCGGCACAGGAGTCGGTCGTCGGCGCCGGGAGCATCATTTCCGCGGCGTCCGTACGCAATTCGGTGCTGTCCTCCAATGTGGTGATCGACGACGGCGCGATCGTGGAGGGCAGCGTGCTGATGCCGGGCGTGCGGATCGGCCGCGGCGCGGTGGTGCGCCACGCGATCCTGGACAAGAACGTGGTGGTGGGCCCGGGCGAGATGGTGGGCGTGGACCTCGACAAGGACCGGGAACGGTTTGCGATCAGCGCGGGCGGCGTGGTCGCCGTCGGCAAGGGTGTGTGGATCTGACGCGTCCGACGCATCGCCGAACCGGATTCACTCCCAGGGGTCTACCGCGGCAGGGCGGGGAGCTGCATTGCTGCGTGCGTTGACGCCGACCTTGGCTTCACTGCGTCGTCGGCGCCACCGCCACAACCGGAAAGCACCCCAGATCAGCGCCAACAGCGCGACGAGCACCAGGATCGGCAGCAGGATCGCCACGAAGACCAGTCCGACACTCGTGACGTCCTCGACAGTGGACAGCACCGGGGCGGCTACGCCGGCGGTGGCGACGTTGGCGGCCGGCCGCACCGTCGATTTGGTCAGCGACACCACGAGTGCGGTCACCGCGCCGATCGCCACCGGAATCCATTGGCCGGACTGGGCGAACGCGCCGGGATCGGCGACCGCGGCGGTCTGGGACGCGGTGCCCGAGCCGAACACGATGCCGCCCGCGGTCGGGCGCACGAAGGTCTGGATGGTGTCGTTGATGGAATCGAGCGCGGGGATCTTGTCGGCGACCACTTCGACGATCAGCAAGACCGCGACGATCGCCATCACCCAGCCGTTCTCCAGCCACGACCACCCCGCCGGCAATGACACCAGATGGGTGAAGCGTGACAGCAGGCCGAGGGCCAGCAACGGGATGTAGGCATTGAGCCCCGCCGCAGTGGCCAGGCCGAAGCCGGTCAACAGTTCCATTACTGCAGTATGCGGCGAACTCCGCTCCAGACCCGGCGGTTCGTCGTTATCGGCTCTGAGTCCGCGTCGTGGCCTCTCACATCGCAGTCCTCACCAGACGTAGGGCAGCAGCCGGTAACGGACCTTCCCGGCATACGCGTCGTAGCCGTCGAGTTCGGCGCGCAGGAGCTTCTCCTCGTCGACTATGCGCATGGCGAGTATCGCTATACCCGGGATCATGAGCAGCAATCCCCAGTACGAGCCGAGAGCCGGCGGGATGCCGATCATCATGATCACGTTCCCGGCGTACATCGGATGGCGCACCAGCCGATACAGGCCGGTGGACACGACGGTCTGGCCCGCCTCCACGATCACGTTGGCCGCGGCGTAACTGTTCTGGCTCACCACGAGCATCGCGGCGCCGAGTCCCACGGCCACCAACGCGTTGCCGACGACCGACACCCAGGCGGGGACGGCCGACCAGCCGAACCGGTGGTCCAGGACGCTCACGATGACCATCGCAGCCAGGAAAGTGAACGCCAACGTGCTGGCGACCTTCTGCAGTGGTCTGGTCTCGGCGACCGGTCCGGCGCGCATCCGGCGTCGCAGCGCTTCCGGATCATGCACCGCCAGGTATCTGCTCGGAAGGAGAGTGGTCAGGGCGAACACCGCGAGGAATGCCCACCCCTGCCAGTAGTCGAACGTCCCGGCCGGACCGAACACCAGTGCACCGAATACGACCAGTCCGATGACGGCCGACACGGCGGTGAGTAGACCTGTCTTCACGTCGCAGTCCTCACCAGACGTAGGGCAGCAGCCGGTAGGGCACCTTCTGCGTGTACTCGTCGTAGCCGTCGAGTTCGGCTCGCAGCATCTTCTCCTCGTCGGCGATCCGCACGTCGAAGATCGGTATCGAGGCGATCGAAACGAGTAGGGCCCAGTAAGAACCCAGCGCCAGTGGGGTGCCGAACATCATCAACACCGCGCCGAAATACATCGGGTGTCGGACCAGACCGTAAAGCCCCGTCGAGACGAGCGGCTGGTCGTCCTCCACCTGGATACTGGCGCCGGCGAAGCTGTTCTGGAAGACCACCGTCTGCGCGAGGATGAGCCCGACCGCCACCAGGACGTTGCCGAGGATTACGACGGCGACCGGCACGCTGGACCAGCCGAACCGGTGGTCGAGCGCACTGAGGGCAAACGCCGCGAAGGCCGAGCCCGTGACCGCCCAGATGACGATCTTCTGCACGATCCGCGTTTCCGCGGTGGGCCCACCGTGGAGGCGTCGTTGCAGGGCAGCCGGGTCTCTGACCGCGAGATAAATGCTCGGGACCATGGTGGTCGCCATGAACACGGCAATGAAAACCCAGGCCTGCCAATAGTGGAACGTGCCGGCCGGCCAGAACAGCGTCACGGCGAACAATGCCAGGCCGAACACGCCCGAAGCGATCGTCTGAAGTGCGAGTTTCATCAACTGTCTCCTGTTCGGGTTCACACCGCGTCGCGGTTGCGATAGATCAAGCCCGCGATGGCCGCCAGAACCGTTGCGGTGACGAGCATTACCACCAGGGCCATGGCCGGGAACTGGCTCGGCACGGTGGTCTGGCCGACCGGGGACAGCTCGATCAGCCAGCGCGGGAGCCGTAGCAGCGCCCCGAGGTACAACGCGGTGATCACGAAGGTGACTGCCAGCCAGGCGATCCAGGGCGAACGCAGAGCCACGGCCAGGGCCGCGACCGAGGCGAGCACCGCCAGCGCGGGGAGATAGGCCAGCGCGGCCAAGGTGAGGCGGATGATGGTGCCCGGCTCACCAAGAGTCAGCCCGGCACCGAGGCCGTTGCCCAGGCCGGCGCAGAACATCAGGATCCCCGACCCGGCCAGCGCGCAGCCGACCGCGCCCAACAGCCAGCGCCACCGTGACACCGCCCCGGCCAGAACCGGCTCGCCCAGTCCGTTCTGCTCGTCGGTGTACACCCGCAGCACCACTGATGAGACATACGCCGTGGCCGCCGCGGCCAGGAACTGAGTCATGGTGGTGTAGATGCCGTCGTTGCCCGTCGCGGACAGCAATCGGGCGATCAGCTCGTTGGTCTTGGCCGCGTCCATCAGAGCTTTCGTCATCGAGCCGAATACCAGCCCGGCCACGAACAGTCCCACTGCCCAGCCGATTGTCTGGCCGCGTTGCAGCGTCAGGTGCAGCCGCAGCGGGCCGGTGATGGCAGGGGCGTCGGGACGCTCACCCGTCGACGCGATAGTCCCCGCATCGTATTGACGACGGCTCTCCAGCACCGCGGCCACGGTCATCAATCCGACCGCCAGAATGACCAACAACCCGAACGGCCACCAGCGCAGATCGACGAACGGGCGCATCTGCTGCGCCCAGGCGATGGGGGAGAACCAGCTCAGGGTGCTGCCGGAGTTGTCGATGACGTCACCGGCCCCGCGCACCAGCGCGGCCACCGCCAGGGTCGCCATCGCTGCGCCCGACGCGGTGCGGGACTGGCGCCAGAGTTGGGCGGTCACGGCGGAGACCGCGCCGAACACCATCGCCACCCCCGTGATGCCCAGGCTCATGGCGGCGGTGTCGACGACGGCGAAACCGGTGGAGGCCATCGCCAGCGTCATCGTGAGTGCCAGCACCGCGTTGACTCCGCCGACCAGCGTCAGAGCCGCAGCCGTTCGGGCGTAGCGGCCCACCACGGAGGACAGCACCAGCTCTGCGCTGCCGTTCTCCTCCTCGGCGCGGGTATGACGAATCACGGTGAGAATGGCCAGGATCGAGGTGGCGATGGTCAGGGTGAGAGTCAGCTCGTTGGCCATCATCACGCCGAGGTCGGTTTCGTTCACGCCGAACATCGGGCCGCCCAGCATCATCCCGGCAGGTGTCTTCAGCAGGTTGACCCGGGCCAGGCGTTGTTCCTCTCCGGGGTAGGCCAGGCGAATTGCGTTGGGGGCGTACACCATCATCAAGCTGAGGGTGGCGACCCACACGCTCAGCCGGACCCGGTCCCGGCGTAGTGCCAACTTCAGCAGCGTGCCGATACCGGTGAACGGCGATGTGCCCGTGCTCGGCCGTCGGGCGGGCCGGGCCGGGCCGGTTGCGGTGGTCACCGGGTCGCCCCCTGGTACTCGCGCAGGAACATGTCCTCCAGCGACGCTGGTGTGACCGTCAGATCCTCGATGCCGAGGTCGGTCAGGTGCTCGAGGGTGAACTCAAGGTCGGCCCGGTCCACCGAGAAGGACACGGTGCCATCGTTACTCGCGAAGTCGTGCACATACGGGGTGTTCTGCAGTGCCCGGCCGTCGGAGCGGGTGCGGGCGCTGACCTTGGTGCGCATCAGGTGCCGTAGTTCGGCGAGGGTGCCGGAACGTACCGTGCGTCCGGACCGGATGATCGTCACGTTGTCGCAGAGCTTTTCGACCTCGGCCAGGATATGGCTCGACAGCAGGACCGCGGCACCCTGCCCGGCCACCTCGGCTACACACTGCTGAAATGCCCGTTCCATCAACGGGTCCAGCCCGGACGTCGGCTCGTCGAGAATGTAGAGGTCGGAGTGGCAGCTGAACGCCGCCACGATGGCGACCTTCTGCCGGTTGCCCTTGGAGTAGGTGCGGGCCTTCTTGTGCGGGTCCAGTTCGAACCGTTCGATCAGTTCGTCGCGTCTGCGGGTGTCGCTGCCGTTCCCGCGCAGCCGGCACAGGAAATCGATGGCCTGCATGCCGGTCAGGTTGGGCCACAGGGTGACATCGCCGGGGACGTAGGCGATGCGGCGGTGCAGTGCGACCGCGTCGCGCCACGGGTCGCCGCCCAGGAGTCGCACGGTGCCCCCGTCGGCGCGGAGCAGGCCCAGCAACACCCGGATCGTGGTGGACTTACCGGCTCCGTTGGGCCCGAGGAATCCGGTGACGTCGCCAGGAGACACGCTCAGATTCAGCCCATCGAGTGCCTTGGTGTGTCCGAAAGACTTTGACAGTCCGCGGATTTCGACGGAGTGGTTCACGCTGGCTCCTTCTTGTCGGTGGTCGTGGCGGTGTCGTCGGTGCCGGAACTGAACGGGATGCCTTGTTCGCGCTGGTGCAGGAATGCGTCGTACATCGTCGAGTCGGTCATCAGACCGTCGGTGTAGAGCTCGAGGGCCGGCAGCATCATGTCCTCGCCGTAATCCCGCAGCACCCGGCGCAGATCCGTTGGGTCGTCGTGCATCTGCAGGTACAGCAGAAATCCGCCGCCGCTGCAGATCGCCATGAAGCGGGCGCGCGCTTTCGGGTCGCGGCTGGGTTTGAGCACTCCGGTCCGCACGCCTTCTTCGAGGTACTGCTCGGCGTTGTCGACCATGGTGCGCCAGAACGTCTTCGCCAAGTCACTCCCGGACTGCATGCTGCGGACGAGGTAGGCCATCAGCGGCGCGTAGGACTCGATCTCCGACATCTGGGCCATCCAGGTGGCGGGGTCGCCGTTCTGCAGTGACTCGGTCTTGGCCTCGCGCACCACCTCGGCGACATAGGCGTCGCACGCCTTGCGTAGCCCTTCCTTCGAACCGAAGTGGTGGATCACCAGGGCGGCGCTGACGCCCGCGGCCTCGGCGATGGTGCGCAGTCCCACGCTGAATCCGTGTTGCCCGTACTGCTCGATCGCGGCGTCGCGGATCCGGGCCACTGCTGTTCGATCATCTCGATCGTCGACTGAACGCATGTTCAATACGCTAAACGCGCGTTCAGCGCTCGGTCAAGGGGGTGGCCCGTCAGGAATCCGTAAAGAAAGAGTTCGGCGCGGGACAGCGCTCCGTGCCGAGCAGACGCGCAGGTACCCGAAAAACCCGGGCAGCGGGTACTTGCGCGTCTGCTCAGCCGGAAGCGACCGGGGTGAGGTCAGGAAGAGGCGGGGAGAGAGTCAGTCGCGGGCGGCGGCGAGCAGACCGTCGCCCAACGGGATCAGCACCGGGGTGAGCCGTTCGTCCTCGGCGATCAGCCGGGCTGCTTCACGCACGGCAGCGACCTCGGCGTCGTTCGCCGAGGCATCGCCGGCCCGGCCGCCCAGCGCGGCCCGGTGCAGCACGATCGCGCCGCCGGAACGCAAAAGGCGCACACCTTCGGCCACGAACTGCGGCTGATCGATCGGCTCGGCGTCGATGAACACCAGGTCATAGGACTCGTCGGCCAAGCGGGTCAGCACCTCCTGGGCGCGACCGCTGATCAGACGGGTACGTCCCGGGCCGACTCCGGCCTCGTTGAACCCCTGCTTGGCGATTCGTTGGTGCTCGGGCTCGACGTCGATGGTGGTCAGCACGCCGTCGTCGCTCATGCCGGACAACAGCCACAACCCGCTCACGCCGGCACCGGTGCCGACCTCGACGACCGCCCGGCCTCCGGTGAGCCGCGCGAGCACGCTCAGCAACGCTCCGACGGCCGGGGTCACCGCACCCGCGCCGAGTTCTTCGGCCCGCTCACGCGCGGCCGCGACGATCTCGTCTTCGGAGATCGACCGTTCGGCATGCGTGACGATCGCTTCGGCGCGACCGGGGTTGGAGCTGACCATGCCCGCAGCGTAGGCCAGAGGCCGGGGGCACCGTCGCGACACGCCCGTGGGTGGTAGGTATCACCACTGAAAATTCGCTGGTCTGCGCAGGTAACCGGACGTATCGTCGGCTTTCTCAGGGAAAGTTCAGATTGCTCATATGCCCGCCACACCGGGATCAGGAACGGTATCCGCATGGAACACGGCGCCCGCTGGCGCACTGCCCAGCACAACCAGGACAGCAATCGGAATAGCGAAGTCATCAGTCGTGTTGAGCTGAGTGAAAACTGTGATCAGGAGGATCCGACGAGCGCGAACGCTGTTACCTCGAACCCCGCCACCCAGGCCGCCCCGGTGACCATGGCCCACCTGGAGCAATTCACCGCAGGCGAATGGGTGGAGCCGTCTGATGAGTTGACCGGCACCGCCGTGTTCGACGCCACCGGCGATCAGGCTGCCATGCCGTCATGGGACGAGCTGGTGCGTCAACACGCGGACCGGGTATACCGGCTGGCCTATCGCCTCTCGGGTAACCAGCACGATGCCGAGGACCTGACCCAGGAGACGTTCATCCGGGTGTTCCGCTCCGTGCAGAACTACCAGCCGGGAACGTTCGAGGGGTGGTTGCACCGCATCACCACCAACCTGTTCCTGGACATGGTCCGCCGGCGCGGCCGCATCCGCATGGAAGCGCTGCCCGAGGACTACGACCGAGTCCCCGCAGACGACCCGAACCCTGAGCAGATCTACCACGACTCGCGGTTGGGAGCCGATCTTCAGGCCGCTCTGGACTCGCTGGCCCCGGAGTTCCGCGCCGCCGTGGTGCTGTGCGACATCGAGGGTCTGTCCTACGAAGAAATCGGCGCCACGCTGGGCGTGAAGCTCGGTACCGTCCGCAGCCGCATTCACCGCGGTCGGCAGGCCTTGCGCGAGTACCTGGCGAAGCACTCGCCGGAAACCGCCAAATCCGCCTAGTGGTGGTTGGTGTTCGGCGCGCCCGGTCGCGCTACATTCGGGTCAGGACATTTGGTCATGGCGGGAGGAGCTGGGCGATGGTCGACCCGGGACACGTGTTCCGTCGCGCATTCTCCTGGTTGCCTGCGCAGTTCGCCTCCCAGAGCGATGCACCGGTAGGTGCACCTCGACAGTTCGGTTCCACCGAACACCTGTCGACCGAGGCCATCGCGGCCTTCGTCGACGGTGAGCTGAGGATGAGTGCGCATCTGCGGGCCGCGCACCACCTGTCCCTGTGCCCGGACTGCGCGGCCGAGGTCGATGCCCAGGGTCAGGCCCGGGCCGCATTGCGAGATTCCTGTCCGATAGCCATTCCGAATTCCCTGTTGGGACTGTTGTCGCAGATTCCGCACCACAGTCCGCAGCCCCCGGCTGACGTCGACGAACAGCCTCAGTTTGCTGATGACCCGACGCGGAGTCGGCGTAAGCGCCGGTAGGCTGGACCACAAGGCGATCAGTGACCGGCGTCGGCCTATCTGGCTGGGGCGGGCGCTCCGATAGAGAGTGATACACCGGTGACCAATCAGGACCAGTCCGACGAGAGCGGCCGTCTGGAACCGCGCCCTGTCGAGCGGCCACCCGTCGACCAGTTGTCGCAGCGCACGTTCGGCCGTCCCGCCGGTGTGGACGGCTCGTTCCTCGGTGCAGAGAAGTACCAGGACCAGGGCGAGTACGCTCCCAAGGACCTCCCGCCGGATCCCGTGCTGGCCGAGGCCTTCAGTCGACCCTCCGCCGGCGGTGACTCGCTGCAGCGGCACCCCACCGACGCCGGGGCACTCGAGGCCGAGCGGACCGCAGGTGAAGACGACTTCGACGACCCATGGCGCAACCCGAGCGCCGTCCCGGCGCTGGGCACGCCCGCGCAGGCACCGGCCGCTCCGGTGATCGTGCCTGCGCCGATCGGCAAGCTGGGTGCCCGCGAAGTGCTGTTCGGCGGCCGCGTGTCGTGGCTCGCGCTGGTCGTGTTGCTCCTGATCACGCTCATGGTCGGCGCGATCGGTGGCTGGGTCGGGCAGAAGACCGCAGGTACCGTGCAGGCCTTCACCACCTCGAAGGTGACGCTGGAGACCGGTGACCTGCCGTCCCCGGACGCCGGCCGGTTCGCCACGGTGGCCGCAGCGGTCGAGGACTCGGTGGTGACCATCGAGGCCAAGAGCAAGACCGAGGGCTCGCAGGGTTCCGGCGTCGTGGTCGACGGCAAGGGCTACATCGTCACCAACAACCACGTGATCTCCGATGCGGCGAGCAAGCCCGCCGACTACCAGATCACCGTGGTCTTCAACGACGGCAAGGAAGTGCCGGCCAACCTGGTCGGTCGCGACCC
This sequence comes from Mycobacterium shunyiense, assembly GCF_058270035.1. Taxonomy (NCBI): domain Bacteria; kingdom Bacillati; phylum Actinomycetota; class Actinomycetes; order Mycobacteriales; family Mycobacteriaceae; genus Mycobacterium; species Mycobacterium shunyiense. The sequence goes on along the minus strand of NZ_JBZDPT010000044.1, from coordinate 51,601 downwards.
CAAGACCGACCTGGCGGTACTCAAGGTCGACAACGTCGACAATCTCGTCGTGGCGCGGATGGGCGATTCCGAGAAGGTGCGCGTCGGTGAGGAAGTCATCGCGGCGGGCGCCCCGCTGGGTCTGCGCAGCACGGTCACCCACGGCATCATCAGCGCGCTGCACCGGCCGGTGCCCCTGTCGGGCGAAGGTTCGGACACCGACACGGTGATCGACGGCCTTCAGACCGATGCCTCCATCAACCACGGCAACTCCGGTGGCCCGCTGATCAACATGTCCTCCGAGGTGATCGGCATCAACACGGCCGGAAAGTCCTTGTCGGACAGCGCCAGTGGCCTCGGTTTCGCCATCCCGGTCAACGAGGTCAAGCAGGTCGTCGAGAACCTGATCAAGGACGGCAAGGTCGCGCATCCGACGCTGCTGCTCAGCGCCGTCACGGTGAGCAACAGCGTGGCCTCCGGTGCGCAGGTCCGCAACGTCAACGCCGGTGGCCCGGCCGACAAGGCCGGCATTCTGGAGAACGACGTGGTGGTGAAGGTCGGGGACCGCAAGGTTGCCGACGCCGACGAGATGGTGGTCGCGGTGCGTCAGCTCCACATCGGGCAGGAGGCCCCGATCGAGGTGCTCCGCGACGGTCGGCCCATGACCTTCATGGTCACGCCGATCGGCGACGATCAAAAAGCGCAGTAGCGATGTTCGCGAACATCGGATGGGGGGAGATGCTGGTCCTGGTGATCGCCGGTCTGGTGATCCTGGGGCCTGAGCGCCTGCCCGGTGCCATCCGGTGGACCTCCGGCGCTCTGCGTCAGGCACGCGACTATGTCAGCGGTGCCACCAGCCAGCTGCGCGAAGACCTGGGCCCGGAGTTCGACGATCTGCGGCAGCCCCTGGCCGAGTTGCAGAAGCTGCGCGGCATGACGCCGCGGGCCGCGCTCACCAAGCATCTGCTCGACGGCGACGACTCGTTCCTCACCGGGGCGTTCGACGACAGTAAGAATCAGCAGCCGTCGGTCCCGGGCGACAAGCCGGCCGGTGAGATCGACAGCAAGCCGGTAGACAAGGCGGCCGGCACGACGTTCGACCCCGACGCCACCTAGCGGCGCGCGGTATCCAGACCCAGCGACATCCCGGCCAGGCCCCGCTTGCGGGCCGACAGTCCGTCGGCGATCTTGCGCAGCTCGGCACCGGCCGCTGATTCGGGCGCCGACAGGACGAGCGGAACTCCGGAGTCCCCGGCTGCCACGAGCGCCGGGTCCAGCGGGACCTGGCCCAGCAGCGGGACCTCGGCGCCGACCGAGCGGGTGAGCGACTCCGCGACCTGACGGCCGCCGCCCTCACCGAACAGCTGCATGACGGTGCCGTCGGGCATCTGCAGACCGGACATGTTCTCGACCACGCCGGCGATGCGCTGACGGGTCTGCAGGGCGATCGCGCCGGCGCGCTCGGCCACCTCGGCGGCAGCCATCTGCGGAGTGGTCACCACCAGGATCTCCGCGCCGGGGATCAACTGGGCCACCGAGATGGCGATATCGCCGGTGCCGGGCGGCAGATCGAGCAGCAGCACGTCCAGATCGCCCCAGTAGACGTCGGCCAGGAACTGTTGCAGGGCCCGGTGCAGCATCGGCCCGCGCCACACCACGGGCGTGTTGCCCTGTGTGAACATGGCGATCGAGATGACCTTCACGTCGTGGGCGATCGGCGGCAGGATCATCGAGTCGACCTGGGTGGGCCGGTCGTTGGTGCCCATCATGCGCGGTACCGAATGGCCGTAGATGTCGGCATCCAGCAGACCGACGGACAGACCGCGGGCGGCCATCGCCGCGGCCAGGTTGACCGTCACGCTGGACTTGCCCACGCCGCCCTTCCCGGAGGCGACCGCGTAGACCCGGGTCAGGGAGTTGGGCTGGGCGAAGGGGATCACCGGTTCGCGGGAATCGCCACGCAGCAGCGTGCGCAGTTCGGCGCGCTGCTCGTCGTTCATCACGTCCAGGCTCACCTTGACCGCGCCGGTGCCCGGCACATCGGTGGCAGCGGCCGTCACGAGGTCGGCGATCTCGGTCTTCTTCGGGCAGGCCGCGGTGGTCAGGTAGATCTCGACGTGGACGCCGTGGTCGGCATCGATCGAGATGTTCTTGACCATGCCGAGTTCGGTGATCGGCTTCCGCAATTCGGGGTCGATCACCTTGGCCAGCGCAGCGCGAACTGCGGATTGCAGCTCAGTGGCAGATTCGGACATCACCGCTGAGTCTACGGCGGCGGCACCGCGACCTGGATTCAGGCCAGCATCAGGCCGGACCCGGTGCCGGTCCCGGCGCGGGTCCGGGTGCCGGCCCGACAAGTGCCGGTGCGGCAGGCGCGGCCTCGATCGGTGGGCCGACCGGCGCGCCAGGCAACGGTCCCGGCGGGGGCGCCAGCTGTGGAGCGGGGACCGGCCCCGGTCCTGGAGCGGGGGGCGGCCCCAGCGGCGGCGCCGGAGCCGGCGGGGGAGCCTGCTCGCCCAGGCAGAACACCACGCATGCGGGCTGGCGCGGCTGCTCCCAGGGCGGGACCCACGGCGGCGGAGCGGCGGGCGTCTCGGACGGGATGGCCTGGGCCGGGCCGGGCAGCGGGCCGAGCACCTGCCCGGGCGCGAATCCCGGGACGTTCTGTGTGCCGGTCTCATTGCGGTTGAGCAGCGGGATCAGAGCCAGCGGATCGCCAGCGGGCAGCCCGGTGGCATCGGCCGGCAGGCCCGGTCCGAGGCCCTCGGGATTGTCCAGATGCGAATCACCGATCGGCGGAATGGACCCGGTGATCTCCGGCAGGTCGACCGGCACCACGCCCGTGGCATACGCGGCGGCCCAGCCCAACACGTTGCGGGCGTAGGCCACCGAGTTGTTGTACCGGAGGATGGCGGTCATGACCTGGGACTGTTCCCGCAGGTTGAGCCCGCCGCTGCACAGGTAGCGGGCGGCGGCCAGCGCCGAATCGAACACGTTCTGCACGTCGGCCTTGCCGTCACCGTCCCCGTCGGAGGCATAGCGGGCCCAGGTTCCGGGCAGGAACTGCATCGGCCCCATCGCCCGGACATAGGAGATCCGCCCGGCCTGAGCGCTCTGGACGATGATCTCGTTGCCCGGCAGGGTGCCGTCGAGGGCGGGACCGTAGATCGGCCGCACCGCGGTGCCGCGGGCATCGGTGGCGCCGCCGTTGGCGTGCCCCGACTCGATCCGGCCGATGCCGGCCAGCAGGTTCCAGCTGATCCCGCAACCGGGGTAGGCCGCGGCCATCATCCGTTCGGCATTGCGGTACGCCTTCAGTGACGTGCCCGGAATGCCAAGGGCGCCAGGGGTATTGACGACGAAAGCGGGCGGGGGAGCCGAGATCGTGGTCATCGCCTTGATGCGGAAGTTCGTGGGGGGCCTGGCCGCGGCGACCACCGCGGGGCCCGAGCGGTCGATCTGCGGCTGCACCGCGGCCAGCGGCGTGACCGCGGTATCGGACATGTCGACGTCAGATGCGGAAGACCCGGCACCGGCGACCAGAACGATGGGAGCCAGGACGGCGACGCCGAGCACAGGTGAGCGCATGAGCTGGCTCATACGGCGCCGAGCGGTCTCGAACACCGCTCCTCCCCCTACGCGCAATTGCCTGTCCTTAGGTCAGCTTTGGCCAAATACCATGTTGTGAACCAAGTCACCATACATAGTCCCGGTTTCCGTTGTTACGACAATGGTCGACAGCGAGATCAACCACCGCGTTTGGACCGGCGTTCACCCCCGTCGGATTTGCTCGGGTTCGCCCGGTCGCCGTCGGCGGGCAAGGTGATCTCGGTGATCAGGTCACGCAGTTCTTCCAACTCGCGGCGCAGGTAGTCGCGGGTGGCAACCTCGCCGACCGCCAACCGCAGCGACGCCAGTTCCCTGGCCAGGTACTCGGTGTCGGCCTTGGTCTGTTCGGCCCGGCGCCGGTCTTCCTCGAGGGAGACCCGGTCCCGGTTCTCCTGCCGGTTCTGGGCCAGCAGGATGAGCGGGGCGGCATACGCGGCCTGAGTCGAGAACGCCAGGTTGAGCAGGATGAACGGGTACGGGTCCCATTGGAAGGTGAAGACGCCGATGTTGAGGGCGATCCAGACCAGCACCACGATGGTCTGAATGGCCAGGTAGCGCCCGGTGCCGAGGAAACGCGCGATCGACTCGCTGAACGCGCCCACCGCCTCGATGTCGACGTGCAGCCCGAAGCCGCGGGTCGCGCGCGGGGTGTCCAGCCGCTGACGCGCCGAGGTTTCGCTCATGAGCCCGCCACCGGGAGCTCAGGCTCGTCACGTTCACGCCAGTCGTCGGGCAGCATGTGGTCGAGCACGTCGTCGACCGACACCGCCCCCAAGAGGTGGTTCTCCTCATCGACGACGGGGCCGCACACCAGGTTGTACGCGGCGAAGTAGCGGGTCACCGCGGCCAGTGAATCGGCCGGGCTCAGGCTGGGCAAATCCGTATCGGCGATACCGCTGACCAGGGCCGCCGGCGGTTCTCGTAGCAACCGTTGCAGGTGGACGCAGCCCAGGTACTGCCCGGTTGGGGTGGCGCTGGGTGGCCGCGTGACGAAGACCATCGAGGCCAGGGCCGGCGTGAGATCGGGGTCGCGGATTCGCGCCAACGCCTCGGCGACGGTGGTGTCGGGCGCCAGGACCACTGGTTCGCTGGTCATCAGACCACCTGCGGTGTCGGGTGAGTGGGCCAGCAGCCGTCGCACATCCTCGGAATCCTCGGGGTCCATCTTGCGCAGCAGGGTCTCGGCATCGGCCGGGGTCATCGAACCCAGCACGTCGGCGGCGTCGTCGGGGTCCATCGCCTCCAGGACGTCGGCGGCGCGTTCGGTGTTCAGCTGGCGCAGCACCGCGGCCTGCTCATCTTCGGGGAGCTCCTGCAACACGTCGGCCAGCCGCTCGTCGTCGAACGCCCGGTACAGCTCGTAGCGCCGCTTGGTCGGCAGTTCGCGGAGGGCCTCGGCCACCTCGATGGGTCGTTGTCCCTCGAACTGCTCGAGCAGCGAGGCCACCCCCTGGTCCGGCATCGCCAGGCCGGACGGCGTCAGGCCGTGCACGTTCTGCCACTCGACGACGTGGATGTTGGTGCGCCGGCCGAGGCGTCGTTGCGGACGCACCGCCACCCGGGTCACCACCCAGTCGCGGGTCCGGGTCTGCTCGATGCCCAGATCGACTACCACGACGTCGATTCCGGCCAGTTGCTCCAGATCGGGATCGTCGACCCGCACCCGGGTTTCGAGTACCTGGCCCAGAACCAGCACCTCGCCGGGGCGCTGCGCGAACCGGCGCAGCGACACGCTACCGGTGGCCAGCGTCACCGAACCGGGTTCGATCGCGGTGACCCGCAGAATCGGAACGAAAATCCTTCGTCGGGTGAGCAATTCGACCACCAGGCCGAGAACACGCGGCTGCTGCCGGACGATGCTGATGCTGATCACCACATCGCGGACACGGCCGATGGACTCCCCGTCGGGGCCCAGCACGACCATCCCCGCCAGCCGGGCCGCGTAGACCCTGTTCACCGCCGCCATGAGTCAAAGGGTAGAGACTGTGGTCGTGGAGAACACGTATCGACCCCGCAGAACCTGCCTCTCGGTTCCGGGCAGCAGCCTGAAGATGATCGAGAAGGCCAAAGCTCTGCCTGCTGACGAGGTGTTCCTCGATCTCGAGGACGCGGTCGCCCCCGAGGCCAAGGCGTCGGCCCGCGCACAGGTGGCGGCCGCACTGGCCGGTGACGGCTGGGCAGGCCAGCTGCGTGGGATACGGGTCAACGACTGGACCACCCCATGGACCTACGCCGACGTGATCGAGGTGGTGTCCACTGTGGCTTCAGCGGGGGCGTCCATCGATCTCATCGTGTTGCCCAAGGTGACCGAGGTGGCCCACGTGCAGGCGCTGGATCTGCTGCTCACTCAGCTGGAGGTCACCCATGGACTGGAACCCGGCCGGATCGGGATCGAGGCGCAGATCGAGAACGCACAGGGACTGACCAACGTCGACGCGATCGCAGCCGGCCCGCGGGTGTGCGCGCTGGTGCTGGGGCCTGGGGACATGGCCGCCAGCCTCAACATGCGCACTCTGGAGGTCGGCGGGCAGCCCGACGGGTACGACATCGGCGACGCCCATCACCACGTGCTGATGCGCATCCTGATCGCCGCGCGCAGCCGCGGGATCAACGCGATCGACGGGCCGTTTGTGAAGGTGCGCGACGTGGACGGGTTCCGCCGGGTGGCCGGCCGCTCAGCGGCACTGGGTTACGACGGCAAGTGGGTGCTGCACCCGGACCAGATCGAGGCGGGCAACGAGATCTTCAGTCCTCGCCAGGCCGATTACGATCACGCCGAGCTGATCCTGGACGCCTACGAGTGGCACACCTCGCAGGCCGGCGGGGCCAGGGGAGCGGTGATGCTCGGCGACGAGATGATCGACGAGGCCAGCCGCAAGATGGCTCTGGTGATCGCGGGCAAGGGGCGGGCAGCGGGGATGAACCGGCTGGCCGACCCCTTCCGGCCGCCGACTTAGGCCGGACCCTCCTGTGCTGCACCAGATTTGGTGCAGTGGGACGGGGCTATGAGCCGAGGGCGCTGCCGATGAAGAACAGCAGCCAGACGCCGTTGATCAGGGTGCCGAAGGCGCCGACAGCGATACCGGCGATCGCAAGGCCGCGGCCCGGTTGCTCGGCGTACGGGCCGTAACCGAATTGTCCGCTCTGCGGACCGTAGCCCAATTGTCCGTTCTGCGGACCGAAGCCCGGTGCACTCTGCTTGATCTGATTGAGCGCGACGATCCCGAGACCGATACCGACCAGGGCGGCGAGCAGTCCGACCCCGCAGGCGAAGAACATGATGAGCGACAGGACCGAGGCGACCAGCGATCCGATCGCCATGCTGTTGGTGGGGTTGGCCGGTGGCATCCCGTAACCACCTGGGTATCCCGGGTAGCCGGACACGCCGGCGGGGTAACCGCCGGGCGGTGCGAAATCCGGCGGTGCGTAACCCGGCGGTGCGTAACCCGGCGGTGGCGGTGGATATCCGGGCAGCGGCGGGGGATAGCCGGCACCACCCGGCATTGACGGCGGCAGCCCCGGCGGTGGCGGGTAGTCGTACGGAATGTCGGCGGGGTAGTCGATCGCAGGCGGATAAGGCGTGCCGGGATCGGGGGTCGGCGGCGCGAACTCGTACGACGGTTGCGCCGCGCCGGTATCCGGCCGATCCTGAGAGTGCTCGATCGAAGGTGCTTCGTAGCCGCTGGACGACAGTTCAGACGGTTGGGAACCGGGGTCGGATGGCGGCGTTTCGCCCGCGTTGCCGTCCGCGTTTGTCATGCTGATCAACCTAGCGCACGGACAATGGCGCCAAGGGGGGCGTGACTCCGGCACCAATTCCGGTGTGAGGGCGTTGCTGTAACGAGAGCAGCCGCCGAGCAGGCGGTGCGGAGGAGAGTGAAGTTCGATGACGAGCCCATTTCAGTCCGGTCAGACACCGGGTGCCGCGCCCACGGCGCGCGGTGCGCTGCCGACGCCGCCCAAAGGCTGGCCGATCGGCTCCTACCCGACGTACGCGGAGGCCCAGCGTGCCGTCGACTACCTGTCCGACCAAGAGTTCCCCGTGCAGCAGGTGACGATCGTCGGGGTGGATCTCATGCAGGTCGAGCGGGTCACGGGCCGGCTGAGCTGGCCCAAGGTGCTCGGCGGCGGTGTGTTGTCCGGCGCCTGGCTCGGCCTGTTCATCGGCCTGATCCTGGGCTTCTTCAGCCCCAACCCGTGGAGCGCACTGCTCACCGGTCTGGTCGCCGGCGTCTTCTTCGGCTTGATCACCTCGGCGATCCCGTACGCGATGGCTCGCGGCACAAGAGATTTCAGTTCGACGATGCAGCTGGTCGCGGGCCGCTATGACGTGCTGTGCGACCCGCAGGGTGCCGAGCAGGGCCGAGATCTGCTGGCCCGCTTGACGATCTGACCCGTCTCGCCACCAGTGCCGGGCCGCGGTGGCAAAGTTCCGCAGGTCACGATTGTGACGCGGCACGCCCGGCACTGTTGCACATAGCTCCGCATGGCTCTACGGTTTGCGCGCGGGAGCCGCTCCGGCGTCGTGGGGGCCGCTCCGGCGGCGAGAGATGACTCGGACGGGAGGCAGAGCGGTGCGCGCTCGGCGGCTATGTGCTGCGGCAGTGGCCGCGTTGACGACGGCCTCGGTGGTGTCGGCTTGTGGCAAAGGCGACGACGGGATCGTCATCAACTACTACACCCCGGCCAACGAGATGGCGACTTTCACCGCCGTGGCCAAACGCTGCAATGACGAACTCGGCGGCCGTTTCACCATCAAGCAGGTGAGTTTGCCGAAAGGTGCTGACGACCAACGGTTGCAGCTCGCCCGGCGGCTGACCGGCAACGACAAGACGCTCGACATCATGGCGCTCGACGTGGTCTGGACCGCCGAGTTCGCCGAGGCCGGCTGGGCCGTCCCATTGTCCGAGGATCCGGCAGGCGAAGCCGAGTCCGACGCGGAATCCAACACCCTGCCCGGACCGTTGGAGACGGCCCGCTGGCAAGGCAGGTTGTACGCCTCACCGATCACCACCAATACCCAATTGCTGTGGTACCGAGCCGATTTGATGGACGGACCGCCGTCCACCTGGGACGGCATGGTTTCGGAGGCGTCGCGACTGCACGCGGCGGGCAAGCCCAGTTGGATTGCGGTGCAGGCCAAGCAGTACGAGGGCCTGGTGGTGTGGTTCAACACCCTGCTGGCCAGTGCCGGCGGCCAGGTGCTCTCCGAGGACGGCAAGACCGTCACGCTGACCGACACCCCGGAACATCGCGCGGCGACGGTCAAGGCACTGCAGATCATCAAATCGGTTGCCACCGCGCCCGGCGCCGACCCGTCGGTCACCCAGACCGATGAGGGAACGGCCCGACTGGCTCTCGAACAGGGCAAGGCCGCGCTCGAGGTCAACTGGCCGTTCGTGCTGCCCTCACTGCTGGAGAACGCCGTCAAGGGTGGGGTGAACTTCCTTCCCCTCGACAAGCGTGCCGACCTGACCGGCGCCATCAACGATCTCGGCACCTTCGCGCCCACCGACGAACAGTTCGAGTCGGCCTACGAGGCGAGCAAAGACGTGTTCGGCTTCGCCAACTACCCGGGGGTGTCCGAGGGTGAGCCGGCAAAGGTGACCATCGGCGGGCTGAACCTCGCGGTGGCCAAGACCAGCCGGCACAAGGCCGAGGCCTTCGAAGCCATCCGCTGCCTGCGCAATGTCGAGAACCAGCGGTACACCTCGGTCGAAGGCGGTCTGCCCGCGGTGCGGGAGTCGCTGTACGACGATCCGGCGTTCCAGGCCAAGTACCCGCAGTACGCGATCATCCGCGAGCAGCTGACCAACGCCGCGGTGCGGCCCGCGACGCCGGTCTATCAGGCTGTGTCCACCCGCATTTCGGCCACCCTGGCCCCGATCACCGACATCGATCCGGAGCACACCGCCGATGAGCTGACCGAACAGGTGCAGAAGGCCATCGACGGCAAGGGGCTGATCCCGTGACTTCGGCGACGACCTCCACGACGGCCAACCGCGCCTCCGAACGCAAGCTGGCGTTTGCGCTGATCGCGCCCGCGGTGATCCTGATGATCGCGGTCACCGCGTATCCGATCGGTTACGCGGTGTGGCTGAGCCTGCAGCGCTACAACCTGGCCGCCCCCGACGACACCGCATTTGTCGGGTTCGCCAACTATCAGACCATCCTGACCGACCGGTACTGGTGGACCGCGTTCGTGGTGACCCTGGCGATCACTGTCGTCTCGGTGACGATCGAGTTCGTCCTCGGCATGGCACTGGCGCTGGTCATGCACCGCACCATCTTCGGCAAGGGCGTGGTGCGCACCGCGGTGTTGATCCCCTACGGGATCGTGACGGTGGCAGCCTCCTACAGCTGGTACTACGCCTGGACGCCGGGCACCGGCTATCTGGCCAACCTGCTGCCCGACGGCAGCGCTCCGTTGACCGAACAGTTGCCCTCGCTGGCGATCATCGTGCTGGCCGAAGTGTGGAAGACCACGCCGTTCATGGCGCTGCTGCTGCTGGCCGGGCTGGCGCTGGTGCCGCAGGATCTGCTCAACGCCGCCGAGGTCGACGGGGCCGGAGCGTGGACGCGGTTGGTGAGAATTATTCTGCCGCTGATCAAACCGGCCATCCTGGTCGCCCTGTTGTTCCGCACCCTGGACGCCTTCCGGATCTTCGACAACATCTATGTGTTGACCGGGGGAGCGAACAGCACCGGGTCGGTGTCGATCCTGGGGTATGACAACCTGTTCAAGGCGTTCAACCTCGGATTGGGTTCGGCCATCAGCGTATTGATCTTCCTGTCGGTGGCGGTCATCGCGTTCATCTTCATCAAGCTGTTCGGTGCGTCGGCGCCCGGTTCAGAGGCGGAAGGTCGCTAATGTCTGAGCGAGTGGGTGCGCGGCGCGCGACCGGGTGGACGGTCGTGAACATCCTGGTGGTGCTCTACGCGTTGATACCGGTCTTGTGGATTCTGTCGCTGTCGTTGAAGCCGACGTCGAGTGTCAAGGACGGCAAGCTGATTCCGTCGCAGATCACGTTCGACAACTACAAGGGCATCTTCACCGGGAACATCTTCACCTCGGCGTTGATCAACTCGATCGGCATCGGCTTGATCACCACGGTGATCGCGGTGACCATCGGCGGCATGGCGGCCTACGCGGTGGCCCGCCTGGACTTCCCCGGCAAGAAGCTGTTGGTGGGGGTCGCCCTGCTGATCGCGATGTTCCCGCAGATCTCGCTGGTGACCCCGATCTTCAACCTGTGGCGCAGTATCGGTCTGTTCGACACGTGGCCCGGGCTGATCATCCCCTACATCACCTTTGCGCTGCCGCTGGCGATCTACACGCTCTCGGCGTTCTTCCGGGAGATCCCTTGGGATCTGGAGAAGGCCGCGAAGATGGATGGGGCCACCCCGGCGCAGGCCTTCCGCAAGGTGATCGCTCCGTTGGCGGCTCCTGGCATCGTCACCGCGGCCATCCTGGTGTTCATCTTCGCGTGGAACGACCTGCTCTTGGCGCTGTCGTTGACCGCGACCGAGCGGGCGATCACCGCGCCGGTGGCGATCGCGAACTTCACCGGCAGTTCCCAGTTCGAGGAACCGACCGGGTCGATCGCGGCCGGTGCGATGGTCATCACGATCCCGATCATTATCTTTGTTCTCATCTTCCAGCGGCGGATCGTCGCTGGCCTGACATCCGGTGCGGTAAAGGGGTAATTGGATGGCCGAAATTGTGTTGGACCGGGTCACCAAGAGTTACCCCGACGGTGCGGGCGGCACGAGAGATGCCGTCAAAGAGTTCTCGATGACGATCGCCGACGGCGAGTTCATCATCCTGGTGGGACCGTCCGGGTGCGGTAAGTCCACCACGCTGAACATGATCGCAGGGCTTGAGGACATCTCGTCGGGCGAACTCCGGATCGGTGGCGAGCGGGTCAACGAGAAGGCGCCCAAGGACCGCGATATCGCGATGGTCTTCCAGTCCTATGCGCTCTACCCGCACATGACGGTGCGGCAGAACATCGCCTTCCCGCTGACCCTGGCCAAGCTCAAGAAGGACGAGATCGAGGCCAAGGTCGCCGAGACCGCCAAGATCCTGGACCTGACCGAGCTGCTCGACCGCAAGCCCGCACAGTTGTCGGGCGGGCAGCGTCAGCGGGTGGCGATGGGCCGGGCAATCGTGCGTCGTCCCAAGGCATTCCTGATGGATGAGCCGCTGAGCAACCTGGACGCCAAGCTGCGCGTGCAGATGCGCGCCGAGATCTCGCGACTGCAGAGCCGGCTGGGCACCACGACGGTCTACGTCACGCATGACCAGACCGAGGCGATGACCCTGGGCGATCGGGTTGTGGTGTTGCTGGCAGGCGAGATTCAGCAGATCGGCACGCCCGACGAGTTGTACAACAACCCGGCGAACCTGTTCGTGGCCGGCTTCATCGGATCACCGGCGATGAATTTCTTCCCGGCCACGTTCACCGACGTCGGGGTGCGGCTGCCGTTCGGCGACGTCACCCTGACCCAGCAGGTGCATGATCAGCTGGCGCGGCATCCCAAGCCCGACAACATCATCGTCGGGATCCGGCCCGAGCATCTGGAGGACGCTTCGTTGCTCGACGGGTACGCGCGGATCCGGGCCCTGAGCTTCCCGGTGCGCGCCGACATCGTCGAGTCGCTCGGTGCCGACAAGTACGTGCACTTCACGATCGAGGGTGCGGGCGCCGAGGCGGCACAGCTTGCCGAGTTGGCGGCGGATTCCGGCGCGGGTGCCAACGAGTTCGTCGCCCGGGTGTCTGCCGAGTCCACGGCCGCCGGTGGCCAGCAGATCCAATTGGCCTTCGACACATCGAAGTTGGCGATCTTCGACGCCGCGACCGGGGTGAACCTGACCCGTACCGAGCCCGCCGAGGAACCCGAGCCGGCCGAGGACACCGCGGAGACCGAGACCGGGCCCGACGAGACCGAGGAATCCGGGGCAGCCGCACCCGCCGAGTCGGCCGAGCCGGCCGGAGAACCGACAGCAGAGTGATCGACGTCCTGGCTGCCGTCCGCGCCCACGTGGGCGAATACTTCGGTGCGGCAGGCATTTCCGCGGAACCCGTCAGTGCCAGCGTGACGTTCCTGGGTACCGAGCGCATCGACGTCCTGCGGTTCGGCCCGGATCTGCGCTCTGGTGGAAGCGGACAGGATCTGTATCACTATGTGACGGTGGGCTGTTCGCGTCACCCGATGTTCGATCCGACCGAACTGGTCTCCGATCCGATCCACGGTCCCCGGGCCGAGGTGGTGCTCTCGCTCCGGGGTCCGACCCCGGGCGGGCTGGCCCGGTCACTGGCCGTCCTGGCTGCCGCACCCGCGGTGGAAGGCCTGGTGCTGGAGGCCGACGCGCTCATCGACCTGGAGACCCAGTTGTTCGACTCCGCACCGTTCAGCGCATTCCTGCTGGGCCCCAGCGATATCGGCGAGGTTCCTCTGGCCGAGCCGCTCTCGCCGGTGACCGTGCTCTCGGCCACGCCCATCACCGCCACCGAGGCAGCCTGGGTGCGCCTGAAGGGTGCGGACGCCATGCGGGAGGCGTGGCAGACCGATGGGGTGGACGTGCTGGATCCGACCAGACGGGCAGCGAGCCCCAGCTAGAGCCAGTCGTTGTGGCGGAACGTGCGATACAGCGCGAAGCAGATGAGGGCCATGGACAGGAGTACGGCGGGATAGCCCCAGGTCCACTGCAATTCGGGCATGTGCTCGAAGTTCATCCCGTAGATCCCGGCCATCGCGGTCGGCACCGCGGCGATCGCCACCCACGCGGAGATCTTGCGCATGTCCACGTTCTGCTGCATGGCGACCTTGCCGAGTGCGGCCTGCACCAGCGAGCTGAGCATCTCGTCGTAGCTCGTGACGCGATCGGAGGCCTGCACGTTGTGGTCGTGCACGTCGCGCATGTACCTGCGTACCTCGACCGAGATCAGGTCGTTGTGGTCGGTGAGAAGGCGGGCCAGGGCCAGGGTCAACGGGGCCACCGCACGGCGCATTTCGACGACTTCCCGCTTGAGCAGGTAGATGCTCTCGATGTTGGTGTGCGTGCCGGGGGAGAAGATGTCCTCCTCCATCGCGTCGATGTCGGTTTCCATCAGATCGGTCACGTCGAGGTAGCTGTCCACCACATGGTCGGCGATCGCGTGCATGACCGCGAATGGCCCGAGTTTCAGGGTGGCAGGCGAGGATTCGAGCCTCTTCCGCACGCCGGCCAGCCCGCCGTGCTCGCCGTGACGAACGGTGACGACGAAGTCCGGCCCGACGAAGATCATGATCTCGCCGGTCTCGACGATCTCGCGGGCCAGTGCCACGGATTCGTGCTCGACGTAGTTGATGGTCTTGAGTACCAGGAACAGGGTCTTGTCGTACCGCTCGAGCTTGGGGCGCTGGTGGGCGTGCACCGCGTCCTCGACGGCCAGCTCGTGCAGGCCGAAAACGTCTGCCACCGACTGCATCTGGAATTCGTCGGGTTCGTGCAGACCGATCCAGACGAATGCCTTCTGACCGGCGTTCTGCAACTCACGGACCTTGTTCAGAGCCGCGGCGTGGGTGTACTTGCCGGGTAACCGGTCACCGCCGCAGTAGACACCGCAATCGACCATCGCGCGGGCGACCGGAACGTGGATCGTCTTGGCGTCGGGGTCGGTGGGGCGGGTCCTTGCCGTCGAACGCAGGGCCGGTGGCAAGGCGCGGAATGAGGGCATGATCTGCGACCTTCCTGCGCGGTGTGCAGCTACCTGATCAGCACAGAGAATGCTACGCGTAGTTACTGTTAAGTAACGCTCACCAGCGGGGAACCGGGCCCTGTGAGAATTGGCATTGAAGTACCCTTGCGCCGTGTCGGAAAGTACAGTCGCCTCCTCGTCCGAGCGCTCGTCAGCGGAGCGCACCCCGCAAGTTGTCATCGAAGACGCCGAGATCTTCGATGCTCATGAAGGCGGAAAGCTCTCGGTCGAGTTGAAGGAGCCGCTGGACACCCAGCGTGCGCTGTCGATCGCCTATACCCCTGGTGTCGCCCAGGTGAGCCGGGCGATCGCCACGGATCACACGCTCGCTGCCAAGTACACCTGGGCCAACCGCCTGGTCGCGGTGGTCAGCGACGGCACCGCGGTGCTGGGCCTCGGCGACATCGGCCCCGCGGCGTCGCTGCCGGTCATGGAGGGCAAGAGCGCGCTGTTCAAGTCCTTCGGCGGGCTGAACTCGATCCCGATCGTGCTGGACACCAAGGATCCCGACGAGATCGTCGAGACCCTGATCCGGCTGCGTCCGACCTTCGGCGCGGTGAACCTGGAGGACATCTCGGCGCCGCGGTGCTTCGAGATCGAGCGCCGGGTCATCGAGGCGCTGGACTGCCCGGTCATGCACGACGACCAGCACGGCACGGCGATCGTGGTGCTGGCCGCGCTGCTGGGCGCCACGAAGGTCCTCGAGCGTGACATCCATGCACTCCGCGTCGTCATCTCGGGCGCCGGTGCAGCGGGTGTGGCGTGTGCCAACATCCTGCTGAACAAGGGCATCACCGACGTCGTCGTGCTCGACTCGCAGGGCATCGTGCACTCGGGTCGTGACAACCTCAATTCCTTCAAGGCCGAGCTGGCCGGGCGCACCAACCCGCGCAAGCTCACCGGTGGGGTGGCCGAGGCGCTCGAGGGCGCCGACGTGTTCCTCGGGGTGTCGGCCGGCGTCGTGCCCGAGGAGCTCATCGCGACGATGGCTCCCAACTCCATCGTCTTCGCGCTGTCCAACCCGGACCCGGAGATCCACCCGGACGCGGCCCGCAAGTACGCCGCGGTGGTGGCAACCGGACGCAGCGACTTCCCCAACCAGATCAACAACGTGTTGGCCTTCCCGGGCGTGTTCCGCGGGGCGCTCGACGCCGGTGCCCGTCGTATCACCGAGAAGATGAAGGTGGCGGCTGCCGAGGCGATCTTCTCGGTCGTGGGTGACGATCTGGCGGTCGACCACATCGTGCCCAGTGCGCTCGATCCGCGGGTCGGTCCCGCGGTTGCGGCCGCGGTCGCAGCGGCGGCTGATACCGCAGAATCCTGAGTTCGCGAATGCGCCGAACTCTGGCGTTGGCGCTGTTGACCATGTCGACGCTGCTCGTGGCAGTGTTGGGGGGTTGCGCGTCCAACTCGGCCCCGGCTGCTCTCGCGGTCGGGGCGGGGCCGGCGCCGGAGTCGGCACTGCTCGGTCATCTGTATGCCGCGGCACTGCGCTATTACGGCACGCCGGCCGTGGTCACCGAGACCGACGGCAGCCTCGGGGTGCTGGATTCGGGATCGGTGACCGTGCAGCCGGGGTTCACCGGCCGGTTCCTGACGCGGCTGGATCCGGCCGCCACGGCCCGCGCGGATGAGCAGGTCTACCGGGACCTGGTCTCGGCGCTGCCCGAAGGCGTCGCGGCCGGCGACTACACCATGTCGGCACAGGACAAGCCCGCGCTGGTGGTCGCCGAGGCCACCGCCACGGCGTGGGGCGGGACCGATCTGAGCGCACTGCGCCGCAACTGTGCCCAGGCACGGCCGGGTGCCGTGGTCGGTTCCTCGGTGCCCGAGGCGGTGGGGTCCTGCACTCTGCCCAAGGCCGTCACATTCCCCGACGACAAGAGCCTGTTCGCCGCATTACGTGCGGGGAAGATCAACGCAGCCTGGTCCACGACAGCCGATCCGGCGATCCCGTCGGACCTGACCGTGCTGGCCGACAAGACGGCGCTGATCCGCGGTGAGAACGTGGTGCCGCTGTATCGCCGCAACACACTGAACGAACGCCAGGTTCTGGCGCTCAACGAGATCGCCGGCGTCCTGGACACCGGATCGCTGGCCGACATGCGCAGACAGGTCGCCGAGGGCAAGGATCCCGGTGCGGTGGCAGACGAATTTCTCCAGTCCAACCCGCTGGGCCACTAGCCCTCGGCAACCCTCGGCGTCAGCGGGGGAGCATCCGCCCCATCGCGCCCGCGAACAGCTTCTGGTACGCCGAGCCGGTGATCCGCACGATGACATCGAGGACCTTGGCGTCGGCGCCGACGAGTACCCGTGCCCGGTCCTTGCGCACCGCTTCGAGGATGATCGTGGCCGCGCGCTGCGGGGTGGTGTTGGCCAGTTTCCGGTCGAAGGTCTCGGCGAGGGCCTTCTGATCCAGTCCCTCGGCGGCGGTGGCGTTGCGGGCGATGGCGGTCTTGATCCCGCCGGGGTGCACACAGGTCACCTTGACCGGATGCTTGGCCAGAGCCATCTCCTGACGCAGGGCCTCGGTGAAGCCGCGCACCGCGAACTTGGCCGAGTTGTAGGCGGCCTGGCCCGGAACCGAGAAGATGCCGAACAGGCTGGAGACGTTGATGACGTGTCCGTCGCCGGATTCGATCAGGTGCGGCAGGAAGGCCTTGGTGCCGTTGACGACGCCCCAGAAGTCCACGTCCATCACCCGCTCGATGTCCTTGAACTGACTGATCTCGACGTCACCGGTGAACGCGATGCCTGCGTTGTTGTAGATCTGGTTGACCTTGCCGAAATGCTCCTTGACCGCGTCTGCGTAGAGCAGGAAGGCCTCGCGCTCGGTGACATCGATCCGGTCGGTCTTGACCTCGGCGCCGATCGCCTTGAGGCGTTCCTCCGTGACCGCGAGTCCCTCGGTATCGACGTCGCAGATCGCCACCTTGGCCCCGGAACGTCCGAGCTCGATGGCCAGCGCCTGTCCGATGCCTGATCCGGCGCCGGTCACGACGGCGACCTTTCCGGCGAAGCCCTCCATAGAACACTCCCTTGTGTCGTTCGACTTGCGTCGAGATTACCCGGTACCCGCGGTCCCGGTTGTGCTGGCCGGCTTGGTCGCTGTCACCAGGTGGGTTCCGACGTAGGGGCCGCCCCACCACATCCGCCAGCCGAGATTCTGTCGCTGCACATGCTGCCAGCCGTTGGCGCACAGACGCTCGGAATGGCGCCGTGTTTCCCAGATGTCGGCGATGGCCAGCCGGCCGCCCGGGCGCAGCACTCTGGCGGCTTCGTCGAGAGCACGGGACCGCCCGGCCCGATCGGGGATGTTGTGGATGGCCAGGCTGCTGACGATGACGTCGACGCTGGCATCGTCGAAGGGCAGGGCGGTCATGTCGCCGGTGTGGACCTCGACCCGGCCGGCGACGCCCTCGGCTGCGGCGTTGGCCAGAGTCTGTTCCGGCGAGTTGCCGGTCTGATCGGCGCGCCACAGATCGACGCCGAGTGCGCGTCCGCGTGGAAGTCGTTTTGCCGCGGCATGAAGCACCGCGCCCCGGCCGCAGCCGAGATCGAGCAGCGTCTCATCGCCGCGCAGGGCCAGGCCATCGAGGATGTCGCTCCACACTGCGAACTTGCCGCGGCGGGTGGTGTGCACGAACGACGAAACGGTGCTCGCCAGAAGAGCGGCGGAAGCACCTGCGAGACAGGCGGTTCGGCGTCGACTGCGGGCGATGTTGACGATCGTCGCGACCAGCAGGGCGGTAAACGCACCGCCGGCGATCGCGGCCTGGGCGGGCGCGGACACCGTGTTGTAATCGCCGTCGAATCCGTAATCGGGGGAGTCCATTTCACCCACCGTAGCCAGGTCGGCCGGTAGCCGGTGGGCTACGACGCGGCCGCGCGCACCGGTCGCCAGACTTCGGCCAGCGTCTCCAGCGGAATTCCCAGGGCGTCGCTCAGTCCGACGACCGTGCCGAACGCCGGGGAGGGCAGCCGTCCGGTCTCGATCTTGCGCAACGTCTCCGGGGAGATGCCGGCGCGCGCGGCGACCTCGTCGAGCGGGCGGGCGCCCCGGGCGGCACGCAGGGTCTCGCCGAGTCGGCGGCCGGCAGCGATCTGTGCGGGGGTGAGTGGGGTGCGGACCACGTCACCACGGTAGCGCCGGTATTTATATACCGCTAGTGTTGGTATTTAAATACCGAGAAGGGTGTGGACATGATCGAGCTGAAGACCGCCGCCGAGATCGAGAAGATGCGGGTCACCGGACGGTTCGTGGCCGAGGTGCTCGCCGAGTTGAGCGGGCTCGCGGATATCGGGGTCAACCTGCTCGACCTCGAACTGCACGCCCGCGACATGGTCAAGCGTCGCGGTGCCGAATCGTGCTACTGGGATTACGACCCGTCATTCGGCCGCGGCCCGTTTCGCAATGTCATCTGCCTGTCGGTCAACGATGCTGTGCTGCACGGCCTTCCGCACGACTACCGGCTGGCCGACGGCGACGTGCTCACCATGGACTTCGCGGTGTCCATCGACGGGTGGGTCGCCGACGCGGCCCGCACCGTGATCGTCGGGACACCGTCGGCCGCCGATGCACGGTTGGTTCGGGCCACCGAGGAGGCGTTGGAGGCCGGCACCGCCGCCGCGCGTCCGGGGAACCGGCTCGGTGACATCTCGGCCGCCATCGGCGCCGTCGCCGCCGACTACGGCTACCCGGTCAACCTCGAGTTCGGCGGGCACGGCCTGGGCCGGACGATGCACGAGGACCCGCATGTACCGAACCGCGGCAAGCCCGGTCGCGGCATGAAGCTGCGAGCCGGGATGACACTGGCGCTGGAACCGTGGTTGGCCGCCGGTACCGACCGCATCGTCTTCGACCGCGACGGCTGGACCATCCGATCCGCCGACGGTTCCCGCACCGCGCATACCGAGAACACCGTGGCGATCACCGAATCGGGCCCGGTGGTACTCACGTGTTGAGTCGTGCTGGCCTTCTGCTCAATGCTGTGGGCGCAACAGCAGCGTAGCGATCACGCTGATCACCGCGGTGGCCACCAGATATCCGCACGCCAGCCAGGGCGTGCCGCCGCCGGCGGCGATCAGTGCGGTGAGGATCAGTGGGGTCAGACCCGAGGCGTAGACGCCCGAGAGCTGATACACCGTCGACAGTCCGGTGTAGCGAGTGCGCGTCGGGAACAACGACGCGTACAGCGTGCCCTGCGCGCCGTAGAACCAGGCGTGAATGACGCCGAACGCCAACAACATTCCCACCGCATAGGCCGTGATGCTGCCGGTGTTGAACAATGCGAAGGCAGGAAACACCACCACGGCGTAAGCGGCGATGCCCGACGCGTAGACGGCCTTCGGGCTGAACTTGTCGGCGAGTAGACCCGACACCGGCAGTAGCACCGCCATCAGCAGTGCCGCCGCGGTCACCACGATCAGGACCGGCACCTTGCCCAGATGCAGCGTCGTCGTGGCATACGCGATGGTGAACACGCCCCAGGTGTTGAACGCGGCGCCCTCACCCCAGCGCGACAGCAGGCCGAGCACGGTCGAACGCAACGCCGGGGGCCGGAAGATCTCCTTGACGGGGACCACCGAGCGTTCGTCGTCGTCGCGCAACTTCTCGAATGCCGGCGTCTCGGCCACCCGGAACCGCACCACGACGCCGAAGACCACCAGCACGACGCTGAACAGGAACGCGATCCGCCAGCCGTAGGTCTGGAACGCCTCTGCGGACAGCCACAGCTGCAGGAGCACGAACACCCCGGTGCCCAGTGCCAGACCCAGGGCGAGCCCGACCTGCGGGATACTGCCGAACAGTCCGCGGCGATGCCGGGGACTGTGCTCGACGGCCAACAGCACGGCGCCGGCCCACTCGCCGCCGAGGGCGAATCCCTGGACCACGCGCAGCACCAGCAGCAGGATCGGGGCCAGGACGCCGATCTGCGCCGCGGTGGGCAGCACTCCCATCAGTGCGGTGGCCGCGCCCATCAACAGCATGGTCAGGGCAAGCGTGCGTTTGCGGCCGATCCGGTCGCCGATGTGGCCGAACACGAATCCGCCGATGGGCCGCACGACGAACCCGACCGCGAATGTGGCGAATGCCAGCATGGTGCCGACGAACGAGCTCTGGTCCGGGAAGAAGGTGTGGTTGAACACCAAGCTGGCGGCGGTGGCGTAGAGGAAGAAGTCGTACCACTCGATCGTCGTCCCGAGCACGCTGGCCAGCACCGCCGTGCGCACCGTGTTTCCCGAGGCGGGCGTCGCCGTGGAGGCGGTGGGCGGGGCGGCTGCGATAGTCACCCTAGTTGTCTAGTGACCGCCCGACGCTGCGCACACCGTTGCGCGCGAGGTGATTCAAACCCGGCCGCGAGCGTGCGCAGAATGCTGGCCTATACCGGCGTGTAGGCCTGCAGACACGCACGCTCGCGCAGCTGGGGTTACCCGAAGGCCAGGTCGATGATCTCCTGCTGTTCGACGGCATGCACCTTCGACGACCCCGATGACGGAGCCGACATCGCGCGCCGCGAGATCCGGGTGATCGGGTTGAAGTAGTCCGGCAGCACCTCGGGCAGGGTCAGGCCGAGTGACGGCCAGGCGCCCTGGTTGGCCGGCTCCTCCTGCACCCAGAACTTCTGGGTGACATTCGGGTAGCGGTCCAGGGTCTCGGCCAACCGGCGCCGCGGGAGCGGGGCGAGCTGTTCCAGGCGCACGATCGCCACGTCTTCGCGGTTGTCCTTGGCCTTGCGGGCCGCCAGGTCGTAGTAGATCTTGCCGCTGCACAGCAGGACGCGGGTGACCTTGCTGCGGTCACCCTCGCCGTCGGTGTAGACCGGCTCCTCCAGCACCGAACGGAACTTGTTCTCGGTGAAGTCGCGGATGTCGCTGACCGCGGCCTTGTTACGCAGCATCGACTTCGGGGTGAAGACGATCAGCGGACGCTGGATGCCGTCCATGCCGTGCCGGCGTAACAGGTGGAAGTAGTTCGCCGGAGTGGACGGCACCGCGATGGTCATCGAGCCCTCGGCCCACAGCTGCAGGAAGCGCTCGATGCGGCCCGAGGTGTGGTCGGGGCCCTGACCCTCATGGCCGTGCGGCAGCAGCAGCACGACGTCGGAGAGCTGGCCCCACTTGGCCTCACCGGAGCTGATGAACTCGTCGATGATCGACTGGGCGCCGTTGACGAAGTCGCCGAACTGCGCCTCCCACAACACCATTGCGTCGGGATTGCCCACCGAGTAGCCGTACTCGAAGCCCACCGCGGCGTATTCCGACAGCGCAGAGTTGTAGACCAGGAACTTACCGCCGGTGGGGGTGCCGTCGGTGCTGGTGGCCAGCAGCTGCAGCGGGGTGAACTCCTCGCCGGTCTTGCGGTCGACGATCACCGAGTGGCGCTGGGTGAAGGTGCCGCGCTGGGTGTCCTGGCCGGAGATCCGGACCAGCTTGCCCTCCGAGACCAGCGACCCGAGCGCGAGCAACTCGGCGAACGCCCAGTCGACCTTGCCCTCGTAGGCCATCTCACGGCGCCGCTCCAGCACCGGCTTGACGCGCGGGTGCACGGTGAACCCGTCCGGCAGGGCCAGATGGGCGTCGCCGATCCGGGCGAGCAGGGACTTGTCCACCGCAGTGGCGAGCCGCTGCGGGATCTGCTGGTCGGCCTCGACCGATTCGCTGGGCTCGGCAGCGTGCTTCTCCAGCTCGCGGACCTCGTTGAACACCCGCTCCAGCTGACCCTGGTAGTCACGCAGGGCGTCCTCGGCCTCTTTCATCGAGATGTCGCCACGGCCGATCAGTGATTCGGTGTAGGCCTTGCGGGAGCCGCGCTTCGTGTCGATGAGGTCGTACATGTACGGCTGGGTCATCGACGGATCGTCGCCCTCGTTGTGTCCGCGGCGGCGGTAGCACAGCATGTCGATGACGACGTCCTTCTTGAACGCCTGGCGGAAGTCCACTGCCAGCCGCGCCACCCAGGCACACGCCTCGGGGTCGTCGCCGTTGACGTGGAAGATCGGTGCGCCGATCATCTTGGCGACGTCGGTGCAGTACTCGCTGGAGCGCGAATCCGTTGGCGCCGTGGTGAACCCGATCTGGTTGTTGACCACGATGTGGATGGTGCCGCCGGTGCGGTAACCGTCCAGCAGGGCCAGGTTCAGCGTCTCGGCGACCACGCCCTGGCCGGCGAACGCCGCGTCGCCGTGCAGCATCAGCGGGACGACCGGGTACTCGCCGGAGACGTCGGCGTCCTTGCTGCCGTCCAGCAGATCCTGCTTGGCCCGTACCAGACCCTCGAGCACCGGGTCGACGGCTTCCAGATGCGAGGGGTTGGCGGTCAGCGACACCTCGATGTCGTTCTCGCCGAACATCTGGATATAGGTGCCGGTGGCGCCGAGGTGGTACTTGACGTCGCCGGAGCCGTGGGCCTGGCTCGGGTTGAGGTTGCCCTCGAACTCGGTGAAGATCTGGCTGTAGGGCTTGCCGACGATGTTGGCCAGCACGTTGAGGCGGCCGCGGTGCGGCATGCCGATGACCACCTCGGCGAGCGCGTGCTCGGCGCACTGGTCGATCACGGCGTCCATCATCGGGATGACGGTCTCCGCGCCTTCCAGCGAGAAGCGCTTCTGCCCAACGTATTTGGTCTGCAGGAAGGTCTCGAATGCCTCGGCCGCGTTGAGCTTGCTCAGGATGTACTTCTGCTCGGCGACGGTGGGCTTGTCGTGCTTGACCTCGACGCGTTCCTGGATCCAGCGCTGCTGCTCGGGTTCGAGGATGTGCGTGTACTCCACACCGATGTGGCGGCAGTAGGCGTCACGCAGCACCGAGAGCACGTCGCGCAGTTTCATGTACTGCTTGCCGGCGAACCCGTCGACCTTGAACTCGCGGTCCAGGTCCCACAGCGTCAAGCCATGGGTGTTGACGTCGAGATCGGGGTGACTGCGGAAGCGGGTGTTGTCCAGCCGCAGCGGGTCGATGTCGGCCATCAGGTGGCCGCGATTGCGGTAGGCCGCGATCAGCTCGATGACACGGGCGTTCTTGTCGGCGATCGAGTCCGGGTTGTCGGTGCGCCAGCGCACCGGCTCATACGGGATGCCGAGTTCGCGGAAGATCTCGTCGTAGAACTCGTCGTCGAGCAGCAGGGTGTGGATGGTGCGCAGGAAGTCGCCCGACTCGGCACCCTGGATGATGCGGTGGTCATAGGTCGATGTCAGGGTGATCAGCTTGCCGATGCCCAGGTCGGCGATGCGTTCCTCGCTGGCGCCCTGGAACTCGGCCGGGTACTCCATGGCGCCCGCGCCGATGATGGCGCCCTGGCCCTGCATGAGCCGCGGCACCGAGTGCACGGTGCCGATCGTGCCCGGGTTGGTCAGCGAGATGGTCACGCCGGAGAAGTCCTCGGCGGTCAGCTTGCCGTCACGGGCCCGGCGCACGATGTCCTCGTAGGCTGCGATGAACTGGCCGAAATGCATTGTTTCGCAACGCTTGATCGCTGCAACGACCAGTGACCGGTTGCCATCCTTGCCGGGCAGGTCGATGGCCAGGCCCAGGTTGGTGTGGGCCGGGGTGACCGCAGCCGGCTTGTCGTTGGCCTCGGCGAAGTACCGGTTCATGTTCGGGAACTTCTTGACCGCCTGCACGATCGCGTAGCCGAGCAGATGGGTGAAGCTGACCTTGCCGCCACGGGTGCGCTTGAGGTGGTTGTTGATGACGATGCGGTTGTCGATCATCGCCTTGGCCGGGATGGCCCGCACGCTGGTCGCGGTGGGCACCTCCAGCGACGCGTTCATGTTCTTGACCACGGCCGCCGCCGCGCCACGCAGCACCTGGGACTCGTCGCCCTCGGCGGGGGTGGGGCCCGGCTTCGCCGGCTTGGCCGGTGCAGCAGCCTTGGCCGGTGCGGCCTTGGCGGGCGCCGCTGCCGGAGCGGGTGCCGCAGGCGCGGCGGGAGTTGCTGGCGGTGCGGCGGCAGGCGCTGTCTGCGCCGCCGGCTGACCGTTGGCGACGGTGTTGTCGGTGGTGGGTTCAGGGGAGTAGTCGACCAGAAATTCGTGCCAACTCGGATCCACCGAAGAGGGATCCTCGCGGAACTTGCGATACATCTCCTCGACCAACCACTCGTTCTGCCCGAATGGTGAAGGTGAACTGCTCACGGCAGACACTCGCCTCGATTCTTGTGTCCGGCCAGCCGTCACATGCAGGCTTGCCGCTTGTGTTCTTCTGTGGGCGGCCGACCCCTCTGGACCGCCGCATAAAGGCTATCGCCTTTCAGCGCCACCTGAGGTCAGCATGGTCCTCAGGGGTTGGCGGACGGCAGCACATGCAACGTTGCGGGCCACCGCGGCGGGGGTGCGCCGAACGCCTGGCGGGCGTTGGCGACGATCTTCTTACCCATCAGCCGGTTGCCGACGCCGCCGATGACAGCGCCGATGCCCACCGGCAGCATCTTGCCGAAAGCCATCGCGCCGCGCTTGAGCGTATACCGCTTGACGAAGTACTTGACCAGCCGGGAGTTGAGCTGGGAGACCGCGGGCAACGGCAGCGTCGCCGCACCGTCGGACAGCCACGCACCGCTGGTCCGCCCGGTGCCGAGCAGGTCGGCGATGGCACGCTTGCTGTCTTCGCCGACGAGGACCGAAAGCACCAGCGCACGGCGCCGTTCGCGATGGTCGGCCGGGATGCCGTGCACCTCGGCGACGGCGAGCACGAACACCGACGTGGCTTCGAGGAACACCACCGTCTCGCCGGCGACGGCCGACAGCGCCGCCAGGGTTCCGATGCCGGGGAAGGCGGCGGCCGAGCCGACTGCGGCGCCGCTGGCCATCACCGCGGCCAGGTAGTGCTTCTCCAGCCGGGTCACGATCTCGGCCGGGGTGGCATCGGGCTGGTGGCTGCGCAACCGGTCCACGTAGGCCTTGACGGCCGGAGCCTGGACGCGCGAACTGCGCTCGATGATGGCCGAGAGCACCTTGGCCGCCGTGCTGGGATCTTCGGTCTCTTCGACCTTCGCAGGCAGGGCTTTGGACCGCGCACGCACTTCGGGGCCTCCCAGGTGTGAACCCATCGTTGACTGCCAGGCTAACGCTTGACCTGACGTCGGGAGAACGAACGGTCACCCGTTGCCGGTGCCCGAGGGTGACAGCCGTCACGGGAACAAAAAACTGAAATGCGGGGCTGTTCACCTTCATGGCATCATCGCCCGACGTGGACCAGACGACATCGGTAGCTGAGCACAGTCGGATGCCGGGTCGGATCCGGATGATTCTCATCCTGGGTGCGCTGGTGGCGCTGGGTCCACTGACCATCGACATGTATCTGCCGGCCCTGCCCCGGATCGCCGAGGAGCTCTCGGTCTCCTCCTCGGTGTCGCAGTTGACGCTCACCGGAACCCTGGCCGGTCTGGCCCTCGGCCAGCTGATCGTCGGCCCACTGTCGGATTCGCTGGGACGCAGGCGCCCGTTGATGGCGGGCATCGTGCTGCACATGGTGGCTTCGGTGCTGTGCGTGCTGGCACCCAACATCACCGTTCTCGGGTTGGCGCGCGGCCTACAGGGCATGGGTGCGGCGGCGGCCTCGGTCGTGGCGATCGCCGTGGTCGGCGACCTGTTCAGCGGCACGGTGGCGGCGACGGTGATGTCGCGGTTGATGCTGGTGCTGGGGGTGGCCCCGGTGCTGGCCCCGTCCTTGGGGGCGGCTGTGCTGTTGCACGGGTCCTGGCACTGGGTCTTCGTCGCGCTGGTGGTGGTGGCCGGCGGCCTGCTGGCGATGGCTGCGCTCGCCCTGCCGGAAACCCTGCCGGTCGCCCATCGGCGCCCACTCGCGGTGAGCGGCATCGTCGGCACGTACATCGAGCTGCTGCGTGATTCGCGGTTCGTGATCCTGGTGCTGGTCGCCGCACTGGGCATGTCCGGGTTGTTCGCCTATATCTCGGCGGCGCCGTTCGTCCTGCAGGGCCACTACGGTCTCGACCAGCAGGCCTTCGCGCTGGTGTTCGCCGCGGGGGCGATCGCGCTGATCGGCTCCACCCAGTTCAACGTCGTGCTGCTGCGCCGGTTCTCGCCGCAGGCCATCACGGTGGCGGCGCTGAGCTGGTCGACCCTTGCCGGGGTGGTGTTCGTGGTGCTGACCGTGGCGCACGTCGGTGGGCTGTCCGCCTTCGTGGTGCCGGTGCTGGCGATCCTGGCGGGAATGGGCCTGGTGCTTCCCAACGCCCCGGCCGTCGCACTGTCGCGGCATCCCGACGCTGCCGGAACGGCGGCCGCGTTGTTGGGCGCGGCGCAGTTCGGCCTCGGCGCGGCGGTGGCACCGGCGATCGGGGCCCTGGGCAACGGTGCGCTGGCGTTGTCGTGGGTGATGACGGCCGGCATGGCGATCGCCCTGACGGCCCTGCTGCTGGTCGGTCGGCGTAACGACGATGACGAGCCGAGCGAATACCCGGGCGACACGCTCGTCGTTTCCGAGGCGGTTGTCGAGCCCGCCTGACGCGCTCCCGGGTAGCGTCGGCTGGGCCCGCCAACCACCCAACTGAGCCGGACCCGAGGCCCAACACACCGCATCGCCATGTCTCCAGCGCTGAACGCCCGCACCCCGAGCCCGCAGGGCAGGGTGCCCGCGCGTGCGGACAACCCGTGGAACGCCCTGTGGGCCATGATGGTCGGCTTCTTCATGATCCTGGTCGACGCGACGATCGTCGCCGTCGCCAATCCGACCATCATGGAAGAGCTCGGCGCCGATTACGACGGCGTGATCTGGGTGACCAGCGCTTACCTGCTGGCGTACGCCGTGCCGCTGCTCGTCGCGGGCCGGTTGGGCGATGTCTACGGGCCCAAGAACCTCTACCTCGCCGGCCTGGCCGTGTTCACCGCGGCCTCGCTGTGGTGCGGTCTCGCCGGCAGTATCGGGATGCTGATCGCGGCACGTGTGGTGCAGGGCATCGGCGCGGCCCTGCTGACGCCGCAGACGTTGTCCACGATCACCCGCATCTTCCCGCCCGAGCGGCGCGGGGTGGCGATGAGTGTGTGGGGCGCGACGGCCGGGGTGGCCACGTTGGTCGGTCCGCTGGCCGGTGGCGTGCTGGTCGGGGGACTGGGCTGGCAGTGGATCTTCTTCGTCAACGTGCCGATCGGGGTTGTCGGCTTCGCCCTGGCGGTCTGGCTGGTGCCGGTGCTGCCCACCCAGGACCATCGGTTCGACGTGCTGGGCGTCGTGCTGTCCGGGGTGGGCATGTTCCTGATCGTGTTCGCGCTGCAGGAGGGGCAGTCGCGCGATTGGGCGCCGTGGGTGTGGGCGACCGGCGCGGTCGGCATTGCGGTGATGGTGGCGTTCGTGTGCTGGCAGGCGGTCAACACCGCCGAGCCGCTGATCCCGTTGCGGATCTTCAAAGATCGCGACTTCAGCCTGGCCAACGTGGGCGTCGCCACGATCGGGTTCGCGGTGACCGCGATGATCCTGCCGTTGATGTTCTACGCCCAGACGGTGTGCGGACTGTCGCCGATCCGGTCGGCACTCTTGACCGCTCCGACGGCGATCGCCAGCGGTGTGCTGGCGCCGGTCGTGGGTCGCATCGTCGACCGGGCGCATCCGACGCCGGTGATCGGTTTCGGTTTCTCGGCGATGGCGATCGGGCTGACCTGGCTGGCGATGGAGATGACCCCGACGACGCCGATCTGGCGCCTCTTGCTGCCGCAATTGGTGATGGGCGTCGGCATGGCGTTCATCTGGTCGCCGTTGGCAGCGACCGCGACGCGCAACCTGCCGCCGGATCTGGCCGGGGCCGGATCCGGCGTGTACAACGCCACCCGCCAGGTCGGGTCGGTGCTCGGCAGCGCGGGGATCGCGGCGTACATGACGTCGCGTATCGGCGCAGAGATGCCGGGGGCGGCCGGCGCGGCGCCCCGCGGTGAGGGTGCGGTCGCCGAGTTGCCGGAGTTCCTGCGCGCGCCGTTCGCGGCGGCGATGTCGCAGTCCATGCTCCTGCCGGCGTTCATCGCGCTGTTCGGGGTGGTGGCCGCGCTGTTCCTGCTCGGTTTCGATGCCGAGCCCGTCTTCGCTTCCGAGCCGGATCCCTACCTGGACCCCCGCGACGACGATGACGACGACTACGTGGAGTTCACGGTGAGCCATCACCACATCGATGGCGATGGTGTGGCCGACGCGGTGACCGATTCGTTCCGGGTGCTGCCGCTGACCGAGGATCCCGAGAAATGGGAGAACATCTACGCCGAGTTCATGGCAAAGCGCGAGGATTGAACAGCACGGCGCGATTGAGGTATCCGTCCGGATCGAAGGCGGCCTTGATCGTGCGCATGGCCGCGATGTCGGCCTCGGTGCGTGACATCGCCACATAGTCGCGCTTGCGCGACCCGACGCCGTGTTCGGAGCTGACGTTGCCGCCGCAGTCGGCGATCAACGTCATCATCGCGGCATACAACCCCGCCTCGGCGTCGGTGGAGCACCGCAGCACGTTCAGGTGCAGGTTGCCCTCCCCGATGTGGCCGAACAGCACCGGAATGGCGTCGGCCGTATGGGTGGCGATCAGTTCGGTGGCTTCGGTGGCGAAGTTCTTGATTGCCGAAAGTGGCAGCGAGACATCGAATTTCAATGGCGGACCGAACAATCCGAGCACCTCGGCCACCGACTCCCGTACCTGCCACAGCCGCTGCTGGGCGGTTGTGTCGATGCCGACGGCCGGCTCACCACAGAGGTCGGCCCCGTCCAGCGCGTCGGCCAGGCGTTCGGTCTGGTCGCTGTCGCCGGCCAGTTCGATCAGCAACTGCCAGGCACCGTCGACCGGGGCGGGGACCCCGAGATGCTCGGCGGTCAGCGCACTGGCCCTGGCGTCGATCAGCTCCAGGGCCGCGATGCCGTCGAGGTCGCGGAAGACGCGGCCGGCCCCGGTCAGCGCCTCCAGGTCGGTGAACCCGCAGATCGCGGTGACCCGGTGGGTGGGGGTGGGGTGCAGGCGCAGATCGAGTGCGGTGATCACACCGAGCGTCCCCTCGGCGCCGACGAACAGCGAGGCCAGGTCGTAGCCGGTGTTGTCGCGGCGTACCTGACTGTGCCGGTGGACCACCGATCCGTCGGGCAGTGCGATGTCCAGGCCCAGCACCTGCTCGCCCATGTTGCCGTAACGAACGGTGCGCAGACCGCCGGCATTGGTGGAGGCCATCCCGCCGACGGTGGCCGATTCGCGCGCGGCCAGGTCCACCCCGAACACCAATCCGGCTGCGGTGGCGGCGCGTTGCACCGCGGCCAGGGGAGTCCCGGCGCCGGCTCGGATGCGGCGCTCGACGGTGTCGACGACACCGATCTCGGTGAGGCGCTCGGTCGACAGCAGGATGTCGTCGTTCTCCGGCACCGTCCCGGCCACCAGAGAGGTCCGGCCGCCCTGCACCGTGACACACGCCCCCGCATCGCGGCAGGCGCGCAGTACCGCGGCGACTTCGTCGGCGGTGCCGGGCCGGACCAGAGCTGCTGCCTGTCCGCGATACCGCCCGGTGTGGTCGACGCACCGGCCGTCCAGCACGTCGGGATCGGTGGTGACGTAGCCGGCACCGACGATTCCGGCAAGGGTTCCGGTAAGCGTTTCAGTCACCGGTTGGGTGTATCACAGGCCGGGTCCGTCATTCGGTCAGGGCCAGAAATGCGCCCAGCGCGATCAGGCTGTCCGGTTGGCCGGGCAGATAGTCGGTGAGCTGTGGTGAACGCACGATGAAGGCGACGTACTTGGCCCGGCTGATCGCCACGTTGAGCCGGTTGCGGTTCAACAGGAACCCGATGCCGCGGGGGACATCGGCGGCCGAGGACGCCGTCATCGACACGAACACCACGGGCGCCTGTCTGCCCTGGAACTTGTCCACGGTGCCGGCCTGCACCTCGGTGAGACCCGCTGCGTCCAGTGCGCGACGAACCGTGGTCACCTGAGCGTTGTAGGGCGTGACGACCAGGAAGTGGTCCTGCTCAAGCGGGGTGCTGCCGTGTTCGTCGGTCCAGGTGGTGCCCAGCAGGCCGGTGATGGTGGTGACGATCGCGGCGGCCTCTTCCGGACTGTCGGTCGAATTGCCGAGGTGCTCGACCGCGAGCACCCGGACTCCCGGTTCGATGCCGTCGAGTTTGCGTGCCGCACTGACCTTTTCATGCGACTGCAGCCGGCCGTCATAGGACAGTCGGGAGACCGGGCCGCACACCGCCGGATGCATCCGGAAGGAGTGGTCCAGGAAGTAGCCGCGCTCGGCCGGCAGCGTGTGCGCCCCGTCGACGAGCCAGCCGAGCGCGGAGTCGTCCACCGGTGCCGGGTGGGTGCCCTGGCAGACCTGCGGGAGTTGTTGCGGGTCGCCCAGCAGCAGCAGATTCCGCGCGGCGGGGGCCACCGCGATGGTGTTGGCCAGGTTGAACTGTCCGGCCTCCTCGATCACGAGCAGATCGAGGCATTGCCGCGGTACCCGCGTCTCGTTCGCGAAATCCCATGCGGTGCCGCCGATCACGCAGCCGGGGTGGTCGGCGATGAACGACGCGTAGTGGCTCTCGCCGATCTCGGTCCACCGCGGGTCGGCGCCTTTGCGCTTCTTGGCCACCTGCGCCGCGTCCACCCCGGCATCGAGTACCTGCTCGAGCAGATGCTCGATCACCGCATGCGACTGCGCGACGATCCCGATGCGCCAACCGTGTTGGTTGACCAGTCCGGCGATGATCCGCGCCGAGGTGTGGGTTTTCCCGGTGCCGGGCGGCCCGTGCACCGCGATGTACGAGCAGTCCAGATCCAGCAGAGCCGCGCTGACGTCGGCGGCGGTGTCACCGTTGCGGGGTAGCGGGCCGCCGCTGACGGTGCGGGGCGGACGACGTAACAGGACATCGGTCATCGCATCGGCGGGCAGGTTCGGCAGACCGGCGGCGACGGTGGTGGCGGTGCTGTCGATGGATGCCTGCAAGGGCTTGGTGTTGATCGGCGGGCCAGGGGTGAGCGCGAACGGCACCTGGGTGAAGGCGTCACCGTCCTTGGGTTGGCGTTCGGTGATCAGCACTTCGGTGGGTGCCTCCGGGTTGTCGCAGCCGACGACGGCCGCGCTGCCGAAGCCGCGCCGGTCCGGGTCGTCGGACAGGCCGGCCGGAGCGGGCGGGGTGTACAGCGCATATACCTCGGTGCTGAGTTCCCCGGCGTCGATGGCGCCGGTCAGCAAGACCTGGCGTTGGGGTTTGCGGGCGCGTGGCGGGGTGTGCCAGTCGGTGACCACCTGTGCCTTCTCGGCGACGAAAACACCTGTGCTGTCGGCCCATTCGTCGACCGGATTGTTGAGCCGGTCGAAATGGCCCCACCAGAACGGCTTGTCCTCACGCTTGTGGAAACCCCGGGCCGCGGCGATCATCGCGACCGCCTGCTGCTCGTCGGTGCGCGGTTCGACACCGTCGCCGGCGAACTTCAGCAGCTTGCGGTCGGTGGCGTCGGCCTTCTCGATCGGCCCTCCGTCACGCACCGGTTGCGGACCGCGCGGCGGAACCTCGGCTTCGAACGCCCGGTTGATCAACCAGTCCCGCAGCCGGTGGGTGGATCGGCAGTCGTACCGGTTGTAGTCCTCGATCTCCTTGAGCACCGTGGCAGCCTCGTCGTGCTCCCCGGCCTCCCGCAGTGCGCAGTAGCGCGCGTACTCGGTGATCGAATCGGTGGCCTTGGTGACCTCACCGTCGCGGAGCTCGTTGCCCATGTAGAGCGGTTCCAGCGACTTGATGCTGTAGTTCTCGGTGCCGACGCGAATGCTCTTGCGTACCAATGGCAGTAGGTCGACGAGAATGCCGTTGCGCAACAGATCGTCGACGTCGTTCTCGCCGACCCCGTAGCGGCCGGCCAGCCGCAGCAGGGTGCTGCGCTCGTACGGCGCGTAGTGGTAGACGTGCATCTTGGGAAAACGCTTGCGGCGCTTGCGGACCAGGTCCAGGAAATCGATGAGCACCTGACGTTCGCTGGCCCGGTCATGGGCCCAGAGCGGTTGGAAGTTGCCCTCCGCGCCGAGGACGCCCCACAGGTATTCCAGGCCCCACTCGTGACCGTTGACCGTCCACAGCGGGTCGCCCTCGTAGTCGAAGAACAGGTCACCCTTGTCCGGGTCGGGCAGCAGCATCAGCGGTTGCGGATCGACGACCTCGTACGGCGGCTTGGCGTCCACCCGCGGCGCCACCTGCAAGCGGGCCTGGCCGGTCAGCGCTGTCACCACGCGCTGGGCCAGCCCGGGTACGGCTCCGGTGTGCTCGGCCAGTTGATGCACGGTGGTGATGCCCGCGTCGATGAGCCGGGCGCGCTGGGTCGCCCGCATTCCGGCGACCAGGAAGAGATCGTCCGTGGTGCGGATCTGCTCCTGGCATTCATCGCAGCCGAAACAGGCCCGCACCGTCTCGTCGGACCAGGACACCGCGGTACCGGCGGTGAGGTGGCCGTCGAGCAGTGTCTGCAACGCGCTGCGCCGTGGCCGGTACACCGCCAGCAGTTCGTCGACGCGGTAGCTGGCTACCGCGCCGTCGCCGAGTACCAGGTCGACCTCGTCGGCCACCGGCACGCCGGCTCGGGCCAGTACGTCGGCGTAGGCGGCCAGCTGCAGTAGTGCCTCCACCTTCACCGAGCGCGACAGCTTGGTGTCCCGCAGCCGGTAGCGGTCGCCGTCCCAGATCAGAAAGTCGGCGAACCCGGCGAAGCGCCCGTCGAACATCGCGGCCTGGTAGATCACCGGGTCCCGGCGTTGTACTGCTTCGAGAGTGGCCCGGGCAGCCGTGGTCAGCCCCGGCACCGTGTAGGCGGGCCGGTCGATCACCGTCACCTCGGACGGGGATGCGTCGGCGCGCAATTCATCGAGGTGGCGCTGCTCGTGTTCCTCGCCGAGTTCTGCTGTGCGGGCCAGTAATTCGTCGTCGGAAGACACTGCCGGTCCCCGGCCCAGCCGCGCGTCGAACGAACGCAGCAAGGCGTACTCACAGCGGGCGGCCGCAGCCAGGTCCGACGCGCTGTAGATGACCGTCGGGCCCGACGCGCCTTCGTCGGTGACGAACACGGTGCCACTGTAGGGCAGCGCTCCGACAGGTCAGGCGGCTTGCGCGGTGAGGTGGGTGCGAGCGGTCCGGACAAACTCGGCAACCAGCGGGTTCGGTTCGCCGACCCGGCTGGCCACCACCACCGTGCTGGCCGGGAAGCCCACCACCGGAACGGTGACCAGATCGGCGCGCAGTGACGCACGCCGATCGCCGACGGGCAGCACCGCGATCGCCTGCCCGCCTGCGATGAGTTCGAGCCGGTCCTCGAAGCTCTCGTCGATGGGACCAGCCGACATCGGCCCGGGGTCGCTGTCCTGGAATGAACCCGTCGGATAGATCGAGCGGGCCCCGCCGTGGGGGCAGATGAAATCCTCGCCGGCGAAGTCGTCTGGCGACACCGACGTCCGGCCGGCCAGCTGATGGTCGGCAGGCACCACGAGCATCCGTGGCTCGTCGTACAGCGCGGTGACCCGGACCCCGTCGGTCGGGACGAACAGCGGGGCACGGGCCACCAGGACATCCACGTGTCCGTCTGTGAAGGCCTTCTCTTCGTGGCATTCGAGGTGGCGGGTGCCGATCTCGGTGCCGGGGTGCAGTCGGCGCAGTTCCCGCACGGCCGGGGTGATGACGAGATCCTCGACGTACCCGATCATGACCTTGCCCGCGGGCGCGTGGGCGCGCGCGGTGACCGCGGCCTGCCGGGCGGCTCGCAGGAGGGCCTGCGCCTCCGGCAGGAATGCCTTGCCGGCTTCGGTGAGCTGGGCGCCCTGCGGGATACGCTCCAGCAGACGTACGCCGAGCCGCTTTTCCAGGCGTTGAATCTGGCGACTCAGCGACGGCTGGGCCACGTGCAACTCGGCGGCCGCCCGGCTGAAGTTCAGTTGCTCGGCCACCACCGTGAAATACCGCACCAAGCGCAACTCCAGGTCG
This sequence comes from Mycobacterium shunyiense, assembly GCF_058270035.1. Lineage (NCBI taxonomy): Bacteria > Bacillati > Actinomycetota > Actinomycetes > Mycobacteriales > Mycobacteriaceae > Mycobacterium > Mycobacterium shunyiense. Next base: position 17,342 of record NZ_JBZDPT010000044.1, on the reverse strand, counting down.
ACCCCGGCGTCGTTCACCGCACTGTCTCCATGGCTGTTCTCAACCTGGCTCGGGCCCAGCGGTATTCGATTCGGCATGACGCGGTGCCGAACAGGTCTTGGACGCGGTGCGGAGGACCGTCGAAGACTCGACGGTATGAGCAGATACGACGGCAAGAACGTGGTGATCACAGGGGGAAGCAGCGGACTGGGGCTGGCGGCCGCACAGTTCCTGGTGGACAACGGCGCTCGCGTGCTGGTCACCGGCCGCAACCAGGACACGCTGGACGATGCGGGCCAGCAGCTCGGCGGCAACGGGATCACGGTCCGTAGCGACGCGAGCTCGCTACCGGATATCGACGCGCTGGCCGGCCGCGTCAAGATCGAATTCGGCACGGTCGACGCGTTGGTCGTCAACGCCGGCATCGGTAGCTTCGACCCCTTCGATGCGGTGACCGAGCAGACCTTCGATGAGGTCTTCGCGATCAACACCAAGGGGCCGTTCTTCACCGTGCAGAGACTGGCGCCGCTGCTCGCCGAGGGCAGTGGTGTGGTTCTGACGACGTCGATCGCGAACCAGACGGGGTGGGATGCGCTGAGCGTGTATTCGGCCAGCAAGGCGGCGCTGCGATCGATGGCCCGCACTCTCAGCCGGGAGTTGCTGCCCAGAGGAATTCGGGTCAACGCGATCAGCCCCGGCTCGATCGACACCGGCAAGTTGGAGAAGGAAGTGCCGGAGAAGGCCGCCCAACTCAAGGCCGAGTTCGCCGCGAGCAGTCCGATGAAGCGGTGGGGTCGGCCCAGCGAGTTTGCGCCTGCGGTGGCATTTTTGGCGCTTGACGCGACGTATGTCGCCGGCACCGAGCTGGTGGTCGACGGCGGCGAGTCACAACTGTGACGGGGCTGCGGATCTAGCCTGTGTTGCCCATCAACTCCACGCCGCCGCCGTTCCAGCGGAACTTCACCGTGCTGGCCAGTCCGTGGAATCCGCCCGAGTACTGCAGCGCCACGGTATCCCCGGTGCTGGCCGTCTTGTCGATGGCGTTGAAGCCGTAGGTGTCGGGCACACCGGTGGGGATGAACTTGCCGAGGTGGAACAGCACGGCCCGGGTGTTGGGGTGTTCGGAGTTGGTGTTGGCTTTGACGATCACCGCCGACAGCTGAGCGCACTCGTTGTAGTTGCCCGCCAGCGGTTCGGGGCTCCAGGCCTGATTGCTGCGGGGGTCGCGGGGCAACTCGGAGACGGCCTTGGCGATCTCGGGGGCGGCCAGGTTGACCGCGCACGGGTCTGCCTGCGGTGCCGCCGGTGTCGGGGCTGCGGTGGCGGCTGGTTTCGACGCCGGGGGCGGTGCCGCGTTGGCGCTGGCTTCGGGGGTTTTTGAGACCGTGGAATCTCCTGATCCGCACCCCGCGAGCGCGAGCACGGCCGCCACGACGACCCCGGGCGCCATGGCGAACACTGCGACCCGTTTCACAGTTGGGCAACCTACCGTGACCCCGCTGCGGGGTTGTGCAGGCGCGCGGCCGGGAATCCGGCCGATTGGCACTAGACTTCTGAACCGATGACCTCGCCAGACCCGGATTCGGGGGATACCGCCCCAACGTTTGCCGACCTGCAGATCGACCCTGCAGTGTTGAAGGCAGTCACTGATGTCGGATACGAGACGCCTTCGGCGATCCAGGCCGCGACCATTCCAGCCATGCTCGCGGGCTCCGACGTGGTCGGGCTGGCTCAGACCGGCACCGGCAAGACGGCCGCTTTTGCCATCCCGATCCTGTCCAAGATCGACACCTCGAGCAAGGCCACCCAGGCGCTGGTGCTGGCACCGACTCGTGAGTTGGCATTGCAGGTCGCCGAGGCATTCGGCCGGTACGGCGCGCACCTTCCTGCGGTCAACGTGCTGCCGATCTACGGCGGTGCGTCCTACACCGTGCAGCTGTCCGGGCTGCGTCGCGGCGCCCAGGTCGTGGTGGGCACTCCGGGCCGCGTGATCGACCATCTCGAGCGCGGCACGCTGGATCTGTCGAACCTGGACTACCTGGTGCTCGACGAGGCCGACGAGATGCTCACCATGGGCTTCGCCGAAGAGGTCGAGCGGATTCTCGCCGACACCCCGGAGTACAAGCAGGTGGCGCTGTTCTCGGCCACGATGCCGCCGGCCATCCGCAAGATCACCACCAAGTACCTGCACGATCCGGTCGAGGTCACGGTCAAGGCCAAGACTGCGACCGCCGAGAACATCACCCAGCGGTTCATCCAGGTGGCGGGTGCGCGCAAGTTGGACGCGCTGACGCGGGTGCTCGAGGTCGAAGAGGGCGACGCGATGATCGTGTTCGTCCGCACCAAGCAGGCCACCGAGGAGGTCGCCGAGCGGCTCAAGGCCCGCGGCTTCGCGGCGGCCGCCATCAACGGCGACATCAACCAGTCCCAACGTGAGCGCACCATCAGCGCGCTCAAGGACGGCACGATCGACATTCTGGTCGCCACCGACGTCGCCGCCCGCGGTCTGGACGTCGAGCGCATCTCCCATGTCGTCAACTACGACATCCCGCATGACACCGAGTCGTACGTGCACCGCATCGGCCGCACCGGCCGGGCCGGCCGCTCGGGGCACGCCCTGCTGTTCGTCACCCCGCGCGAACGGCACCTGCTCAAGTCGATCGAGAAGCACACCCGGTCGAAGGTCATCGAGGCCGAGCTGCCCAGCGTCGACGACGTCAACGCGCAGCGCGTGGCCAAGTTCCGTGATTCCATCACCGACTCGCTCAATGGTCCGGGCCTGGAATTGTTCCGTCGGATCATCGAGGACTTCGAGCGCGAGAACGACGTGCCGATGGTCGACATCGCCGCCGCGCTGGCGCTGCAGTCGCGTAACGGCGAAGAGTTCCTGATGACCGAGCCGCCGCCGGAGAAGCGCCGGGAGCGCGATCGCGACGATCGGGGCGAGCGGCCTGCTCGCAAGGAGCGTCCGCCGCGTGAGGGCCTGGCAACGTACCGGATCTCGGTGGGCAAGCGGCACAAGGTGGGTCCCGGCCACATCGTCGGCGCGATCGCCAACGAAGGCGGCCTGCATCGCAACGAGTTCGGCCACATCACCATCCGTGGTGATTATTCGCTCGTGGAGCTGCCGGAGAAGCTGCCGAGCAAGACGCTCAAGGCGCTGGAGAACACCCGGATTTCGGGCATGCTGATCAATCTGGAGCGGGAGCGCGGTGAGCGCGCCGACCATAGTGACCGTGGGCCGCGCCGTGAGTACAAGGGCCGTTCCGAACACCGCGACCGCTCGGGGAAGCCGCACCGGAAGACCAAGTGACGGTCTCCAGAAGCGTGAAGGGGCCGTCGGATCAAGGTGGCCTCGAGTCGGTAGACAACGTGGTCTCCGGGGCTTCTGGGTCCACGCGGGTCGCGTCGCTGACCGGGATCCGTGCGGTGGCCGCCATTCTGGTGGTGCTGACCCACGCGGCGTACACGACCGGCAAGTATGGGCAGGGCTATCTCGGGCTGGTGTATTCGCGGGCCGAGATCGGTGTGCCGATCTTCTTCGTGCTGAGCGGTTTCCTGCTGTTCCGGCCGTGGGTGCGGGCTGCCGCCTCCGGCGACATCGGGCGGGGCAAGTCCCCGTCCGTCCGCCGCTACGCCTGGCACCGGGTGCGACGGATCATGCCGGCCTATGTGGTCACGGTGCTGCTCGCCTACCTGCTCTACCACTTCCGGACGGCGGGCCCCAATCCCGGGCACACCTGGATGGGTCTGTTCCGCAATCTGACGTTGTCCCAGATCTATACGGACAACTACCTGTTCTCCTACCTGCATCAGGGGTTGACCCAGATGTGGAGCCTGGCGGTGGAAGCGGCGTTCTACGTCGCGTTGCCGTTCGTGGCCTATCTGCTGCTGGTGGTGTTGTGCCGGCGGCGTTGGCGCCCGGGCCTGTTGTTCTTCGGCCTGGCCTCGTTGGCGGCGATGTCTCCGCTGTGGCTGTGGATCGTGCACGATTCCACGGGTCTGCCCGACGGTGCCCGGTTGTGGCTGCCCACGTACATGGCCTGGTTCGTGGCGGGTATGGCACTGACCGTGCTGAGCCAGCTCAAGGTGCGTGGCTACGGAATGGTGTGCGTGCCGTTGGCGGTGGTGTGTTACTTCATCGCGTCGACGCCGCTCGCGGGGGAGCCGACCACGTCGCCGGCCAAGCTGAGCGAGGCGTTGGTCAAGACGTTCTTCTATGCGGTGATCGCGGCTCTGCTGGTGGCTCCGCCGGCTTTGGGCGACCGAGGTTGGTACAGCCGGTTCCTGGCGTCGCGCCCGATGGTCTTCCTCGGTGAGATCTCCTACGAGATCTTCCTGATCCACCTGATGATCATGGAGTTGGTGATGGTCGAGGTGATGCGCGATCCGGTCTACACGGGGTCGATGTTCAACCTGTTCGTGCTCACCATGGTGTTCACCATCCCAGCCGCCTGGTTGCTGCACCGGTTCACGCGCGTCCGCTCCTGATCTTTTAGTTAGGGTAAGCTTACCTAACAAGAAGGTTCACGGGAGGTACGCATGGCCGAGCAGAAGGCGTCGCGCGGGCTCGAGGGGGCCCTGGTCAAACTCTGGCGGGGCGGTGACTACGAGCTGACGGTCTCGGGCCGTACCGAGCTCACGCCGAACTACCTCCGACTTCACTTCAAAGCGGAAAAACTGCTCGCTGAGCATCGGGTTCATCCGACGATGTGGGTGCGGGGTTGGTTTCCCGACGACGGCAAGGCTCATCAGCGCGGCTACACCCTGGTCAACGCCGACCCGCACGCCGGCACCGTGGACATCGATTTCGCCATGCACGACGGCATCGCCACCCGCTGGGCCCGTGCGGCCCAGCCCGGCGACGTCCTGGACGTGACGGTCCTCGGCAGCAACTTCGCCCTACCCGAGCCGGCACCGGCCGGTTATGTGATCGTCGGTGACACGGCGTCGCTTCCCGCGATCAACTCACTGTTGGACGCGATCGGGGATACCCCGGCCTGGGTCTTCCTGGAGGCCGGATACGACGACGACCGCGAGCTGCCGGTCACCGGTGGCGCGGAGATCATCTGGGTGGACCGGGCGGAAGAAGATCTGCTGGCGACCGTCAGCGCGTCGGCCTTCGACGCATCGGACCATTTCGGTTGGGTCGCATGCAACAACCGCACCACCCGGGCCGTGGCACGGGTCTTCCGCGAGGAATACGGGATCCCGCGCAAGTCCATCAAGGCGCAGGCCTACTGGGTGGCCTGACGCCGCCCGGCCTCACACCGTCAAAGCACTGTCTGAATCGGGGCGGGCGTCTCGGCGATCTGGTCGAGCACCCGAACGTTGTGGGCCACATCGCGACTCTCGCGCGCGGCGATCTCCTTGATCGCCAGATCGAAGGCGCCGACCAGGCTGGGTGGGTCGAACACGGCCTGCGCCTGCCGGCTCACCTGGAGGTCTCGGGCCCAGATCGTCGGTGGCCGCGCGAATCCGGGTTCCAACGCCAGCACCGTGGCGAACCGCCATGCGCTGTCACGCAGGGAGCGGATCGCCTCGTTCAGGACGAAGATCTGATGCTGTTGGAGCACGGCATAAATGTCGGCCAGCGCCGGTGACAGCTCGTTGATGTCGTTGACCACCCCGGCGATCTGGCTCGCCAGCACGGCGTTGATGGTGTCGAAGTCCTTGTGCAGCGACGGTAGCCGGCCTGCTCCCACGAGACCCTGTACCGCGATGCCGAGGTCGAGGACGATGTGGGCGGTGACGCCGGCGAGCATGTGCTGCACCAGGATCGGTGCGGGTTTGTCGGCCCACTCGAAGGTGGCCCGCCAGGACCGGGTGGGTTTCGGGTACCGGTCCGGGTGGAAGTAACCGTTGAGCGCATCGAAGTAGCGCTGTGCGAACGCCGCGTCGAGCCGGTCCATCCGTGGACCGTCCTCGAATGTGCCGGCGTCGACCGCGGTGCCTACTGCGATGGTGATCCTTTTGTACAGGGCGGCGAAATAGCCCAGCCGACTTGACGTTTCCACAGCCCAATCGGTGACCGTGTCGATGGCCGAGACAACCTCGGCAATGCTGGTGACCGCCGGGAGCGGCGGCAGTGGCGTCGGGTGGCTGGCCATAATCGAAAGTATGGGGCAGGTTCGCCCTGCGTGCCGGGCAATCGGCTACTGTGCGCGCAGTCCTGACGGGATCACCAGCGGGGCGACGAACTCGGCCAGCATGGTCCGCTCGTCCGCCTCGTCGACGCCGGGGAAGACCAGCAGCGACACCATGACGCGCACCAGCCACCTGGCGCGGCGGCCCACGACGTCGTCACTCTGCCCCGTTTCGCCGGCGAGTGAACGCACGAAGCCTTCCACCAACGCGCGGATCACCTCGGAGTGTTCGGCCATCTCGCCGCCGATCGGCGGTTGAGCGGTGGCGAACCACGACGACAGCGCCGGGCTGACACGCACTGCCCGCAGCGCGGTGATCACGCCCTCGATCAGGCGCTGCGCCGGATCGGTGACCGTGGCCACCTGTTCGCTGACCTCTTCGTACAGCCGACGTGCCTCGCGGTGCACATAGGCGGTGTAGAGCGCCTCGCGGTTCTCGAAGTAGCGGTACAGCGTGGCGCGGGAACATCCTGCGGCGGCGGCTATCTCGTGCATGCCGACGGTCGCCGCGTTCTGCTGGGTGAACAGCGAGTCGGCGGCGTCGAGGATGTGGTCGGCGGCCACTTCGGACCGCCGGGCCGACAACCAGTCGCGGGGCATCAGGCCCCGGCTCGGAACGGCACGGAGAACGGCCGTCGCACATAGCTGCCGCCGGCCCAGACCACCGCGTCCAGGTCGACCTCGAAATCGGGGTAACGGGAGAGCAATTCGGTCAACGCCACCCGGGACTGCATGCGGGCAGCTGCTGCGCCGAGGCAGAAGTGTGCACCGTGGCTGAAGGTCAGGATGTTTCGCGGGGCGCGTCGCACGTCGAGTTCGGCTGCGTTCTCACCGAATTCACGCTCGTCGCGGTTGCCCGAGCCGTACAGCAACAGCGTCTTGCGCCCGGCCGGGATGGTGGTGTCGCCGATGGTGACATCACGGGTGGTGGTGCGGGCCAGACCCTGCACCGGGGAGGTCAGCCGCAGGAACTCGTCGACAGCTTCCGGGATCAGTTCGGGGTCGTCGATCAGAAGTTGACGCTGATCGGGCCGCTGCTGCAGGAGTTGCACGGCGCCGCCCAACATTCCGGTGGTGGTGTCGTTGCCGCCGGTGACCATGGTGAACGTGAAGGCCAGGATCGACAGCACGCCGGCGATGTCGCCGTCCGCACCGACGCCCGCGGCCACCAGGTGCGAGATGGTGTCGTCGCCGGGCTCGCGGCGGCGTCGTTCGATGAGCTCGGAGAAGTAGCCCATCATCGAGGCCACTGCAGCGCCGGCGGTGCCCATCGCCGCCGTGATACCGCCGGCCGAGCTGTTGGCCGCGACGATGGCGTCTGTCCAGCCGTCGAACTGGTCCCGGTCTGCCTCGGGCACCCCGAGGTAGTGCGCGACGACCATCGAGGGCAGCGGCTTGAACAACTCGGCGGCGATATCCCCGCCGCCATTCGAGCGCAACCCCTCGAGGCGCTCGATGACGAATTCCCGCACCTTGGGCTCCACCGCTTCCACCTGACGCGGGGTGAACCCGCGCGAGACCAGCTTGCGGAACTCGGTGTGCACCGGTGGATCCTGCATGACGAACGGCGGGTTGTCGGCGAGCCCGATCATGTCCAGCTCTCCGTAGGTGACCGTCAGGCCCTGCGCCGAGGAGAAGGTCTCGTGGTCCCGGGCGGCCGCCCAGATGTCGGCGTGCCGGGAGAGCACGTAGTAGTCGTGCTCCGGCGACTCCTCGGGCACGACGTGGTGCACGGGATCGTGGTCGCGCAGAGCGGCGTACATCGGCCACGGATTGGGCCAGGTGTCGGCGTCGGCGGGAACGAACCGGGCGGAGCTGTGAGACAAAGTCGCTGCCATGTCTTATTCGTACGACAGTCGTGGCATCTGTGTCAATAGTCGGACCCGCATTAGGCTCGGGCGTGATGAACACCCCTGGCACGCCGCAGCTACCTGCCCAGACGCCGACGTGTTACCGGCATCCGGACCGTCCCACCTATGTGAGCTGCACCCGCTGCGGGCGCCCCGTCTGCCCCGAGTGCATGCGCTCGGCGGCCGTCGGCCATCAGTGTGTGGAGTGCGTCAACGAGGGCGCCAGGTCGGTGCGGGCCGAGCGCACGCAGTTCGGCGGGGTGGCCCGTGCCGGGGCGCCGATCCTGACCTACGCGCTGATCGCGGTGAACGTCGTGATGTTCGTGCTGCAGATGGCCTCGGGGGATCGGGTCACCGAGGAGCTGACGTTGTGGGCCCCGGGGATCGCGGTCTACGACCAGTACTACCGGCTGGTGACCTCGGCTTTTCTGCACTACGGCGTGATGCACCTGTTGTTCAACATGTGGGCCCTCTACGTGGTGGGTCCGCCGCTGGAGCAGTGGCTGGGCCGGCTGCGATACGGGGCGTTGTATGCGCTCAGCGCCCTGGGCGGTTCGGTACTGGTCTACCTGCTCACGCCGGTCAACGTCCCGACCGCCGGCGCATCCGGGGCGATCTTCGGCCTGTTCGGTGCGATCTTCGTGGTTGCCCGCAAGCTCCAACTCGACGTCCGCATGATCGCTGCCGTCGTCATCATCAACTTGGTGTTCACCTTCGCCGGGCCCGCATTGGGAACCGGGGCGATCAGCTGGCAGGGCCACATCGGCGGCCTGATCACGGGCGCGGGTATCGCCGCCGCTTACGTGTACGCCCCGAGCGCGCGTCGAAATGCCATCCAGGCCGGGGTCTCGGTGGCGGTGCTACTGGTATTCCTCGCGTTGATCGCCTGGCGCACAAGCCATCTGCTGACGATGTTCGCAGCGGCCTGAGTCCGGGCTAGATCGCTGCGCCGGGGTTGAGGATGTTCTGCGGGTCCAGGGCCCGCTTGATCCGGTGATTGAGTTCCATGGCGTCCGGGCCGATCTGGCCGGCCAGCCACGGTTGCTTGAGCCGGCCCACGCCGTGCTCACCGGTGATGGTGCCACCCAGGCCGATCGCGAGGTCCATGATCTCGCCGAACGCCAGCTGAGCCCGCTGCGCCTCATCGGCGTCGGCCGGGTCGAACACGATCAGCGGGTGGGTGTTGCCGTCACCGGCATGGGCGATCACCGAGATCAGCAGTCGCCGCTGGGCCGCGATCTCGGCCACCCCGCTGACCAGGTCTGCCAGTGCGGGCAGCGGCACACCGACATCCTCCAGCAGCAGTGAGCCCTTGGCCTCGACGGCCGGGATGGCGAAACGGCGGGCGGCCACGAAGGCCTCACCCTCGTCCGGGTCTGAGGTCGAGAACACCTCGGTGGCACCGCATTCAGTGAACACCTGGGCCATGAACGCGGCGTCGTCGGCGCCCGCGGCACCGCGATCGTCGGACGCGGCCACCATCATCGCCGCGGCGTTGCGGTCGAGGCCCATCTTGAGCTTGTCCTCGACGGCGTTGATCGCCACGGAGTCCATGAACTCCAGCATGGACGGCCGGATCTTGCCGGTGATCTTCACGACCGAGTTCGACGCGGCTTCCACGGAATCGAACGTGGCCACCACGGTGCACGGGGAGTGCTGCGGGGGTAGCAGCCGCAGCGTCGCCTCGGTGACTATTCCCAGCGTCCCCTCGCTTCCGACGAACAGCTTCGTCAGGCTCAGGCCCGCAACGTCTTTCAAGCGCGGGCCGCCCAGCCGTACCGCGGTGCCGTCGGCCAGCACCACCTGCAGCCCGAGCACGTAGTCGGTGGTCACGCCGTACTTGACGCAGCACAGCCCGCCCGCATTGGTCGCGACATTGCCGCCGATGCTGCAGATCTCGAACGACGACGGGTCGGGTGGGTACCAGAGTCCGTGTGCGGCAACGGCTTTCTTCACCTCAGCGTTGAGCAGGCCGGGCTGCACGACAGCGGTGCGGGTGACCGGGTCGACGGTGATGTCACGCATCTTCTCGGTGGACAACACGATCCCGCCGTTCAGCGCGGTCGCGCCGCCCGACAACCCGGTCCCTGCGCCACGCGGGACGACCGTCACCCGGTGCTCGCCGGCCCAACGCAACACAGTTTGGACTTCCTCGGTGCGGGTCGGCCGAACCACCGCCAGCGGGGTGCCCGCCGCCGGATCGGCAGCCCGGTCCTGGCGGTAGGAGGCCAGGATGTCGGGGTCGGTGACCACGACCCCCTCGGGCAGTTCGGCGATCAACTTCGACAGCGCGGATTCCACACCGGAATCGTAGTTCGGGCCGTTGACTCTGCGGGGAGGGCGCTGATCACCCGCAGTTTCTCACCGTGGGCGCAGAGTCAATGCTGACGAGCGGAGTCCAAGGCACGCAGCGCCGGCAGGAAGACCGCGACCAGGCCAAGCAGCAGCATCGGCAGGGACAGGGCCAGGAACGTCGCGTGCAGGCCGGCGGCGTCGGCCAGCGGCCCGGCCAGGATCAACCCGAGCGGTCCGGCGGCGTAGGCCAGTGAACCCATCACGCCGACCACGCGGCCGCGCAGGTGCTGCGGGGCGGTGGTCTGCATGACGTAGTTGTAGATGGGCGCGATCGGCCCGTAGACGAACCCGACGATCGCGCACAGCACCAGGATCAGTGGAAGCGGTGGCAGGAACGCGATGATCGTCATCGCCACGCCGAGCGTGATCACCGCGGTCAGCATGGTGGCCCGTCGGCTCATGTACGGTGCCCGATTGACCGCCCGCGGTCGTGACAGCACCGCGTAGCCGAGCGCCCCCAGCAACCCGCCGACGCTCAGCGCCATCAGTACCCAGCCCAGTTCGGTGGGTTCGTTGCGGTCGGTGAAGTATTTCGGGAAAAGGACCGATTCCATGGGCATGTACAGCCCGGTGGCCACCAGGTCGACGATCGCGAGGGTGCGCAATACCGGTGTGTGCCAGACGAATCGAAGCCCTTCGACGATGCCCGCGAGGACGCCTTCGGTCAGCATGGAGCGGTCCGGCGTGCCCGCACCTTCGAGCCGCAGGATCGAGATGGCCAGGATCGAACAGCAGAACGCCCCGGCGGTCACCCACATCGTGTTGATTCCACCGATGGTGGCGATCAACAGGCCGCCGATGCCCGGGCCGACGATGTAGGCCAGGTTGAACACCGCCTCGTACACGGAGTTGGCGTGGTCCAACGTCCACCCCGCGCGGCCGGCTGCCTCGGGCAGCATGGTCTCGCGGGCCGTCATCCCGGCCGGGTCGAAGAAGGCGCCCAACGCGGCCAGGACTGCCAGCACCGCGACATTCACCGCGTCCACCCCGAAGGTCAGGGCCAGCGTCGGAACCGCCGCCACAGACAGGGCCGAAAGTAGATCGGAGATCATCGAGACGCGCCGCCGGCCCAGATAGTCCACGGCTGCCCCGGCGATCAGCGTGGCGATCAGCAGCGGCAGGGTCCCGGCCATCGCCACGATCGACGCGTCGAGCGCGGAACCGTTGCGCTGCAACACCAGCCAGGGGAACGCGACGATCGTGATGCCATTGCCCGCCCCGGCCATCAGCGCGGCGAACAGGATCAGCAGCAGTGGGCCGCGCTTGGTGTCGGTCATGGCTATCGCGGCCGAATCTAGCAGCGTGCCCGCACCCGTCGCGACGGAATTTCGGGCACAGTGAGCTGATGGAGCTCGCTCATCCAAGGACCGGAGAACTGTTCACGTCCCCGGTACCGCCAGGCTCGGGCTGGCCCGGTGATCCGGCCACCCCATCCACTCCGGTGGCGAAGACCGCCGCGCAGGTGCGGCGGCTGGCGGCCAGGGCCGGGTCGGTGGACGAGTTGGACGCGCTGATCTCGGTGTGCCGGGCCTGCCCCCGGTTGGTCACCTGGCGCGAAGAGGTCGCGATCGCCAAGCGGAAATCTTTTGCCGATCAACCATATTGGGGTCGCCCGGCGACGGGGTTCGGTTCGGAGCGGCCGCGGATCTTCATCGTCGGGCTGGCGCCGGCCGCGCAGGGTGCCAACCGCACCGGCAGGGTGTTCACCGGCGACCGCTCGGGGGATTTCCTGTTCGCCGCGCTGCACCGGACCGGTCTGGCGAACCAGGCCGAGAGCGTCGACGCCGCTGACGGTCTGCAGTTGAGCGGCACCCGGATGGCGGCCGCGGTGCGCTGCGCTCCTCCGGCGAATGCGCCCACACCGGCCGAGCGGGCCACCTGCGCGCCATGGCTGCAGGCCGAATGGCGGCTGGCCGGACCGTCGGTGCGCGTGGTCATCGCATTGGGCGGCTTTGCCTGGCGGGCGGCGCTGGAGTTGATCGGGGATCGCCCCAAACCCGCCCCAAAGTTCGGCCACGGTGCAACGGCGTCGCTGACCTCGGCGTTCGGCCCGGTCACGCTTCTCGGATGCTTCCACCCCAGCCAGCAGAACACCTTCACCGGCCGGCTCACGCCTGCCATGCTCGACGACATCTTCGTCACCGCGGAGCACCTGGTGACCGAGGCGGACGGGAACGAACCGGGCCGCTCGTGACGTTGACGCTGTCATGCGGCTTTCTGTCCTCGACCTCGTCCCGGTTCGCACCGACCAGTCCACCGCCGATGCCCTGACGGCCACTACACACCTGGCGCAGACCGCTGACCGGCTCGGATACACCCGCTACTGGCTCGCAGAGCACCACAACATGCCCGCGGTGGCCGCCACCAGCCCGCCGGTGCTGATCGCGCATCTCGCCGCGCACACCACGCAACTGCGGCTGGGGTCGGGCGGGGTGATGCTGCCCAACCACGCACCGCTGGCGGTGGCCGAACAGTTCGCGCTGCTGGAGGCCGCCCATCCCGGTCGAATCGATCTAGGCATCGGTCGGGCCCCAGGATCAGACCCGGTCACCTCGCTGGCCCTGCGTGGCGCCGCCGGGCGCGACGATCGCGACATCGAAGCGTTCCCGCAATACCTCGACGACGTGGTGGCCTTGATGAGTGCGCGCGGTGTCCGGGTGCCGTTGCCGCGCGACCTGATGCGGGAGAACTACGTGCTCAAGGCGACGCCCGTCGCGGTCACCGAACCCCGGATGTGGCTGCTCGGCTCGTCGATGTACTCAGCGCACCTGGCCGCGGCCAAGGGGCTGCCGTACGTCTTCGCCCACCATTTCTCCGGGCACGGCACCGCCGAGGCGCTGGCCGTCTACCGCGACGAGTTCCAGCCCAGCGATCTGGCGTCCGAGCCGGTGACCTTCCTGACTGTCAACGCCTCGGTGGCAGAGACGAGCGAAGAGGCCAGGGCCCTGCTCCTGCCGCAATTGCAGATGATGGGCCGGCTGCGCACCGGCCAGCCGCTCGGCGCCCTCGATCTCGTCGAGGACGCCGAGGCGACGACCATGACCCCGCAGGCGCAGGCCGTTGTGGCCTCCGGGCTCGCGCGCGCCGTGGTCGGTTCACCTACCGAGGCGGCAGAGCAGGTCCGGGCCTTGGCCGAGGAATTCGACGTCGACGAGGTGATGGTCAACCCCGTGGGCTCGGCTCGCCGCGGCGCCGATCCGACGACCGCGACGGCCCGTGACACCACCCTGGAACTGCTGGCCAAGGAGCTGTTCTAGGGGCTCAGCACGATCACCGGGATCGGACGTGACGTCCGCTTCTGGTACCCCTTGTAACGGTCCTTGTTGCCCGGCATCGCGTTGACGATCTCCCACAGCCGCGGGTAGTCGGGCTCATCGGGCATCACCGGCGTGGCCGTCACACCGAATCGCTTGGGGCCGACGTTGATCTCGACCTGCGGATTTGCCTTCAGGTTGTGGTACCAGCCGGGTGCCGTCGGTTCACCACCCTTCGACGCCACGACGAGGTAGTTATCGCCGTCTTTTGCGTAGGTCAGCGAATTCGCGCGCTGCAGACCGGTTTTGGCACCCACCGTATGCAGGATCAGGGCGGTCGGACCGCCTGGGATGTGATGGCCGATCCGGCCGTCGGTGGCCTTGTAGACCTTGTCGTGCAGCAACAGCAACGGGAGGCCGATGTACCGCTCCCACCAGGGCATGCTCATGGGCTCAATCCTGCGCGGATTCGTCGAGCTCCGCCAACGCTGCACGTAACAGGCGTCCCGATTCCTCGCGGTCCGGATCGCGGCGCACCATCATGCCCTTGACGAAGGACAGCTTGTCGCCGGTTTGGCGCGGCACGACGTGCAGATGGATGTGGAACACGCTCTGGAAGGCGGCTTTGCCGTCATTGATCACGATGTTGTTGCCGTCGGCGTGCAGCCCGGAACGGCGGGCTGCACGCGCGATGCGCTGACCGATGCGGGCCATCTCCGCCACGGTCTCGGCCGGCGTATCCGTCAGGTCGACGCTGTGCCGCTTCGGGATCACCAGGGTGTGTCCTCGGGTGAACGGCCTGATGTCGAGGATGCCCAGGTAGTTGTCGTCCTCGTAGATGCGGATGGCGGGGGCATCACCTGCGGCGATGGCGCAGAACACGCAAGACATCCCGCCACGTTAGCCGCCGGCGGTGGCCGCCCATTCGGCGACGCGTCGTTCACGTTCGGCCGGCGTGAGGTCTTCGACGCGGGTCATCACGGTCCAGCGCAGACCGAACGGGTCGAGGACGGACGCGAACCGGTCACCGGTGACGAACGTCTGCGCAGGTTCGCGGATGGTCGCCCCGGCTTTCTCCGCGCGGGTCACCACGTCATCGACGTCGGGGCAGTACAGCCCCATCGAATAGGTTGCCGGGGCGCCTGGTGCGGGAGCGGCGATCTGAAAGGCCTCCTGCGGGTCGCCGAGTTGCAGTCGACCGTTACCGAAATCCAGCTCGGCATGCGAGACCGTGCCATCAGCGCCGTCCATCCGCTCGACGACCGTGGCACCGAACACGTTCTGGTAGAAAGCGATCGCGTCGGCAGCGCCGTCGACGCAGATGAACGGGGTCAGGCTCGTGTAGCCCTCCGGAATCGGTGTGACACTCATGCCGACCAGTTTCGTAGGCTGGGGTCGATGCCGGCTTGGAAAAACGCGTCACAGCAGAACGCGCCGATGCGCGGCGTGGTCGGCCGTGCGGGCAGTGCCTCGGCATTCGACCTTCAACGGTGGGCGCCGTCGGAGGCGGCTGCGAGCTTCGTCGAGCACTTCTGGTCGGTGACCTGGGACCGGCATGAGGCAGGTCCATTCGAGAGCACGGTGATCACCTTCCCTGCGATGCATCTCACCTACGAGTGGGGCGATGATGTTGTGCGCCATGGGCATCGGCTGCCCGCCACGTTGCTGCACGGGGTGGTGCCCGAGGTTTTCCGCATCACGATCAGCGGTCGGGGTGGTGTGGTGGGGGCGCGATTTCGTCCCGGTGGTTTCGTAGGCCGTTTCGGCGGGGACGCTGCGGCGCTCACCGGCCGCGTCGTGCCGGTGGACGACGGGTTGTTGGGCGCACCGGATCTGGACGAGGCGATCGGTGCGATGGCCGGTGAGCCCGACCCGACCTACCGGGCGCTCTGCCCGTTGATCGGCCGGATGCGTGACGACGCGACATTGCAGCGGGTGGAGCAGGTCATGGAGCTCTCGCCGTGGAGTACGCGAACCACGCAGCGGGTGTTCCGGCGCTATGTCGGGGTGACGATCAAATGGGTACTGTGCCGATATCGGCTGCAGCAGGCGGCTTTGGAGATCGAGACCGTGCCCGGAGTCGACTTTGCTGATCTCGCAGTACGACTCGGCTGGTATGACCAGGCCCATTTCATCAACGACTTTCGATCCATGCTGGGCAGCACGCCGGGGGAGTACGCCGCTCAGAACGCGGCCGAGCCCACCGAAGGTTGATCGCTCTTCTCAGAAGGGTGGTGGTGGTCCGTTTTCTTCGGCGAGCCAGGCTTGGTAGTCGCGTTCGTAGGCGAGGTCGTTGTTGAGTTCGGCGCGTAGGCGGCGTTCTTCGGCGATGCGGTCACGTTGGTCTTGTTCGCGGGTGCGTGAGCGTTTGGGCATCTTGGCACCGCGATTGGGGCTGGGCGCTTCGGGTTCGGGGTCGGGGAGGTTGAGGTCCCCGGTCGGTTGAGCCAGGGTCGGGAACAGGGCGGCGCCGTGGGGTTCGGTCACATGGGTGTGTCCGGTGGGGGTGGTGAATTCGATGGTGCCGTCGGGTCGTTGGCGGTCAGTCCAGCCGGGGCAGAACGTTTTCACCAAATGGTGTGCCCGGCAAAATAGTTTGGTGTTCGACGGATGCGTCGGCCCGGCGGGCCAGGGCGCGGTGTGGTCAATGTCGCAGCGTTCGGCCGGGGCATCACAACCGGGGAACCGGCACGTCAGATCGCGCCACCGGATGAACTCCGACAACGCCACCGAG
>NZ_JBZDPT010000044.1:0-1014 GCF_058270035.1 Mycobacterium shunyiense | reverse complement strand
CGGACTCAGCTGCTTCGGCCGCATTCCCGGTGGGCATACGCACCGGTTTGACCTTGGCGGTGGCGGCCAGGTCACGCACGGACTCGGCGGGCACGATGCCATGGCCGGCCAGATACCCCGGATCATCACAAGTGCCGTTCACGGTGGATTGGTCGGCCAGCACATGCACCACCGCGGCATCGGCGGCCGCGTGTTGCTGTGCGGCGGGGCAGTCCTCGCGTCGACACAGGCACGGCATGCGGGATTCGAGTCGGGCCACCGGCCCCACCGCGTCGGCGCGGCGCTGCTCGCGGGTGCGCGGATCGTGGTTGCAGACCGTGTCGGCGACGGCATCGAGGCGTTGACTCAACGCGACCCCGTCAGCGGCGTGCACATTGGCCCACACCGAGGCCATGCCTGGGCTGCTCGCCTCGACCTGAACAAACCGCCCGTCGTCGATCGGGGGCGGGACCCGCACCCCGTTGGGGTCGAGTTTGGCGATCCATTGATCCACCCGATCCCGCAACTGCCGCTCAGACAACCGCATCCACCTATGCGCCCGGGCCGCGAGTTCCTCATCCAGGCCGGCCCAGACTGCGGGGTCGACGATGCCGGTGCGGGCGATGAGCGTCCGCACCACCCGGTAGTCGATGTCGCCAACAGCGAACCGGGCGGCCACCAACGGGAGTTTGTCGCGTAGTACCCGGGCGTGATGAATCTGGGTGCCCGCCCGGCCCCGACTGATCCGCAACGCCGCTGATACTTCTGCAGAGACTTCCTCGAACGGGTCGGTGGTCCAAAAGATCGACTCGGCCAACTCCTGTTCCCGCAGACTGTCCAACGCCCCGATCGCAGCCAGCCGCCCCGCGATCGCCGCCGACTCCGCCCGCGCCGCGGCACTGATCTTGTCGATCAGCGCCACATCGGAATCAACGTCGAACATGTGTGCTACTCCTCATGTTCTTGTGGGTAGTTGAGGGTTCAGGCCGCCGAGGCAGAGGTAGATCATTGAGGTCAGTGCTTTGGCGGAGTGGT
>NZ_JBZDPT010000043.1:0-334352 GCF_058270035.1 Mycobacterium shunyiense | reverse complement strand
GTCCTTCATCGCAGCGCGGACACGCCGAGAACGCTTGAGCTTCAATCGAAAACACCGCTGAACAGCAGAAAAGCGCCCACTAGAACACTAGGAGCGCCACGGTTGTCCGGGGTGCAGCAGCATGTCGGTGACGGCCGCGACGGGGATGAAGGTCTGCACCGGGTTGAAGCCCTGTGGCAGCGCGGGCAGGCCGCAGCGCAGCGGCGGCAACCCCGGCTCGTTCATCGACCCGTAGCCGTGCCCGAAACCTCCTCCGGGCACACCGATCTGGCCCAGCATGGCCGCCAGGGTCAAGCCCATCCACGGCGCCTGCTCGCCGTGCCGGATCCGCTGCAGCGACCAGCTGACGGTGACCAGGGTGCGCGAGGCCGCCATCTGCCTGGCGAGGTCCACGAGCTCGCCGGCGGGCAGGCCGCTGAGCCTCGACGCCCATTGCGGGCTCTTGGCGATACCGTCGTCGCGGCCCAGCAGGTAGCGCTCGAACCGCCGGTATCCGCTGCAGTGCGTGTCGAGGAAATCGAGATCGGCCAGGCCCTCGGTGGCCAGCACGTAGGCCAGCGCGAGCATCACCGCCACGTCGGTGCCGGGGACCGGGGCCAGCCATCGGCAGTCGCCATCGACGTCGTCACGAAGCGGGCTCAGCGACACGATCTTCCCGCCGCGCTCACGCATCCGGCGCAGCGCGTCGCGGGCCGGATGTGCCGTGGTGCCACCGTGGTTGATGCCGGTGTTCTTCAGTGCGAGACCGCCGAAGCACACCAGCAGATCGGTGTGCTCGGTGATGACCTCCCAGTCGGTGGAGCGCTTGAACAGGTCGTCATGGGTCCCGACCACCCGGGGCATGATCACCCCGGTGGCGCCCAGGCTGTAGGAATGGCGGGAAGACGTATAGCCGCCGAGCATTTTCAGAAAGCGGTGCACCTGGCTCTGGGCGTGGTGGAAGCGTCCGGCGCTGGCCCAGCCGTAGGAGCCGCCGTAGATCGCCTCGTTGCCGTAGGTGTCGACGACCCGGCGCAGCTCCTCGGCCAGCAAGTCGGAGAGCTCATCCCAGGAGACCGCGACGTAGTCGTCGGCGCCCCGTTCTGTACTGGGGCCGGGGCCGTCGCGCAGCCAGCCGCGTCGCACTGCGGGCCCGGCGATACGGGAGCGGTGCCGGATCGAGCCCGCGAGGTTGCCGAGCAACGGTGAGGGGTCGGTGTCACCGTCCATCGGGGTGACGGCCGCGATGTCGCCGTCCGCGACGTTCGCGGTGAAGGCGCCCCAGTGCGCGAGGCTCATGGGGGACCGGGGCATGAGCAGAGTTTACGGGCGGCACCCACCCTCCCCAGGGCTGACCAACCACCCGGTTGGTATAGGTTGGCCCCAAATCAGTAACCAGTACCGGAGGTCACACCATGGGCAGTGTTGTGAAGTACGACCGCACGTTGTTCGAGCCCGAGCACGACTTGTTCCGCGAGTCGTACCGGGCGTTCCTGGACAAGCACGTCGCGCCGTTCCACGACCAGTGGGAGAAGGACAAGATCGTCGACCGCGGGGTCTGGCTCGAGGCGGGCAAGCAGGGCTTTCTCGGGATGGCGGTGCCCGAGGAGTACGGCGGCGGCGGCAACGACGACTTCCGGTACAACACGATCGTCTGTGAGGAGACCGTCGCCGGTCGCTACAGCGGCATCGGCTTCAGCCTGCACAACGACGTCGTCGCGCCGTACCTGCTCCGGCTGGCCAACGAGGAGCAGAAGCAGCGTTGGCTGCCCAAGTTCTGCACGGGCGAATTGATCACGGCGATCGCAATGACCGAACCGGGCACCGGCAGCGACCTGCAGGGCATCAAGACCCGTGCGGTGCGTGACGGTGACCACTACGTCCTCAACGGGTCCAAGACCTTCATCACCAACGGCATCAACTCCGATCTGGTGATCGTCGTCGCCCAGACCGACCCGGAGAAGGGTGCTCTCGGCTTCTCCCTGCTGGTGGTTGAGCGCGGTATGGAGGGCTTCGAGCGGGGCCGCCACCTGGACAAGATCGGCCTGGATGCCCAGGACACCGCCGAGCTGTCGTTCACCGACGTCAAGGTGCCCGTCGAGAACCTGCTCGGCGAGGAAGGTCAGGGTTTCGTCTACCTGATGCAGAACCTGCCGCAGGAGCGCATCTCGATCGCGATCATGGCCGCCGCGGCGATGGAGGCGGTGCTGGAGCAGACCGTGCAGTACACCAAGGAGCGCAAGGCGTTCGGCAAGCCGATCGGTAGTTTCCAGAACAGCCGGTTCCTGCTGGCCGAACTGGCCACCGAAGCCACCGTGGTCCGGATGATGGTCGACGAGTTCATCCGGTTGCACCTCGACGAGAAGCTCACCGTGGAGCAGGCGGCGATGGCCAAGTGGTACTCGACCGAGAAGCAGGTGGAGCTCATCGACCGCTGCCTGCAGCTGCACGGCGGTTACGGCTACATGCGGGAGTACCCCGTTGCGCGGGCCTACCTGGATGCGCGAGTCCAGACGATTTACGGCGGCACGACCGAGATCATGAAGGAGATCATCGGTCGCGGGCTGGGCGTCTAGCGGGCCGATCGGCCCCCGAATTTATCCGGTACTTGTCCAAAAAAGCCTAAATCTGGGTCTTCGGACCCAGATATTGGGCCTTTTTTGGTCATGATCGGCCACGTTAGTTGGTTATCGTCACGTGCTGACGCAAAGTTGTCCGGGCGGGACTTTTCTAAGGAAACTTTGCCGAACGAGCGGGGAGGGCGCATGACTAGGCCGGGAGCGAGGCTGAACGCGGCCGTGTGGCGGTTGGCGGTCGGCCTGCTCGCACTCGTAGTCGCTGCTTTGGTGGTGCCGGCGGTGGCTTCGGCCACCCCGGAGTCGGATGCCGACGCCGCGGTCACCGCCGCTTGGGAGGCCAACGGTGGAGACGGCGGCCCGCTCGGGCCGCGGCAGGGCGGCGTGTACGCGGTGGGTTCTGGCTTCGCGCAGAACTTCTCCGGCGGTAAGATGTTCTTCACCCCGGCAACCGGCGCACACTTCATGCAGGGCGCAATCCTGGACAAGTACGAGTCGCTGGGTGGTCCGGCCGACGGTGACATGGGATTCCCCACCATCGACGAGGGCGCTGGACGTGCCGCGGACAGCCGTAACTCGACGTTGAGTGCGCCTGACAACCCGGTCATCTTCTGGACTCCGTCCACCGGTGCCCGGGTGGTGCGGGGCGCCATCAACGCCGCATGGGACAAGCTCGGCGGCTCCGCGGGAGTGCTCGGCGTCCCCGCGGACGACGAGACGTTCGACGGCGACGTGATCTCCCAGAAGTTCACCGGCGGCGAGATCTCCTGGAACCGCAAGACCAAGGCGTTCACCACGGTGCCGCCCGAACTGGCCGATCAGCTCGCCGGTCTGGACGTACCGTCGGATCCCGCCTCGGCGATCGCCGCCGCGCGCCGCGAGGCAGGCGGGGTGATGGGACCGCTGGGAGCCAAGGACGGCGACCAGTATCCGATCGGCGACGGTGGATTCGGCCAGAAGTACGCCGGCGGCAAGATCTTCTACAGCCCGGCCACCGGCGCCAACGCCATCACCGGCCAGCTGCTCGAAAAGTACGAAAGCGTCGGTGGCCCGGAAGGCGATCTGGGGTTCCCGACCGCCGGCGAGTCCGAGGGCGGATTGGGACCCAACAGCCGGATCAGCACCTTCGCCGCGGCCGACAACCCCGTCATCTTCTGGACTCCCGACTACGGCGCGGTGATCGTGCGGGGCGCGATGAACGCGGCCTGGGAGAAGCTCGGCGGGGCGAAGGGAGCGCTGGGCGCCCCGATGGCCGACCAGACCGAAGACGGCGGTGTCATCAGTCAGCGGTTCAGCGGGGGAGCGATCTCGTGGGACCGCGACGCCAACAAGTTCACCACCGAGCCGTCGAAACTCGCCTCCGAATTGAGCGGGCTGCAGGTTCCTGGACTCGACCAGACCCCGGCGGCCGGTCCGCAGCCCTCCGACGCGGACAGCAAGAAGCCGTTCTCCTGGCATTGGAGCTGGTGGTGGCTGATCGCGGTGATCCCGGTCGTGCTGCTCGCCGGGTTGATCGTGGGGGCCGCGCTGTGGCACCGTCGGCGCGCCGGTGGCGATGACGACTTCGACCACGATCCGTTCGACGACGACTACGACGGCGGACCGGGCGATTCGTCCTACGACGAGGGTCGATATG
Source organism: Mycobacterium shunyiense (assembly GCF_058270035.1). Taxonomy (NCBI): domain Bacteria; kingdom Bacillati; phylum Actinomycetota; class Actinomycetes; order Mycobacteriales; family Mycobacteriaceae; genus Mycobacterium; species Mycobacterium shunyiense. The sequence goes on along the minus strand of NZ_JBZDPT010000043.1, from coordinate 330,161 downwards.
ACGACGCGCGCTACGGTTCGCGTGGGTACGACCACGATGAGTACCGCGACGGCGGTGACTCCGACGCGGCCAACGGCTACGGGCCGAGCGCCGCGTACGGCGACGCCGCGACGGCACGGTTTGCCGGGCCCGGCGAGGAATCATCAGGCGCGGCATCTCCGTACGACGGCCCCACCGATATCGCCATTCCGGTCAGTCAATGGGCCGCTCCGCACGGATCGGCCAGTGGGTACGGGGCGCCGGGCGAGGAGGAGGAACCGCCGGAGGATTCCTCGCGGTTGGTCGGGGAGCAGGGTTTCGACGACTTCGGCGACGATGACGACTTCGAAGACGACTATGAAGATGACGACTTCGAGGACGACGACTTCGACGACGAGGATCTCGATACGCCCATTGATGCCGACTTCGAAGAGGTCGCCGAGGGCGACGATGTCGACGACATCGAGGCGGAACTCGTGGACGAGGACCTGGCGGATACCGGGTCTATGCCCGGTCCGGTAGGCGGAGTGCGTGAGGCGCAGGGTTTCGCGGGCCTGGGTGGCCTGACAGTGCCGAGCGATCAGGACAACGTCGACACCGCGCCGACCCGCGTCATCACCGAGGCCGAGGCCTACAGCAGCGAGGCGCACAGCGGGCGCCACGCCGCCATCGAGCTCGACGAGATACCCAGTGCCACCGCCATCCATCTGCCGTTGGAGGACCCTTACCGCGCGCCGGAGGGTTATCCGATCAAGGCGGACACGAAGTCCGGACGGTACTGGGCACCCGACAGCGCCGAGTACGACGACGCAGTAGCCGAAATCTGGTTCGCCAGTGAGGAATTCGCCCGCACGAACGGGTTCGTGCGGACGGACTGAGGAAGCGGGCCCGGCAGCCGTCAGGTGCGGCCGGGCCCCTCACCCGGTCAGATCTTGCGAATTACGGTGACGACCTTGCCGAGCACCGCTGCGTCGTTGCCCGGGATCGGGTCGTATGCCGGGTTGTGCGGCATCAACCACACCTGACCGCGGGTGCGCTTGAACGTCTTGACGGTGGCTTCGCCGTCGATCATGGCTGCCACGATGTCGCCGTTGTCGGCCACGCTCTGCTGGCGTACCACCACCCAGTCGCCGTCACAGATGGCGGCATCGACCATCGAGTCGCCGACGACCTTGAGCAGGAACAGTGAGCCCTCGCCGACCAATTCGCGGGGCAGCGGGAAGACGTCCTCGACGGCCTGCTCGGCCAGGATGGGGCCGCCTGCGGCGATACGCCCGAGCACCGGCACGAACGTCGGCTCGGGTAGTGCGTCGGAGCCGGCCACGTCGGTGGACACCAGTGCTGCGGCCGTCGGATCGTCGGCGGCGCGCACATCGACGGCGCGCGGGCGGTTGGGATCGCGGCGCAGGTAGCCCTTGCGTTCCAGGGTGCGCAACTGGTGGGCGACCGACGAGGTCGAGGTCAGTCCGACCGCATCGCCGATCTCGCGGATGCTGGGCGGGTAACCGCGAGTGGTCACCGACGCGCGGATCACGTCGAGAATGGTGCGTTGCCGGTCGGTGAGGCCGCCCTCGGCCCGGCGTGGGCCCGCGCCGTCCGATCCGGCCGGGCTTTCCGTGTTGCCGTCCCTGCTGCGGTCGTCGCTCATGGGCCGAATGTAGTCCCTGATCGAACATTAATCAAACATGTGTTCGAGGCGTGTTGTGGGCGTGTCTGCTGGTGGAGCGCACGGGGTGGCAGTTCGGGGCCGTCCCCGCGGTCGGTGGCCGGAACTTGTCGGTGCCCTGTTCTATCGTTTGGCAACAGTTCGATCACATGTTCTATCAATCGAACACCTGAGCGAGTATGTTCGAACACAAGAGCGAAAGAGTCCACCGAAAGGCAGTCAGATGGCGATCATCGATATCCCCGCCGATAGCCGCTCCCGTGCTGTTCGGGCCGTGCCGCAGTCCTCACCGCAGCGGGCCCGTGCCAGGGGTGCCGCAGGTGCTGCGGGTACCAGGGGCAGCGCCACCTTCGGTACCGGTGTGGCCCGGCCGGTGCGCCGGGTGCAGCGGGTGCAGCGCCCGCGCCACGCCCGACCCGCCGCCGGCACGGTCCACTACCGCGGAACCGGTGTGCTGATGTCGCGGGCGTCGCACCGCAGTCGGCCCATCACTCCGCTGACCACGGTGTTACTGGCCCTGGTCGCCGCCGGTATCACGGTGTGGCTGGGCCTGGTGGCGCAACTCGGCGGGGTGATGGGGGCGGAGAACCCGCAGCCGGCCGAACTCGCGGTGGTCCAGGTGAAGTCGGGGGAGTCGCTGCAGCAGGTGGCACGCCGGGTCGCCCCGGATGCTCCGGTGGCCCGGGTCGTCGAGCAGATTCGTGACCTCAACCAACTCGACTCCGCCGCGGTCGACGCCGGGCAGACACTGCTCGCGCCGGTTGGCTGAGCAGCGCAATGTCCGCTGAATCGTCCTGGCAGGCAGCATCACTGGCCGGTGTCGGCGTGAGCACCTACATGCCACTGGACCCGGCGGTGAGTCTGCCTAGGGCATCGCGGGTACGCTCAAGGGCGCTCGAACTACTTGTCCGGCGGCATGACGAAGGAGCGGTAATGCATTGTCCGTTCTGTCGTCATCCTGATTCGCGTGTGGTCGATTCCCGCGAGACCGACGAGGGACAGGCCATCCGACGCCGGCGGTCGTGCCCGGAGTGTGGACGTCGGTTCACCACTGTGGAGACCGCGGTGCTGGCTGTGGTGAAGCGCAGCGGGGTGACCGAACCGTTCAGCCGGGAGAAGGTCATCCGCGGAGTGCGCCGGTCCTGTCAGGGCAGGCAGGTCGACGACGACGCGCTCAATGTCTTGGCGCAGAAGGTCGAGGACGCGGTCCGCGGCCTCGGCACGCCGGAGATCCCCAGCCATGAGGTCGGCCTGGCGATCCTCGGACCGCTCCGCGAACTGGACGAGGTCGCCTATCTGAGGTTCGCCTCGGTGTACCGGTCATTCTCCTCAGCCGAGGACTTCGAGCGCGAAATCGAGGCCCTGCGGGCGCATCGCGCCGAGGCGTAATTCAGTCCAGTTGGGTTGTGCCGTCGTTGACGACGCGGCCGGCCAAACGGACCCAGCCTTCCGGACTCCAGCGGGTCTCGATCACCGAACCTTTCCCCTGGATGATCGTGAGGTCCCGGCTGAGATAGTCGGTCATCCGCACCGCCGCCGACCCTGTGGCCTCGTCTTCGGGAATCCCCAGGTGTGAGGCGAACGACCGGGATCGCAACGTGCCGCGCGCTTCGTCGCTCCAGGCCCACAGGTAGGCATCATCGAAATCGTCGGGGTCTGCGGCGAGCACCTCGTCGACCGTGGCCAGGTCGTAGATGGCGAATTCCGGGGCCCATTCCGAGCGGGCATTGACAATGGCGCGATCATCCTCGTACTCGACCGGAAGAATCCCGGCGGGCACCCGCAATGTGTTGACCGGCAGGCCTTTTTCGCGCAGCCACCACGATGCGCCGACCGTTGGGTGTCCTGCGAACGGCAGCTCGGCGACCGGGGTGAAGATGTGGGCACCGGCGGAGTTGGCGCCCGGCTGGGGAAGGTCGATGAATACCGTTTCGCTGTAACCCAATTCGGTGGCGATCCGCTGACGGTCGGCGGGGGCGACGGTGCTGTTGTCGACCACGCCGAGCGGATTGCCGTACTTGCCGTCCGGATCGGTGAATACGCGTAACACGGTGACGTCGATGGCCATGCCCCGATGCTACGTCGCATCTCAGGGCCGCATCTCGGGCTCTTCGCGGGACTGTCCGACCCGGCTGGGGGAGCGGGTCAGGTGGCGCTGCGCTCGTCGGCGTCCATTGCGTCGAGCACCGCGATCTGAGTGTCGAAGGGCCCGCTCATCGTCGCTTCTGTCCGCCCGCTGCGCAGCAGGCTGCGGAGCCGGTCCTGGTCGTACACCGACGGTTCGGTCGTGTCGATGAAGCGTTCGACCACCTCGACGAAGCGGTCGGGATCGTCGTGGAACGGAAAATGCCCGGATCCAGAGAAAATCTCCAACTGGGAACCGGGCATTGCGGCGTGTGCCATGTGGGCGTGGCTGACGGGGATGACCGAATCGCTTTGACCCCAGATCAACTGGACCGGAACCGATTCGGTCAGGTAACAGCGGTCCAGCATCGTCACCACCTGGCCGCGCCAGTCCACGACGGCGCGCAGGGTCCGGGCGAACGCCGACGATGCCGTCGGTTCCGGCAGATCCGCCAGGATGCGCAGCATGTCCGGGATGTCGTGGCCGAGACCGGTTGAGCCCAGTACCGTGCCCGCGGCCCGACCGGCCAGTTGTAGGGCCGGCAGCACCAGGGGCAATCGCAGGAGGGCCAGCGCCTCACTGCCCATCGGGAGGGAGGCCACCCGCAGCGCCACGTTGACATCCTTCGTGACGCCGCCGGAGCCCACGAGGATGAGCCGGTCCACCAACTGCGGGAACTGGTAGGCGAACTGCATCGCCACGCCACCGCCCAGTGAATGACCGACCACGGTCACCCGGTCGATGTCGAGCACGCTGAGTAGGTCGCGCATGCCGTTGGCGTACGCCGCGACCGAGTAGTCCGCACGCGGCTTGTCGGAGCTACCGTGGCCGAGCAGATCGGGGGCGATCACGGTGAACCGCTGGGCCAGCGCCGATTGCACGGTGTGCCAGGTGGTGGAGTTGTCGCCGATGCCGTGGATCAGCAGGATCGCCGGCCCGGATCCGGCCACGCGGAAGGCCCGTCGGTATCCGTGGATCGTGCGGTACTCGAGCGTCGGTGTGAGCTCGCGAACGGTCCGCAGATGGGGTTTGCGTTCGGTCATGCTGGTCAACCTCGCCCTCGGCCCGGCGTCGGGCTGTTATGAGTGGTTGTCGCCGTTCGGGAAGCCGTCGCCGAAGCCGTCCCGTCCGTCTTTGTACCTGTCGTCTTTGTGCTTGTCACCGGTCTGCTGGGCGAGGAACCGTTCGAACTCGGCTCCCAGCTCGTCACCGCTGGGCAGTTCCTCGTCACGCGCCAGCAGAGACCGATTCTCCTGTGCGGCAACGAACGCATCGTACTGGCGCTCCAACCCGGTCACCACCTGAGCCACCTCTTCGCTGGCCTCTACCTGCTCGTTGATCTTGCTGTATACCTCGGCTCCGGCCTCGGAAAGTTTCTCCAACGGCAGTTGTAGCGAACCGGTCCGGGCCACCTCGGCCAGCAGCGCCTCGGCAGCCGGTGGGTAGGCCGTCTGGGCCAGGTAGTGCGGGACGTGCACGGTGTACCCCACCACCTCGTGCCCATGCTGGGCCATGCGGAACTCCAACAGGTTGGAAACGCTGGCCGGGACCTGGACTTCGCCGACCCACGGGGTGTGGTCGGCGATCAGCTCCTTGTCGTTCGCGTGCGCGGTGAGCATGACGGGGCGCGTGTGGGGCACCGCCATCGGGATGGTGCCGAGGCCGATCACCCGGCGGACCCCGAGCTGTTCGGCGAGCAGCCGCACCGCGGTGATGAACCGCTCCCACCGCAGGTCCGGCTCCAGGCCGGCCAGCAGCAGGAACGGCGTGCCCACGCCGTCGTGCAGCGCGTACAGGTTCAGCTCGGGTTCCTCGTAGCTGGTGAAGTGGTCGGTCTTGAATGTCATCAGCGGCCGGCGCGACCGGTAGTCGAGCAGCTCGTCGATGGCGAAGGAGGCCACCAGCTCGGTGTCGAGCGTGTCCTTGAGATGCTCGGCGGCCAGGCGGATCGCGTGGCCGGCATCGGAGAACCCCTCCAGCGCATGGATCAGCACCGGGCCGCGTCCATCCGAAGACGACAACTGCGGGGCCGGGAACTCAAGCTCGTACATGCCGCTCTGGTCGGGCTGGTAGTGCTGATCGGGGGTGTCGCTGGTGTCGGTCATCTCGCTTCGTCTCCTCGCTGCGGTAGGACGCTGTGACGGCCCACCGCCGTATCTTCCAGTGTCCCGCATACCCGTACTGCGGGTTCGTTCCGCCCCGCATGTGCGTTCGAACGCGCCCGGCTGGTGGTCGCATTCCGGCAGTTCTCCGCGCGATCAGGCAAAATCGTGATGATGCGCGTGACCCGGATGGCGAAGTTCACAGTCGCGGCTGCCCTGACGGCGGCCGGGGCGGCGGCGTGCACCGTTCCGGGCCCCACCGCCGGTGGCGCGGCAGCCAACCTCACGACCGTCCCCCCGAGCAGCACGCCGGCTGCGGCCAGCGCGTTGTCGCAGGCCGGGGTCGAGTCGGTGACGCCGGATCGTCGGGTGGGGGCGCTTTTCCTGGGCGATACCACGACGCACACCTGTAGCGGGTCGGTGCTGGCCACCCCGACGGCGGACCTCATACTGACGGCCGCGCATTGCCTACTCGACGGTGTCGACACCACGTTCGTCCCAGGTTTCGGCGCGGGCGCCGGTGACGCCTGGCACGTGAGCAGCGTGTATCTGGACTCGCGCTGGCTCGCCAACCAGGATCCTCAGGCCGACTATGCGATCGTGCGGGTGACCGGGGATTCCACCGCCAGGCTGCTGGCCGAGTCCGGCGGCGGGCTGACCCTGGGGTCGGCGCCGGCGGCGGGAAGCCCGGTGACGGTGACCGGTTACCCGATGGGTGAGGGCGGCAGTCCGATGGCGTGCCGAGGCGCGACCGAGTCGTCACTGCAGGGATTCCCGGCCCTGGCCTGTGCGGGCGTGACCGATGGTTTCAGCGGTGCCCCGTGGGTTTCGGGATCGACGGTGACCGGGTTGGTCGGCGGACTCGACGGCGGCGGCTGCGACGACGACGTGTCCTACTCACCGCGCTTCGATGACCGGATCGCGCGTCTGCTCGTCCGCGCTGAGGCCGACGGCCCCGGCGACGCCGCGCCCGCGGCACTCGAATCGGACTGTCAGTAGCGGAACTGGTTGAGCGCGCGCAGTTTGTTCATCACGTCGAGCGCCGCGACCTTGTAGGCCTCCGAGAACGTCGGATAGTTGAACACCGCGTCGACGAGGTAATCGACGGTGCCGCCGCAACCCATCACGGCCTGTCCGATGTGGACCATCTCGGTGGCGTTGGTACCGAAGATGTGCACCCCCAGTAGCCGCAGATCCTCGGTGGACACGAGCAGTTTCAGCATCCCGTAGGAATCACCGGCGATCTGCCCGCGCGCCAGTTCGCGATACCGGGATACGCCGACCTCATACGGAATCGAATCCTTGGTCAGATCGACCTCGGTGGCCCCGACGAACGACACCTCAGGAATCGAGTAGATGCCGATCGGCTGCAGGCTCATCATGGCCTTGGTGGGTTCGCCGAAGGCGTGGTAGGCGGCCAACCGTCCCTGCTCCATGGACGTCGCGGCCAGCGCCGGGAATCCGATGACGTCGCCGACCGCGTAGATGTGGTCCACCTTGGTGGTGAAGTTGTCGTCGACGTAGATGCGGCCGCGGGAGTCTGCCTCCAGGCCGGCGTTCGCCAGATCGAGGTGATCGGTCTGGCCCTGGCGTCCGGCCGAGTACATCACGGTCTCGGCGGGGATCTGCTTGCCACTGGCCAGGGTGGTCACCGTGCCCGAAGTGCCGATGTCGACGGCGGTCACCTCTTCGCCGAACCGGAACGTCACCGCGAGGTCGCGGAGGTGGAAGCGCAGCGACTCGATGATCTCGGGATCGCAGAACTCCAGCATGTCGGCGCGTTTCTCCACCACGGTGACCTTGGTGCCCAGCGCGGCGAACATCGAGGCGTACTCGATGCCGATGACCCCGGCGCCGACCACCACCATCGAGGTGGGCAGGGTCGCGAGATTGAGGATGCCGTCGGAATCGAGCACGCGTGCCTCGTCGAACGTGACCCCGGCCGGCCTGGCCGGTTTGGTCCCGGTGGCGATCACGATGAAACGGCCACGGACAGTGACCAATTCAGCGCGGGTGGGATCCTCGACGAGGATCGTGTGCTCGTCGGAGAATCGGCCGTGCCCGGTGTACAGCTCGATGCGGTTGCGCATCAGCTGGGACCGTACGACGTCGATCTCCTTGCCGATGACGTGCTGGGTGCGTGACAGCAGATCGGCGGGGGTGATCTTCTCCTTGACGCGGTAGCTCGCGCCGTAGAGTTCGCGCTGACTCATGCCGGTCAGGTAGACGACGGCCTCACGCAACGTCTTGGACGGAATGGTGCCGGTGTTGACGCAGACTCCGCCGAGCATCATGCCCCGCTCGATCACCGCAACGGTCTTGCCGAGTTTCGCTGCGGCGATTGCGGCGCGTTGGCCCCCGGGACCCGAACCGATGACGACGAGGTCATACTCCTGCATCGAACCCATGGGTCAACTGTCTACGCGGGGTGGCCGAACCGGCGCATGTGGCTGCCGCCGAATACCGAGTGAACAAACGGGTTATCCACAGCGCAGCGTCCATCCCCAACCGGGCGTGGGCGCCCGGTTCGTGCGGCGGCCCGTGACGGCGCTGGTTGGCACGGTCGGGCCATGACTACACCATCGTCTTCTTCGCCCGGGTTCGACTTCCACCTCAACCGCCCCGGTGCGCTGATCGCCGCGCTGCCCGCGGTGCTCGGCTTCGTCCCGCACCGCAGCCTCGTGCTCGTCACCATCGACCGGGGCGAGTTGGGCTGCGTCATGCGCGCCGATCTGGCCGACGACATGTCCGGCCGCGTGGCACACCTGGTCGACCTCGCGGCGAACGCCGGCGCGGACGCCGTGATCGCTGTGGTCGTGGACGACCACAGCCGGGACTGCCTGGCGTGCGATGACCGCTACCGCGACCTCGCGGCGGAGCTGGACGAGGCGCTGGGTGCGGACGGCATCGAGCTCTACGCCGCGCATGTGGTGGACAAGGTGGCTGCCGGGGGGTTCTGGCACTGCGCCGACGGTTGTGGCGCAGAGGGATACGTGGACGACCCGGGCGCGTCACCACTGGCGGCAGCCGCGGTGCTCGACGGTCGGCGTCTCTACGGCAGCCGTGACGAGCTACTTCGGGTGATCCGGCCGGACCCCGTGGCCGCCGCGTCGATGAAACGGCCATTGGAGCTCGCGGCGCAGCGGCCGGGACGCCCGGACGCCCGGCCCGACGACGAGGTGCGTGGGGACGTCGAGGCCGCGATGCGGGCAGCGGTGCAGTTGGCCGAGGGCGACGCGCCCGGCAGCACCGAGTTGGCGCGGTTGGCCGTCGGGTTGGCCGATCCGAGGGTCCGCGACACGCTCTATGCGCTGGCGGTCGGGGAGTGCGCGGAGCAGGCCGAAGCGTTGTGGGCGCTGTTGGCCCGCAATCTGCCCGATCCCTGGCGCGCCGAAGCGCTTGTTCTGCTGGCCTTCTCGGCGTATGCGCGGGGGGACGGGCCGCTGGCCGGGGCATCGCTCGATGCCGCGCTGGACGCACGGCCGACGCACCGGATGGCGGGCATGCTCGATACCGCGCTACAAGCGGGCATGCGGCCGGAGCGCATCCGGGAGCTGGCGGTCACCGGTTATCGGCTGGCCGAACAGCTCGGCGTGCAACTGCCGCGGCGGCGGACGTGGCGCCGCAGGGCCGGTTGAGTGGCTAGACCTTCTCCACGCGGACCGCGTGGGCCATGTGATGGGGCAACTCGACCTGCTCGTGCCCCGGGATCACGATCATCACGCCGCCGTGATCGTTGGCCTCGACGGTGACCCTCGCATTCGGCACCACGCCGGCATCCTTGAGTCGACCGATGAGTTCGGTGTCGCCCTGAACATGTTCGGTGAGTTGGCGGACCACCACGGCAACCGGCAACCCGACCGGAAGTTCGGTGAGCCGGACCAGGCTGACATCGTCGTAGCCCGTCGCGCCGACACCGAGGTCGGACAGCCCCGGGATGGGGTTGCCGAACGGCGAGGTCGTGGGGTTGTCGAGCACCTGCACCAGGCGCCGCTCCACGTCTTCGCTCATCACGTGCTCCCAGCGGCAGGCTTCGGCGTGGACGTCCTCCCACGGCAGCCCGATCACGTCGACGAGCAGCCTTTCGGCCAAACGGTGCTTGCGCATCACGGCAACCGCCAGAGCGCGGCCCTTGTCGGTCAGCTCCAGGTGGCGGTCGCCGGCGACGTGCAGCAAACCGTCGCGTTCCATGCGTGACACCGTCTGGCTTACCGTCGGTCCGCTTTGGTCGAGCCGTTCGGCGATGCGGGCGCGCAACGGCACCACGCCCTCTTCCTCGAGGTCGTAGATCGTCCGCAGGTACATCTCGGTGGTGTCGACCAGATCGTTCATGCGCGCCTTCCCAGCCCAAACGTCACGGCTCAGTCTACCGTTTCCGGCTCTTGAACTGCGGCGCAACATCGGGGCGTCGGGCACCTCACAGCGTGGGGCAAAACCCCAGGACATGGGCCCGGAACCGCCCGGCGAGGCCCGAAACAGCCCAGATGTGCGACGTGCCCCGCCGGAAACCGACGGGGCACATCTGGCGGAGGGACTAGCTGGCGTAGGAGCGGAGTCGGTCCGCACGCTCGCCGTTGCGGAGCTTGGCCATGACCTCACGCTCGATCTGGCGGACCCGCTCGCGGGAGAGACCGAACAGCTTGCCGATCTGATCCAGGGTGCGGGGCTGGCCGTCGTCGAGGCCGAACCGCAGCCGGATCACCTGCTGCTCACGCTCGTCGAGCGTGGCCAGCACGTGGCGGATATCGGTGTGCAGCAGTTCGGAGATGACCGCGTTCTCGGCCGACATCGCCTCGGAGTCCTCGATGAAGTCGCCCAGCGGGGCTTCCTCGTCGGTGCCGACGGGCATGTCCAGGCTCACCGGGTCGCGGCTGTGCTCCAGCAGGTCGTTGATCTTCTCGACGGGGATACCGGACTCTTCGGCCAGTTCCTCGTCGGTGGCCTCGCGGCCCAGGTTCTGGTGCATCTCGCGCTTGATCCGGGCCAGTTTGTTGACCTGCTCGACCAGGTGGACCGGGAGCCGGATGGTGCGGCTCTGGTCCGCCATCCCGCGGGTGATGGCCTGCCGGATCCACCAGGTGGCATACGTGGAGAACTTGAAGCCCTTGGTGTAGTCGAACTTCTCCATCGCGCGGATCAGGCCCAGGTTCCCTTCCTGGATCAGATCCAGCAGCGGCATGCCGCGACCGGTGTAGCGCTTGGCCAGCGACACCACCAGGCGGAGGTTGGCCTCCAGCAGGTGCCGCCGTGCTGCCTCACCGTCACGGACGACGGTGGCCAGATCACGCTTCCGGTTCTCGCCCAGGCGCTTCTTGGTGTTCAGCACGTGCTGGGCGTACAAGCCCGCCTCGATGCGCTTTGCGAGTTCTACCTCATCGGCGGCGTTGAGCAACGCCGTTTTGCCAATGCCGTTCAGATACACGCGCACGAGGTCGGCGGCAGGGCTCTGGGCATCCAGATCACTGTCGACGCGGCTTGTGGTGGCATTTGCCATGACGGCCTCCTGATCAGCTCGAACTGTCATGATCTACAACGTCGTAGACCCCATGAGAGTTCCCGCCGACCGTCGGATTCATGCCCGTTGAGCTGCGGTTTTTCCGAACCGACCTGAGAATGTCCTGAGAATGGCTAAAGAAGCCGCTCAGCTGGGCTCATCGCCGTCGGTCCGCGCTGCGTCCGGTTGCGGTGGCGTAAACGGGTCCTTCTGTAACGCCGGCCGCTCTGCGGTGGGGAACAGTGGGATCCGCTCGCCGCGCCCGGCATACCGCCGCGGCTCCTCGGCGCTACGCGGGGGTCGGTCGTTGGCGATCAGCACGGCCATCCAGGGCAGCGGTATCGACGCCACGATGATCGCGAGCGAGATGAGCCCGTTCTGCCAGATGTTGTAGGCGACCGCGGCGAGGATGAGCGCCGGGATGCGGAAGGCCATCAGCGTCAGATACTTGCGGACGCGTTGGCGGTGCTGCACTTCGTAGGCAGGTGCGGCTTTGGTGATGAGAACCGGGCGGGCTTCCTTGCCGAAATCGTCGCCGAAATCGTCGTCGAAACTCAGCTCGTGGCTTTGTTTCATACCTCTACTGTTCCACACCCGGACCGGGTCGTGGCATGCGGATTTCCCAATGCCCCGCAGCCAGGCACAATAAAACTATGCAGACCCAGACCATCGAGCGCCCGGACACCGACGAACGCGTCGACGACGGGACCGACGACGACAGCCCCAAGTTCTTCCATTACGTCAAGAAAAACAAGATCGCCGAAAGTGCGGTCATGGGCACGCATGTGGTCGCGCTGTGCGGCGAGGTGTTCCCGGTGACCAAGTCGGCCAAGCCGGGCTCTCCGGTGTGCCCGGATTGCAAGAAGATCTACGAATCGCTCAAGAAGTAGGCGGCGGCGGTTCAGCCGGCTCGGGCGCGGGCGTTCCTGCCGGCGCCTGGGTCTCGCCATTGTTGGAGCCGTTGAGGGCTTTTTCCTCCAGCCATTCCCGCAGCCTCCTGGCGTGCGTGTCCGACGCCGGCCACTCCTCTTGGATCGCCGCATTCAGTTCGGCGCCGAGCATGATGGCGAAACCCAGGAAGAATGCGAACAGCAGGAACGCGATCGGCGTGGCCAGTGCGCCGTAGGTGTAGCCGGTGCTCGTGATCCAGGTCAGGTAGATCCGCAGCCCGAACGTGGCGACCAGGAACACCACCGTGGCCAGTACCGCGCCCAGCACCAGGCGGTGCGTCGGGATCGGAGCGGGCAACGAGACCCGGTACAGCACAGTCACCCCCACGAACACCGCGAGGAACAGCGCCGGGTAGTAGCCGTAGCGCAGCGCGTTGTCCAGACTGTCCGGAATGTGCTCGGAGACCGCCCGCGGCCCGAGCGCCAGCAGCGGCGCTATCCCGATGGCAGAGACGAGCATGACTACGTACAGGCCCAACGCGTAGAAGCGTTGCCGCACCGGATGCCGCAGCGGTGTCTGATCGTGGGCCTCCACGATGGAGTCCACGAACGCAGACACCGCCGACGACCCGGCCCACAGCGAGATCACGAAACCCACCGACACCACCTCGCCGCGGGCGCCCCGGACGATGTCGCGGATCGTCGGTTCGATGATCTCGTTGACGACGTTGGGGGAGAAGAAGCTGTTCGCCGCGTTGATCAGCTGATCCTGAATTGTCGGCAGGGTGTCCGGCCCGAACAATGGTGCGATATAGGCCAGGCTGCCGAGCATCCCCAGTAGCAGGGGAGGCAGTGACAACGCGCACCAGAACGCCGCCTGTGCCGATTCCGAGAAGATGGAATCGTCCCAGCTCTTCGACAACGTGCGTCGAGTGAGGTGCCAGATGTGGTGGCGTGATGGTGGTACTGGAAGCGGCTGGCCAGTCATGACCAGTCAAGCATTACTGACGAAACGTGCTCCTGCCCAGGCGGGTGGTGCCGGCTGTTGGCGGTCAGGCGTCTGCCGCGCTGGTCTCCAGCACTGCGGCCAGCTCAACCAGCTTTGCTTCGTGTTCGTTCGCGTGGTGCTGGCAGAAGAGCAACTCGGCCCCCGAGGGCAGCTTCGCGCGCACGCGTGCGGCCGCACCGCAACGATCGCAGCGATCGGCTCTGGTTAGCTCCGGGCTTGTCAGAGTTGCGTTCATGGCTCCTCCGTCTTCTGCTCTGCGCATCTCGGCAAAGGCGCCTCGATTGCGTATGTCTACTCTGTCAGACGTTTTGGATTCCGGCCTTGTTCCCCAAGGGTTCACCGGTGTGTCGTGTCTCACTTGGCCCCCGTGTTGCTGGCCCGGCAAGCTGACGATATGCATCCATCCCCGCGTGTCCTGGTTCACTTGTGCAGTGTCGAGGATTGGCTGACGGCCCAGCGTAGCGGTGAGCACCGTCCGGACTCGCTGGGCCTGCAGGGCTTCGTTCACCTGTCGGCGCCTGAGCAGGTGCATCTGCCGGCCAACCGGCTCTACTCCGGACGGCGCGACCTGGTGCTGCTGCACATCGATCCGGCGAAGTTGACCGACCCGGTGCGCTGGGAACCCGGAGTTTCGACGGACCCCGACGCGATGTTGTTCCCGCATCTGTACGGTCCGCTGCCCGTGGACGCTGTGATGACCACCACGACCTATGCGCCCGACGGCGACGGGCGGTTCGCGCCGCTGACCGACGACACGCCGTCGGCGTAGAGCGCAGCTCAGCACCTCATACGCCACGTGACATGCTCGTCGGGTGTCTGTCGCCGCCCAGAACCGGCAGGGCGCGGCCACCCGGCTGCGCCTGGTGAAGGCTGCCGAACGGCTGTTCGCCGCCCAGGGGGTGGACGCCGTGTCGGTGCGGGCGGTCAACGCGGCCGCGGGACTCGGCGCGGCCTCGGTGCACTATCACTTCGGCTCCAAGGACGACCTGCTGCGCGCGGTGCTCACCGACATCGGCGCGCCGGTACGCGACGAGATCGCGGCCAACGTGGCGGCACTGGCGGCCGAGCCGAGCGCGCCGGCTACTGACGCCCTTGTCCGCGCGGTCACCGAGCCGTATCTGAAACTGTTGCTCCGCCACCGGGTCCGGGGGATGCGGTGGATCAAGATCATCGCTCAGATCTCACAGGAGAACCATCCGGTGATGCTCGAAACCGAGCAGCACCTGCCCGACGAACTCTTCGCTCAGGTTCAGCGGGCGTTCCCCGATTCGGACCCGTCGCGCCTGGAGTTGCGCTGGGCCATCTCGATCATGAACTTCATCCAGGCGCTGAGTCGGGCCGACGGATGGCGCCGTAACGGGAACCGTCTGGACGAGACCGAACTGCGGGACTTCTACGAAGACCTGGTGCGGTTCGTCGTCGGCGGGGTCGATCGGCTGCTCGGAACCTGACCCATCAGTGCGGTACCGGCGGGCCTTCGCGGGCCCAAATTTCTGGATCATTTGATCCAATCAGTCGATCCAGATAACGTGCCCGGCATGTGGAATTCGAGTTCGATCAAGTTCGGGGCATTCCTTGCGCCCTATCACCCACTCAACGCCGACCCGGCCCTGCAGCTGCGCCGCGACATCGACCTGATGGAGCATCTCGACCACCTCGGTTTCGACGAGGCCTGGATGGGTGAGCATCACTCGACCGGATCTGAAATCGTCCCTGCACCAGATGTTTTCATCGCGGCAGCCGCCGAGCGCACCGAGCGCCTCCGGTTCGGGACGGGCGTGATGTCGCTGCCGTACCACCACCCGCTGGTCACCGCGGACCGCATCACCCAGCTCGATCTGCAGACCCGTGGCCGGCTGATCGTCGGCACCGGGCCGGGCAAGATCCCGCTGGACGCACACATGATGGGGATCAACCCGATCGACCAGCGCCGCATGCAGGGCGAGGCACTGGAGGCGGTGCTGCGACTGCTGCGCGGTGAGGTCGTCAACATGGAGACCGACTGGTTCACCCTGCGCGACGCGCGAGCCCAGCTGCCGACCTACGATCCGGCCGGCATCGAGGTGGCGACCGCCTCGACCATCTCGCCGAACGGATCGGTGCTCGCCGGCACGCACGGATTGTCCCTGCTGTCACTGGCCGCCAGCTCACCCAGCGGGTTCGACGTACTCGACCGCAACTGGGGTGTATACGAGAAGGTTTCGGCCGAGAACGGGTATCAGGCAGACCGCTCCACCTGGCGCCTGGTCAATCCGATGTTCATCGCCGAGACCCGGGCCGAAGCCGAGCGGGCCGTCAGCCGCCGGATCCATGCCATCGCCGAGTACGTCAACCGGCAACAGGGCATCAATCCCGATTGGGCGCAGACGCCCGAGGGCATCATCAACCAGTGGCGCGCCGACAATCTGGGCGAGTTCGGTCAGGTCATCATCGGTACCCCGGAGGATGCGATCGCTCAGATCGAGCGCCTCATCGACAAGACCGGCGGGTTCGGCACCCTTCTGATCATGCATGTGGACATGGCGAGTTGGGAGGACACCAAGCGCAGTTACGAGCTGTTCGCGTCAGAGGTCGTGCCGCACTTCAAGAACCGCAACGCCGGCAGACAGGCCAGCATGCAGTTCGCCGAGGACAACAGCGAATACCTGCTGGGCGGCCTGATCGGCGCAATCACCAAGGCGCACACCGACTATTACGGCCAGCCTGCCGAGCAGCTCGCCGGGCAGGGGGCGTAATGCGCGCCGCGGAGTACTTCGACGGTCAGTTCACCGTCACCGATGTCACCGAACCGCCCGCCACCGGGTCCGGGCAACTGCGCATCAAGGTGGCCGCGTGCGGCATCTGCGGCAGTGACCTGAGCATGTCCAAGGATCCGTGCCGGTTTGTCGAGGTGGCCGCCGGTGCGGGCTATCCGTTCGCGGTGTTCGACGCCACCCGTCCGGTGGTTCTCGGTCACGAGTGGTCCGGCACCGTCGTCGAAACCGGCCCGGGCGTCGAGGATTTCACCGAGGGGGACCGGGTGACCGGGCTCGGCATCACCACCGAGCAGGGCAGCGGGATGCCGACGATCATCGGCTACTCGAACCGATACCACGGGGCCTTCGGCGAATTCATCGTCGTCGACGCCTTCTGGGTCCGGCACGTGCCCGACGGCCTGTCGCTGGAGCACGCCGCTCTGGCCGAGCCGCTGCATGTCGGCGAGATGCACATGCAGCAGTCGGGTCTGACGCCCGCGGACACCGCTCTGGTGATCGGATGCGGATCGATCGGTCTGGGCACGATCCTGGCCGCCAAGGCGGCCGGCGCGCACACCGTCATCGCGTCGGAGCCGTCACCCAAGCGCCGCGAGCTCGCCGCGAAGATGGGTGCCGACATCGTCGTCGACCCCGGCGAGCGGGATCCGATCGCGCTGTACAACGAGCTGCTGGGCAGCGGCAAGACCGGTGGCGGTCTCCTGATCGCGTACGAGTGCAGCGGGCGCGTCGGCACCCTGAACACGCTGACCCACACGCTGCCGTGGGGTTCGCGCATCCAGGTGGTGGCCTCGCCGTTCGCCGAGGAGACCATCATCCCGGTGGTCGCGCAGATGCGGCAGATCGCCATCAATTTCGGTCACGGCCCCTACGACCAGGCCTACGAGAAGGTGCTGGCACGGCTGGCCGCAGGTGAGATCGATGCCGAGGCGATCATCACGGGGCGGGTCGGCCTCGACGGACTGGGCGGCGCGTTCGAGTCGCTGCGTGACCCCGAGGCGCACGTCAAGATCCTGGTGCTGCCGGGGAAGTGAGATGCGGCGACCCGGTCAGCCGCGGTGTCCGGGGGACACTTTCGGCTGCCGGGTATGCCGGTCGGCGAGGGGCGACTCTCAGTTGGTGTGGACCGGGGTGACGGGGATCCGGCCCGCGCTGGCGCCACCGTCGACGGTCAGATCCGCGCCGGTGATGTACGACGACGCATCCGAGGCCAGGAAGGCGACGACCTCGGCGACCTCCTCGGGCGTGCCCACGCGGGTCAGCGGCGCACCGGGATGGCCGCCCGGCCCGCGTTCCACCTCGAGATGAGCGATCATCGGGGTGTCGATCATGCCGGGATAGACGGTGTTGACCCGAATACCCAACGGGCCCAGCTCGATTGCCGCGACCTTCGACATCCCGCGCAGGCCCCACTTGGAGGCACCGTAGGCGGTGTAGCCGGCCAGCCCCTGCACACCCGCCTGCGACGAGATGTTCACGATCGAACCGCCGCCCGCGGCCTGCATCGGCTCGGTGACGGCCTGCATGCCGAGGAAGGCGCCGATGAGATTGACCCGCAGCATCTGCTCGAACCCGGCGGTGTCCTGCTCGGCCAGCGGCACCACTTTGCAGATGGCGGCGTTGTTGACCAGAACGTCGACGCGGCCGAATTCGCGCACAGCGGTGTCGACCGCTGTGCGCCAGTCAGTTTCGTTGCCGACATCGTGGCGGACGAAGCGGGCGGCGGCGCCGATGGACTCGGCGACCTGCTGACCGTCGGCGACGAGGAGATCGGTCAGCACCACCTTGGCGCCCAGCGCGGCGAACAGCCGCGCCTCGGCCTCGCCCTGCCCGCGGGCGGCGCCGGTGACGATCGCGACCTTGCCGGTCAGGTCCACGCCGGGCATCAGTCGTTGTCCTGGTCGATGCCGGTCAGCATGAGTTCGGAGACGCGGCGGGGGAATTCGGTGAACTTTGCCATCGGGACGATATTGCGCGGCAGGACGACGTGGCGACGGTTGTTCTCGATGGCATCGGCGATCGCCGCGGAAACCACCTCCGGGTCCAACTGGTCGCGCGGAATCATCCGCCACCGGATCGACCGCTCGATGGTGCGCCGCGCCGGACCGAATGCGCGGATGTGGTCGATCATGTCGGTCTTGACCTCGCCGACCTGGACCAGCGTGGTGCCGACCGGTTTGCCCCGCAGCTCGCCGCGGATGCCCGCGGTGAAGTGGCTCAGCCCGGCCTTCGACGTGCCGTACAGGGTCAGTCCCGGCCCCTGCGAAATCGCACCCATCGACGAGACGTTGACGATGTGGCCCCGCCCGCGCTGGACCATGCGGGGTATCGCCTGGCGGCAGATGTCCATCGGCGCAGCCAGATTGACCTGAAGCAGGTTACGGATCTGCTCGGGACTGACCTGATGGAACCGGCCGACGTGGTCGATACCGGCGTTGTTGATCACGATGTCCACCGGCCCGTCGGCCTCGACCCGGTCCAGCAGTCCCTCCACGGCCGCCGGGTCACCCAGGTCGGTGGGGTAGGCCTTGCCGCCGATCTCCTTGACGAGCAGGTTGAGCGCTTCGGCGTCACGGGCCACCACGGCGACGTCGACACCGCGCGCGGCCAGCACCTCGGCGATGCTCTTGCCCAGGCCGCGGCTCGCGCCGGTGACCAGAGCGCGGGAGTTCCTCAGCTTCATGGGTTGCCTTTCAGTGGTTTTCAGGTGTGGTCTTGGTTGTTCAGGACTTCAGGGCGTCGCGGACGACGGCGCACACGTCTTCGGTGGCTTCGGCCGCGGCGGGCAGGTGGTCGGCGAGGTTGAAGAAGCCGTGGAAGCCACGCTCGTAACGCCGGACGCTCACTTTCGCGCCGCCGGCCGCGAGCATGCGGCCGTACTCCTCGCCTTCCTCACACAGCGGATCCAGGGCACCGGTCAACACGTGCGCATCCGGAAGTCCGGTCAGGTCACCGAGAATCGGCGACGCCGACACCTCGGCCTGCGCGCCGCTCGCCCCGAGGTATTGGGCGGTGAACCACTGCATGTGTTCGGCGGTCAGCACCCCGCTCTTGGTGTGCGGGCTGGACAGCGACGACTTGCGACGCTGATCCACCACCGGGTAGATCAGCAGCTGGAACGCGATCGCCGGTCCGCCCCGGTCGCGGGCTGTCATGGCGATCACGGCAGCCAGGTTGCCGCCCGCGCTGTCGCCTGCGATCACGAGCCGGGCCGGATCGCCGCCGATCTCGACGGCGTGGGCTGCTGCCCATTCCGTTGCCGCCCAGGCATCTTCGATCGCGGCGGGGTAGGGGTGCTCGGGTGCCAGCCGGTAGTCGACCGAGACCACGATCGCGCCGATGCCGTTGGCGAGTCTGCGGCAGCACGAGTCGTGTGAGTCGAGATCACACAGCACGAATCCGCCGCCGTGGAAATAGACCAGTACGGGCAAGGCCACGCCGGGCTCGGGGTCCAGCGGGTGATAGATCCGCACCGGAATGTCACCGGCGGGTCCCGGGATCGCACGGTTCTCGACATGGCCCACCTGCACGGGTTTGGCCGGCCGGCGACTGGCCTTGAGCCGGGCCCGCACCTCGCCCGCCGCGGCGACCGGATCCATGCCGCCTTCGAGGATCGGGGCGAACGCGTCGCCCATCCGACCGGCGACCTCGCGCTTCATGGTGTCGTCCTGAGTGTTCACGTCGCTCACCGGGTACCTCCGGTCAGCTCGCCCCGCAGCACCTTGCCGGTGGCATTGCGGGGCAGCTTGCCGAGGAACTCGACGTCGCGCGGAATCTTGTACCGGGCCAGGTTCGCCCGCACATAGTCCTTGATCTCATCGGCGCCCAGCGTCGCCCCGTCGACCAGCACCACATAGGCGTTGAGCCGCTGACCGAAATCGTCGTCGCTGACCCCGATCACCGCCACTTCGTCGACCTCGGGATGGCTGGTGATCAGGTTCTCGACCTCCAGTGGATAGACGTTCTCACCACCGCAGATCACCATGTCGTCGTCACGGCCGTCGATGTAGAGGCGGCCGGTGTCGTCGAAGTGGCCGACGTCCCCGCTGCTCTGCAATCCGTCGATCGATTCCTTGGTGCGGCCGTCGGTGTAACCGGCGAAGCTCACGTCGCTGCCGGCGAATACCCGTCCGATCACGCCGGGTTCGGTGATCTCGTTGCCCGCCGAGTCGTACAGGCGAACGGCACATCCGACCGGGGCCCGGCCGGCCGTGCGTGGATCGTGCTCGAGATCCTCCGGCATCGCCACGGTCATGACCGCGAGTTCGGTTGAGCCGTAGAGGTTGTAGAGCACCGGGCCGAACTCGGCCAGGGTGCGCGTGACCAGGTCGGGCGGCATGGCCGAGCCCGAGACGAAGATGATCTTCAGCGACGACGTGTCGTAGCCGTCGCGGACATCCTTCGGCAGAGCCAGGATCCGCTGCAGCATCGTGGGCACGACGACCAGTACGTCACAGTGGTGGTTCTGGACCGCGCGCAGCGTCTCCTCCGGGTTGAACTTGCGTCGTAGCACCAGGCGGTTGCCAAGGGCCAGCGACAGCACGGCCTGCCCGAGCCCGGTGCCGTGGAACATCGGCGCGGCCAACATGCAGGTCTGACCTCGCCGGCGTGGCACGCGGTCCAGCAGCTGAGCCGAGAACAGGGGAGAGGTCTTGCCTCGCGGGGCGCCCTTGGGGGTGCCGGTGGTGCCGCTGGTGAGCAGCGTCATGCCGCCGGGCTTGGCCGGCGCGGCGACCGGCGCCGGCGAGGTGGCGGCGATCAGACCTTCCAATGAACCCTCGACGTCGGCTGTCGAGCGTTCGTCGGTCCAGGCCAGGAATCGGCGAACGGCGGAATCGACGGCGCTGACGAGGTCGGTGAACTCCTCGTCATAGATCAGTACGGTGACCTTTTCGCGGGCCGCCACATCGGCGAGCTGCGGCTTGGCGAACCCGGTGTTCATCAGCAAGAGCTGCGCCCCGACCTTGCCGGCCGAGGCCAGGACGGTGACCAGGCCGCGGTGGTCCCGGCACAGCGCTGCGATCACCGAGCCCGCACCGATGCCGCGTGAGTTCCAGGCCCGGGCAAGGGCATTGACCCGGTCGTTGAGTTGAGCGAACGTCACGTCACCCCATTCGTCGGTGATCGCGATGGCATTGGGATCGCGGGTCGCGGCACTTTCGATGACGGCGGCGAAGCCGCCGAACTGGCGGACCAACTTTGCCTGCCGGATCCCGTCGGCCGCTCCACCGGACAGGCCGGACTCACGCAGCACGGCGAGGCTACGGGCGATCACCCGGAGCCGGTTGATCCTGGCGGCGAGGCTGGATGGGCGCGGAGTAGCTCGCTTCATGGCGCAAACCGTAGGTCGCATCGGGCCCGGTGCGGGCCCTGAAGTCTCGCTGGGCGAGACAGCTTGTCTCCTGGGACACACGATTGGTCCAGAGTGATGGCAGCCACAGGAGAGCCGTATCGGCGGCGGACAAGCGAGGTTGAGAATGCGGCGTTTGAAAGGCGAGGACAACAGCTTTCTGGCATGGGAGAGCTCGGTCCAACCGCAACACACGATGAAGGCCGTCGTTCTGGATCCCGACCAGGTTTCTGAACCGCTCACCTTCGACCGGATCAAGAGCGCCGTGCAGGGCTGGGTAGATCAGATCGAACCGATGCAGTGGCAGTTGCTGTCACCACGGGTGGGCTTCGGCCGGCCGTGGTGGGTATCGCGACCGGAGATCGATATCGAACACCACGTCCAGCGGACCACCGCTCCCGCGCCCGGCGGTGACGAGGAGCTCGCCGCGACCATCGGCGAGATCTTCGAGGTGGCCCTGGACCGCGACCGACCGGCCTGGCAGCTCTGGTACGTCGAAGGCCTCAAAGACGGCCGTATCGCCCTGGTACTCAAGATCCACCATGCCGTCGCAGACGGCACCGCCTCGCTACGTCTGCTCGAAACCCTGTACAGCGCCGACCCGGCGACCCCGCTACCACAGCCAGGGCGGACTGCACTGCGCAACGAGCAGCGGCCCGCACCGTGGGTGTGGTGGCCGCTGGTGCTGCGTCACCAGATCGCCGCGCTGGCCCGTTTCCCCGGCATCATCGCCCGCACCGTGGCCGTCACCGGTGTGATCCGCCGTCGGCAGAAGACCGGAAAGCCGGGCTACGCAGAGGCTTTCGCCGCACCGGCGATGCCGTTCAACGAACCGTTCTCGGCCAGCCGTCGATTCGCCTACCGACGATGCGACGTCACCGAGATCAAACGCGTGTCCAAGGCATTCGGCGTCACCATCAACGATGTGTTCCTGACCATCTGCGGCGGCGCCCTGCGCGACTACCTGGTCGAGAGCGGACAGGCCAGTGACGAGAGCATGACCGCTGTCGTGCCTGTGTCGATGCGGCCGGCCGAAACCGAGGCTGAGTGGGGCAACAAGGTGGCGCGTTGGAACGTCGACCTCGCCACCCACATCGCCGACCCGGTGGAGCGCCTGGCAGCGGTCGCATCGGCCACCCGGACCGCGCGCGAGGTGCAGGCCGAGCGGGACGCCTGGCTGCAGCATGACTGGATGGAGTACTGGCCGCTGTTCTGGCTGTACTCGCGTGTGCTGCCGATCCTCGGGGCCAAGATGAAGCGCCGCCCGATGTTCAGCCTGATCGCCTCCAACATGCGCGGTCCGCAGGAAACGCTGTACTGGGGCGGTGCGCCGATCGAGCAACTGATCTCGTCGGGGCCGATCGTGTTCCCGATGGGGCTGAACTTCACCGGCTGGAGCTACCGCGACGAGATGGCGGTCTGCGTCCTCACCTGTGGCGATCAGGTGTCGGACCCGTACCGGATCGCCGACCGGGTGCCGCAGGTTCTGGCCGAGTTGGCGGCGCGGGCCGGTTCAGTCGACGGCGAGCATCGAGCGCCGGATCGTCAGGCGGTATCCGGCTAGGACGTCGAACCACAGGCGGGTCACCGGGTCTGTCACATCGAGCGCGTGGCGGTTGCCGCTGCTCAACAGTTGGTCGGCGGCATTGCGCGCGCGGGTGACAACCTGGCGCAGTGCCGAGGCCGCGCTGTCGGCATCTGTGCTCAGTGCTTTGGACAGCTGCAGCCGAGCGGCGTCGATGTCGGATTCCGCCGTCGCCACCAGCACCGCCGAGGCCGTCAGTTCGGTGGTGTCCTCGCTGCCGTACGAGGTGCCCAGCCGCCGGCGGACCTGACCGACGTGTGCCTGCCACACCCCGGATGCGGCACCGACGACGGCGGCCGCCTGCCCGGCTGCGGCAAGGAGCGGGTAGGGAGGTCGGACATCGTCGAATTCGCCTCTGTCCCAGGCGTCGTCGTCAGACGGCGCGAACACGGAGTCGCTGTCGAGGGCGACGTCCGACACTGTGACATCGCCGATTCCGGCCGCGTCCAGACCACGCGGGCCGCCGGTGCCGTCCACCCGGACCGCGCTGCGGGGGACAAGGGCGTACCGGACCGTCTCGCCGTCGAGGGCGCCCAGCAGCAGCCAGTCCACGAGGTGGGCGCCGGTCACCGATGCCCAGCGACCGGTGAGCCGAAACTGTCCGTCGCCGGCGGCCAACCGCCCGACCGGTTCCGCATCAGCGGTCACCAACGCACGGGGGTCGGCGCCCCACACCTGTTCGGCGGCAGGGTCGCCCAGTCCGGCCACCGCGTAGGCGGCGGCGTTGACCGCCGCCGCGAGCCATCCCGTCGACCCGTCGCGCTCGGCGAGGTCGGCAACCGCGGTGAGGAACTCGGCTGGCGGCACTGCCCGCCCGCCGTATCGCACCGGCTGCAACAACCGGCCAGATTCCGAATCACGCACGACGGCAATCGATTCAGCGGCCGAGCGGGTGGGCTCGACGTCGGGCGCACCGGGCGGCTCGGCCATATGACCTCCTGGGAGGGGCGACGAATGGTATTCACGATGGTGACACACCGGACGGGCAGGACAGGGCGGCAACGATGACGCAGAATGTGCGCGGCGCAGTGCGCCAGGCACTGCCGGCGATCGCCGCGGCCGCGGCCGACGTCGACCGTACCGGCGCCGTCGACCCCTCGGTGATCACCGGCCTGCACAACGCTGGTTTCTTTGCGATGCTGCGGCCCAAGGCGTTCGGCGGGACCGAGGCCGACCCGGCCGAGTACCTGGCGGTCACCCGTGAGCTGTCCGCGGCGTGTACCTCCACAGGGTGGCTGGCCGGTGGGTTGGGCGTCAACACCTGGCATCTCTCGTTGTTCGATCACCGGGCCCAGCGCGACGTGTGGGGCGCAGATTCACGGACCCTGCTCTGTGAGTCGTATGCACCGACCGGTCGGCTCGAACGGGTGGGGGACGAATTCCGGTTGTCGGGCCGGTGGAGCCGGTGCACCGGAATCCTGCATGCGTCGTGGCTGATGGCCGCCGCGGTGCTGGTCGGTGAGGACGGTGCGGCCCAGGACTTTCTGGTGGCGCTGGTGCCGCGTCAGGACTACGTCGTGGAATCGACTTGGAACAGTGTGGGATTGCGCGGTATCGGGGCGCACGACGTCGTCGTCTCCGGTGCGGCCGTGCCGCGTTACCGCACGTTCGGCTGGGTCAGCAGTGACCAGCTCGGCTCGCTGGCTCCGCTGTACCGGTTGCCGCAGCCCACCATGTACACCCACACAGGAACGGTTCCGCTGCTGGGCGCGGCCGAGAACGTGCTGTCCGCGCTGCGGCCCGGGCACGGTTCGCCGGTGGATCCGGTGGCGATGGCGTGCAGCGATCTCGACCTGTCGAACCGGCAGATCGAACGCAACCTCGGCGATCTCATGGACTGCGCGCGGGCCGATCTGGCGCCCGGCAACGACCTGGTGCTGCGGTCGCGGCGGGACCAGGTGCTGGCCTCCCGGCGCGCTGTCGCGGCGATCCGAACATTCATCGCGCACTCGCACGGTGGCGACATCGGAGATCCGCTGGTGGAACGGGTGTGGCGCGATGTCCAGACCGCGCAGACCCACGTTGCCAGCAACGTGGAGCAGGTGTTGTCGCTCGTCGGCCGCCACTCGTTCGGCATGGAGGTCGACGAGATCGTCTGGTAGTCGGCCGGTCAGACCCACGCGTCGGAAGTGAGTGTCCGCAGCACGCGGGACAGCATGTTGTCGGTGGCCTGCGTCTGTGAGGTGGCCGGCGAGGTGGAATCACGCGCACTTGTTTGCTGGGAGCCGAGCTGCGCGGAGATGTGCCGGGCCGCCCTGATGACGAACGGGGCGGTGCGCTGGAGGCGATGCAATGGAACCGCGCCCGTCAACGACAGTCCTGCCACTTCACCGTCGGCCGAGCGCAGTGGCGCCGCCACGCTGGTCAGGCCGATCGCCAGTTCCTCGTTGTCGTAGGCGAGCCCGTGGCGTGACCGGATCCGCGCGAGTTCGCGGTGCAGGGTCTCCAGATCACTGATGGTGGACCGCGTGGAACGGGTCAGGCGCGGCCCCAGGACGGCATCGACCTCCTCGGCAGGAAGCTCGGCCAGCATGGTCTTGCCCAGCGCGCTGGCGTGCGCGGGCGTGTGGCCCGCGACGCGGGTGGGCACCACCGCGCTGTTG
This sequence comes from Mycobacterium shunyiense, assembly GCF_058270035.1. Taxonomy (NCBI): domain Bacteria; kingdom Bacillati; phylum Actinomycetota; class Actinomycetes; order Mycobacteriales; family Mycobacteriaceae; genus Mycobacterium; species Mycobacterium shunyiense. Next base: position 304,605 of record NZ_JBZDPT010000043.1, on the reverse strand, counting down.
CGTCCGGCCACCTTGTCGAGGTAGATGACGTCGCCGCCGAAAAGCACGCCGAGGTGGACCACCAGACCGGTGTCGGCATGAAGTCGGGACAGGGTGGGTGACGCCACGCTGCGTAGCTGTGAGTGGTCGATCATCCGGGTCACCGGCAGCGGAGAGGCCGCCAGTGAATAGCCGTCCGGCCGGTGTTGCAGAAGGCCGGCGCTGTGCAGCTGTTTGAGGATGCGGTGCACCGAGGACCGGGGCAGCCCCGTGCGTGCGGCGATCTGATCCAGCCGTAGATGTTTGCCAGGTTCGTCGAAGGAGTTGAGGATCAGGGCGACCCGATCCACCATCGAAACGGCCGCATCACCCGATTCGGCGCGTGGTCGAGCGGTCGCGTTTCTGGTGGATGCCGGCACTGCGCCCCCTAGGACGTCGATCACTGAGTTCCCCAGAATCTCACTCAGCGAGATCCTGGCGCAAGCGTAAAGGTGCCGTACCTCACCATGGTGGGCAACATGCGATACGCGCGACAAGGAGTTTTTGATGCGTGGTGTTGAAATGACCAGGGACGTTCTGGACGGCATCGACGAGAATGCCGATCTGATACTGGCACTCGGGCCCGTCAACGAAAAGCTCGGCCGGCTCGACGATCGGGCCGTCGAGGCGCTGCGTGAGTCCGGCGTGATGCACATGCTGCAGCCCGAGGAGTTCGGCGGAATCGAGACGCATCCAGGTGACTTCGCCGAGGCCGTGCTCGACATCGCCCGGCTGGACGGGGCAGCGGGCTGGGTTGCCGGTTCGGTCGGCGTGCCGCCGTGGGCGTTGGCCTCGGCCGACCGCCGCCTGCGCGACGAGGTGTGGGAGGCGGACTCCGATGTCTGGATCGCCTCGGCTCACGCGCCGGCCGGCGTGCTCCTGCCCGTCGACGGGGGCTACCGGCTCTCGGGAGAGTGGCGGTCGGTCGCGGCCATCGACCATTGCGAATGGGTTGTGGTCGGCGCCCGCGTGGTCGGCACCGGAGACGTCGACGGACTCGGGTATTCGCTTGTGCCGCGGGAAGATCTGCGGATCGACGACGAATCCTGGAACGCCATCGGATTGATCGGTACCGGAAGCAAGAACATCACGATCGACGATGTGTTCATCCCCGGACATCGGCTGCTGAACCACAACCGCATCGTCGACGGCACCGCGCCGGGACACGCCGGCCTGCGCAACCCGATCTACCACATCCCGCTCAGCACCATCGCGCCGTTGGGAATCACGGCCGCGGTGATCGGCATGGCCGAGGGCGCACTGAGCCACCATGTCGAGGTGACCGGTGCCGACGGACCGGTCGAAGAACATGCGGCCGCAGAGATCCGGGCGTCGCGGCTGGTGCTGCTCGACACGCTCACCGCGTCCTTCAACCGGGTGTTGGACGGCCCGGTCGACACGGGGATGCGGGCCCGCGCACGCCGTGATCAGATCGCCGCGGCCCGCCGGGCAGTACGGGCGCTCGATGAGATCGTCTGTCACTCGAACGTCGATGCCTTACGCCGCGGCAACCCGGTGCAGCGGTTGTGGCGGGATGCCCATGTGGGCCTGGCAACCGTGGTCACCGAGTCGAAGGTGGTGTCGCCCTGACCCGACGGCACGGCGAAAAATGCTGGACGGCAAAAAGATCAGCGCCGCCCACCATTTTCGTTGCCCGGGTCAGGCGTGGGTGCCGCCGTCGATGCGGATCTCGGTGCCGCTGATGAACGCGCCGTCGTCGGACACCAGCATGGCGATCACCCCGGCGACCGCGGACGGATCACCCATGCCGGCACCACCGGAGGCCAGGGTGGTCGGCATGATCGGCGACAGTTTCGCGAACAACGACCAGTCGCTGTCGGCCGGAACGAGTCCCGGTGTGGCATCGGTGATTCCGGACTTGATGCTGCCCGGTGCCACACTGACCGCCCGCAGGCCCTGCTTGCCGTACTCCAGCGCGAGCGCATGCGTCATCGCCTGGATGCCGCCCTTGCTGGCCGCGTAGGCCGCCATATAGGGGTGGGCGAAGACTGCCGAGGTGGAACTGAAGTTTACGATCACGCTCTGCGGGTTCTCCAACAGCGCAGGCAGTGCCTCTCGGATCACCAGGAAGGTGCCGGTGAGGTTGACACCGATGATCTGATTCCAGGCCGCCAGCGTCATCTCGTGGGTGTGTACCGCGCGTAGCATCCCGGCGGCGTTGACGACCGAGTCGAGGCCGCCCAGAGCCTCGACCGCGGTGCGCACGCCGTCGACCACCGACGCCTCGTCGCCGATGTCCATCGTCAGCACGGTGAACCGGTCGGCGGTGCCGGCCTGCTGTGCGCTCTGCCGGGTGGTGTCCAGGCCGTCGCCGGAGATGTCGGCACCCACCACCGCGGCGCCCTCGTCGAGCAGCCGCAGCGCGGTGGCCTGTCCGATTCCCGATCCTGCACCGGTCACCAGGATCCGGCGTCCCTCAAGTCGCTTCATGATCGTCACTGTCCCATCACGTATTTCACGGTCGGTCCGGCGGTCCAGCCACCGTCGACGGCGATCTCGGCACCGGTGACGTAGCTGGAGGCGCTGGACAACAGATAGCAGACGGCGCCGGAGATCTCATCGGCCTCGCCCACGCGGCCCATCGGTGTGTTGGGGTAGTTGCCCTCGCCCGGGGTGATGCCGACCTGAGCGGTCATCGGTGTATACGTCATGCCGGGATGCACCGAGTTCACCCGGATCCGGTCGGTGCCGAGTTCCACGGCGGCGATCTTGCTCAGGCCGCGCACACCCCATTTCGAGGCGCCGTAGCCGGCCGTCAGTGCCAGGCCCATCAGGCCTGCGGCCGAGGAGATGTTGACGATGGAGCCGCCGCCGGCGGCGCGCATCGGAGCGATGACGGACTGCAGGCCGTTGAAGATTCCGACCAGGTTCACCTCGAGCACGGTGCGGAAATGGTCGAGCGGTTCATGTTCGATGAACTGGCCGGTCGAGATGCCGGCATTGTTGACCAGGCCGTTCAGTTTGCCGAACTCGGATAGGGCAAGCTCCACCGCGGACTGCCACTGCGCGGCATCGATCACGTCGAGATGGATGTAGCGCGCGTTGCCGCCCAGGTCTGCGGCCAGTGCGGCGCCGTCGTCGTCGAGTACGTCCGAAATCACCACCTTGCCCCCGCGCGTGACGATCTGCCGGGCGAAGGACGCTCCGAGGCCCCGCGCACCGCCGGTGACGATCGCTACGACATCCGACAAGCCATCCGAATTTGCTTGCATCCCAACAACTTCCTTTCAAGGTGAAACTGAGCTGGATCCAGCGTCGATGCGGCCACACCGTGGCCGCAGGGTGACCGCCACGATAACCGCGGTGGCTGTCGTTCGGGCGTGAGTCTCACCCAGCGGGAGTCGTACCGGTGAGTGAGACACCTGCTGTCCAGCGCACACGGTCGTTCGTACCGTGACGCAGGCGAACAGTGAAGCGAAAGGCAACGATTGTGACAGCGCAGTCAGCTCCGTCGGGTACCGCCGAGAAAACACCTGCTGCGGTGGATGTCGTCGTGGTGGGAGCCGGCTTCGCCGGGCTGTACGCGCTGCATCGCTTTCGGCAGCAAGGCCTTTCGGTCCGGGTGTTCGAGGCCGCCGACGGTGTGGGCGGGGTCTGGTACTGGAACCGTTATCCGGGCGCTCGGTGTGACGTCGAAAGCGTCGACTACTCCTACTCGTTCGACAAGGATCTCGAACAGGAGTGGAACTGGACCGAGAAGTACGCGACCCAACCGGAGATCCTGGCCTACCTCAACCATGTGGCCGACCGGTTCGACTTGCGGCGCGACATCTCGTTCGGGACCAGGGTGACCGACATGGTGCTCGACGAGAAGGCGTTGCGCTGGGAGGTCCGCACCGACCGCGGCGACGTGGTTTCCGCGCGCTTCTGCATCCTGGCGGTCGGACCGCTGTCCAACGCGAACATCCCCGCGATCGATGGTCTCGAATCGTTCGCGGGCGAGGTCTATCACACCGCGCACTGGCCGCACGAAGGCGTTGACTTCACCGGCAAGCGGGTCGGTGTGATCGGTACCGGATCCTCCGGTATCCAGGCGATTCCGTGCATCGCCCGGCAAGCCGAACAGCTCATCGTCTTTCAGCGCACCCCGAACTACAGCGTGCCTGCCGGCAACATTCCCCTCGACGATGAGACGCGGGCCACGCAGAAGGCCGGGTACGCCGAACGTCGCAGGCTCTCGATGCTCAGTGGCGGGGGCTCGCCGCACCAGCCCCATCCCAAGTCCGCTCTGGAGGTCTCTGCCGAGGAACTGCAGCAGACCTACGAGCGGCGCTGGGAACTGGGCGGAGTGTTGTTCTCCAAGGCCTTCCCGGACCAGTTGGTCACCATCGAGGCCAACGACACCGCGCGGCTGTTCTGGGAGCGAAAGGTCCGCTCCGTGATCGACGATCCGGCGGTGGCCGACGTGTTGATTCCGAAGGATCATCCGATCGGTGCGAAGCGAATCTGCACCGACGACAACTATTTCCAGACCTTCAACCGGGACAATGTCTCGTTGGTGAACCTGCGGGCGACGCCGATCGAGCGGATCGACCCGTCGGGTATCGACACCACCGATGCGCATTACGACGTGGATGCGTTGGTGCTGGCCACCGGATTCGACGCGATGACCGGCTCGGTCCAGAAACTGAACGTGGTCGGCCGGGGCGGGCGAACCCTCAACGAGGCGTGGGCCGAGGGGCCCGCGACTTACCTGGGCCTGGGTGTCCCGGGCTTCCCGAACGTCTTCAACATCGCCGGTCCGGGTGCACCCTCGGTGCTGGCCAACATGGTGCTGCATTCGGAGCTGCACCTGAACTGGGTGGCCGATGCGATCGCCTACCTCGACGCACATGGAGCCCCGGCGATCGAGGCCCGTGAAGACGCCGCTGCCGAGTGGGTGGCCGAATGCACCCGACGTGCCGCAGGAACTCTCATGCCGCAGGCGAATTCGTGGTACCTCGGGGCGAACATTCCCGGCAAGCCGCGGGTGTTCATGCCGTTCGTCGGAGGTTTCGGCGTGTACGGCGAGATCATCGCCGATGTCGCTGCCGCCGGCTACAAGGGCTTTGACATCCACCAGGATCTGACCGGATAGGCGCCGCTGCGTTGGCTCAGGCGTCCACCACGGCGCGGATGTCCTCGCACACCTGCCGGCCGGCCTGGCCGGCCAACGTCAGTGACGGCATGGTCATGAACCCGTGGATGGCGCCGGCGTAGTCGCGGTACACCACCGGGATACCCTGGGCGGCAAGCGCTTCCGCGTAACTTTCACCTTCGGAATGCAACGGGTCGAAGCCCGCGGTGACGACCACCGCAGGCGGCAGTCCGCGCAGGTCCGCGTGCAGTGGTGCGGCATGCGGATGGGCTCGGTCCCCGGTGTCGGGAACGTACTGATCCCAGTACCACGCCATGGCGGCCCGGGTGTTGTAGAACCCGGTGGCGAATCTCCGGTACGACGCGGTGTCGAAGTCCGCTGCGATGACCGGATACAGCAGTGCCTGACCCGCGATGACCGGCCCGCCGCGGTCACGGGCGAGGATCGTGGTCACGGCGGCGAGATTGCCGCCGGCACTGTCGCCCGCGACGACGAGCTTCGTCGCGTCACCGCCGAGTTCGTCGCCACGGCGCGCGACCCAGCACAGCACGGCGTACACGTCCTCGGCCGCTGCCGGCCACCGCGCCTCGGGCGCCAGACGGTAGTCGACGGACACCACCACCGCGCCGATGCCGTTGGCCAGCGATCGGCACAGGTCGTCGTGGGTGTCGAGGTCGCAGAACACGAACCCGCCGCCGTGCGCGAACACCACGATTGGTGCCAGGGCGCCGGAAGACGCTGCCGGCCAATAGATCCGGACGGGGATGTCGCCCGCAGGGCCCGGTAACTTCCGCTCCTCGATCGCTCCGATCGGCCGCGGCTGCAGCGGAGGTCGGTACCGGGACCGCACGGCGGCCCTGGCCTCGGCCCCGCTCATCGCCTCGACAGCCGGGAAGCCGGTATTCAGCACGGGTAGTAGCGCCGCGATCTCCGGATCGACTTTCATATCGCCCCTCCTGTGCTTCACGACACCACATCGGTCCTGTCTCCGGCTGCGGTGTACCGCGCAGTGAGACACATGGAATCCGGCTCTTGCCCAGCGCGATTGCGGTCTGAACGACTGCGGGCTGGACCCGCGCTGTACCACACGGCCCAAGATTCTGTACCGCTGAGCGAGACTGCCGCGCCCGGACGCGTGGTGAGTGCGCACGATCACATGGCCCGGTGCAGTGAGGTGGTCGACACCCAGAAATCGGTTGCCTCCCGTCGAAATCCCCGGTGGGGGAGTCGTATTCGTCCGGGCAGATCCGAGCTGTCACCACGACGTGCTCGACAACCAAATAGATGGAGGGGAAATGGTCCGACCGAGCAAGCTCGGCAACGGCGCCGCACCTGCTGTGCGTCGTCGTTCGAGAACGACATGGAGAGGCCTTGGCATCGTGCTGACTGCCTTCGGCTTTTTCGTGATGTCCGTGCTGCCCGCCTGGGCGGCCGACAACATGCGGGTCACTTTCGTGCGTCACGGCCAGTCCGCAGGCAACACGTCGGGCAACATCGACACCTCGACGCCGGGGCCGTCGCTCACCCCGCTCGGACGTGAGCAGGCTCAGGCGGTCGCCGACCGGCTGGGGGACAACAACTACGACGCGATCTATGCGTCGCAGATGATCCGCACCCAGCAGACCGCAGAACCGATGTCGGCGTATCTGGGTCTGCCGATCCAGGTGCTGCCCGGCCTACAGGAGATCGAGGCCGGCGACTACGAGGGCACGCCCGAGAGCGGGGCGCTGGACGGCTACCTCAAGGCGCCGATCGCGTGGGCGTTCGCCGGTCAGCTCGGCGCCCGAATCCCGGGTTCGATCGACGGCAACGAGTTCGACGCGCGCGTCGACGGCGCGTTGAAGACCATGTACGACAAGGGCGACCGCAACGTCGTCGTGTTCTCGCACGGCGGCACCATCATGTTCTGGACCATGATGAACGCCAAGAACCTCACCTTGGCGGAGAAGGGCATGCTGCTGAGCCAGCATGCGCTGGGCAACACCGACTACGTCGTCATCGAAGGAAACCCCGAGGACGGCTGGACCCTCGTGGACTGGAACGGCCAGCGGTTCAGCCCCGAGCCGACACTGGCGCACGAGGTCGGGCTGCAGATGCGGACGCTGACCCGCCAGCTCGAAGCCGCCATGAAACAGGTGACGGACTCCTTGGCCACCGGTGACGTGATCAAGGTGGCGACGGCGATCAATCGCAGTATGGCCGATGCCTCGTTCTCGGTGGCCAAGTTCAGCCGTGCGATCAACGCCGAGGTCATCAAGCGGGTCGACAAGGCCATCGGCAAGGTGAGCACCCCGGATCCGGAACCGGTATCTGAGCTCACCGACAAGGTGTCCGACACGGTCAAGGGCGCTGTCCCGAATATCGGTTCGGCCACCGACATGCTGAAGCCGCTCAACGCTGCCGTGTCCGACCCGAAGGAAGCGCAGGCTTCGGCCGGGTCCGACCACAGCAGTGTGGCCGAGAAGGTGACGGCCTCGGTGCGCGGCAAGGGTGCAACGGATCTGCCCAGCGGCAACCTGGTCAGGCCCGGAAAGAACTTCGCCGATACCAAGCGCGCCGGCGAGCAGGCTCGCACCGGCGTTTCCGATGTCGCCGGTCAGCTGAGGTCGACGGTGAAGTCGTCGGTCGCCGGCATCAAGGACGCTGCGAAGAAGGTGTCCGAGAGTGTCGGCGCGGCAAGCGCTTCGCGCGGCGGCGCCGCGTCCGAAAAGCCTTCGGACGGCAAGTAAGAAATCGGCCCCCTCCGTCGAACGGAGGGGGCCGATTTCGTTGTCTGTCGGCTACTCGACGCGGAACTAGTCCAGGTAGTCGCGCAGCACCTGCGAGCGGCTGGGGTGGCGCAGCTTGCTCATGGTCTTGGACTCGATCTGGCGGATGCGCTCACGCGTGACGCCGTAGACCTGGCCGATCTCGTCGAGCGTGCGGGGTTGACCGTCGGTGAGGCCGAACCGCAACCGGACCACGCCCGCCTCGCGCTCGGACAGCGTCTCCAGCACCGACTGCAGCTGATCCTGAAGCAGCGTGAACGACACGGCATCGACGGCCACGACGGCCTCGGAGTCCTCGATGAAGTCACCGAGCTGGCTGTCACCCTCGTCGCCGATGGTCTGGTCCAGCGAGATGGGTTCACGCGCGTACTGCTGGATCTCCAGCACCTTCTCCGGCGTGATGTCCATTTCCTTGGCCAGCTCTTCGGGCGTGGGCTCGCGGCCCAGGTCCTGCAGCAGCTCGCGCTGGATACGGCCGAGCTTGTTGATCACCTCGACCATGTGCACCGGAATACGGATGGTGCGGGCCTGGTCGGCCATGGCGCGGGTGATGGCCTGACGGATCCACCAGGTGGCGTACGTCGAGAACTTGTAACCCTTGGTGTAGTCGAACTTCTCGACCGCGCGGATCAGACCGAGGTTGCCTTCCTGGATCAGGTCCAGGAACGCCATGCCGCGGCCGGTGTAGCGCTTGGCCAGCGAGACCACCAGACGCAGGTTGGCTTCCAGCAGATGGTTTTTCGCGCGGTCGCCGTCACGGCAGATCCACTGGTAGTCGCGCCGGACCTGAGTGGTGAGCTTCTCGCCCTTCTCGACGAACTCGGCCATCTTCTGGGTGGCGAACAGCCCGGCCTCGATGCGCTTGGCGAGCTCGACCTCTTCCTCGGCGTTGAGCAGCGCGACCTTGCCGATCTGCTTGAGGTAGGCGCGGACCGAGTCGGCCGAGGCCGTCAGCTCGGCGTCTTTACGTGCCTGCCGCAGTGCCTCGGACTCTTCCTCGTCCCAGACGAAGTCTCCGGAGGCCTTGTCCTTCTCGGACGGCTCGGGATGCTCCTCGTCGGACTTGGCCGCCTTTCCCGCAGCCGGCGCGGCAGCCTTGGCGTCCTTGCCCTCCTCGGCCTCGTCCTCGTCGTCCTCGTCGTCGCCCGACTCCTCGACGTCGTCGTCACTACCGAGATCGTCGTCGAGCTCGAGGTCGGTGTCCTCGACGTCGAGATCCTCGCCCGGACCTGCCTCCAGGTCGTCGGTGGTCTCCAGATCGTCGTTGAGGTCCTCGGGCTTGCCCGCCGCGGCCTTGGCGGCCTTCTTGGCGGGCGCCTTCTTGGCGGGAGCGCGCTTGGTGGCGGTGCCGCCCTCGGCCTTGGCTGCAGTGCTCTTGGCTGCCCGCTTGGCCGGGGCCTTCTTGGCGGGAGTCTTGGTAGCGGTGCGCTTCACCGGCTCGTCGGTCGCCGGGCTTGCTTTTGTCGCTGCCACGTACACCCTTTCGGTCTCGCGAAATTCTCGGTGGGTATGGGCATAGTCCACCGAAAGCGTCTGCTATCGAATGTTGGCGTTCTATCGGCTGGGATATTCACCGCTATTCGGTAGGCGGCCGCCGAGGACCATTGTAACGACAGTGTGGGAGTTCACCGTGCCGAGCGGCAAATTTCGACACATGACCGACCCAACCCGGCAAAGTTACCGATTGGTAGCTTGCGGGTCGGTGGCCCCCGGTACCTGACTGGCCATGGCCGCCCCCACGATGCCTGCGGTGTTGAGCAGCGCCGCGGGCACGATCGGGGTGCGGATCTTCAGCAGTGGTAGCCACTTGTCCGACTTGCGGCTGATGCCGCCGCCGGCGATGAACAGGTCCGGCCAGATCGCGTTCTCGATCGTCACCAGAACCTTGTTCACCTCTTCGCTCCAGCGCGCGTAACTCCAATCCTTGCGCTCCTTGACCGACGACGCGGCGCGGTGCTCGGCTTCCTTGCCGTCGACCTGTAGGTGGCCAAACTCGGTGTTGGGCAACAACACCCCGTTGTGGATCACCGCCGAGCCGATGCCGGTGCCGAAGGTCAGGAGCACCACGACACCGGAGTTGTCCTTGCCCGCCCCGTAGTGTTCCTCGGCCAGGCCGGCGGCGTCGGCGTCGTTGAGTACGCGCACCGGCAGTCCGCCGAGCGCGGCGCTGATCACCTCGGAGGCGTTGACGCCGATCCAGCCCTTGTCGACATTGGCCGCGGTGCGCACGATGCCTTCGGTGACCACCCCCGGGTAGGTGACGCCCACCTTGCCGGTCCAGCCGAACTCGGCCACCACCGCAGCCACCGTCTTCGCCACCGATTCCGGGGTGGACGGCTGCGGCGTGTCGAGCTTGAACCGCTCGCCGACGAGTTGTCCGGTGTCGAGGTCGACGATGCCGCCCTTGATCCCGCTGCCGCCGACGTCGACGCCGAATCCGCGGCGTTGGGTCGCTTCGGAGGAAACCGGATCTGCCGCGGGTGCGTCGGGTGCGGTCATGGGTGCTCCTTTGAGGGACAGGCGGTGAGGAGGCTGTCGGAAGGGGATAGGGACAAACCAAGCGCGCCACCACCCTAGTTGTTCGCCAACGCCCGCGCGTGCGGTCCGGCATCCCCCCGGAAGCGACTTTTCCGTCGGAAGGTGTTGCGATAGAGCCGTGACCGACAACAGTTTCGATGCTCCCGCCCTGAAGGCGGTGGCCGAGCAACTCGCCACCGAAGCCGCAGAGTTCGTCGCGCGCCGGCGTGCCGAGGTGTTCGGTGCCGCGGCGAACTCCGACGGGGCACCGGCCCCGGGAGCGGTGAGAGCCAAGAGCACCCCGACCGACCCCGTCACGATCGTCGACACCGAAACCGAACGGTGGCTGCGTGAGCGGTTGGCGGTGTTGCGGCCGTCAGAGGCGATCCTGGGGGAGGAGGAGGGCGGTCAGCAGGAGGGGCGTGACGGCCTCAGTTGGGTGCTCGACCCGATCGACGGCACCGTCAACTTCGTCTACGGCATTCCGGCTTATGCGGTGTCGGTGGCCGCGCAGTTCGACGGCCGGTCGGTGGCCGGAGCCGTGGCGAATGTGCCCGCCGGCGAGGTGTACTCGGCCGCGCTCGGGCACGGCGCTGAGGTGGTACGGGCAGGCGTACGTACCCCGTTGCGGTGCAGCGCCGTCGACGAGTTGTCGATGGCGCTGGTGGGTACCGGGTTCTCCTACGATCCCGACCGGCGCGCGAGGCAGGCCGGTGTGCTGGCACACATCCTGCCCACGGTGCGTGACGTGCGCCGCATCGGTTCCTGCGCGCTGGACCTCTGCATGGTTGCCGCCGGCCGGTTGGACGCCTATTACGAAGAGGACGTCCAAGTCTGGGACTGGGCCGCCGCGGCGCTGATCGCGGCCGAAGCGGGGGCGACGGTGTGGTTGCCGACCACACCCGGCGCCGAATACGCGGCGGCGTCGGCGCCGGGCATTGCCGACGGTCTGCGCGACGCGTTAGCAGGCGGCGGTATGGATCTTTGACAGGAGCGCGGAATCCGACGGCGCGGTGGCGTCGGGTCGCAGGCTGGCCAGCACGGCCCTGATGTCGTCGTTGCTGGCGAGTTCACTGAACTCCGTGCCGAGTGCCAGATCGACTGTGGCGTCCGGCCTTTCGTCCTGGAAGAGTTCGGTGCACGGGGCCACCAGCCAGACCGATGCGGCAGCGGCGCGGCCGGACGGACCGAACCGGATCTGGCCCTGGCATTCCAGCCGGGTGTTGGCGTAGATCGGGTCGTTGGCGGCCTCGGGTTGGGCGAAGCCCAGATCGCGCAGTGCGCCGGCCACCTCGCCGGCCTGCCCGCCCTGGCCGCTGGCGTTGAGCACCCGGATCCTGGTCTCGGCCAACGGGGCCGGCGTGACGTCGGTCATCGCCGAGAAGGCCACCTGTTCGCCCAGCTTCGGGGCCGCCGGATCAGCGGCGGGCGGCGGGTTGTTGCAGACCGCGGCCACGTGCACATCGGTCGGTTGGTTGAGCGCGATGATCCACACGATCATCGTCACCACCGCCAGTGCGACGAACAGCACGATGCCGGGAACGAAACTGCGCCGACGGAACGGTCGACCGTGTCGGTCGAAGGCGGTGCCATCGGTGATTTGCGCGACCACACATGCACTCTAAGGGCAACGGTGTTCGCTGACGCAGCAGAGCTCAGACGGTAGTGTGATGTAAATCACACTGAAACGTGTGGCAATACGGGCACGAATCATTTGGGGAATGCGTTCGACGCTGGTACAAAGCTCTGCTGCAAGGTAAGGGAGGGGACACAGACGATGGCTACCGACTACGACGCTCCGCGGCGTTCCGAAGCAGACGAGGTTTCCGAGGATTCGCTCGAGGAGCTCAAGGCGCGGCGCAACGAGGCACAGTCCGCCGTGGTGGATGTCGATGAATCAGAATCGGCCGAGTCGTTCGAGCTGCCGGGCGCAGACCTGTCCGGCGAGGAATTGTCGGTTCGGGTGGTCCCGAAGCAGGCCGACGAGTTCACCTGCTCCAGCTGCTTCCTGGTGCATCACCGCAGCCGGCTGGCAAGCGAGAAGAACGGTGTGATGATCTGTACGGACTGCGCCGCCTGATCGGCGGCTCAGCCACTGGCTCTTGATTCGCGGCTCAGCCGCGGAGCGCCGCCAGGACACGATCCGGATGCCTCGAACTGATCAACCAGTACGGGGTGGGGTCATCCGGATCGTCGAGCACCACCAGGACCATCGGGCCCACCCAGGCCCGGTGCACCACGTAGGCGGCGGGATCGAGCTGACGGCCCAGCGCCGCCGACTTCGCCGACCGCGGTACCTCCGCGGCGCGCGAGATGACGCTCGTCGGCAGGTGCGCGTCACCGATCCACAACTCGGTGTCGCCCCCGCTGTCGCGCACGACCTTCAACTCGGTCTTGCTGAACCACATCAGCACTGCCGCCGCCACGCCGAAGAGCAGTACGTACGGCAACCACGCCGGGATCGCCGGCGCGGCCAGCCCGATCTCGAATGCAATCACTCCTGCCAGCACTGCAGCAGGCAGCGACCACCACCAGGGCACCCACAAACGTTCGCGGTAGTGAACGCTTTGGGCGGTTGCGCGCGTGTCTGACACGCGGCTCAGAGTAATCTGTGACGTCGTGTCCACCTCTCTGGCGGTCGTCCGATTGGACCGCGAACTACCGATGCCCAGCCGGGCGCACGATGGTGACGCGGGCGTAGACCTCTACAGCGCGCGCGATGTCGAACTGGCCCCCGGACAACGGGAGCTCGTGCCCACCGGCGTCGCCGTGGCCATCCCGCACGGAATGGTGGGCCTGATCCACCCGCGGTCGGGTTTGGCTGCCCGCGTGGGTCTTTCGATCGTCAACAGCCCGGGCACCGTTGACGCCGGCTACCGCGGCGAGATCAAGGTCTCGCTGATCAACCTCGATCCGGACACGCCGATCGTGATCAACCGCGGTGACCGGATTGCCCAGCTGCTGGTTCAGCGGGTAGAACTGCCCGAGTTGGTCGAGGTGACCTCCTTCGACGAGGCGGGCCTGGCTGACACCTCCCGTGGCGATGGCGGCCACGGTTCCTCCGGCGGACATGCGAGTTTGTGATGGCATTCGGAAAACGCAAGAACAACGATTCGGCAGACGACACGGCTGATGCACAGGTTGTCGAACAACCGGTTGCGGCAGAAACGACTGACGAGGACCAGAGCGACGACTGGGCCGATGATCAGGGCCCGTTCGACGTCGAAGACTTCGACGACCCCGCCGTCGCGGTGCAGGGTCGGCTCGACCTCGGCTCGGTGTTGATCCCCATGCCCGACGGCGGTCAGGTGCAGGTTGAGCTCAACGAGGCCGGAGCGCCCAGCGCGGTATGGGTGGTGACTCCCAACGGGCGTTTCACCATCGCCGCCTACGCCGCGCCCAAGAGCGCAGGCCTCTGGCGTGAGGTGGCCGGTGAGCTCGCCGAGTCGCTGCGCAAGGACGCCAGCTCTGTGGCCATCCAGGACGGCCCGTGGGGCCGCGAGGTGGTCGGCTCGGGCAATGGCGGCGTGGTGCGGTTCATCGGCGTCGACGGCTACCGCTGGATGGTGCGCTGTGTGGTCAACGGAGCCCCGGAGACCATCGACGCGCTCGCGGACGAGGCCCGGGCATCATTGGCTGACACCGTGATTCGTCGCGGAGACACACCCTTACCGGTACGGACACCACTGCAGGTGGAGCTGCCCGAGCCGATGGCCGCCCAGCTTCAGGCCGCCGCGCAACAGGCCGCGATGCAGCAGGCGGCCCAGCAGCTCGCAGCCACGTCACAGACCCCGCCGCAGGACCAGCCGCCGGCCGAGCCGGTGGCCCGGCGCAGTGTGCAGGGCTCGGCGATGCAGCAGCTGCGCACCATCACCGGCGGCTGAGACTCCTCAGCTCGCGACGGTGTCGCTGGCGGCCTCCTGCAGCGCAGCCACACATGCGGTACCCAGTACGCCGGTATCGAGCCCCATCTGTTCGAGTGTGACCGAGCGCAGCGCCGCCTGCGGTGCAGCGGCCACCCATTCGTAGCCGACCTCGGCAGGGTGCACCGGGTCGTCGGTTGCGACGGCGACGCCCATCGGTATCCGAAGTTGTTCGAGTTCGGTACTGCCGGGTGCGCGGTAACCGGCCGCTTCCTCCATCGCGTCGGGCAGGGTGGGCCACTGGCCCACCCAGGAACGGGCCAGCTCGTCGGCGAGCCACGCCGGGCTGGAAGCCCGCATCTGGGCCACCGTGGCCGCCAGCCCGTCCCGGCGCAGCAGATCCGCCGACTGCCGGGCCAGCAGCGCGGCGGGGGCGTGCTGGGAGGTCCCCGTCCACGGCGGCAGGGCGGCCAGCACCGCCACGGCCCGGCCGGGATGGTCCAACGCCCACCGCACCGCCACGACGGCGCCGATGGACACTCCGCCGACGGCGATGGGGCCCGACCGGGCGGCGTCGTCCAGCGCCTGCAGGTAGCCCTCGACGAGCCGGTCCGGAGTCGGCGGCGGGGTCACCACCAGCGCGCCGGCATCATGCAGCGCATCGGAAAAGGCCCGGTAGACGTAGTTGTCGTCGGACCCGGTACCGGGCAGGAGAACGGTTGGGACACCGCGCAGAATGACGCTCATCACACGATCGTGCCTGCCCGGTCAAATCGTCGGCGTGCCGACCCACACCCCACGTGGCATTCGGTGCACAAGAGGTCTACGGTGGCGTTGGTTGGGCGGATTCACAGTGGATCCGCAGAAGGTCAGGAGAGGCCATGGCTACGGCCGAAGGGTATCTGCGCCGGCTTACGCGACGCCTGACGGAAGACCCCGAACAGCTTGATGTCGAAGAGCTCAGCGATGAGGCCGCCAACACCGGCGCGCTGAAAGCGATCGACGCCCAGCGCGGCCAGGAAGTGACGATGGTCGGCACCCTGCGCAGCGTGGAATGTAACGGCAAGGGGTGTTCCGGCGGCATCAAGGCCGAATTGTTCGACGGTACCGACACGGTGTTGTTGGTGTGGCTGGGACAGCGGCGTATTCCGGGCATCGAGTCGGGGTGCACTCTGAGGGTGCACGGCCGGGTCGGCAAGCTGGAGAACGGCGCGAAGGCGATATACAACCCCCGCTACGAAATTCAGAAGTGAGCCAGCCCGAAGAGGACACAGGCAACGCACCTGAACCCCCCGAGAGTGACCCGGCGTTGACGCCTGCCCATGGCGGCGGACGTGCGGTGCTGGACCAGATGGGCGGCGTCAGCGGTCTGATCTATTCGTCGCTGCCGGTGGTGGTGTTCGTCCCGGTGTCCACGGCGTTCGGCCTGATGCCGGCGATTGCCGCCGCGCTCGGGGTGGCGACACTGATCCTCATCTGGCGGTTGATCCGCCGCGAATCCGTTCAGCCCGCGGTGTCGGGATTCTTCGCCGTGGGTGTCAGTGCCCTGATCGCCTACGTGGTGGGGGAGTCGAAAGGCTATTTCCTGCTTGGCATCTGGAGCTCGCTGGTGTACGCGGTGCTGTTCGGGGTATCGGTGCTCATCCGGCGTCCGGTGGTCGGCTACATCTGGGGTTGGGTGAACACCCACGACCGGGCCTGGCGTGACGTCCGGAAGGCGGTGACGGCATTCGACATCGCCACCCTCACCTGGGTTGCGGTGTTCGGGTCGCGCTTTCTGGTGCAGCAGTATCTGTACGACTCCGACCAGACGGGCTGGTTGGGTTTCGCACGTATCGCGATGGGCTGGCCGCTGACCGCCGTGGCGGCGCTGGTGACGTATCTGGCCATCAGGGCCGCCCAGCGCGCTGTGCACGCACAGGATGCGACGCAGAGCGCCGACTGAGACTACCTAGCGCGGCGCCGGACGCAGCAGCAGCTCGCGCAGCTCGTCCTCGGACTCGGTGACCGCGACGAACAGCAGCTCATCCCCACCCTCGAGGGGGTCGTCGGATTCGGGCACGATCACCCTGGCGCCGCGCAGGATCGTCACCAGGGCGGTGTCGCGGGGCAGCTCGAGCCGTTTGACGGGCTTGCCGCCCCACGGGGTGTCGTCGGGCAGGGTGATCTCGACCAGGTTGGCCTGCCCCTTGCGGAACTCCATCAGGCGCACGAGGTCGCCGACGGCGACAGCCTCCTCGACGAGCGAGGCGAGCATGCGCGGTGTCGACACCGCCACGTCCACACCCCAGTTCTCGTCGAACAGCCACTCGTTCCGGGGGTCGTTGACGCGGGCCACCACCCGCGGCACTGCGAACTCGGTCTTGGCCAGCAGGCTGACCACGACATTGACCTTGTCGTCACCGGTCGCCGCGATCACCACGTCGAATTCCTCGAGCTTGACCGACTCCATCACGGTGAGCTCACAGGCATCGCCGAGCCGCCAGTGTGCGGCCGGGATGGCATCGACGTCGATGTGGGTGGGATTGCGCTCCAGCAGCGTCACATCGTGGTTGTTCTCGAGCAACTCGCGGGCGATGGAGCGACCCACGGCCCCGGCCCCGGCGATGGCAACCTTCATCAGTGCGACTCCAAGTCCTCGCTCGGCGGCAGCGCCGCGATGGCCAGCGCCTCGGCGATGTGCCCGGATACCGCGGCCGCGTACACCTGGTCGCCGGCCTGGATCACGGTCTTGGGTTCGGGAAGGTAGCCGTTGCCGAACCGGATCATGAAGGCCACGCGGCCACCCGTGGCCGCCTCCAGATCGGTGACCAGGTGCCCGGCCCAATCCTGGTGCAGCGGAAGTTCGGCCACGCCCACGTTGCCCGAGGGATCGCGCCACTTGGTGGTCTCGGTCTCCCTGGTGAGC
The DNA here is from genome assembly GCF_058270035.1 of Mycobacterium shunyiense. Classification (NCBI taxonomy): domain Bacteria; kingdom Bacillati; phylum Actinomycetota; class Actinomycetes; order Mycobacteriales; family Mycobacteriaceae; genus Mycobacterium; species Mycobacterium shunyiense. Next base: position 287,433 of record NZ_JBZDPT010000043.1, on the reverse strand, counting down.
ACGTTGAGCAGACGATCGGTGGTCCACGGCACGGTCGCCACCGTCGGGATCCCCAGCCGTTCGTAGACGGCAGCACGCTTGGCGTCGTAGATACGGGCCACCACGCGCTCGACGCCGAACGTCTCACGGGCCACCCGCGCCGAGATGATGTTGGAGTTGTCGCCCGAGGACACCGCGGCGAACGCCCCGGCCTCCTCGATGCCGGCGCGCAGCAGCACGTCACGGTCGAAGCCCATCCCGAGCACACGCTCACCGGCGAACTCCGGCGAGAGCCGGTGGAACGCGGTGGTGTCGCGGTCGATGACCGCGACCTCGTGGCCGATGCGGGCCAGGCTGTCTGCGAGGGACGCGCCCACCCGGCCGCACCCCATGACGACTACACGCACCCGACGGTCCTTTCCGGTGACAGAGGAGCGCTGTTGCGCTTAACCGTTGCACTCGAACGCTACAGCTTTGTGACGACTTTTCGTGTTCGGGCTTAGTCTTGGCTCTCGTGTCCAAGCTTTCGACGGCAACGCGCCGGTTGGTACTGGGGCGGCCGTTCCGCAGCGACAAGCTCTCTCACACGCTTCTGCCCAAACGGATCGCCCTGCCGGTGTTCGCCTCCGATGCGTTGTCGTCGGTGGCCTATGCGCCAGAGGAAATCTTCCTGGTGCTCTCGGTGGCGGGGCTGACGGCCTACTCGCTGACGCCCTGGATCGGTCTGGCGGTCGCGGCCGTGATGCTGATCGTGATCGCCAGTTACCGGCAGAACGTGCACGCCTATCCGTCCGGTGGCGGTGACTACGAAGTCGTCACCACGAACCTCGGGCCGACCGCCGGCCTCACGGTGGCCAGCGCGCTGATGGTGGATTATGTGCTGACCGTTGCGGTGTCGATGTCCTCGGCGATGTCGAACATCGGTTCGGCGGTGCCGTTCGTCGCTCAACACAAGGTGATGTTCGCGGTGGCGGCGATCCTGCTGCTGGCGTCGATGAACCTGCGCGGGCTGCGGGAATCGGGTACCGCCTTCGCGATTCCCACCTACGCGTTCATGATCGGCATGTACATCATGCTGGGCTGGGGTCTGTTCCAGATCTACGTTCTGGACCATCCGCTGCGCGCGGAGTCCGCCGGTTTCGAGATCCGCCCCGAACATGGCGAAGTCCTCGGTTTCGCGCTGGTGTTCCTGGTGGCCCGGGCGTTCTCGTCCGGTTCGGCGGCCCTGACCGGTGTCGAGGCGATCAGCAACGGCGTGCCGGCGTTCCGGAAACCCAAGTCGCGTAATGCGGCAACCACCCTGCTGCTGCTCGGGGTCATCTCGGTGACGCTGTTCATGGGAATCATTCTGCTGTCGAAGGCGACCGGCGTGCAGATCGCCGAGCGTCCGCACGAACAGCTGATCGGTGCGCCGCCGGACTATCACCAGAAGACCCTGATCGCGCAACTCGCCGATGCGGTGTTCCACGACTTCCCGGTGGGCCTGTACCTGATCGCAGGAGTCACCGCGCTGATCCTCGTCTTGGCGGCCAACACGGCATTCAACGGCTTTCCGGTGCTCGGGTCGATCCTGGCCCAGGACCGCTTCTTGCCGCGGCAGCTGCACACGCGCGGTGACCGGCTGGCGTTCTCGAACGGCATCCTGTTCCTCGCCCTTGCCGCGATCGCCTTCGTGGTGGCTTTCCGGGCCGAGGTGACCGCGCTGATCCAGCTCTACATCGTCGGTGTGTTCGTGTCGTTCACCCTCAGCCAGATCGGCATGGTCCGGCACTGGACCCGGTTGTTGCGCACCGAGACCGACCCGGCGGTGCGGCGGCACATGATGCGGTCGCGCATCATCAACGCGGTCGGGCTCACCGCCACCGGTGCGGTGCTGGTGGTCGTCGTGGTCACCAAGTTCGTCGCCGGTGCCTGGATCGCGATCCTGGCGATGAGCGCCCTGTTCGTGATCATGAAACTCATCCACAAGCATTACGACACCGTCGCCCGCGAACTCGAAAGGGAAGACGAGGCCGAGGGTGACATCGTCCTGCCGAGCCGCAACCACGCGGTGGTCCTGGTGTCAAAGCTGCACCTGCCGACCAAGCGGGCGCTGGCGTATGCGCGGGCCACGCGGCCGGACGTGCTGGAGGCGATCACGGTCAGCGTCGACGACGCCGAGACCCGTGCCCTGGTGCACCAGTGGGAAGACAGTGACATCAGCGTGCCGTTGAAGGTGATCGCCTCGCCCTACCGCGAAATCACCCGGCCGGTGCTGGATTACGTCAAACGGGTTACCAAGGAATCGCCGCGCACGGTGGTGACGGTGTTCATCCCCGAATATGTGGTGGGGCACTGGTGGGAGCAGGTGCTGCACAACCAGAGCGCGTTGCGGCTCAAGGGCCGGCTGCTGTTCATGCCGAACGTGATGGTGACTTCGGTTCCGTGGCAACTGAATTCGTCGGAGCGGCTCAAGGCGCTGCAGCCTCGCGCCACTCCGGGCGACGCGCGCAGGGGTTTTCTGGAATGACGGAACTGACTCTGACCACGGGCCCGGCGGCCAACGGTGGCAGCTGTGTGGCCCGCCACGACGGCCGCGTGGTGTTCGTCCGCTATGCCCTGCCCGGCGAGACCGTACGGGTCAAGGTGCTCGACGAGCGCGGATCGTATTGGCACGCAGAGGTTGTCGAGGTGATAGATCCGTCACCGGACCGGGTCGCGTCGCTGTGCCGGATCGCCGGCGTCGACGGTGCCGGGTGCTGCGATCTGGCATTCGCCGAGCCCGGTGCGGCGCGTCGGCTCAAGGGCGCGGTGGTGGCCAACCAGCTGGCCCGGCTGGGCGGATACACCTGGGGCGACGAGCAGAGCGACGAGCCGCCCGCGGCCGAGCCGGTGGGTGCCGGTGACGTACTCGGCTGGCGCACCCGGGTACGGCTGGACACGACAGGCGACGGCCGGGCCGGGTTCCACCGCTACCACAGCGCGGAGCTGGTGACCGACCTCGACTGCGCACAGCTGCCGGCGGAGCTGACCGACGGACTGGCAGAGATGCGTTGGACGCCCGGCGCGCACGTGCACGCGGTGCTGGATTCCGACGGACGCAGGCACATCGTTCAGTCGGGCCCCAAGACCGGCCGCCGAGACGGTCGTGCGGCCGGTGCGAAGAGTCAGACGCGCGTGATCGAAGGCGAGTACGAGGCGCTGCAGCGCATCGGTGACCGGCAGTGGATGCTGCCGGTGACGGCGTTCTGGCAGGCCCACCGTGACGCGGCCGCGCTCTACAGCGGACTGGTAGCCGATCGGTCCGGGCTGCAGCCGGGCATGACGGCGTGGGATCTGTACGGCGGTGCCGGGGTCTTCGCCGCCGCGCTGGCCGAGCAGGTCGGGCCTGACGGACGGGTACTGACGGTCGACACCTCCCGGGGGGCGTCGCGTGCCGCGCGCAGCGCGTTGGCCGACCTGCCCTGGGTCTCGGTGGTCACCGATTCGGTGCGGCGTGCGCTGTCCGCGCAGTCGGGACATCCCGATGTCGTGGTGCTCGATCCGCCGCGCACCGGTGCCGGGCGTGAGGTGATCGACGCGCTGGCCGCCACCGAGGCGCCGAGGGTCATCCACATCGGTTGTGAGGCTGCGTCATTCGCCCGCGACGTGGGGCTGTATCTGCGGCACGGGTACGCCGTGGAGGAATTGCGGGTGTTCGATTCCTTCCCGCTCACCCATCACGTGGAGTGCGTCGCCGTGCTGACCCGCTGAACGGGCCCGACTCATTCCTGGGCGTCGGGGCCCATCGTGGGGGTGGGGAAGTGGGCGTAGGTGGCGCGATTACCGCCCTCGGCCTTCGACTGATTCATCGCCGTGTGGGCCAGGGTCACCAGGGCGTCGACGATCTGCGGAGTGGGCAGTTCGGTCAGCGGACGCAGCTGGCTGCACGCGCTGCCGATGCTGGCGGTCAACCGCATGGGCGTGGTGGTCAGCGCCATGCGGATCCGGTTCACCAGGGGTGACGGATCGTTGGTCTTGAACACGTCGGCGATCAGGAACTCGCTGTCGGACACGTGGGCCAGCGGGACCTTGTGGCGTACGGTCTCGCGGATCGCCTGGGCGACCGCGACGCGGGCGTGCAACGTGCTGTGGCTGCCGTCCATGTCGCTGAGCAGCGCCATGTCATCGATGCCGACGGCCACGACCACCAGGTACTGGTCGTCGTGGCGGCTGTGGGAGCCGAGCATCGTGGCGGTGTGCATGTCGAAGGCCTCGCGGTTGAGCAGACCGGTCAGCGGGTCGATCTCGCTCGGATGCTGGACGCGGTCGGGTTCGATCAGCTCGACCGCCATCCGGCACAGCGCCGAAGTGCTAAGGATCACCAGGAGCGCGACCAGCGTGCCGACGGCCCCGAGCCAGACGTCGGTGAGGCCCACCCGGACCCCGAGGAAGGCCACCACGGCGCCGGAGGCCACCCAGGTCAGGTGCAATACCCGGCGGCTGTGCAGGAATGCGGTGTAGGCGGTGATCAGGCTCAACGAACTGGAACCCATGAGGCCGACTACCGGATCCACCAGCAGGATGCAGGTCGCCGCGATGCAGGCCGTCCCGAGGGTCACGACGGCCCACGACTGGGTGCGGCTGGGCCACTGCCGCCGCCACCACCACTGCGCCAGGGTCAGGCCGCCGATGCCGACCGCCACCGCGACGTACTGGAGGCCGCCGCGTGGCCCCATCGGACTGACCAGCAACAGCAATGGCACCAGACTCAGTCCGACGATGGTGACCCCGACGAGGCGCTGCATACCGGCGCGCTTGCCCTGCGCTGCCAGCAAGGCAGTACGCGCGTAATAGTGATCGAATGGACTCAACCAGCACCCCGGAGTAATCGACTTCGCCTACACCCTACGTAATCATGATGGTCGGCGTTTCGCCGCCGGTTTGAGGCGCTGCCACGGACTTCGTCGATATTTGCTCACGTACCGCACCTGTTAGCGTGAACCGCAGGTGTGCCGGGAAGTCTGGTCGGCGTTCGATGCATGCTGACTTCAGGAGCCCGATGACCAATCGCCGTTCACCCACCAGCCGACGCCTGCTCGCGCGCGGGTCGTGGCCGGAGTGGCAGCGGGTCTCTGATCTGCTGCGCACCGAGACCGTCGGCGGGGCGTTGCTGCTGGCCGCCGCCGGCGCGGCGCTGGTCTGGGCGAACTCCCCGTGGTCGAGCGGCTATCACCGGCTCTCGGAATTTGTCATCGGCCCGCAGTCGCTGCACCTGAACCTGAGCCTGTCGGCCTGGGCCGCCGACGGGCTGCTGGCCGTCTTCTTCTTCGTCGTGGGCGTGGAGCTCAAGCGTGAATTCGTCGCGGGCGACCTGCGTGACCCGGCCCGTGCCGCGCTGCCGATCGCGGCGGCCGTCGGCGGCATGGTGGTGCCCGCGGCGATCTTCGTCGGGATCAACATGTTCTCGGGCCATCCGGAGAACCTCGGCGGGTGGGCGGTCCCCATCGCCACCGACATCGCTTTCGCGTTGGCGGTGCTGGCCGTGGTGTCCACCCACCTGCCCGCGGCGCTGCGGATCTTCCTGCTGACTCTGGCAGTGGTCGACGACCTGCTGGCCATCACGGTGATCGCCGTTTTCTTCACCGACGACGTGGCGCTCGGGCCGTTGGCCGCCGCGCTGATTCCCATCGCGCTGTATGCGTTTGCTGTGCAGCGGGGTGTGCGCCAGTGGTGGATCCTGATGCCGCCGGCGATCGTGGCCTGGGCGCTCGTCCATGCCAGTGGTGTGCACGCCACCGTGGCCGGGGTGGTGCTCGGGTTCACCGTTCCGGTCCTGGGCCGCCACGCGTCGGCCAAGCACTTCGAACACCTCGTACGCCCGCTGTCGGCAGGGTTTGCCGTGCCGGTGTTCGCGTTCTTCGCGGCGGGCGTGACGGTCGGTGGTTGGTCGGGTTTCGCCGGCGCCCTGTCACACCCGGTGACCATCGGGGTGATCGCCGGCCTGGTGCTCGGTAAACCCATCGGCGTGCTGGCTACCACGTATCTGCTGGCCCGCTTCACCCACGCGAGCCTGGACGAGGATCTCGCCTGGCGGGACGTGCTCGGTGTGGCGATGTTGGCCGGGATCGGATTCACGGTCTCGCTGCTCATCGGTGAACTGGCCTTCGGGCACTCCACCGTGGCCGACGACGACGTGAAGATCGCTGTGGTCACCGGATCGGTGGTGGCAGGCCTGCTCGCGTCGGTCGTCCTGGTGTCGCGCAATGCCGCATATCGCCGTATTCACCAGCTGGAGACGGTCGACGCCGACAACGACGGTGTGCCCGATATCTATCAGCCTCGACAGGACTGACTTCGGGATGCGTGCGTACACTGGCTGGATGCTTGAACAGGTCCGCGGTCCCGCTGATCTGCAGCACCTGTCACAGTCCGAGTTGACTGATTTGGCACAGGAAATCCGTCAGTTCCTGATCCACAAGGTCGCTGCAACCGGCGGACATCTCGGCCCCAACCTGGGGGTCGTCGAACTCACCTTGGCGCTGCATCGCGTGTTCGATTCGCCACACGATCCGATCGTCTTCGACACCGGTCATCAGGCCTACGTGCACAAGATGCTGACCGGCCGCGCACAGGATTTCGACAGCCTGCGGTGCAAGGACGGTCTGTCCGGGTACCCGTCGCGCAGCGAGAGCGAGCACGACTGGGTGGAGTCCAGCCACGCCAGCACGGCGCTGTCGTACGCCGACGGTCTGGCCAAGGCCTTCGAGCTGACCGGGCACCGAAATCGCCACGTGGTGGCGGTGGTCGGTGACGGCGCTCTGACCGGTGGCATGTGCTGGGAGGCGCTGAACAACATCGCCACGGGTGGCCGGCCGGTGGTCATCGTCGTCAACGACAACGGCCGCAGCTACGCGCCCACCATCGGCGGCTTCGCCGACCATCTCGCGGGCCTGCGGTTGCAGCCGGGCTACGAGCGGATCCTGGAGGAGGGCCGCAAGGCGGTCCGTGGGCTGCCCGTCGTCGGCGAGTTCTGCTACCAGTGCATGCACAGCATCAAGGCCGGCATCAAAGATGCGATCGCCCCGCAGGTGATGTTCACCGATCTGGGCATCAAGTACGTCGGCCCGATCGACGGTCACGACGAGCATGCCGTGGAGAACGCGCTGCGCCATGCCCGCGGCTTCAAGGCCCCGGTGATCGTGCACGTGGTGACCCGCAAGGGGATGGGCTACGCGCATGCCGAGAACGACGAGGCCGATCAGATGCACGCCTGTGGCGTCATCGATCCCGAGACGGGGCTGCCGACGAAGGCTTCCGCTCCCGGTTGGACGTCGGTGTTCTCCGACGAGCTGGTCAAGGTCGGCGCCAAACGGCGCGATGTCGTGGCGATCACCGCGGCCATGCCGGGGCCCACGGGTTTGAGTGCGTTCCGGGACCGGTTCCCGGACAGGTTCTTTGACGTGGGTATCGCCGAGCAGCACGCCATGACCTCGGCGGCCGGCCTGGCCATGGGTGGCCTGCATCCGGTCGTGGCCCTCTACTCCACGTTCCTCAACCGCGCGTTCGACCAGCTGATGATGGATGTGGCACTGCACAAGCTGCCGGTCACCATGGTGCTGGACCGGGCCGGTGTCACCGGGCCCGACGGGGCCAGCCACAACGGGGTATGGGACCTGTCGGTGCTGGGCATCATCCCGGGCATCCGGGTCGCGGCCCCTCGTGACGGTGCCTCCCTGCGGGAGGAATTCGGGGAGGCGCTCGCGGTCAACGACGGCCCGACGGCGCTGCGGTTCCCCAAGGGTGATGTGGGCGAAGACATTCCGGCGCTTGAGCGGCGCGGCGGCATCGACGTTCTTGCTGTTCCGGCCGAAGGGCTGACCGACGACGTGCTGCTGGTCGCGGTGGGATCGTTCGCGTCGATGGCGTTGGCCGTCGCCGAGCGGCTGCGCAACCAGGGCATCGGTGTCACCGTGGTCGATCCGCGCTGGGTGCTACCGGTTCCGGACGTCGTCGGTGAGTTGGCCCGTCGGCACAAGCTGGTGGTCACGGTCGAGGACAACGGCGTGCACGGCGGCATCGGTTCCTCGGTGTCGGCGGCACTGCGCCACGCCGAGATCGACGTGCCATGCCGGGATCTCGGTGTCCCGCAGGTGTTCCAGGAGCATGCCTCGCGTGGGGAGGTGCTCGCTGCCGTCGGTCTGACCGATCAGCACATCGCCCGCCAGATCACGGGGTGGATCGCCGCGATCGGCGCGCGGGTGGGCGAGCAGGAAGTCAGCCACCAGGTCGACTAGGAATCGTCCGGTTTGTCGCGCATGTGGTCAGCGCCGCGGCGCTGCAGTCGCAGCACGAAGATGGCGATCGCCAGGACGAGCACCAGGCCGCCGAGCACGCCGACCTGAACGATCGCTCGGGCGAACTCCGGCCCTTTGTCGAGCAGCTTGGCCGCGTCCACCGACACCACGACGATTTCCTTGATGCAGGCCAGGATGCCGACGATCAGGAACGGCTCGGCAACCAGCTCACGCGATCGCAGTGAGGTCCGCACCGCGTAGAGCAGTTCCACGAAGATGAAGACCAGTAACAGTCCGTCGAGCAATTCCAGCATGACGGGGGTGGTCGGACTGCCGCCCAGTCGCAGCAAGGTGTTGACCTGCGCGACGATCAGCACGACGGACCCGACGAGCAGTAGTGCCGCGATCGACCAGTAGACCCCGTCCTCGGCGATCCTCAGGGCACGGTCGGCGAAACGCTCTCGTTCCTGTTCGTCTTCGGCTTCCTGCTGCTGCGCCACCGCACTGACGATATGCCAGTCCCCGCGCCACCACGGGCGAATCAGGTCGCGATCGCCGGTCGCGGAGCAGGCGTCACCCCTCCTCAACTACGTTGCAGAGATGGACGGCGAACTGCAGAACTGGAAGGACGCCGGGCAGTCCTTCGACTACCTGGGCTTCGACATCTTCTACCGGGTCGAGGGTAGGGGGCCGAATCTTCTTCTCATCCACGGCTATCCGTTCAACTCCTGGGACTGGTCACTGATCTGGCCCACGTTGACCGAGCGGTTCACCGTCATCGCGCCGGACATGATCGGGATGGGGTTCTCCGACAAGCCCGTGGCTTACGGCTACACGGTGCCCGACCACGCCGACATGCACGAGGCGCTGCTGGATCACCTCGGCGTCGGCAGTGCCCACATCCTGGCCCACGACCTGGGCGATTCGGTGGGCCAGGAACTGCTGGCCCGCCACCGGTTCGGTGACCGGTCCTACGGCGCACTGAACATCGAATCGATCACCTGGCTCAACGGCGGACTGTTCAACGAGGCCTACACGCCGCGGCTGCTGCAGAAGGCGATGTCACGAACCCCGTTGGGCGACATCATGAGTCCGCTGCAGGGCAGCCGGTTCTCACGTCGGCTGGTGGAGCCCACCATCCGGGAAATGTTCGGGGTGAATACCAAACCGTCGCAGGAGCTGATGGAGAAGTTCCACCAGATCCTTGAGTTCAACGACGGGAAGCGGGTCGTCCACAAGGTCGGTCGGTTCGTCAACGACCGCTATACCCACCGCAACCGGTGGGTGCGGGCCATGCGGGAGACCGAGGTGTCGATGCGGCTGATCGACGGGCCGTCGGACCCGAACTCCGGGCGGCACATGGCGAAGCGCTACCTCGAGGTCATCCCTGACCCCGACGTGGTGATGCTTGCCGATGACATCGCGCACTGGCCGCAGATCGAGGATCCGCAGGCCGTGCTGACCCATTTCCTGGCACACATCGACCGGGTGGGCGGATGAAGTGTCGGTGGTTCAGTCGGTACTGAGCGCGGCGGCCAGCACCGGCACCGTCAGTTCCCGCTGCCACGGCCGGACGTTGGCCTCGACGAGGAATTCCTCCACTGCCGTGGCCACATCGGCGACAGGACGCCAGTCCCAGCACAGCCGGCGCACCACTTCTGGGGTGATGAGGTTCTCGGCGGGTACCGAGACCCGTTGCGACAGTTCGGCCAGACCGGCCTTGGCGGCTTCGAGGCGGGCCGCGGCTTCCGGTTTGCGTCTGGCCCACCGCGCCGCGGGCGGCGGGCCGCTCTGAGCCTCGTTGGCCTCGGGCGGATCGGTGTTGTCCCTGGCCCGGGCCAGCGCGTCCAGCCAGACCTTCGCGCTCTTGCGCTGTTTGGTGCCGCCGAAGACCGGCAGGGCGATCAGTTCCTCGACCGTCTTGGGGTCGGTCGTGGCGGCATTGATGATCGCCGCGTCGGGCAGGATCCGTCCGGGTGCGATGTCGCGTCCGCGGGCGATGGTGTCGCGGGTGGTCCACAACTCGCGTACCGCCGCCAGTGCCTGCGGGTTGCGCACCTTGTGGATACCAGAGGTGCGCCGCCACCGGTCACGCCGGGTAGGTTGGGCGACGTAGGTGCGCAGATACTCGAATTCCTGTGTCGCCCAGTCGGTCTTGCCCTGTTCTTCGAGGACCGCGGCGATTGCGTTGCGCAGCTCCAGCAGCACCTCGACGTCCAGGGCGGCGTAGTTGAGCCAATCCGCGGGCAGCGGGCGTTTGGACCAGTCGGCCGCGCCGTGGCCCTTCATCAACTGCAGGCCGAGCAGCCGCTGGACCATCGCCGCGAGGTTCACCCGCTCGAAGCCGGCCAGTCGGCCGGCCAGTTCGGTGTCATAGAGCTTGCCCGGGCGCAGGCCGATCTCGGACAGGCACGGCAGGTCCTGGTCGGCGGCGTGCAGGACCCATTCGTCCTGGGACAGGGCATCGGCCACCGGCGCCATCGCGTCGATGGGGGAGCCGCCGTGGTTGACCGGGTCGATCAGCGCGGTACCCGAACCCACGCGGCGGATCTGCACCAGATATGCGCGGTTGGAGTAGCGGAAGCCCGAGGCGCGTTCCGCGTCGATCGCGAACGGGCCGCTGCCCTTGGCCAGAGATGTTGCCGCAGAGGAGATTTCACTCGCGGTGACGCAGACATCGGGCACCCCTTCGGCAGGGGAGAGCAGCGGGGTCGATTCGGCCTCGTCGGGCTCGGCGGCGCCTGGGTCTGTTGAGACTTGAGGGTTTTCGTCGGTCATGTCAAGCGCGCGTGCGGGAATTCAGGTCGGTGACACCGGCCGGCGGCAACCCGGCGGCGTGCTCGAGAACTTCGCAGAATGCCTCGACATGCGGCCCCAACTCCAGATCGGTGGCGGTCCAGGAGGCCCGCAGCTCGAGCTGATGTGCCCGTGGCGGGCCGGAGATGTCGCCGTAGCGGACCGAGGTGGTGGCGGTGACGGTGCCGCCCAGCGCGGTGACGTGCTCGGCGCGGGTCTCCAGGGCGTCCACCAACCAGCTCCAGGCCACCTCGGGCAGGAGCGGGTCGACGGCCTCGCTGGAGTCCAGGTCGGCCTGGATGTAGGCGACCAGCCGCATGGTGCCGTCCCAGGCCTCGGCGCCTTCGGGGTCGTGCAGCAGGATCAACCGCCCGAACGCGTCGCCCTCGGAGCGCTCCGGGACGACCGTCGTCTCGGGATGTCGGACCTCGGCGCCCAGCGCATAGCTGTACGGCGCCAGCCGCTGGGGCGGTCGTATCGGACCCAGCTCGATTTCCGGCCGTACGGTGGTGGCGCTCATCGCCGCCACCGCCGTCCGGAACTGGGCCGGTTCGGCAGAGGTCACGGCTTTTGACGCTAGCTGATAAGGCAACGACGGTACGCAGGCGCGCCGGAGTGAGGCAGTCACGAACCGGCAACGGCCCGCGTCAGACGGGTCGTGGCACCATAGGAGCCGATGAGTACCCGCCGGGAGCTGCCCGAATCCCCCTACCTTGCCGCCGTCAGTGGCCGCACTCCGCACCGTGTGCCGGTGTGGTTCATGCGCCAGGCCGGCCGGTCATTGCCGGAATATCGTGCGTTGCGCGCCCAGCACCGCATGCTGGACGCCTGCTTCGACCCGGAACTGGTCTGCGAGATCACCCTGCAACCGGTGCGCAGGCACGGCGTGGACGCCGCGATCCTGTTCTCCGACATCGTGGTGCCGCTGAAAGCCGCCGGGATCGGCCTGGACATCGTGCCCGACGTGGGCCCGGTGATCGAACAGCCGATCCGGACTTCGGCCGATGTCGAGGCCATGAAACCGCTTGATGCGGCGCAGGTCTCGTCGGTCACCGAAGCGGTCTCGATGCTCGTGCGCGAGCTGGGCGAGGTGCCGCTGATCGGGTTCGCGGGCGCCCCGTTCACGCTGGCCTCCTATCTGGTCGAGGGCGGTCCGAGCCGTCACCACGAGCGCACCAAGGCGATGATGCTGGGCGAGTCGGCCACCTGGCATGCCCTGATGGCCACGCTGACCGATCTGACCATCGCGTTCCTGCAGGCCCAGGTCGACGCCGGGGTCGATGCGCTGCAGGTGTTCGACTCCTGGGCCGGGACGTTGTCGCTGGCCGACTACCGCGCCTACGTGCTGCCGCACACCACGCGGGTGTTCGCCGCCATGGCCGGGGCCGGCGTACCGATGACACATTTCGGGGTCGGCACGGCAGAACTGCTGGGAGCCATGTCCGAGGCGTTGGGTCCCGCGCCGGCCACCATGGTCGGGGTGGACTGGCGCACCTCTCTGGTGGACGCCGCGGCCCGGGTCGAGCCGGGCCGCGCCCTGCAGGGCAACCTGGATCCGGTGGTGTTGCTGGCCGGTTGGCCGGTAGCCGAGGAGGCGGTGCGCCGTGTGGTCGCCGACGGGCGGGCCGCAGTGGCCGCCGGGGCAGCCGGGCACGTCTTCAACCTGGGCCACGGTGTGCTGCCGGCGACCGATCCCGGCATCATCACCGAGGCGGTGACCCTGGTGCACTCCCTGTGAGTGCGTCCTACTGCGTTGTCGGCGGCGGTATTTCAGGGCTCGTCGCCGCCTACCGGTTGAGGCTGGCAGCCGGACCCCGGGCACAGATCACGCTGCTCGATCCGGCGGACCGGCTGGGTGGCGTGCTGCGCACCGAACGGGTCGGCGGGCAGCCGTTCGACGTCGGCGCCGAGGCGTTCATCGTGCGCAGGCCCGAGATGCTCGACCTGCTCGACGAGCTGGGTCTGGCCGGCCGCCGGCTCAGCCCGACCGGCACCCGCCCGCTGATCTACAGCGGCGCGCGGATGCATCAGCTGCCGCAAGGCACCGTGCAGGGCATTCCGGCGCAGGCGTCGTCGTTGCTCGGTCTCGTCGACGACCAGACCGTGGCCCGCATCCTCGACGAGCGCGCGCGGCCACTGAAGTGGACGCCGGGCGCCGATCCGTCGGTCGCCGAGCTGGTCGGTGACCGGTTCGGCCCACAGGTGGTGACGCGGTCCGTCGACCCCCTGCTCACCGGCGTGTACGCCGGATCGTCGACAACGATCGGGGTGCGTTCGGCGGTGCCGTCGGTGGCCGCCGCGCTGGACCGCGGGGCCCGCAGCCTCACCGAGGCGGTGCGCGAGGCGCTGCCGCCGCCGTCGAACGCACCGGTGTTCGGCGCGGTCGACGGCGGCTACACCGTGTTGCTCGAGGAGCTGCGACGCCGGGCCGATGTGCGGTGGGCCCAGGTCACCGCGGTGCGGGTGGATCGGCACGGACGGGGCTGGTCGGTGCTCGACGACGAGGGGGCCAGCTGGTACGCCGACGGGGTGGTGCTGGCGGTGCCTGCGCCGCACCTGCCGTTGCTGATCGAGCACATCGCACCGCAGACGGCCGCCGCGGCCCGGCGCATCCGGGTGGCGTCGGCGGCGGTGGTGGCCCTGGCGCTGCCGGGTGGGACACCGTTGCCGCAGCAATCGGGCGTGCTCGTGACCGCGGGGGAGCGCCTCAACGCCAAGGCGATCACCATGTCCTCCCGCAAGTGGGGCCGGCGCGGGAATGTCGAAATGGTGCGGTTGTCCTTCGGCCGGTACGGCGACGATATGGCCGCCAACACCGGCGATGACGACCTGCTGGCCTGGTCGGCACGCGATCTGAACACGCTGTTCGGCGTCACCGTGGATCCGGTGGACAGCCACGTGCACCGCTGGATCGACGCGATGCCACAGTACGGTCCGGGCCACGGCGAACTGGTCGCCGAACTGCGCGCCGGGCTGCCACCGACCCTGGCGGTGGCCGGTGCTTACCTCGACGGGATCGGGGTGCCCGCATGTGTGGGCACCGCCACCCGGGCGGCCGCGGAACTGGTGCGCGGCGGCGTGGCACGATAGGCGCATGGCCAAGCTCGACTACGACGAACTGAACTCCACCCTCCGCTACCTGATGTTCTCGGTGTTCGCGGTGAGCCCCGGGGAACTGGGTGAAGAACGCACCCAGGTGACCGACGAGGCGGCGGCGTTCTTCAAGACCCAGGAAGAGCGCGGAGTCGTCGTGCGCGGCCTGTATGACGTGGCCGGCCTCCGGGCCGACGCCGACTTCATGGTCTGGACCCACGCCGAGACCATCGAGGCGCTGCAGGCGACCTATTCGGACTTCCGCCGCACCACCGCACTGGGCCGCATCAGCGACCCGGTGTGGAGCAGCGTGGCGCTGCACCGGCCGGCCGAGTTCAACAAGAGCCACGTCCCGGCGTTCATCGCCGGCGAGGATCCGGGCGACTACATCTGCGTGTACCCCTTCGTGCGGTCCTACGAGTGGTATCTGCTTCCCGAAGAGGAGCGGCGCCGCATGCTGTCCGAGCACGGCATGGCCGCCCGCGGCTACAAGGATGTGCGGGCCAACACGGTGCCGGCGTTCGCCCTGGGCGACTACGAGTGGATCCTCGCCTTCGAGGCTCCACAACTCGATCGCATCGTCGACCTGATGCGCGATCTGCGGGCCACCGACGCCCGTCGCCACACCCGCGAGGAGACGCCGTTCTTCACCGGCCCGCGGGTCAGCGTCGAGGATCTCGTCGCCAAGCTGCCCTAGCATTCTCTTCGTTTTGTCACGCTGGAGTGGCTGTCGAGCCCGACAGCACTCCAGCGTGACAACGGGGGTTGGGTTCGGTGCCCGTTGTCACGCCAGAGTGACCCTGGCCGTCGAGCGCCACTCCAGCGTGACAGTGTGCGCGTGACAGTGGGTATGACTGGTGGCAGGTGGATTGACCTGGGCCTTCAGCCAGCGGGTCTACCCTCGCGGACATGACTGCTCCGCAAGAATCCGATCGCTTCGAAGAGATGTACCGCGACGAGCGGACGGCGCACGGACTGCCCGCCGCGACCCCGTGGGACATCGGCGGGCCGCAACCGGTCGTGCAGCAGCTCGTCGCGCTGGGCGCCGTCAAGGGTGAGGTGCTCGATCCCGGCACCGGGCCCGGTCACCATGCCATCCACTACGCGTCAAAAGGCTTGTCGGCCACGGGTATCGACGCCTCACCGGCCGCGATCGAACGGGCGAGACAGAACGCGCAGAAGGCCGGCGTGACGGTGGACTTCCGGGTGGCCGATGCGACCAAGCTCGAGGGGCTGGAAGGGAAGTTCGACACCGTCGTCGACACCGCCTTCTATCACGTCTTCACCGATGAGCCCGAGCTGCAGAACTCGTACGTGCGGGCCTTGCACCGGGCCACGAAACCCGGTGCGCGGCTGTACATGTACGAGTTCGGCGACCACACCGTCAACGGCTTCAAGATGCCGCGTTCGATGACGGCCGACGATTTCCGCGGGGTGCTTCCCGACGCCGGCTGGGAGATCACCTATCTCGGCACGACCACCTACCAGGGCAACGTCAGCGTCGAGGTCTTCGAGACGATGGCGGCCCGCAACCCTGACATGGCCGATCAGATGACCCCGCTGCTGGAACGGTTGCGGGTCATCGAGCCGTGGTTGGTCGACGGCCGGGTGCACATGCCGTTCTGGGAGGTACACGCCACCCGGGTCGATTGAAGGCCCGGCCTTACTCCGTCTTGGGCACCAGCTTCAGTGAGATGGAGTTGATGCAGTACCGCTGATCAGTGGGGGTGGGGTAGCCCTCGCCCTCGAAAACGTGGCCCAGGTGGCTGTGGCAGTTGGCGCACAGGACCTCGACCCGGCGCATGCCCAGTGAGGTGTCCTCCCGCAGGATCACCGCGGCCGAATCGGCCGGGTCGAAGAATGACGGCCAGCCGCAGTGGGATTCGAACTTCTCGGTGCTGCGGAACAACTCGGCGCCGCAGGCCCGGCACTCGTATACCCCTTCGGTCTTGGTGTCGGTGTACTCACCGACGAACGGGCGCTCGGTGCCCGCCCGGCGCAGCACGGCGAACTCCTCGGAGCTGAGCTTGGCGCGCCACTCGTCGTCGGTCAGTTGCACCTTGGGGCCCTCGGTCGTCATATTCCCAAGTTACGTTCTGTCCGGTGGTCGGCGCCACCGATCTCGCCCACGGCGATCGGGCAGATCGTCTGCTATGCCCACACCAGTTCTCGGCTGGCCTGGCTCGGCGCCATCCCGAACATCTCGTGACAGACCCGGTTGGCGTGTGCGCTGTCGGTGAACCCGGCGGCATGGGCGGCGTCGGTGAGCGATGCCCCGTCGCGCAAGGCTTCCACGGCGCAGCGTAGGCGCGCCCAGCGCACATACGTCGGAAACGACTGTCCCACCTGCTCGTTGAACAGTCGACCGAGCCGGCTCGGTGACAGTGCGACCCGTTGTGCGACGTCGGTGAGCCGGACCGGGTCCGGAAGCAGGCGCGGGATCAACTCGACCGCGGCGAGCACGCTCGCGTGCCAGCTGTCTGCCGTCGGCCGGGCGTACCCGGTGGGCGGAGCGGCCATCAGCTCGTCGAGCAGCTGCTCCGGTGGCAACGGACTTGTCCAGCAGGGAAGTTCGCGACCGGTTGACACCCATTCGGCCACATCGTCACTGTCGGGGGAGGTACGACTGAAGGCGCTCGGATCGAGGAAGACGAGCACCCCCGATGTGGGCGTGAGGATCCGGATCGAATGCTCCCGCCCCGGCGGGATGACCGCAGCGGAGGTCACCTCCCGGCGTCCGTGGCCGTCGGCCAGCTCGAACGGGTCTGTCCAGGACCGCACCACCTGGGCGGCCGCGTGGCGATGTCGGCGCGCATCGGACAACTTGCCGGTGTAGCACAGGGCGCCCGCAACGACCGCCAGTGCACCTGACCAGGCGGCGCGGTCTTCGCTCATCACCTCAATCTCTCATACGACCGATCGGTACAAGCGATGGCGGCGACAACCGGTCAGGGTGGAGTATCAGCACATCGACGAGGGGAGCCCCCATGCCGGCAATGTCACGGATCGAGCGCGCATTCTGCAAGACAGCGCTGTGGCGCGGAGGAACCGGGCAGGCGGTGCTCGGCAGCATCCCGGTGGATCGGCTGGGTCATGATGTGCTCGAAATTGGTTCGGGCAGTGGCGATATCGCGGCCCGGCTACACGAATCGAACCCAGAGCTGGCAATCACCGCCACCGACTTCGACCCGGCCATGGTGCGTACCGCGGCCCGTCGGCTGGGGGCATTCGGGAACGTGACCGTGCGCGGGGCCGATGCCACCGACCTGCCGTTCGGCGACGACTCGTTCGATTCGGTGCTCAGCTGCCTGATGCTGCACCACATCGTGGACTGGGAGAAAGCGATCGCCGAGATCGCCCGGGTGCTGCGACCCGGCGGGGTGTTCACCGGCTATGACCTGACCCGCACCCCGATGGCGACCGCGGTCCACCGGCTCGACCGGTCACCGTTCCGCCTGGTCAATCCCGACGAACTCGACGAGGTGTGTGCGCGGCACGGCCTGGCGATGCAGACCCGTACCCGATTGGCGGGTCAGGTCATGCAGTTCACCTCAGACTGATTCGGCTTCCTTGGGGCGGCTCAGCCAGGGCGGGTCGATGCCGTCGTCGAGTCGCCCGTCCTGCTTGGCGTCCAGGTAGCGGAAGTACAGCACACAGAACACCACGATCAGCATCAGTGACCAGCCGTAGGTGATCTTCATGTACTCCAGGAACCGGCCGGTGGTCGGCCAACGCCACAACAGCCAGCGGTCCATGGTCATGAATCCGTAGACGGCCAGCCACGCCGGCCAGTTGCGGATCACCGAGTTCGGCAGCACCACCGTCATCAGGAACGGGAACAGCATCATCGAGTAGTAGCCCTGGGCCAGTCCGAGCACGAGCCATGAGCTGATCAGCAGGACACCCGAAGAGGTCAGCATCCAGAACAGCTGATCGCGTTCGCGGTAGTAGCGGTACAGCAACCAGAGGCTGACCACTGCCAGCACCACGGCCGCCACGCGCAGCGCGATGATCAACCACATCGGCAGCCCGTAGTAGATGCCGTTGCCCAGGATCGAGGAGTTGAAGTAGTCGCGGGTCTCAAGGATGTAGGGCGCGGTGTTGCGTACGAAGCCCATCGGGTCGGCCGACAGCGGCCAGGCCACGGCATTGAACACCAGGGGCACACCGATGGCCGTGATCAGGGCGCGCCACTGCCGGTTCAGCAGCGGCAGCAGCAGGAGCACCACCAGCAGCGGTTTGACCACCAAGGTCAGACCGATCGCCGCGCCGGCGATCAGGACGTTGCGGGTGCCGCCCTTGAGCAGGAACCAGAAGAACAGCACCTCACCGAGCAGCACGCAGCCGTTGATGTTGGTGAAAACCAGTGTGTTGGTGACCGATTCGGTGCAGAACATGGCTAACAGCAGGGCCGGTAGCGCCACCGAGGTCAGGGAGAACTTGAACAGCCGTACCAGAAAGCAGGCCGCGATGATCACGGCCACGGCGTTGAACGCGACAAACCAGAAGCGCGACGCGAACTCCGGCAGGAACCCGAACGGAGCCAGCAGCAGTGTGCCGCCCGGCGGGTACAGGTAGTGCGGGTCGACGAAGTTGAAATGCTCGTTGTAGATGGCCCAGTGCCGGCGGAAATTCGAGACCGCGCGGTACACCGGCCCGAAGTCGTCGGTGATGTAACCGTTGGTCGCCAGCACGTAGCTGCGATGGATGATCGACAGGATCGCGAGCGGCCACAACACCGAGCGCAGCACCGTGGCGGTGCTCGGCGGGGAGGTGCGGGGACGGAATGCGCTCACGAAACCGGAGATGATGGAATCTGCTGCCGCCACCAGCGAACCTTATACCGACGCCGATCGGGCCCCGCGTCAGGCGGGACAGTACGTGTCGGTCTCGGGCAGTTTGCCGCTGTCGAGGTAGCCCGTCATCGGGGGCAGCGCGCACGGCGTGTAGATGCTCGCGCCGTGGCCGATGCCCTGCCACATCACCCGTCGGTTGTTGGCGCCGGCGTTGATGATCGTCGCGGCGACGGCGGCGACGCCCTCGCTGCCGACGATCGGGTCGTTGCGCACGCCGAGCAGCAGCACCGGAATCTTGAGGTCCTGCGGGTCTTTCGGTGCCGTGCCGCTGGGCCAGTTGAGGCATTTGACGAGATTCAGCGCTCCGACGGCGCCGAACTGCGGGTAGAGCTTGCCCCAGGCGACCACCAGTTCGCGGACGCGGTCCGGGGTGGGCCGGTTGAGCGCATCGCTGCAGGAGTTGACGAACTGGCCGTCGGTTTGGCGCAGGTTGTCCGCCTGGGTGATGAGGCCCGAGATCGGGCCGGCGTCACCGGCGCGAGCCGCCGCCAGGGCGTTCGCCAGGTTGTTGGTGGCGGCCACGCGGTCGCCCTGCGGGAAGCCCAGGCCCGTGGTGATCGCGTCGGCCAGGGTGGCCACCGAGGCACCGCCGGGGCCGCGACCGGCCCGGGCGTCGGCCAGCAGGGCGTCGACGGCGGCCTTCGGATCCGGCGCCAGCGGGCAGTTGGTGGCCACACACTGCGCGGCGAAGGCGTCCAGTGCGGCCTGCTGTCCCTTGACGCGCTGCTCGGCCGCGGCCTCGGCGCCGACGGCCAGCGGCAGCGGGGAGTCCAGGATGAGCCGGGCCACCTTGTTGGGGTGTGACCCGGCGTAGGCGAGTGCCACCTGGGCGCCGTTGCCGACGCCCATCAGCGCCAGGGCGGGCACATCCCAGGTGCTGCGCAGCCGTTCCAGATCTTCGGCGGCGTGGGAGTTGTCGTAGGCCGAGTCGCCCGGGGCGATGGTGTCGGTGCAACTGGTCGTGGCGGTCATGGTGACCGCCCCCAGGTTGGCCACCGGATCATTGCCGGCCTGAAACTGCGTCTGGTCCAGCATCTCCTGACGGTCGTAGACGTCGCGGCAGTCCAGTGCGCCGGACATCCCGATGCCGCGCCGGTCCACTGCGACGATGGGGTGAGATTTGAGAACGTCGGTTCCCGAGTGCGCCAGCCATGTCGGCAGCTGCACCGAGGAGGGGATGTCCGTTCCGGTGGTCATCACCAGCGGGCCGGCATCCGGCGGGGTCTGCGTGGATCGGGCCCGGACCACGCCGATGCTGAGCGTGCCGGTGGCCCCGTTGATCGAGTCCAGGTCGGCGTCGTAGGTCGCGCAGTCCAGCGTGATGTCGGGCAGCGGCTGGATGCCGGCACCGTTGAACACGCGCGGCGTGCAGTCCCGCCAGGACAGGTCGTTCTTGGGTGCATCGATGCCGGGTGGGCCGGGTGGGGCCGCCGAGGTGGTTTCGGGCTGTCCCTGCGGGTGGGCGCCGGAGTTGGTGGCATAGCGCGGATCTGCGGCCAACAGGGGTGAGCAAGCGGTGAGCAGGAGTGACAGGACGGGCGCGGCGACCGCCGACCTCCGCAGGGCTTTCACCAGCTGATGACGCATGCTGACCACAGTAGCGACACGTACGTAGCAGATGCTCCTCGCGCAAGCGCTCGTCGGAACTAGCCGCGGACGTAGCGGGTGTACAGGTAGCCCTCGTCGTCGGTGAGCAGGTGAGCGGGCCGCATCCGGGTGTGCGCATGGCCCGGACCTGTGGCGATGCGTCGAGCCACCCCGCCGACCAGGATCGGTGCCACGGTCAGGCACAACTCGTCGAGCAGATCGTTTTCGATAAGCAGGCTCAGCAGCGACGGGCCGCCCTCGGTCAGCACCCGGAAGAGCTTGCGTTCGGCGAGGATTCGCAGCGCAACGGCCGGTTCGACGCGGGCCGGGTCCGCGCCGGAGGCATCGAGCACCTCGGCGACCCCGCCCAGCCGCCGACGCGCATCGGCGACGGTCTGGGTGGCGGTGAGGATCAACGGTGGGACCTCGGTGCGCTTGAAGAATTTGGCTTCGTGGTCGAGCGCGGCCGACGCGGTGACGACGGCGATCGGCGGCACCTCGGCCTGCCCGCGCCGCTGGCGTTCCTGCCGTTGGGCGGCCGACAGCTGTACGCCGGAGTAGTTCTCGATCCGCACCGTCGCCGCGCCCATCAGGATGACGTCGGCGCAGTGGCGCATGAGATTGAACACAGCCCGGTCACCCGGACCGCCCAGCCCGCCGGACTTGCCGTCCTCGGTGGCACCGCCGTCCAGACTGCTGATCATGTTGCCCCGGACCCAACATCGCTGCAGGTCATCGGGGTAGGCGTAGTACTGAGCCAGCTGACCGTCGGCGATCTTGTCGACGTTTCCCAGCACGGTCAGGTCTGTCCCGGCGATGTCATCGGACATGAACTGAATTGGAGCACGTCGTTACGCTGCCTGAATGCACGGGTCCAGCGGCGTCGCTCATCTCGCCGATCGTCATCCCACCGTCACTCCGGAGCGGTTGGTCGCACAGTTGATTCCGCCGCCGACGTTCGCCGACGTCAGCTACGACAGCTACCGGCCGGACCCGGCCGAACCGTCCCAGGCCGCCGCGGTCGAATCCTGCCGCAGATTCTGCGAGCAGGCTGCGATTCGGCGGGCGGGCAAGAAGAAGCTGTTCGGCAAGCGGGAGGTGCTGCCCGGGGTCGGTCTGTACCTGGACGGCGGGTTCGGCGTCGGCAAGACCCACCTGTTGGCCTCGACGTATTACACGCTCTCACAGGGGGAGGCCCCCACGGCGTTCGCCACGTTCGGCGAGCTGACGCAGCTGGCCGGTGTGTTCGGCTACAACGAGTGCATCGACCTGCTCTCCGAGTATTCGGTGGTGTGCATCGACGAGTTCGAACTCGATGACCCGGGCAATACGACACTGATCTCGCGGTTGCTCTCGGCGTTGGTGGAGCGCGGCGTCTCGATCGCGGCCACCTCGAACACGCTGCCCGAGCAGTTGGGCGAGGGCCGGTTCGCCGCCCAGGACTTCCTGCGCGAGATCAACACGCTGGCCCAGATATTCACGACCGTCCGGATCGAGGGGCCCGACTACCGGCATCGTGATCTGCCGCCGGCGCCCGAGCCGTTGTCCGATGACGAGGTGGCGCAACGGGCCGAGGGCATCGTCGGGGCGACCCTCGACGACTTCGACGTGCTGTGTGCGCACCTGGCGACCATGCATCCGTCGCGCTATCACGCGCTGATCGAGGATGTCACCGAGGTGTTCATCACCGGTGTGCACCCGATCGAGGACCAGAGCGTGGCACTGCGACTGGTCGCGCTGACCGACCGGCTCTACGACGCGGGTATTCCGGTGCTGGCGTCGGGGACCAAGCTGGACACCATTTTCAGCCCCGAGATGGTCGCCGGAGGTTTCCGGAAGAAGTACCTGCGGGCCACCTCGCGCCTGCTGGCGTTGACGGCTGCCGCGCAGCGAACGCCCTAGACGGGCCGGACCATCACGTAGTCGTTCTCCACACCCGTCCCGAGCCGGAACGTCTTGGTGCCGCTGACGGTGAAACCGTTCTTGGCGTAGAAGCGCTGGGCGCGCTGGTTTTCCTGGTTGACCCCCAGCCACACGCAGCCGACGCCGGATTCGGTCGCGGTCCGCAGCGTCGCGGTCATCAGTGCCTGCGCGGCACCGCCGCCGTGCCGATCGGGCAGCACATAGATCTTGGACAGTTCGAGCGCGGGTCGATGCGTCACTGCCCGCTGCACGTCGACGTCGTCGGGAACACCGTGAATCAGCATGGCGTAGCCCGTGATCGAGCCGTCACGCGCCACCAGAACGATCCGGTCCGGATCGGTGAGGTACTCGCCGAAGCGGGCCTGCGAGAGGTTCTCGGCGATGAAGGCGGCGACGTTGTCGGGAGTCACCGACGGGGGACAGGCCAGCGGAAAGGTGGCGGCCGCCACCGCGGCGAGTTCGGGAAGGTCCGCCGCCGTGGCACGGGCGATCATCAAGGCAGGGGCGCGCCTGGCTGCCACAGGTTCCACTGCGCCAGATGCTTGCCCGTCTTGGTATCGGTCAACACCACGTTGGTGACCAGTGCGCGGTAGACGTCCCAGTAGACGTCGCCGTTGACGGTGGCTCCCGGGGGCGCGTTGCGCAGCGCTGCCTCGAGCCGGTTGGGCGCATCGGTGTGTTTGGGTACATAGGCGTCGGCGTAGGGGGTGACGCCGTTGAACGTGAACGCCAGCGCCATCGCGTAGGGATTGGGTGCAGCGATGGTGGTCACGGTGACCGGGGCCCGCCACGGGCTGCCCTGGGCGCGCCAGCGCGGCGAGCCGTTCCAGCCCCAGCCGGGAGGTACGTCGCTGGCGAGCACGTCGTGCACGGTGACGTCGGCGACGATGCCGTTGTCGGTCTCCACCCGCAGTGTCTGGCCGACGTTGCCGATCGGGGCGCTTTCGGCCGAGGCCGTCGGCGGAACCACCAGGGCGGCGACGGCGGCGACCACAGCCGTGAACAGGAGCGCAAACCAGCGAGGCATGCCAGGCATGATCGCACAAATTGAAACGTGTTACAGCCGGATGGGTCAGGACACCCAGGGGCCGACGCCGCCGACCTTGTCGATCCGGATGCGGGTGAGCCAACCGGGCGGCGCGTCCTTGGGGGGAAACGGAACATCGGGGGCGGCCAGGGTCTGCGCCAGCTCTTTGAGGAGCTCTGGTGCTCCGCCCTCGACGATGCGGGCCGTGCCGGTGATCGCCAGGTAGGGGCGCATCGCTTCGCCCACCCGCCCGGGATCGATGATCGTCAGGGCCACGCGAGGGTCGCGTCGGACATTGCGCACCTTCTTGTGCTCGGCCAGGTGCGCGGTCACCAGCTCGTCGCCGTCCGGCGTGGACTGCAGCGCCACCCAGACCAGGGTGACCTGTGGGCTCCCGTCCGGATTCAAGGTGACCAGCGTGGCATCGGCACCCGCGCCGATGAGTTCGCGTGCGGCGTCGTTGAGTAACACGTCAGGTTCTACGGTTGCGCGGGCGCTTTCATTCCCGGTTTCACTGTCCGGCGCTGTCCTGGCCTTTCGCGATGAACGGCGCCAGGGCCGCGGCGAGTTCGGTCTCGAACCGTTCGGGGTCGGCGCCGAGTCGGTGCAGGGGCCCCTCCTCACCTTCGGCCTCGGCGAGGGCGAGCAGGATGTGTTCGGTCCCGATGTAGTTGTGGCCGAGCCGAAGTGCCTGGCGGAAGGTCAGTTCCAGCGCCTTCTTGGCCGCGGCGCTGAACGGGATCAGTGCCGGGACCGTCCCGGCGGGCGGCGGCAGGGTGATGGTCGCGCGAGCCGTATCGGCGGTGATTCCTTGACTGACAAGGAGTTTGGCGGCCAGGCCGTCGGGTTCGGCGAACAGTGCCAGCAGCAGGTGATCGGGGGTGATCTCGGTGTTGCCGGCTTCGTGTGCGGTGTTCTGGGAGACCACGACGACGTTGCGGGCCCTCGGGGTGAACCGGCCGAATCCGGCGTTGGGGTCCAGGGCGGCCGGGTCGAAATCGGGGACTTTCGGTACGAAGCGTTTCTGGGCGGCCTGCTTGGTGACGCCCATGGCCTTGCCGATGTCGGTCCAGGACGCGCCGGAGCGCCGGGCCTGGTCGACGAAATGCCCGATGAGGTGGTCGGCGATCTCGCCGAGGGCATCGGCGGCGATCACGGCATCGATCAACTGCTCGAGTGGTTCGGTATGAGCCTTCTTGATCGCACCGATGAGGTCGTCGAGGCGGACGGGGTTGGAGATGGTGACGGGTTTGCTCATGCGTCAACTGTAGGTTGACGATAGGGCATCGTCAACCATGAGTTGACGATGATTGGTGTGGGCGGTCCGGTGCTCGCGGCGCCGGTCCGCACGGATCGGGCAAGATAGCGCCGGTGAATCTCGAAGATCGCGTCCTGACGCTGCTGCGCCCCGTGCTGCGGCCGGTGATGCGCGTGTTGTCGTTGCGCACGATCGTCATCGTGGGTGCGCTGTCGGTGGTGGTCACCGTCATCACGCTCGGTACCTGGGTGTGGATCGGCGTGACCAACGACCAGTACAGCCAGCTGGATCGGAGACTCGATTCATTGAGCAGCCTCGGCGATGTCAGCACGCTGCTCACCGCCACGAAGCAGGGATCGGCGGACAAGGCCATGCCCGACGACGGCGGTCTCGTCCGCACCGCCCACATCGGTGGCGTCAGCGTCTCGGTGCCCAGCGACATCGTCCTGCCGCGGCTGGAAAACGGTTACACGAACACGACGATCGACGGGGTCGAGTACCGCGTGCGCACCTTCACGGCCGGCCCCGCGACCATCGCCCTCGGTGCGCCACTGGCCGAGACGCAGCGCCGGATCGACGAACTGCACCTGCGTGTCCTGCTGATCTGCGGTGGCGTCATCGGCAGCACCATCGTGGTGGGCTGGATGATCTCGTTGGTGATGATCACGCCGTTCCGGCTGCTGGCGCAGCAGGCCCGCGCCATCAACGCCCAGTCCAAGCCCGACGAGGTACAGGTCCGCGGTGTGCGTGAGGCCGTGCAGATCGCCGAGGCGGTCGAGGGCATGCTGGCGCGCATCGGCAACGAACAGGAGCGCACCAAGGCCGCGCTCGAATCGGCCCGTGATTTCGCCGCGGTCGCCTCCCATGAACTTCGGACTCCGCTCACCGCGATGCGCACCAACCTGGAAGTGCTGTCGACACTGGACATGACCGACGAGCAGCGCAAGGAGGTGATCGGGGACGTCATGCGTACGCAGAGCCGCATCGAGGGCACCCTGACCGCCCTGGAGCGACTGGCGCAGGGGGAGCTGACCACGGTCGAGGACTTCGTGCCGATGGATGTCACCGAATTGCTCGACCGCGCGGCGCACGATGCGTTGCGCACGTATCCGGGCCTGCGGGCCACACTGATGCCCTCGCCGACGGTATTGATGCTGGGCATGCCTGCGGGCCTGCGTCTGGTGATCGACAATGCCATCGCCAACGCCGTCAAGCACGGTGGCGCCACCGAAATCAGGCTGAGCGCCGTCAGTTCGGCCGACGACGTGCAGATCGTGGTCGACGACAACGGTTCCGGGGTGCCCGAGGTCGAGCGGGCCGAGGTGTTCGAGCGGTTCGCCCGCGGATCCACGGCGTCGCGGTCGGGATCCGGTCTGGGTCTGGCGCTGGTCGCCCAGCAAGCCGAATTGCACGGTGGCACAGCTGCTTTGACGGAGAGCCCGCTGGGGGGCGCGCGGTTGCTGTTGCAGCTGCCGTTGACCCGGCGGGTGGAGGATGCGCCCTTCTGAATCAGGGGTGCGCGGCAGCGACGTAATCGGCACCGCCGACATACACGGTGTCACCTGAGGTAGCCGGTTCGAGAGCGGCGTCGACGATCGCCCCGGCGAACTCCTCGATGGTGGGCAGGGCGCCGTGAATCTGCCTGGCCGAAACGGCATCAGGGTCGCGGCGGGCCAGCAACCGCACGATGATCGTGCCCTCGATCATGTCGCCGGACACCACGACGAACGACACTCCGGCTTCATCGAAACGGGACTGCATCGCGCGCAGCGCGTCCTCGCCGGCGCGCTTACTCGCGGCGATGGGCTGGTAATCGTCGGGAACCGGCTGCTGCCCGTGGAAGTGGGCCTGATGGCTGGTGACGAACACGATGCGGCCGCCCGGGCTGAGCAGCGGCAGCGCCAGTTCGGACAGGCGTACCTGGGCATCGCGGTTGATCCGCATCGCGTAGCCGGCGTCGGCGCCACGCTCCAGTCCGCCGGAAGCGTTGAGTACCAACATGTCCAGGCGGCCGAACGTGTCCCTGATGTGATTGATCAGGTCGGCGGTTGCGTCGGGATCGCAGACATCCGCGCCCGCAACGGACCCGTGGCCGCCTGCCGCCGTGATGGCATCCACAATCGCGTTGGCCCGCTTGATCTTCTCGCGGTAGTTGACGATCACGTGCACGCCGGCCGCGCCGAGTTGGTGGGCGACCTCGGCGCCGATCCCACGTGCTGCGCCGGTGACGAGCGCGACTTTCATGACAGGCCTCCGTGCTTCTGATTTAGAACCAATATGATGGTTCTAAATGAGAAGCGCAAGTGGGCCCGAGTTTGTCCGTCGTGGTGAAGACCCGGCGAATGCGCCGATGCTGGCAGTCATGGAGCTGCTGGGTCAGCGCTGGGTGTTGAGGGTGATCTGGGAGCTCGAACCGGGGTCGTTGGGATTCCTCGAACTGCGCCGACACATGGGCAATTGCTCGTCGAGCATGTTGTCGGAGCGGCTGCAACAACTCTTGGCGGCCGGACTGGTCGTCAAGAACGAAACCGGGGCATGGGAACTGACGGTCGCCGGTGCCGGGTTGGGGGCGGCGCTGTCGGGATTGTGGGACTGGTCGGAATCTTGGAAGGCGGGGGAGGCTCAGCAGTCCTGAGCCGGGGACCTCTCCAGCAGTTCGTCGAGGAAGCCCGCGGCCTCCTGCCCGGCACGTTCCACATCGCCGGCTGCGATCGCGTCGACCAGATCGTCGTGCGGGAACATCCCGCCGGGACCCGCGCTCGTCGTCGCGACGCTGGCGGTGATCGCCTCAAGGAGCCCGCGGTAGATCTCGACGAGTACCGGATTGTGCGACGCCCGCACCACGGCCAGGTGGAATTCGGTGTCGGAGTGGGTGAATTGCGCGTGGTCGGTGGTGTCCGTGTGTGCCAGGTGGGCGCGTAGTTCGACAAGGTCCTGTTCGGTGCGCGCGACGGCGGCCAGGCGGGCCCCTTCAACCTCAAGGCAGCGCCGGACCTGCAGCACGTCGCGTAGCTCGGATCCGCACAGCCGGCGCAGGGCCGCGGATACCTCACTGGTGGCGCGCACATAGGTGCCGTCGCCCTGCCGGACTTCGAAGATGCCGTTGTGCGCCAGGGCTCGGACCGCCTCGCGCACGGTGTTGCGTCCCACGCCGAGAGCTTCGACCAGTTCGGGCTCGGTGGGGATGCGGCTGTCGACCGGCCATTCGCCCGAGGTGACCAGCGTGCGCAGTTGCTCGATCACCTGGTCGACGAGGCCTGTGCGTCGCGTTGTGGCGAGCGGCACTTCAAAGTCCTTTCATCCAATCATGGGATGTATGGCATCATAACCGGGTGAGTAGGTCTCTGCGCAAGGAAACGCTGAACGGTTACGAGCATGATCTGGAGCTCGAGCTCGACGGTGCCGTAGAGGTCCGCCCGGCTCAGATGGCGGCGGGCGGTGCCCTGCTGATCGTGGCGGTGATCCTGACCGCGCTGAACCTGCGCCCGGCGATCACCAGCATCGGGCCGGTTCTCGGGGAGATGCGCGAGACCCTCGGCGCGTCCGCCGTGTGGGCCGGCGTGCTGACCACTCTGCCCGGGCTGTGCTTCGCTGCGGCGGGTCTGACCGCGCCGTGGCTGGCCCGCCGGATCGGCCTGGGCCGGGCGATCTCGGTCGCCCTGATGATTCTGAGCGTCGGTCTGGTGGCCCGGGTGCTGGACGGACCGTACGTGGTGATCGGCGGAACACTGGTCGCCACTGGGGGCATCGCGCTGGTCAACGTGCTCATCCCGGTCGTGATCAAGGGCTCGTTCCCTGCCCAGATCGGACTGATGACCGGCGTCTACACCGCGGCCCTGCAGGGCGGCGGGGCGCTGGGCTCTGCGGTCACCCCACCGCTGGAGCCCCTGCTCGGCGGGTGGCGGGGCGCGTTGGGTGCCTGGGCCCTGGTGGCCATTCTCGCGCTGCTGTTCTGGTTGGTGGGCGCGCGGGGAATCAGCACGGCCCGTACCGAAGCGGCCTCGTCGGGGACTGCCGGTCGCTCGCTGCTGCGCAGTCCGTTGGCCTGGACGATCACGTTGTTCTTCGGCTGCCAGTCGTTCCTGGCCTACATCGTCATGGGCTGGCTGCCCGAGGTGTTCATCGACAGCGGGGTCAGCAAGACCGACGCCGGCCTGCTGCTCGGGTTGGTGTCCATCCTGGCCGTCCCGATCAGCCTGATCGTTCCGCCGCTGGCGGCCAAGCAGAAGAACCAGAGTGGCTGGATCGTGGGGCTCGGCGTGGTCGGCATGATCGGCATGATCGGCCTGCTCGTCGATCCCGGTGCGGCGCCGCTGCTGTGGAGCTTCTTCGTGGGCATCGGGATGAGCGTGTTCTCGTTGGCGCTCACGGTGATTGCTCTGCGTGCGCGTAACGCCGAGGACACCGCGCGACTCTCCGGCATGGCGCAGGGTTTCGGCTATCTTCTGGCCGGCGTGGGTCCGTTCTCGTTCGGGCTGCTTCATGACATGACCGCCGGCTGGACGGCGCCGTTTGCCATGGTGATGGTCATCTACCTGGTGCAGATGGTGGCGGGCGCGCTGGCCGGCCGGAACCGATATGTCTGAGTCACAAGCCTGGCTTGTGGCGCCACAAGATCGTGGCACCTACCGCTGATCGGTCGCACCCACCAGCATTGGTGAGGTGACCACCTACACGGCGACTTACACCGCGGCAAGGCCGTTCCACACCGCCCTGCTGGCCGAATTGGACAGTGCGAGTTCGGCCTTCCGGCACATCACGCCGAACTGGTTCGCCTCGGTGATGGGCACCGGAATCGTCGCGACGGCGGCGGCCACCCTGCCGCTGCACCTGTCGGGCCTGCACGAGTTCGCCACTGCGGTATGGATTCTCGCCGCCACCGTGCTGGTGATCCTGACCGCGGCGTTCGCCACGCACTGGATCCGTCATCGGGAACAGGCGAAGGCCTACGCCGGGCACCAGGTGATGGGGCAGTTCTACGGTGCCCCGGCGATGGCGCTGCTCACCGTCGGAGCGGGTGCGCTGCTGCTCGGGCCGGGCATCATCGGCCCGTCCGCGGCGCTGGCCCTCGACGTAGTGCTGTGGATCGCCGGTACGGCGCTGGGATTGGTTGTGAGTCTGTGGCTTCCGTACGCGATGATCACCCGTGAGGATCACACCGACGTCGAGGCGGTGCCGGCCTGGATGATGCCGGTGGTGTCGCCGATGGTCTCGGCCTCCACCGGCGCCCTGCTGCTGTCGCATCTCGGTCCGGGACAAGCGGGGATGACCTTGTTGGTCGCCTGCTATGCCATGTTCGGTCTGAGCCTGCTGGCCGGTCTGATCACCACCACCATGGTGTATTCGCGGCTCATGCACGGCGGCTTCAGCCAGGTGCAGGCGATTCCGACGGTGTGGATCGTGCTCGGCGTCGTCGGCCAGTCGATCACCGCGGCCAATCTGCTGGCGGCCCATGCCGGCTCGGTGCTCACCGACAGCGCCACGGTCTCTGCTCTGCACGCCTTCGGGATCGTCTACGGCCTGGTGATGGGCGGCTTCGGAGCGTTTGTGTTCTGCCTCGCGACGGCACTCACCGTGCACGGTGCGCGCCGCGGGCTGTCATTCAGCCTGACCTGGTGGAGCTTCACCTTCCCGGTGGGGACCTGCGTGACGGGAGCATCAGCACTGGGCGTCGCCACCGGTGCCGTCGCCATTTCCTGGCTGGCTGTCGCCCTGTACGTGGTGCTGCTGGCCGCGTGGGCGACCGTCGCGACCAACACCCTTCGCGGGGTGCGGACCGGATGGCTACTGCGCGGCTGAGGTCAGCGCATCTACCGAGAACAACGCCATGGTCGCGATCCGGCAGCGGGAGCGACCACGGCGTTGTTTTCGTGACGGTTCCTGGCCCGGCTCAACGCGCCGAGGCGATGTGGCTGAGCAGTTCGCGCACCGCCCCGGCCGGCGGGGTGCGGCCACCCGACCAGATGGCACGCAGTTCCCGGTGCAGATCCAGTCCGGCGACGGGTACCTCACACAGCCGGCCCAGGGTGAGATCGTCTTCGACGGCCAGCCGGCTCATCACGGCGGGCCCGGCCCCGGCCAGCACCGCGGCACGCATCGCGGTTGCCGACGACAATTCGATCGCGGGGTCGGCCTGCCGGCTCGACGGGCCCAGCGCGGACCGCAGCGCAGAACTGAGGGCATCCCTGGTGCCCGAACCGATTTCCCTTGACACCAAAGGTGTCTCGCTGAGTTCGACGGGGCTGACCGGGGCGGATCTACGGGCCCACT
The DNA here is from genome assembly GCF_058270035.1 of Mycobacterium shunyiense. Taxonomy (NCBI): domain Bacteria; kingdom Bacillati; phylum Actinomycetota; class Actinomycetes; order Mycobacteriales; family Mycobacteriaceae; genus Mycobacterium; species Mycobacterium shunyiense. The sequence goes on along the minus strand of NZ_JBZDPT010000043.1, from coordinate 256,389 downwards.
TGTGATCCGGGGGTACCACGGCGACCAGCTCGTCACGGGCGATCACCCGGCTGTGCAGTCCGGTCGGGACGCCTGGAGATTCGATGAAGCCGAGGTCGGCCGACCCGTCCTGGACGCCGGCGATCACCTGATCGCTGTTGGCCGCGGTGAGGATGACCTGGGGTGCGTTCACTCCGCGGTGTGCCGCGTCGGCCTGCAGCGACACCAGCCAGCGCGGCATGAGTTGTTCTGCGATGGTGAGGCTGGCCGCGACGGTGACGCGATCGCGGCTCTCAGTACGCATCGAGGCCAGCCCGGCGTCCACCCGCTCCGCGACGTCGAGCAATTGGTCGGCCCACTCGGCGACGACCGCACCGGCCGCGGTCAGCTGCGAACCGCGGGGACTGCGCTGTACCAGCCGCACGCCGGTCTGCGATTCGATCGAGGCCAGCCGCGCGGACACCGCCTGTTGGGTGAGACCCAGCTCACGCCCGGCGGCTCCGATGCTGCCGGTACGCGCGATCGCCAGCAGCACTTCGAACGCTGCCAGCTCGGGCATTCGGGGGCTGAGCGGCATGCCCAGGATCGTAGGGCGTGGTCACAAATGGCGGTTGTGAACGCACCGGTTGGGGCGTCGCGCCGGACGTGGTGTAACCTGGCCGACGTGACTATCGGCGTATGTGCCAGCTATTGGCGCTTTATCGAGGCTCCGGGCGGAGCCGATAAAGCGCAGCACTAAGCACGCATCCACCCGGAGCCCAGGCAGTGACCATCGGTCGCTGCCTTTCGTCGTTACAGGGCGCCGGAACTCTTGCAGGTGCCCACCACCAGGAAGGCACCCCCAAAAATGAACTTGGCGCAGATCGCCAACGCCCCAGCCACATCGGACCGACGGGTTCGCAGTTTCAGCGCGATTCCCAGCCCGCACGATGTGCTGACCGAATTCCCGCTGGGGGAGCGCCGCGCGGAGCGGGTGGCCCGCGACCGCGATGAGATCGCCGACATCCTGGCAGGTCGGGACGACCGGCTGCTGGTCGTCGTCGGTCCGTGTTCGGTGCACGATCCCGCAGCCGCGCTGGAGTACGCCAGCCGCCTGGTGAAGGTGGCCGACGAGCTCAAGGATCAGCTCAAGATCGTCATGCGGGTGTACTTCGAGAAGCCGCGCACCACGATCGGCTGGAAGGGTCTGATCAACGACCCTGGCATGGACGGCACCTACGACGTCGCGCGTGGCCTCCGTGTGGCCCGTCGTCTGCTGCTCGACATCATCGACATCGGCCTGCCCGTCGGGTGCGAGTTCCTGGAACCGACCAGCCCGCAGTACATTGCCGACGCTGTGGCGTGGGGAGCCATCGGCGCCAGGACCACCGAGTCGCAGGTACACCGCCAGTTGGCGTCGGGCCTGTCGATGCCGGTCGGCTTCAAGAACGGCACCGACGGAAACATCCAGGTCGCGGTCGACGGCGTGAAAGCCGCTGCCGCTCAACATGTCTTCTTCGGAATGGACGATATGGGCCGTGGTGCGCTGGTGAGCACCGCAGGCAACGAGGACTGCCACGTGATCCTGCGCGGTGGCACCGGGGGACCGAACTACGGCGCCGATGCGGTGGCCTCGACCGCGGCCAAGCTGAGCGGCGCCGGTCTGCCCGGCCGTGTGGTGATCGATTGCAGCCACGCCAATTCCGGCAAGGATCACGTCCGTCAGGCAGTGGTGGCCACCGAGGTCGCTCAGATGGTGCGTGACGGGCTGCCGGTCAGCGGAGTGATGTTGGAGAGCTTCCTGGTCGCCGGGGCGCAGTCACCCGAGGCGCGGCCGCTCACCTACGGTCAGTCGGTCACCGACAAGTGCATGGATTGGGACGCAACCGATCTGGTGCTGCGCGAGCTTGCCAGGCGCGAGGGCTAGCTTCCGCTCGGCTTGCGGTACCGGCCGCCGGGGTCGCGGTCGAACTTGGGCGGTTCGGCGGGGTCGAGTTCGATGAGGACGTCATCGTCGGTGTCGTGAGGCGCACTGAAGACCACGACGCGTGAGCCGGCCAGCGGAACCCGGGAGTGATGGGCGACCATGTTCGCCGTCACCACCCGGCGCCCGGTCGGGCCTTCGAACGCGACGGTGACGGTGAATTGAGGATCGTCCGCAGTCCACCGCTGCTTGAACTCCACATTGCGCAACTCGCCTGGTGAACGCACACCGTGCCGGCGCAGGGCCGCCAGCCGGTCTTGCCTGCGACGGGTATAGCCGATGCCCCGCCACGCCGCCGCAGTGGCGGCCGCCGCGGCGGCCGAGCACACCACGCTGACCAGCGCCAGGACCCCGCCGGTGACACCCCCTATCCACAGTGCGGCTCCCAACAGGCCGACCGCGACGCCGGTGAGGGCGGGTATGACGGCCACCCGGTTGGCGGTACTGCGCTGGCCGAAAGTGTCGAGGGCCTCGTCGGCGAGGATGCCGGCGAGGATGGCCGGAAGAAACGAGCCGACGATCGCGGCGAGGCCCAACCAGGTCGACGGGTTGTGGGTCTGCATGCTGTGAATCCAGAATGCTGCGCCGACGGCGACCGGTACCCACAGGATGAAGGTGAGGACGGCGAAGAATCGCAGCGTTTCTGACGGTCGGGCGACGGGCACGGTGATGTGGCCGTGCTTTTCGACGGTGGAGAAGTGCGGCAGCGTGCTCTCCCATATGGAGGACTGCGCGGTGTCACTGCTCACCTGGTGCTCCCTTCCAACGGAATCACCAGTATTGGCATGACCTCCCGAAGGTCGCGCGCCGTGGACGGAAGATCACGCGGGTTCTCACGAATTACTCACCGCCTCAACATGGATCGGTTAGGCATCGTCCTCTGTCGCCGGCGCGGCGTCCACCTCGGGCTGCCAGCTGCCCGGCACCATCGGGATCGTCGTTCCGTCGCCGAAGGCGTCGTCGGCCAACGTGGTCAGCCCGGCCGGTCCGGCCACCGTCGATTTCACTGCGGTTCCGGTGAATCCGAGGTTTCCTGCCCCACTCTCGGAGGCGCTCGTGTTGACCGCTTGCTCGGGCGGCGGTGCGGCGACACCGTCGGCCGTCAGGAACTCATAGCGGTAACCGCGGTCTTTGGCGGTTCCGCCGCGTCGCTTGCGGGCCTGCGACCGGCGCTTGTTGATCGCCGCGGCTGTGGCGGCGGCCGCGGCGGACGCGCCTACGGAGTCCGAGGCCTTGGCGGTGGCGCTGTACCGCGACGTCGCGCCGTGACCGAATCCGGCGCCCCCGCCCGGCACCGCATACAGGGAGGTCTCGGTCCCGGCGGGCATCGGAGTGGGAGTTGACGGTGCAGGAGCGGCGGGCGCGGAGGTGGGTGTGGGCGTCGGTGCGGCGCCCGCCGCCACCGATGCCGGCGCCGCGGAGCCGGGCAACGCGGCGACTGCGGGCGGCTCGGCGCGGGCGATCTCCTCGGCCGGAGCGTCGATCGGAATGTCGTAGGCCTGGGCCAGTCCGACGATCCCGAGTAGTCCGAGCATGGCCGGGGACGCGGCCGCGACCGCAGCGGCGTACAGCGGAGTGCCCAGCACAGCGAAGACGGCCGTGTACGCACCCAGGAAGAACACGTTGATGTAGGTGCTGAACAACAAGGACGGGTCGGCGATGATCTCGGCGAGGATCTGCGGGATCCGCCAGGGTTCAAGAATGAATTCCCTGAGCTGGTCGTACATCCCGTAGAAATGCTCAGACTGCTCGGCCAGCCAGTTGCCGATCGGATCGTTGGCCTTGATCCACTCGATGAACTCCTCGTACGAACTGAGCACATCGCTCAGGCTGAGGGAAGAGCCCGATTCGCCGGCCCGGGCCACGGCGGCAGACTGCATCATCGTCGCCGACCCGGAGCCCGCTTCCCCGACCCCCGGCGCCAGCAGTACCGGTGCCGCCGTGGACGGCGGCGCGGTCGCCACCGCAACCTCGGTGGACGCCTGGTAGACGGTCATCGTGGTCGCGGCCTGGATCCACATGCGGACGTAGTCGGCCTCGTTGACCGCGATGGGGACGGTGTTGATCCCGAAGAAGTTGGTGGCCACCAGCACACCGAGGGTCGTGCGGTTGGCGGCGAGTTCGGCCAGCGTCGGCATCGCTGCCAGGGCGGCCGTATAGGAGGCGGCCGCGGTCTCGATCTGGGCGGCCACCCGTGCGCTGCTCGCGCTGGTGGCGCCCAGCCAGACCAGGTAGGGCAGGTGTGCCGCCGCGTACCGATCGGCGCTGGGCCCCTCCCATGACCCGGCCTGGACCGTACCCATCAGCGTTGTCAATTCGGTTGCGGCCGAGGAGTATTCGGTACTCAACGAGGTCCATGCCCCGGCCGCCGCCAGCAGTGGCCCGGCGCCCGGACCGCTGCTGAGCAGAGCTGAATGCACTTCGGGCGGCAGCGCCATCCACACGGGGGCGGTCATCGCAGACCCCCCCAGGACGGGCGGAGTGGCGTCGTTTGCCGACGGGGGGACAGGGGTGCAGATAGTCATCGCGTTGTCCGGGATGCAGCGCGTGCCGGCGGCCCGGTTCTCCTCTCGATCGCTTTGCTCCCCCAGTGGCTAAGTATGGTTAGCATAAGCTAACTTTTGCCGATTTGGGGTATGAACTTCCTATGTGCCGACACAGTCGTCAGTTGGTGTGTGCGCGGGTCAGCGGCGGTAAGCGGGCAGGTTGGCGGTGAGTTCGTCGAACAGTGCCTGGTTCAGTGCGAAGGCCACCTTGACCTCGTCGACGACGCGGTCGATGTCGTCCTGATCGAGGTCGAGACCGTCGAGTCGGGCCCGGTAGGCGTCCTTGTACGGCTTGGCCCGCATCGGGAATTCGTAGAACGACAGGCCTGCGCCGTCCAGGTCGAAGGACCGGTCGAGCACTCGACCGATGGCCTGGCCGCCGGACAGGTCGCCGAGGTAGCGGGTGTAGTGGTGGGCCAGAAGTGCTCCGCCCCAATCGGATTCGGCAATCCGGGTGCAGTAGGCCTGGGCGGCGGGGGAGTCGACCTCGTGTGCTGTGCCCGGGGCCCAATGGTCGAGGTCGGCGTCGATGGTGGCCAACCGTTCCAGCATCGGATCATGGAACGCGCCGACGACCGGGTCGGTACGTCGGGCTCGGGTCGTGTCCTCCAGGGTGCGATAGACCGCGCGCAGTCGCAGCAGGTAATCAACGTAGCCCTGGCCGTTGACCCGCCCGCTGAGCAACTCCGACATGAACGACGACTGCTCGGCGGCCTCGTGCTCGCTTCGCGAGTCCTCGCGCATGGCGACGGACAGCGATCGGACGGTCTCGGGGGCAACGGCGCTCGGCATACTCTGGCTCCAGGTGTTTTAACGACAGGTTGTCAACATCATGCCGACAATCTGTCAGGAAACCTAGCACCGGGTCGCGCGGCGTGGGGATCTACGTTTTTGCGGACAGTGCGCGCAGGACAAACTGCTCGATGGCGGCTACTGGAAGGTGCCGTGGCGCCAGGCACGCATGGATCAGTGACATGGTGGCGGCCTCGTCGTCGATGAGGAACTTCCCGTCGGCCACACCCTGCGCGAGGATCTCGCGCAGCACGTCCTCCACCGCCACCACGTGATCGCGGATGGCCAGCATGGTCTCGTTCGACAATGCGCCATACAGCTGCATGCCCATGCCCATGTGGAATTCCTGTCCGGCTTCGAGCTGGTGCCGGATGTAAACCCTAAGTCGCCCAACGGGATCGTTCACCTCGGACAGCGCGTTGCGCAGCCCGTCGAGGTAGCGGCTCGTCTCGTGCGACGCGAATGCGATCACCACCGACTCTTTGTCCGGGAAGTGGTGATAGATCGCGGTCCGTCCGATGCCGGCCTCGGCCGCGAGCTTGGCCATGGTGATCGCGTCGAAGCTGTGCTCGGTCATCAGGGCGGCGAATGCTTCGAAGATGCGCTGCTGGATCTGCTCGCGGTGTTCTTCGACCGATGAGGCGCTGATCCTGGGCACGCTCGAGTCTAACGCCCGCCCTGCCTGCGAATTCTGTTAGTCCAGCCTTAGCCGGCAGGTGGGGAACCCGCCGTCCATTACAGTCTCGATACTCATCTGGATGAAGGGCGGTACTTCGTGCTGCGAGCCTTGCGGGACTTACCCATCCCGGCGCCCGTGACGTCCGCGGCACGCACCCTGCATCCGGTCGGACTGGCCGTCGCGCTGCTGTTCTTCGCCTGGTCGATGAGCCCGTCTCTGTTACCGCGGGCGTGGTACCTGCAGGGGGTCGCGACGGGTATCAGTGTCGGGATCGGATACGGGTTGGGGTGCGCGACGGCATGGGTCGTGCGGCGTTGCGGGATCAGTCCGCAATGGTCCGTGCGCATCCGACGGATCGGGTGGTGGACACTGGCCGGTGCCGCCGCCGTGGTTGTCCCGACGTTCCTGGTGCTCGGGTCGTGGTGGCAGCAGATCGTGCGCGACCTGATCGGCATGCCACGTGCCGAGCGGTCGTTCTACCTCCTGGTGCTGCTCCTCGCTCTGGTGATCGCACTGGCGCTTGTGGCGATCGGGCGTGGATTACGTTGGGCCACCCATCGTTTGACTGACTTCGGTGGCCGGTTCGTGCCCGGCCCGGTGGCCCGGTTGGCTGCCGTGGTGATCGTGGTGACGCTGGTGGTGACGGGGCTCGACGGCGCCCTGCACCGCGGCCTGCTGAGCCTGGCCGAACGCTCTGCGAAGGCGGCTGACAAGAGCACCGCGGAGGGCGTGACGCAACCGAGTGCGCCGGAGCGTTCCGGGTCGCCGGCATCGGCGCAGCCGTGGGACACCCTCGGGCGCGAAGGTCGAAGTTTCGTGGCCGGTGGCCCCCACGTCGAACAGATCTCGAAAGTGACCGGCGCGCCGGCACGTACGCCGATCCGGGTGTACGCCGGCCGCACGTCCGCCGACAGCGTCGAAGGCATCGCCGGGCAGGTGATCGCCGAGCTGCACCGCACCCACGCCTTCGAGCGCAAGGTGCTGGCCGTGGTGACCACCACCGGGCGCGGCTGGGTGAACCCGAATGTGGCGGCCGCCCTCGAATACGTCAACGGCGGGGATACCGCGATCGCGTCGATGCAGTATTCGTTCCTGCCCAGCGCGCTGTCCTTCATCGCCGACCGGGAGACCCCACCGCTGGCAGGGCAGGCACTGTTCGAAGCGGTGCACCGGGTCTGGGTGGCGCTGCCAGAGGTCAAACGGCCGAAACTGGTGGTGTTCGGGGAGAGCCTTGGTTCGTTCGGCGGCCAGTCGGCGTTCCCCTCCGGCGCCGATATCGTCAGCCGCACCGATGGCGCGTTGTTGGTGGGAACGCCCAACTTCGCGCAGCCGTGGGGGAGACTCACCGCCAACAGGGATCCCGGCTCGCTGCAACGACTACCGGTGATCGACGGAGGGCGCCATGTCCGCTTCGCCTCCCGGACCTCCGATGTGAATCTCGCTGGGCACTGGGAGTTTCCGCGTGTGGTGTTCTGGCAGCACGCCAGCGATCCGATCACGTGGTGGTCGTTCGACCTGCTGCTGCACCGGCCGGACTGGTTGCGGGAACCGCTGGGACCCGATGTGGACCCGGGGATGCGCTGGCTACCGTTGGTCACCTTCTGGCAGGTCACGCTGGACATGATTTTCTCCGCCGACGTGCCCTACGGGTATGGGCATGCGTTCGGACCGGATGCCGCTGACCTGTGGGTCGACATCCTCGCGCCGAAGGGTTGGGATCCCGCAGTGACCCAGCGGATTCAGGACGCGATCGGCCGCTTCGCGTAGTCTGCGCGTTTGTGGGAGGACTGTTCGGGTGGATTGTCGGCGTGGTGTTCTTGTTCTGGCCGATCTTGCTCGCGATCGGTGCTGTGGCGTGGCGCAACGAAGTGCTCGCCAAGCGGATTCGTGTGAACCAGGCTCAGCTCGGGATCCTCATCGGACAGGCGATGGAGGAAGCGGCCCGCGGTCGCGAGCTGGGCACGGAGAAGTCGTTCGTCGCGTGGCGCGTCGCCTGGGCCGAAGACGGTGTCATGCGAGTGGAGAACACGGGGCGTGACAAGGCTCGCTCGGTGACGGCAAAGGCTTCGAACTCCTCGGGGTCGGCCGAAAAAACCGTGAGTTCGGTGGATCCGGGTGACTCCGTCAGCCTGGGTGTTGTGTTGTCCGCCGCGGGAGACACCGAGGTCGAGGTCACCTGGCGCACAGAACTGGGCCGTTGGACAACCGAACGGTACGCGGTCAAGCGCTGATCGCACCTTCTGAGCGGATGACGGGATTCGAACCCGCGACCCTCACCTTGGCAAGGTGATGCGCTACCAACTGCGCTACATCCGCGCGCCACGAGCGAGATCGTCGCCCGTCGCGAAGCCGAACAGTAGCCCACGGACGCACGCAGACACAAATCCCGCGGTTTGACTTGCATTGCGGGGCAACGTAACCAGTCCGGGCCCGCGAAACGGTGTCGTGATCCGGATGCCGGCGACAGGCGTCGGAGTGCAGTTCGTAGGATTCCTGGATGGCGCTCAACGTCGATGAGACGTTCTCCGTGTTCCGGATCGTTCGACCGCTGGGGCCAGACGGGGCGGGGGAGGTCTACGTCGCTCAGCATCCGAGGCGTCGTGGCACTGAGGTGCTGAGGGTGCTGCCCAGGGACTGGTCCGACGAGCCCGGGTACCGGGAGCGGTTTCACCGTGAGGCGGATGTGGCCGCCGCGTTGTGGCATCCCAGCATCGCCAGGGTCCGTGGCCGCGGGGAACACGACGGTCAGTTCTGGATATCGAGGGACTTCGTCGACGGCACGGATCTCGCTGGTCTTCTCGATCAGCGGTACCCCGACGGCCTGCCGCGCGAACAGGTTTTCCGCATCGTCATCGCGGTCGCCGGCGCGCTCGACTACGCCCACAAGCACGGTTCCCTGCATCGCGACGTCGGGCCGGCCAACATCATCGTCACCGACGCCGATGGTGATGCGGAGCCGCGCGCGGTGCTGGTCGACCTCGGTGTCGCACGCAACGGCGAGGCTGCGGACAACCCCGGCTATGCCGCGCCCGAACAACTGATGGGGGAGGACGTCGATGGCCGCGCAGATCAGTACGCGCTGGCCTGCACCGCCTACCACCTGTTGACCGGAACGCAGCTGTTCGACCATCCCAATCCTGCTGTCGTCGTCAGCCGCCACGTCAACTCCAAGCCGACGGCGTTGGCCGACATGCGGCCCGAGCTGGCCGACCTCGATCCGGTGCTGGCCAAAGCTCTGGCCAAGAACCCGGCCGACCGATTCGTCAGCTGCGGCACCTTTGCCCACGCCCTGGCCGATGAAACCCCGTTGCCCGCGGTGACTTTGACGCCGGCATCGGCCGCCTCGGCGCCCCAGCCCGGGTTTCGGTTACCCCAGATGCCAGGCTGGGTGCCCATAGCGGCGACCGCCGCCGTCTGCGTCGTCGCCGGCGTCGGGATGTGGCAGCTGTGGCCATCGGCTGACGCCGCAACCAGTGAGCAGCCGAGCCCACCACCGAGCACAGCCGTTGCCGGCGCCACGAATGCAGCGGCCGTCCCAGCGCCCAGCAGCCCGGTCTTCGACGGCCTGTACCGCCTCGACTACGACAACATCCACGCCACACTCAACGGCAGCCCTTGGCCCGCGGCGGGCAACCAGATCGCGAGCTACTGGTGGGCATTCCGATCGGCCTGTACACCGGCGGGATGTGTCACGACCTCGACACGCATGGACAGCATCAACCATGCCGTTCCCTACCTCGAGGGCGGCGGCATGACGGCGGTGTTCCGCTTCCTCAACGATTCTTGGCAGGGTGATCCGGGGCGGGGCTCACTGCCCTGCGAGGCGCCGAACGTCGGGCTGGCACAGGCAACGGATACGGCGTTGGCCTTGACACCCCAGCCGGACGGCGGGCTGGCCGGCGCTCAAACCACCACCATCCAGTCCAACGAGTGTGGGCTGCAAGGTGCGGTGATCACCGTGCCGGTTCTCGCGACCCGGCTCGACGAAGTTCCACCGGGCAGCCCGATTGCCGACCCTGCCGCGGTTGCGGATCCGTTGCCACCCGCTCCGCAATTGCCCCCGCCGCTGCCGCCGGGCCCTGAGGTGCCTCCTCCGCTGCCGCCCGCCCCTCCGGTGGCGCCACCGCCGGCGATCGGCGCGATCATCCCGAACCCCATTCCGCCCGCCGTTCCGCCCGCTGCGCCCCTCCCACCGGCATAGGTGCCCGCTCCGAGCGGCAACAGGAGTTCAGCAGCTTTGCCGAAAAGCGCCGCCCGGCTGCTACTTACGTGTGGTCCAGGCGTGGCTGCGGATGTCAGGTTTTCCGGTTTCGAGGATTCGCTGTGCGCCACCGACCAAGATGCCAACCATGCCATTGAGAAATGATTGGACCATCGGTGACTTGTTCACCGCGTCGGATCAGAATGCCGTTGCAGACGCGGTCAATCAGAACACCACGGACCTCGCCGCGGCGGTCACCGCGTTGTCAGGGAAAGCTGACAAAGCCACGACGATCACGGCGGGCACGGGCCTGACCGGTGGTGGTGACCTGTCGGCCAACCGCACGCTGGCGGTGTCGTACGGTGCGACGGCGGGAACGGCGTGCCAGGGCAACGACTCCCGCGTCACCGGGGCTGTTCAATCCGGCGCAGCGGGCAGCGTCATCGTCGGAACGCTTCCCACGTCTGGGGTAACCGGCGTGCTCTATGTGGTGCCCTGATGCCTGACCTCAAGGTGTGGAACGGCTCCGCGTTCGTCAACGGCGCCCCGAAGATCTGGAATGGGTCGGCGTTCGTCACCCCGTCATCGATCTGCATCTGGGACGGGTACGCATTTCAGCAGGTGTGGCCACATGCCGTCGAGTACGGATCGGCAGCGTTCTGATCAGCTTCGGCGGCGACGCTTTCGAAGACCTTTTGAAGCCTTTTCTCCTTGTCCCTCATGAGGCTTGAGTACCCATGCGGGGATCCAGTGGGTCACGGTTTTTTCGTTCGCTCCGAAACGGATGGGGTAGGTGACGAGGCCCCACCACTGGCCTTGTTCGCACAGCGCCCAGCAGCTCAGCTTGCCTTCGACGACCTTGCTCATCTGGATGCCCAACGGGTGGTAGCGACCCGCCAGGTGTGGTTCGCGGGGGAACAGAGCGACCAGATCGACCAGGACGGGCGCGGGTGGCCGCACGACGCGGAACGCGTCGCGGACGGGTTGCCCGCCGTAGCCGATGGCCTGCATGTCGCCCACGGATCGATCATATGTTCGAACAATCAGGTGATCGAACGAACTGCCTTATTGGCTCACTACGTCCGACAGTGTTATCAGTCGCCTAGTCGATCGTGTCGGGACAAAGCTCGAGTTGCGCCGCGTCGACCAGGTCGTTTATCTGCTCCAGGGTCACCTGACGCTCCGGGGACTGCTGATCGTTGTACGCCTTGAACAGTCCCACGACATCCTCGCGGGGTGTCCCATCGTGCATCAAGTCGCAGAAGAAATGCCCGGTTTTCAGTGCGTATTGCTCTTTGTCCGGCGCGAGTTCGAAGCCGAAGTCGACTCTGAGGCGCTCCATATAACTGGCATCGCTGGCGTGCGCGGTCCCGATCGGCGCGGCGACGGTGAGCAGGGTCGCGGCGACCGCTGCGTATCTGACGGGGATCACCTGTGAATTATTGCTGAAGCCACCCCGCGTGTTGGCGAATTATCGGGGGCCGCAAGGAAAGTCGAACACGTGACAGAGACAAGAAAGGCCCGGTCGAAACCGGGCCTCATCTGCAGAGAATGTGGTGCGCGATACTGGGATTGAACCAGTGACCTCTTCCGTGTCAGGGAAGCGCTCTCCCGCTGAGCTAATCGCGCGGGTCGAAAACCTTCTTGGAGGTGGAGACGGGAATCGAACCCGTGTGCACGGCTTTGCAGGCCGTTGCCTCACCACTCGGCCACTCCACCACTGGGGTTGATGCCACAAATCGCACCTTCGAGCGGATGACGGGATTCGAACCCGCGACCCTCACCTTGGCAAGGTGATGCGCTACCAACTGCGCTACATCCGCGCGCCACGAGCGAGATCGTCGCCCGTCGCGATGCAGAACATTAGTCCACCGACGTGCGCAGACACAAATCCCCATTACGGGAGGGCAAAGCGCGGCCAAAAACGGTGTTTCAGAACAGGTGATAGGCCTGCCGGGAGAGGGTGAACCCGTGGCGGCTCTTCACGTCGAGACATGTGATGCCTGTCGCAGTGCCCTCGCAGCGCAGCGTTCCTGCGGTGATCGAGTCTCGGTCGGCCAGTTGGAGGTCCGCGCGCGGCGCGGCGTCGCCGGCGCATGCGAATTGCGCGGGGCGCCCGGGGCTCAGCGTGATCCCGTGGCCGTAGTCGAACGCGCAACTGGCCGGTCGCAGGGGCGGAGCCCAGTTACGTTCGATGACGTCGCAACGCGCCGTCGCGGTATCGAGGTAGCACCGCACGTTGCCCGACGGCGAGTCGAAGCTCGTCGGCCCCGTGACCTGCCGGTTCACCAGGTCGGCGACGCTCAGGATGTTGGGCGTTACGACCGGGGCCTGATCTGTCATGGCGCCTGGGGCGCTGTGGCAGCCGGAAAATAGTGCACTAGCAGCAAAAACTGCGCCGCTGACCGCCGGCCAGCGGACCTGCAGGTGAACCATGACGGGTGACCATACGCCCGCATCGGCGTGCATATTTGGCAAATCAAACAAGTCGATCGGGTGGATACCGATTCGGGTCTGACCGGAAACGCGTGCTAGTGTTCGACGTCGTTCCCACGGTCTCGTAGCTCAGTGGGAGAGCGTCCGCCTCACACGCGGAAGGTCGCTGGTTCGAACCCAGCCGGGACCACCATCACCTCAGGCGGCTTCGGAGAAATCCGGGGCCGTTTTTTCGTGGCCGGACACACACGCGGCGGTGACGGAGTGTTGTCCGTCCGATTCGGTAGGGTCCTCCGACGTGACTCAGAGCGTGACCGTCGGAACCATCAAATCCGTAACTGCCCGTCTGGCCGAGGAACTCGCCGTGGGCGAGGGGCAGGTCGTCGCCACCGTGGCGCTGCTGGACGAGGGCGCGACGGTCCCGTTCATCGCCCGGTACCGCAAGGAGGTCACCGGCAGTCTCGACGACGGACAGCTGCGCACGCTCGAAGAACGCCTCGGCTACCTGCGTGAGCTCGACCAGCGTCGGGAGGCCGTGCTGGCTTCGATCGAGGAGCAGGGCAAGCTCACCGACGAGCTGAGGGCGGCCCTGATGGCCGCCGACACCAAGGCGCGGGTCGAAGATATATACCTGCCGTACAAGCCCAAGCGGCGCACCAAGGCCCAGATCGCCAAGGAGGCCGGCCTGGAGCCGCTGGCGGAGCGGCTGTTGGCCGATCCGTCGCTGGTGCCCGACGAGGCGGCCGGTGAGTTCCTCAACGACGACGTCGCAGACGCGGCCGCCGCACTGGAAGGTGCCCGTCACATCATCATCGAGCGGGCCTCCGAGGATGCCGAATTGGTCGGCGCGACCCGTGAGAAATTCTGGAAAGACGGCTCGCTGCGTACCGGCCCGTGGTCGGATGAGGCGGCGAAAAGCCCTGCTGCGCAGAAATTCCGGGACTACTTCGAGTTCTCCGAGCCGCTCGAGAACATGCCTTCTCACCGGGTGCTCGCGGTGCTGCGCGGCGAGAAGGAACAGGCACTGTCGCTCAACTTCGACGGCGGTGAGGACGACCTCTACCAGGCGATGATCGCGCAGTCTCTCGGCATCGACATGGCTGCCAAGGCCCCCGCCACTCCATGGCTGACCACCACTGTGCGGTTGGCCTGGCGCGCCAAGCTGATGATCTCGGCCGCTGTGGACGCCCGCATCCGGCTTCGGCAGCGTGCGGAGGAGGAGGCGGTGGCCGTATTCGCCCGCAACCTCAAGGATCTGCTGCTGGCTGCGCCGGCCGGCACCCGCGCCACCCTCGGTCTGGATCCGGGTTTCCGCACGGGCGTCAAGGTTGCCGTCGTCGACGCCACCGGCAAGGTGGTCGACACCTGCGCGATCTTCCCGCACCAGCCGCAGAAGCAGTGGGACCAGGCCAAGGCCACTCTGGCGGCGCTGATCGCCCGGCACAACGTCGAGTTGATCGCCGTCGGCAACGGCACCGCCTCGCGCGAGACCGACGCGTTGGCCGGTGAGCTGATCGCCGACATCCGGTCAGCTGGGGCAAAAGCGCCGGCGAAGGCCATGGTCAGCGAGGCCGGCGCCTCGGTGTACTCGGCGTCCGAATACGCGGCCCGGGAGATGCCCAACCTCGACGTGACCCTGCGCGGCGCAGTCTCGATCGCCCGACGTCTGCAGGATCCGCTGGCTGAGCTGGTCAAGATCGACCCGAAGTCGATCGGGGTGGGGCAGTACCAGCACGACGTGACGCCGGGCTCGCTGGCGCGCAGCCTCAATGCCGTCGTCGAAGACGCGGTGAACGCGGTGGGTGTGGATCTCAACACCGCCTCGGTGCCGCTGTTGGCCCGGGTGTCGGGAGTTACCGAATCCCTGGCCGAGGCCATCGTGGCCCACCGTGAGAGCGCCGGTGCCTTCCGCAGCCGCAAGGCGCTGCTGGACGTTCCGCGCCTGGGTCCCAAGGCCTTCGAACAGTGTGCGGGCTTCCTCCGGATCCGCGACGGTGAGGATCCGCTGGACGCCTCGGGTGTGCACCCGGAGTCCTACCCGGTGGTGCGGCGCATCCTTGACCGTTCCAACGTCACGCTCGCCGAGCTCATCGGTGACGAACGCACCCTGCGGGGGCTCAAGCCCGCCGACTTCGCCGACGAGCGGTTCGGTGTGCCCACCGTGACCGACATCCTGGCCGAACTGGAGAAGCCCGGGCGTGATCCCCGGCCGGCGTTCTCCACTGCCACCTTTGCCGCCGGGGTCGAGAAGGTCGCCGACCTCAAGCCCGGCATGGTGCTCGAGGGCGTGGTGACCAACGTGGCCGCCTTCGGCGCGTTCGTCGACGTGGGCGTGCACCAGGACGGTCTGGTGCACGTCTCGGCGATGGCCGACCGGTTCATCTCCGACCCGCATGAAGTGGTGAAGTCGGGCCAGGTGGTCAAGGTCAAGGTGGTCGAGGTCGACGTGGAGCGGCAGCGGATCGGACTGACCCTGCGGCTCAACGACACTCCGCAGCAGGGAAAGCGACCCGACCGCAACGATCGTGGCGGCCAGGGTGGCCAGAACCGTCGTGACGGTGGCGGTAATCAAGGTCGCGGAAATCAAGGGCGCGGCGGTGACCGGCGAAATCAGAACCGCGGCAACAACTCCGGCCGCCGGGACTCGAATCAGCCGATGGGCTCGATGGCCGAGGCGCTGCGCAACGCCGGCTTCGGTAAGTAGCGGTCAGGGCGTCTGCTCCGGGGCCTGATCGGCCCCGGAGTGGTGGCGGCGCCAGGAGCGGTAGCCGCGGTGGGCGGCGAACGCCCCGACGACGGCGGTGACACACCACACCCCGATCGCGGTGTAGGCAAGCGGGGCCGACAGATCACCGATCGACGCGCCCAGCGCGGTGTAGACGAAGGCGCGCGGCACCGAGCCGATGAACGCCCCGACTGCCATCTGCCACAACGGCACCCCGAAGGCTCCGAACGCATAGGACGCCAGGGCGTCGGACAATCCGGGGACGAACCGCTGTCCGACCACCGCCCACAGACCACCCCGTTCGATCTGATGGTCCAGCCGATCGGCCCGTTGCGCCCCGAGCAGAGCCCGGGCGCTGTCGCGGCCGGCGCGTCGCCCGATCAGGCTGGCCACCACCGCGGTGCCCACCGTCGCGCCCAAGGTCACGAAGGTGCCCAACACCGGACCGAACAACACCCCGCTGCCCGCGGCCAGGATCGGGCCCGGCACGAACAGTGCGCCGAGGCAGGCCGACACCACGACATACGCCAGCGGTGCGGCGGGCCCCGTCGAGGCGACCAGGGCCCGGATGTCGTCGACGTCGATCACGCGCGCGACGGCCACGAGATAGAAAAGGCCGAACAGAAACGCCGCGAACGCGACGAGCCGCAGGATGTGCGGCCGCCGGCTGATGGCGGGGGGATCGTCGTCGTCAGTCATGGCGCCCACGATTCTTCCCCACGGCCGTACCGTCATCGCGGGGCGCGGTCACCTGCCGTCGGGTTGCCACAGCTGCAGCGCGGCGTCTTGGCGCAGCCGTCCTAGGCTGTCGATCCTCCTTGTTCAGCTCGCGGTGCTGTGACTCTTGGCTTTCCGGGCCGCGACGCTGGCCCGGACCTGGTCCATGTCGAGTGCTGCGACCTGCGAGATCAGATCCTCGAGTGCCGCCGGCGGCAGAACCCCGGGCTGGCTGAAGACCAGGACGCCCTCGCGGAAGGCCGCGATGGTGGGGATGGACCGGATTTCCATCAGCGCCGCCAACTCTTGTTCCTGCTCGGTGTCGACCTTGGCATGCACGATCTCGGGGTGGTTGGTGGCCGACCGCTCGAAGGTCGGGGCGAAAGCGCGGCATGGGCCACACCAAGAAGCCCAGAAGTCGACGAGCACGATGTCGTTGTCCCGGATCGTGGACTCGAAATCCGCGTAGCCGATGTTTCGGGTGGTCATTCTGATCTCCTTGTCTTGCGTTGAAGTGCCGGCGATGTCCGCAGGTCGATTCGTTCGACTACTTTCAACATACCCCCAGGGGTATTTATTCCGTGGCCTCGTTCCGCCCTCTGGGCGATGTATCCGCGGGTAGCGTGGCGGCAGAATGAGCACTCGCTTGGTATGGGACGAAAGGAATCGAGAGATGGACATCGCGATGGTGGCCACCACGAGAGGCCCGTTCGACGAGGCTGTCGCTCGTACGCGAGACGCGCTCGCCGAGCAGGGATTCGGTGTGTTGACCGAGATCGACATCAGGGCCACGCTCAACGCCAAACTGGGCGGTGGTGCCGGTGACGAGGTGGGGGACTATCTGATCCTGGGCGCCTGCAATCCTCAGTTCGCCCAGAAGGCACTCGGTGCATACCCACCGATCGGCGTGCTGTTGCCGTGCAATGTGGTGTTGCGCACGGGGCCTGAGGGTGATGCGGTGGTCGTCGTCGAGGCGATGAACCCCAACCTGATGGCCGAGGTGACCGACGAGCCGGCGCTGGCCGATATCGCAGCCGAGGTCGGCCGACGCCTGCAGGCGGCGCTCGACAGTCTTTAGATCACTCCGAGGCCGCGTCGATCACGCCGTCGAGAATCTCGCGTGAGGTCGACAGGTCCCTGATTGCCTGCTCGAGCCGGTTGCGTTCGGCGGTCAGCTCGCTGAGGAGCCGGGGCGTGGCCTGAGGGGCCGGTCCGCCGTCGGTGTCGCGCATACACGGTAGGAGCGACGAGATGGTGCGACTGTGCAGCCCGGCGGCGTAGAGCTCTTGGATGCGGATCACGCGGTCGACAGCTTCTCCGGATACTCGCGTTGCCCACCAGACGTGCGGTCGGACGCCAACAGTCCCTGCTCTTCGTAATAGCGCAGCGACCGTTGGCTGACCCCGGTGCGACGTGCGAGTTCGCCTATGCGCATATGCCAGTTATACCCACGCGACTTGACCCTGACATTGGTGTGAGCTCGTAAGGTTCGCCATGACCACGTCGCAACCGCCTTTCGCCTACAGCCCGATCACCGAACGCCCGCCCATCTGTTGGCCCGGTGGCGCGAGAGTGGCGGTGTACATCGGGCTCAACGTCGAGCACTTCCTCGTCGATCGGCCCTCGACGAGCATCTGGCCGGGGACAGCGGAGCTGACCCCGGATGCGCTCAACTACGGCTGGCGGGATTACGGCGCGCGGGTGGGGATTTGGCGCACCATCGACGCCCTCGACCGGCACGGTATTCGTCCCAGTGTGCTGCTGAACACGGCCGTCATCGAGCATCATCCGCAGATCGTCGCCGCCGGTGTGGAACGGAACTGGGCATGGCTGGCGCACGGGCAGACCAACTCGATTCTGCACACCGGGTTGGCTGTCGACGAGGAGCGTCGGATTCTCACCTCGATCGCCGACGGCATCGCCGATGCGACGGGCCGGCGCCCGCTGGGCTGGATGGGGCCAGGCCTGACCGAAACCGTGCACACTCCGGAACTGTTGGCCGAACTCGGTTTTCACTATGTCCTCGATTGGACCAACGATGACCAGCCCTATCCGCTGACGGTCCCTGGCATGCTCAGTGTGCCGTATTCGGTCGAGCTCAACGACCTACTGATCTTCGGGAAAGGTTTCACCGGGGGTGAATTCGTGCAGATGGTGATCGATCAGTATGAGCAGCTACACGCGGATTCGGCCACCAGCGGGCGGGTGATGGCCCTGGCGCTGCACCCGTTCGTGATCGGGCAACCGTTCCGGCACAAGTACTTCGATCAGGTTCTGCAGTTTCTGGCCGCTCAACCCGACGTGTGGTTGACGACCAGTGACGAGATCGCCGCGCATGTGCGGAATGATTGCGAACGCCAATAGCCGCAGCACGATTCGGCTCGCAATCCTGGACCGGCGCTGTACGGGGTGTCACACTGCGGTAGGGCGGTGGGGCCGGTGACCGGTGGTCCGCGTCGCCGAGAACGTCGGGAGGACCACGATGACAGCAATCGCCGGCATCGCCCACCGTGAAAACGGTGCCGCACCACCATCGGTGCCTCTCGCCGAGATCGACCTCGGATCGCTCGACTTCTGGGGGCGTGACGACGATGCGCGCGACGGCGCCTTCGCCACGCTGCGTCACGACGCGCCGATCTCGTTCTTCGAGGTGGCCGAGTACGCCGGATTTCCCGGCGGCGCCGGGCATTGGGCATTCACCCGCTACGACGATGTGCACTTCGCCAGCCGGCACCCTGAGCTGTTCAGCTCCAGCCCGACCAGCACCACACTCAACGACGTTCCCGCCGAGATTGCCGAGTTCTTCGGGTCGATGATCACATTGGACGATCCCCGCCACACCCGGCTGCGGTGCATCGTCAACCGGGCCTTCACACCCAAGGTGATCGCGCGGATCGAGCAGAGCGTGCGGGACCGAGCGCACCGGCTGGTGTCCGCCATGGTGGGGGCACACCCTGATGGCACCGCGGACTTCGTCGAGGAGGTGGCTTCGCCGCTGCCGCTGCAGATCATCTGCGACATGATGGGCGTCCCGGAGGAAGATCAGGCCAAGCTCTTTCACTGGACCTCGGTGCTCATGGGGGCCGGGGACGACGAGGTTTCCACCGACGATTTCAGTGGGTATCTGCAGGTGGCCACCGAGTTGGCCGGCTACGGCGTGGCGTTGGCCGAACAGCGCCGCGCGCATCCCGGAGACGATCTGACGACGAGTCTCGTGGAGGCGGAAGTCGACGGAGAACGGTTGTCGTCCAACGAGATCGCGTCCTTCTTCATTCTGCTGACGGCGGCGGGCAACGATACGACCCGCAACGCCATCAGTCATGGCATGGTGGCGCTGAGCCGCTATCCCGACGAACGCGCCAGGTGGTGGAACGACTTCGATGCGGTATCGCCGACGGCGGTCGAAGAGATCGTTCGGTGGGCGTCACCGATCATCTTCATGCGGCGCACACTCACCGAGGACGTGGAGCGCAGCGGCGTTCAGATGAAGGCGGGAGACAAGGTCTCGATGTGGTACAACTCGGCCAACCGTGACGAGCAGACCTTCGCCGACCCCTGGCGGTTCGACGTGCTGAGAAATCCCAATCCGCACATCGGGTTCGGCGGCGGCGGAGTGCACTTCTGTCTGGGAGCCAACCTCGCCCGGCGGGAGATCCGGGTGGCCTTCGACGAACTGCGTCGCCAGGTTCCCGACATCGTGGCGATCGGCGAACCGGCCATCCTGCGTTCAGCGTTCGTGCACGGCGTCAAACACCTGCCGGTCGCGTGGACCGCGGTTGACTAGCGCGAGGTTCCTCGAACTCGTGGGTCCGCCGGGGATTCGTAGCCGCCCCGAGCTTCTTGAGGGCGGCGGTCGCGTCCAGGGAGCGCACCGGGCGGCCCACCCGGGCATGTTCGGCGGTGACTCGCTGGATCAGTTCGTTGACGGGGGCCCGCAGACCGTGCAGGCGGGCCTGAAGCACGATCTCACCGTTGAACCAGTCGGTTTCTACCTGGGTGTGGCCCCGGGCCACGCTCTGCCACGTGGAGCTCAAATAGTCGTCGTTGACCCTGCCCTGCAGTAGATCCCCACGCCGTAGCGCATCCTCTTCGGCCGTGACGAAGGGAATGCCGGCCGCGGTGAGAACGTGTTCGGCCTCGGTGCGGGCGCGGGCGACCAGTTCGTCGGCGTCCGGTCCCGGACGGTATGCCGCGATCACGCCATTGCCGAGGTTGGCGATCAGCTTGCGGTGTTTCCACGCCATGACGTCGTCGCGTACCGAGGAACTGAACCCGGATGCGCGGAGCGTGGCGGCGACCAGTTCTGCCGGCTCGTCATGGCCGGTGGGGTAGCGGCCGAGATCGAGGATCCCCGCCACCGGGTGGCTCTGTTGAATGACCACACCGGGGTCGAGGTGAGCCGCCGGGAGCATCACCGTGACGCCGTATACATTGGCGAAACTCCGCAGCGCGGCAGGCTCGTTGGCCACTCCGTTCTGGGCGACGCACACCGCGGTCTCCGGCGGGGCATGAGCGCTGAGATCATCCAGGGCCGAGGCGGTTTGGTGACTCTTGACCGCGAGCATCACCACCGGGTCGGCCGACCAGTCGACCTCGCGGGCGCTCGGTGCGGCCGGGAGTGCCACTGCATCGGTACCGGCCTGTGTCACCAGCGTGAGGCCTCGGGCCCGGATCGCGGAGAGGTGTTCGCCGCGGGCGACAGCTGTCACGTCGAACCCGGCGAGCCGCAACCGTGCGGCGATCACGCCGCCTATCGCGCCGACCCCGTACACCACGAGCGGTCGGGGCGTGGTCACGATGCGACACCGAGCGGCTCGGTGGACTGTCCGGGCAAAGCCTGTTCGGCGATCGTCCGCAGGGTGCGCAGGATCAGTGCGATGTTGGGATCGCGCTGCCGGCCGGCGCGCACCACGGCACTGATGGTGCGGCCGCCGAGGGTGAGGTCGTCCACGAGCAGTCCTTCCAGCCTGGAGGGAACCGACAGCCGGGGCACAATGGCCGACGCTACCTCGGTGGCGGCCAGCTCGCAGATGTTCTGGGCGCCGATCAGCCGGTGCTTGACCTGTGGGGTGAACCCGGCGCTCTGGCACGCATGCGTCGCGGCGATCTCGAGGCCGGAGCCCTGAGGGCCCGTCACCCAGAATCCGTCGGCCAGGGCAGACAGGCCCTGAGTGCGGATTCTCAGGTGGGACTGCGTGGGCGCCAGCAGCACGTGTGGTTCGAACAACAAGGGCACGGTGGTCAGTCCGCCGGCGGAGTCGGGCCCGAGGACGTCGTAGTGGCAGGTGATCGCGACGTCCACCTCACTCTGACGCAGCAGGCGCAGCGCGCCCGAACTCGTGTCCTGCTGAACGTGCACACGCAGATCCGGTTCGGTGGTGCTGAGCCGTTGCATCAGGGGAACGGCCAGCGTCGGAATCCCCATGTTGAACGTGGCGATGGCGACCTGCCCTGCCACCCGGTCCCTGGTTTCGGCGACCGCGCTCATGGCGTCGTCGACGGCGGCCAGGACACGACGCACATGCTCGGCGAGGACCTGGCCGCTGCGGGTCAGTCCGAGGGTTCGCCCGTCCCGACGGAACAGGACTGCACCTGCTTCTTCCTCCAGGACACGAAGTTGTTGGGATACTGCAGAACTCGTGATGTTGCGATGTTCGGCCACGGCGGTCACCGAGCCGAGGTCTGCGAGATCGGACAGCAGCATCATCCGACGTAAGTCCAGCATCAGGCACCTCCTGCGAGGTGATGATCGCAGAACAGGTCGCGCTGCCGCTGACATGTGCAGCCGGTTGGGGCCCGTCCCACCGCCCTGATCAGGGGCTTTATGACACGTCGGGTGCAGGAATCACGCCGGTTGTAATTCTCGCGCCTGCGGGCGGTGCCTGAGATGTTAAGTCGCACTGAAAGGTTCCGGTAGCCACAGACGCTTGTTCGCCACCACCTGCGCGTCGATTCTGACCTGAGCGAGTCGGTCGAGTACGCCTCGCCAGCCCACCATCACGCCACCACAAGGGAGTCCACAGATGACCGATGTCACCGAAAAGCCGCGCACCGATACGGGTCTGGACATCGTGCCGGTTGCCGGCTACATCGGCGCCGAAGTCCGCGGCGTCGATCTGCGCAACGAGTTGGAGGCCGGTGTCGTGGACGAAATCCGCGATGCGCTGCACACGTACAAGGTCATCTTCTTCCGGGACCAGGAGATCGGCCACGCCGAACAGGTCGCCTTCGCGCGGAAGTTCGGCAAGGTGACTCCAGCCCATCCGCACGAGGAAGAAGCGCCGGAAGGGTTCCCCGAGATCCTGCCGATCGACAGCCGCCGCTACGAGCGCCACCTGGGCCGGAAACGTACCTCCTACGACAACAGCTGGCACACCGACGTCACCGCACTGGTGAACCCGCCCGCGGCTTCGATCCTGCGGGCACACATCCTGCCGCCATACGGTGGCGACACAGCCTGGACCAATCTCGTTGCGGCGTACGAGAACCTGCCCAAGGATCTACGTGACTTCGCCGACAAGCTCGACATCAGGCACCAGTTCAACACCCGGGCAGTGGCCGGCAGCCAGCGGGACCGCAAGGTGCGCGAGGCAAACCTGGTGACGTATCACCCCGCGGTCCGGGTGCATCCGGTCACGGGGGAGCGCGCACTGTTCGTCAGCCCCGGATTCACCCGCGGGGCCCGGGAGATCCGCGGTTACTCGCCGACGCAGAGCGAGGCGATCCTGAAGCTGCTGTGGGACGAGGCGACCCGCACCGAGTACACCGTCCGGTTCCGCTGGGCGCCGGGCAGCATCGCGTTCTGGGACAACCGGGCCACCGCGCACCTGGCGATCGACGACGCCGGTCACCTCGATTACGACCGGGTGCTGTACCGCGTCACCCTCGAAGGCGATGTCCCCACCGGTGTCGACGGACGTTCGTCCGAGTCGGTGTCCGGCGTGCCGTTCTACGGATCCTGATGACGGTCATCGCACGCTACGGCGATGTCGACGCCGCGCTCGAGGTTCACAACGCCACACTCGCCCTGCAACTCGCGCACCGGTCGGTGCGCAAGTTCAGCGGCCAACCTGTGAGCGACGCGCAACTCTCGGCGCTGGTCGCCGCGGCCCAGTCCGCGGCGACCTCGTCGAACCTGCAGCCGTGGAGCGTGATCGCCGTACGGGATCCGCAGCGCAAGGCCCGCTTGGCGATCCTGGCCAACAACCAGCAGTTCATCAACGAGGCCCCGTTGTTCCTGGTGTGGGTGGCCGACCTGGGGCGTGCCCGCCGGTTGGCGCAGCGGACCGGGGTCACGCTGGACGGCGCAGACTACCTGGAATCCACGATCATCGGTTTCGTCGACACCGCGCTCGCTGCGCAGAACGCGGTGGTGGCTGCCGAATCCCAGGGTCTGGGAACAGTTTTCGTCGGGGCCGTCCGCAACCATCCCGAGGAGGTCGCGGCGGAGCTCGGGCTGCCGCCGCACGCAGTCGCAACTTTCGGGCTCGCGGTTGGTACACCCGATCCAACGGAGAACGCCGGGATCAAACCACGGTTACCCCAGGCTGCCGTGCTGCATCACGAGCAGTACGACGCCGCGGCCGCCGATTCGCATCTGCCCGGCTACGACGAACGACTGGCGGTCTACAACACCCGTTACGGGTTGTCGGGCAGTTGGAGTGAGCGGGTGTTGAGCCGGTTGGCCGGTCCGCACTCGCTGTCCGGGCGGCACCGGCTCCGCGAGCAACTTGAACGGCTGGGGCTCCCGTCGCGCTGACCGGTGTGCCCACCCGGCGAAACCCCCCGTAGGTTGATAACCGTGGATACCCCGATCGCTGTTGTCACGGGGGCGAGTCGCGGCGCGGGCCGCGGGATCGCCGCGGCCCTGCTCGCCTCGGGTTGGCGGGTGTATGTCACCGGACGTACGGTGACCGATCCGGGGGAGGGCGGTATCGCCGTACCCCTCGACCACTCCGACGACGCCGCGGTGGGCGCACTGTTCGAGCGGATCGGCGAGCAGGAGGGCCGGCTGGACCTCCTGGTCAACAACGCCGCCGCGGTCCACGATGACCTGGTCAACCCGAAACCGTTCTGGGAGAAGCCGATCGAGCTGGCCGACGTGCTCGACGTCGGACTGCGTTCGGCCTATGTGGCGTCCTGGTACGCCGCGCCGCTACTGCTGGCCGCCGAGCGCGGCCTGATCGCGTTCACCTCTTCACCCGGCTCGGTCTGCTACATGCACGGCCCCGCGTATGGGGCGCAGAAGGCCGGGGTGGACAAGCTGGCCGCGGACATGGCAGTCGACTTCGCCGATACCGGAGTGTCGACGGTTTCGATCTGGATGGGAATCCTGCTCACCGAGAAATTCAAGGCCGCCTTCGCCGGCCACCCCGGCGCGCTGGCCAAGACCGCCGAGCATGCCGAAACCCCGGAGTTCACCGGCTATCTCATCGACGCGCTGTACCGGGACCCGGACCTGGCGCAGCTGTCCGGGCACACGGTGATCGGTGCCGAGCTCGCGACCCGCTACGGCATCACCGACGAAGGTGGCCGGGTGCCCCCGTCGCACCGGGACATGCTCGGTGCGCCGAGAGAACCCAGCTCGGCCGTGGTCAGGTAGTCACCGGCGCCGAAACCCGGTGTGGCTGCGGATCAGTGGCAGCGTCGCGAGCGTGGCGAATCCGGGCGCGGCGTCACACACCTCCGGTACCGCATTGAGGACCTGCATCGCCGTGGCGACGTTGGCTGCCCGCACGTGCTCGGCCATCGTGGCCTCGCGGGTGAAGCTGGCCAGGCTGAAGAAATGGGTCTGCATGGACGGGTCGCCCTCGATGGTCAGCGTCCAGCCGTGCTTGGGTCGGGGCCAGTGATCGGGATACTCGTTGCCGACGGTCCAGAGGGTCTCGATCTCGATGAGTGGCTCGCCGTCGCGAACTCCGACCCAGTTCCACCGCTGCCCGGCCGTGGTACCGGCTTCCAGCACGTGGTCGAAGATCTGATGGTCGTGGCGTGCGGGGACAGCCTCAACTGACGAGGTGACCTCGTCGATGTCGGCACCCAGTGCGTCGGCCAGAAGCCACACCTGCTCGGTGAAAAGTTCGTTGTTGAACGCCAGGAATTCGGTTGTGTCGACACCGATCTCGTCGACAGGACGGCCGAAAGACATGTTGTCGAAGGTGATGTGGGTGCTGTCGTAATCCGACCAGTCGGCGCGTTCCTGCAGTGTGATCTTGTCGATGCGCCGGCTCATGCCCGACAGCACCAACGGAAGGGCACCGGACAGGTTGCCGGGATTGAGGCCACTGCCGTGCACTGTCGTCCCGCCTGCTGTGCAGGCGGCCATCAACCGCTCGCGGTCGGCCTCGGGCAGGCGCTGCGGATGGAACAGAAACGCCGTCGTCACCACGTTCTTGCCGCCGGCCAGCAGTGCGCACACGTCGTCGAGGTTCGTGGCCCGCGGGGTGTACACGACGCAGTCGGCCTCCAGGTCCAAGATGGTCTGGACATCGCTCGTGGCGCGGAGCCCGATCGGCGCCCGGCCCAGCAGGTCGCCGACGTCGATACCGTTCTTGGCATCCGAATACACCCGAACGCCGACCAGGTCGAGATCGGGACGGTCGTCCAGCGTCGCCGCCAGCGTCTCGATCCCGACCGCGCCCGTGCCCCACTGAATCACCCGGTATGTCATCGGGCTATTGAAGCTCAGATGCCGGTGAGATACCGGCGTGTCACGATCTGCTGGAGCAGCCGCGTCACCGGCCCGCCCAATCGGCTCCACCAGGTGGCCGGACGGGAGAACGCAGCCACCTCGGCATGCACGGTGTCGGTCTCCGGGTCGTAGCGGACCGAGAACAACTCTTCGCCCGATTCGGGGTGGCCGGCCAGCGTGCCGTAGGCGAACCCCCGACGGTCGGCTTCGTCGAGCACGTAGACCACCCGGCACGGCGCCGGGATCGGGCCGAGCCCGACGATCAGCTCGGTGCCCTCGGCGGCGGAGTCGGAGGTGGCCTGTACCCGCAGGCCCGCGCCCCGCTGCATGCCCCACCGGAGCACGTCGGCGCCCGCCTGCTCGAAGCGGTCACGGCCGGTACCGATCACCGCGGAGGACCGGATGTGCCGGTAGCCCGTGGGCAGTTCGCCGGCGGTGGCGCCGACCTCCGGATAGGTCAATGACAGCTCTGCCAGGTCGCGCAGTTTCACGTCACCACCATGGCACTAATACGGTGGCTTCGTGGCCCCAGAAATCGACACCGCAGGCGCGCACCCCGGCGGTGGGTTCAATCCGCCCGACCCCACCGATCGTGGGGGCCCTGATTACGGCCGCTTCATCGAGGCGGTGCGCACGCTGCAGGACCATGCCCGCAGCGCCGACGCGCCCGACGAGGTCATCACCGAGGCGGCCGACCTGATCGAGAAGGTGTCGGCACTGCTGGCTCCGTACGAGGCCGACGAGTGGAATTCGCCGTCGGGCCGCCGGATGGACCTGCCGAACCGCGGCAACGTCAACAACGTGCCGGTGCATCTGGAACGGACTGCCGACAACCAGATCGCCGGAACCGCCCACTTCCGGCGTTTCCACCTCGGCCGCAACGGTGCGGTACACGGCGGCTCGCTGGCGCTGCTGTTCGATTCGCTGCTCGGCTACACCGCTGCCAAACTGACCGGCAGCATGTACCAGCGCACCGCGTATCTACACGTCAACTACCGCAAGATCGCCCCGATCGAGAAGGATCTGCAGGTGCAGGCCGGGATCGACCGCATCGAGGGCCGCAAGATCTTCGTCGCGGGACGACTGCTCGACGGTGACGACGTGCTCGCCGAGGCCGAGGCGTTGTTCGTTCGGCTCAAGCCGGGGCAGCCATGAGCGTTGGCTCCAATCTCGCCGCGCTGAAGCGGCGCTGGGCGCGCTGGCGGGACCAGTTGCGCGCCCGCCCGGCCGCGGAATTCACCTACCGGATCGTCGTCGGCGTCGTCGGCACGCTCGTGCTGGCGGTCGGCATCGTGGCGATCCCGTACCCGGGACCCGGCTGGGCCATCGTGTTTCTCGGCCTGGCGATCCTGGCCAGCGAATTCGACTTCGCGAAGCGGGCGCTGCGTTACGTCCGGGCTCGCTACGACGTCGTGATGGCCTGGTTCGACCGCCAGCACATCGCGGTCAAAGGGGTCAGTGCGGCGTTCACGGGACTGGTCGTGCTCGGCACGCTGTGGCTGTTCGGCGTCGTCGGTTTCGCGGCGGGCCTTGTCGGGTTGGAGCAGGAGTGGCTCAAGAGCCCCATCGGGCTGGGGTCCTGATCAGCAACCCCGATGGCCCACCCCGATAGCATGACAGCGTTCGCACTAGCCCACGCATGGTAGGAGACTCCCCGATGAGCGCCGCCCTCAGCCCAGCCCCCGCTGCACCGATCCGGGTCGCGGCCGGGACGACCGCCGGCGCGGCGGTGCGCGAGGCGGATCTGCCCAGCCGCGGGACCCCCGACGCGATCGTGGTGGTGCGGGACAGCGAGGGGCGACTTCGCGACCTGTCCTGGACCCCGGACACCGACGTCGAGGTGACTCCGGTGGCCGCCAACACCGACGACGGCCGCAGCGTCATCCGGCATTCGTGCGCCCACGTGCTCGCCCAGGCCGTGCAGGACCTGTTCCCGCAGGCCAAGCTCGGTATCGGGCCGCCCATCACCGATGGCTTCTACTACGACTTCGATGTCGCCGAGCCGTTCACCCCGGAAGACCTGCAGAAGCTCGAGAAGCGGATGCAGAAGATCGTCAAGGACGGTCAGCTGTTCTCGCGGCGCGTCTACGAATCCAAGGATCAGGCCCGCGAGGAGCTCGCCGGCGAGCCCTACAAGCTCGAGTTGGTCGACGACAAGTCGGGTGACCCGGATGTGATGGAGGTGGGCGGCGACGAACTGACCGCCTACGACAACCTCAACGCCCGCACCAAGGAACGGGTGTGGGGCGACCTGTGCCGCGGTCCGCACATCCCCACCACCAAGTACATCCCGGCGTTCAAACTCACCCGCAGCAGCGCCGCGTACTGGCGCGGTGACCAGAACAACGCGAGCCTGCAGCGCGTCTACGGCACGGCCTGGGAGTCGCAGGAGGCTCTCGACCGCCACCTCGAGCTCATCGAGGAGGCCCAGCGCCGCGACCACCGCAAGCTCGGCGTCGAACTGGACCTGTTCAGCTTCCCTGACGAGCTCGGCTCCGGCCTGCCGGTGTTCCACCCCAAGGGCGGTGTGATCCGTAAGGAGCTGGAGGACTACTCGCGGCGCAAGCACTCCGAGGCCGGCTACGAGTTCGTCAACACCCCGCACATCACCAAGGAACACCTCTACATCACGTCCGGTCACCTGGAGTGGTACGCCGACGGCATGTACCCGCCGATGCACATCGACGCGGAGTACAACGACGACGGCACCGTGCGCAAGCCCGGACAGGACTACTACCTCAAGCCGATGAACTGCCCCATGCACCACCTGATCTACCGGGCGCGGGGCCGCTCGTACCGCGAACTTCCGTTGCGGCTCTTCGAGTTCGGCTCGGTGTACCGCTACGAGAAGTCCGGCGTGGTGCACGGGCTGACCCGGGTGCGCGGCATGACCCAGGATGACGCGCACATCTACACCACGCGCGAGCAGATGCGCGACGAGCTGACCTCGCTGCTTCAGTTCGTGCTCGACCTGCTCTCGGACTACGGCCTGGACGACTACTACCTGGAGCTGTCCACCAAGGATCCCGACAAGTACGTGGGCTCCGACGAGATGTGGGACGAGGCCACCGAGACCCTGCGCTCGGTCGCCGAGGCCTCCGGTCTGGACCTGGTGCCGGATCCGGGTGGCGCGGCGTTCTACGGCCCCAAGATCTCTGTTCAGGTCAAGGACGCACTGGGTCGCAACTGGCAGATGTCGACGATCCAGCTGGACTTCAACATGCCCGACCGCTTCGAGCTGGAGTACACCGCCGCGGACGGAACACGTCAGCGTCCGGTGCTGATCCACCGCGCGCTGTTCGGCTCGATCGAGCGCTTCTTCGGGGTGCTCACCGAGCATTACGCGGGCGCGTTCCCGGCCTGGCTGGCACCGGTGCAGGTGGTCGGTATCCCGGTGGCCGACGCGCACGTGGACTACCTGTACGACGTTGCCGCCCAACTGAAGTCGCGCGGGGTGCGGGTCGAGGTCGACGGCAGCGACGACCGGATGGCGAAGAAGATCGTCAACCACACCAACCAGAAGGTGCCGTTCATGCTGCTGGCGGGCGACAAAGATCTGGAGGCCGGCGCCGTGTCGTTCCGGTTCGGTGACCGCACCCAGATCAACGGTGTGCCGCGCGACGAGGCCGTGGAGGCGATCGTGAAGTGGATCGCCGACCGTAACAATGCGGTGCCGACGGCGGACCTGGTACCGGTGGGCTTGTGATGAGCGCTCGCGCGAAGAACCGACGGGTATGCGAATGACGCGGGACGAGCGGTCGATCGTCGATCACGGCGTGGGTGAACCCGACCACCTGCAGCGGCTGTGGACACCGCACCGGATGAGCTACATCGTCGATGCGGTCAAGAGTGACCAGAAGGTGGGCTCGGCCGGCTCGTCGCAGCCGTTCACCGACATCCCCGCGATGTCCGACGAGGACGGGCTGATGGTGGCCCGCGGTGAGCTCGTGTACGCCGTGCTCAACCTCTACCCCTACAACCCGGGCCACCTCATGGTGGTGCCGTACCGGCGGGTGTCGGAACTGGAGGACCTCACCGAGGCCGAGAGCGCCGAGCTGATGGCGTTCACGCAGAAGGCCATCCGCGTCATGAAGGCCGTGTCGCGCCCGCACGGGTTCAATGTCGGACTGAACCTGGGCACCTCGGCCGGGGGATCGCTGGCCGAGCACCTGCACATGCACGTGGTGCCGCGGTGGGGCGGCGACGCCAACTTCATCACGATCATCGGTGGCGCCAAGGTCATTCCGCAGCTGCTGAGCGAGACCCGGGAGCTGCTGGCAGGAGAATGGGCCCGCCAGCCGTGAGCAATCTCTTCCTGATGAGCCGGGCGGCCTACGTCAAGCTGTCGCGGCCGGTGGCCAAGGCGGCGCTGCGCGCGGGCCTGACCCCCGACATCGTCACCATTCTCGGCACCGCCGGCACGGTGACCGCCGCGCTGACCCTCTTCCCGATCGGTCAGTTGTGGTGGGGCGCGTTCGCGGTGTTCGTCTTCGTCCTCGCCGACATGCTCGACGGTGCGATGGCCCGGGAACGTGGCGGTGGCACCCGGTTCGGTGCCGTGCTGGACGCGACATGTGACCGGATAGCCGACGGCGCGGTGTTCGCCGGTCTGCTGTGGTGGGCGGCGTTCGGCATGAACAGTGCGACGCTGGTCGTCGCGCTTCTCATCTGTCTGGTCACCTCTCAGGTGATCTCCTACATCAAGGCGCGCGCCGAGGCCAGTGGTCTGCGCGGCGACGGTGGGATCATCGAGCGCCCCGAGCGACTGGTGATCGTGCTGGTCGGCGCCGGCTTGTCCGGCGTGCCGTTCCTGCATGTGCCGTGGCTGCTGCAGGTCGCGGCGTGGCTGCTGGCGGTGGCCAGCGTCGTCACCGTGGCGCAGCGACTGCACGCGGTGCGCACGTCGGAGGGCGCCATGGACCCGCTGCAACCCCCGGGAGCCTCGTGAACATTCCGCTGTCCGGGCAGGTGACCGACCTGGGTTACGCAGCAGGTTGGCAGCTGGTCCGCGCCATGCCGGAGATCGTGGCGCGCAACGTGTTCGACGCGGGTGCCCTCTACGCCTCGCGCGGCGGCGGGCCGAAGCAGCTGCGGAAGAACCTCGCCCGGGTCATCGGGGTGGCCCCGTCCGAGGTGCCGGAGGAGTTGATCCGTGCCTCGCTCGCCTCTTATGCCCGGTACTGGCGGGAGGCGTTCCGGTTGCCGTCGATGGACCTGATCGCCGTGGCCAAGCGAGTCGATGAGGTGTTCATCGGGGCGGACAAACTGAACGCCGCCCACGACGCCGGCCTCGGCGGTGTACTGGCGCTACCGCACAGCGGCAACTGGGACATGGCCGGAGTGTGGCTGGCCCAGCAGTACGGCACTTTCGCCACCGTCGCCGAACGCCTCAAGCCTGAATCGCTGTACCGGCGGTTCATCGACTACCGGGAGAGCCTCGGATTCGAGGTCTTCCCGTTGTCGGGCGGGGAGCGACCACCGTTCGAGGTGCTCTCGGAACGGTTGCGCAACAACATGTTCGTCTGCCTGATGGCCGACCGCGACCTGACCCGCAACGGGGTGGAGGTCGACTTTTTCGGTGAACCCACCCGGATGCCCGCCGGGCCGGCCAAGCTGGCGATCGAGACCGGCGCCCCGCTGTTTCCTGCGCATGTCCACTACGACGGGGACGACTGCGTGGTCGAGATCTTCGACGCGCTCGACACCTCGTCCGGGGAGGTGTCCGTGGTGATCCAGGCGTTGGCCAACCGGTTCGAGGCCAACATCGCCGCCCACCCCGAAGACTGGCACATGCTGCAGCCGCAGTGGCTGGCCGATCTGTCCGACGAACGTCGTGCCCGACTGGGTACCACCTGATGAGCGCTTGCGCGAAGAGGCGACGGAGCTAGCCATGCGTATCGGGATGGTCTGTCCGTATTCGTTCGATGTGCCGGGCGGTGTGCAATCCCATGTGCTGCAACTGGCCGAGGTGATGCGTGCCGGCGGACACCACGTCAGCGTCCTGGCGCCGTCGTCGCCGCACGTGAAGCTGCCCGATTACGTGGTGTCGGGCGGCAAGGCCGTCCCCATCCCGTACAACGGCTCGGTGGCTCGCCTGCGGTTCGGACCGGCCACCCACCGCAAGGTCAAGAAGTGGATCGCCGAGGGCGACTTTGATGTGCTGCACCTGCACGAGCCCAACGCGCCGAGCCTGTCGATGCTGGCACTACAGGCCGCGGAGGGGCCGATCGTGGCGACTTTTCACACCTCCACGACAAAATCGTTGACGCTCAGTGTGTTTCAGGGAATCCTGCGCCCGTTCCACGAGAAGATCGTCGGCCGCATCGCGGTGTCCGACCTGGCCCGGCGTTGGCAGATGGAGGCGCTCGGTTCGGACGCGGTCGAGATTCCCAACGGTGTCGATGTGCCGTCGTTCGCGAATGCGCCTCGGCTCGAAGGCTATCCGCGGCCCGGCCGCAGCGTGCTGTTCCTCGGGCGCTTCGACGAATCCCGAAAGGGCATGCCGGTGCTGCTGGGTGCCCTGCCGAAACTGGTTCGGCGGTTCGGTGACATCGAGATCTTGGTCGTCGGCCGTGGCGATGAGGAGGCGCTGCGGGAGCAGGCCGGCGAGCTCGCCGGGCACCTGCATTTCCTCGGGCAGGTCGACGACGACGCCAAGGCCGCGGCCATGCGCAGCGCCGACGTGTACTGCGCACCCAACCTCGGCGGCGAGAGTTTCGGCATTGTGCTGGTCGAGGCGATGGCGGCGGGGACGCCCGTGGTGGCCAGCGAGCTAGATGCGTTCACCCGGGTGCTCGACGGTGGCCAGGCCGGCCGCCTGGTGCCGGTCGGCGACGCCGACGCCCTGGCCGATGCGCTGATCGAGGTTCTCGGCGACGAGGCGTTGCGCGACCGCTACATCGACGCGGCCACCAAGCGGGTGGCACGCTACGACTGGTCGGTGGTGGCCGGGCAGATCATGCGGGTGTACGAGACCGTGGCGAGCCCCGGGGTGAAAGTGCAGGTGGGCGACTAACCATGTCGACCTGGATCGTGATCGCGGCGCTGGCGCTGCTGGTCGTCCTGTTGCTCATCGGGGGATGGGCGTATCAGACCGCCAACCGACTCGACCGGCTCCATGTGCGCTACGACCTGTCGTGGCAGGCGCTGGACGGCGCACTGGCGCGCCGGGCCGTCGTGGCCCGCGCCGTCGCGGTCGATGCCTACGCCGGGGCCCCCGAGGGCAGACGGCTCGCGAAGCTGGCAGACGCCGCCGAACGCGCCCCGCGGCCGGCACGTGAGGCCGCCGAGAACGAGCTCTCGGCCGCACTGACCGCGGTCGATCCCGCCGAGCTGCCGGTCGCCCTGGTCGCCGAACTGGCCGATGCCGAGGCTCGGGTGCTCCTGGCCCGGCGGTTCCACAACGATGCCGTCCGCGACACCCTGGCGTTGCGGGAACGCCCGATGGTGCGGGCGCTTCGGCTCGGCGGAACCGCCGCACTGCCAACCTATTTCGAGATCGTAGAGAGTCCCGACGCCCAGGCTGTGCCCAACCTGGGGGTGAACCCGGTGAGCCGTCGGACCTCCGCGCGAGTGGTGCTGCTCGACGAGACCGGCGCGGTGCTGCTGCTGCGCGGCAGCGACCCCGCGATCGACAGCCCGGACAAACCAGCGCCGCGGTGGTGGTTCACCGTCGGCGGCGCCGTCCGCTCCGACGAGGAGCTGGTCGACGCAGCGGTGCGTGAGCTCGCCGAGGAGACCGGACTGCAGGCGACACCGGCCGAGCTTGTCGGGCCGGTGTGGCGGCGCGACGCCGTCATCGACTTCAACGCCTCGGTGATCCGCAGCGAGGAGTTCTTCTTCATCCACCGCACCACCCGGTTCGAGCCTTCGGCAACGGGGCGCACGACGCTGGAGCGGCACTACATTCACGGGCACCGCTGGTGCGATGAGACAATGATCGCCGAGTTGGTTGCCGGCGGGGAGGCCGTGTATCCGCTTCAACTGGGTGAGCTGCTGGCTCAGGCCAATGAACTGGCCGAACAGCCGACAGCGCCGCCGGCGAATACGCGTGGAACCGCGCATCGGGAGCTGCAAGCCATCCGGTGATTGCGGATTTAATGGATTTGGCGGCTTTAATAGACTGAATCAGTGGGAATGTGGAGGTGATTGCGATGGATATCGCAGCGCAGAACGGTTCGAGCAACCAGACCGGTACCGCGCGGGTGAAGCGCGGGATGGCTGAGATGCTCAAGGGCGGCGTCATCATGGACGTCGTCACCCCTGAACAGGCCAAGATCGCCGAGGGCGCGGGAGCCGTCGCCGTCATGGCGTTGGAGCGGGTGCCCGCCGACATCCGCGCCCAGGGCGGGGTGTCGCGCATGTCGGATCCCGACATGATCGAGGGCATCATCGAAGCGGTCACCATCCCGGTGATGGCCAAGGCGCGGATCGGACACTTCGTCGAGGCGCAGATCCTGCAGAGCCTGGGCGTCGACTACATCGACGAGTCCGAGGTGCTGACCCCGGCCGATTACGCCAACCACATCGACAAGTGGCGCTTCACCGTGCCGTTCGTGTGCGGGGCGACCAACCTGGGTGAGGCGCTGCGTCGGATCACCGAGGGTGCGGCGATGATCCGTTCCAAGGGTGAGGCCGGCACCGGAGACGTCTCCAATGCCACCACCCACATGCGCAAGATCGGCGGCGAGATCCGTCGGCTCACCTCGATGAGCGAAGACGAGCTGTACGTGGCGGCCAAGGAGCTGCAGGCGCCCTATGACCTGGTGGCCGAGGTGGCCCGGGCCGGCAAGCTGCCGGTCACGATGTTCACTGCCGGCGGTATCGCCACTCCGGCGGATGCGGCGATGATGATGCAGCTCGGTGCCGAGGGTGTGTTCGTGGGTTCGGGCATCTTCAAGTCGGGCAACCCGGCGCAGCGTGCCGCGGCGATCGTGAAGGCGACCACGTTCTACGACGATCCGGATGTGTTGGCCAAGGTGTCGCGCGGTCTGGGCGAGGCCATGGTCGGGATCAACGTCGAGGAGATCGCCCAGCCGCACCGGCTCGCCGAACGCGGCTGGTAAATACCTCCTATGGCGATCGAAGAGATCCTCGACCTGGAGCAGCTCGAGGTCAACATCTATCGCGGCGGGGTGTTCAGCCCGGAGTCGGGCTTCCTGCAGCGCACGTTCGGCGGTCACGTGGCCGGGCAGTCCTTGGTTTCCGCGGTTCGGACGGTCGATCCGACGTTCCAGGTGCATTCCCTGCACGGCTACTTCCTGCGTCCGGGCGATGCCCGGGCACCGTCGGTATACATCGTCGAGCGCATCCGCGACGGCGGATCGTTCTGCACCCGACGGGTCAGCGCGATCCAGCACGGCGAGACGATCTTCACGATGTCGGCGTCCTTCCAGACCGACCAGACCGGCATCGAACATCAGGACCCGATGCCCGAGGCGCCCGGCCCCGACGACCTGCCCGGGTTCCGGTCTGGGGGAGCGTTCGACGACGCCGGATTCGCGCAGTTCGCCGAATGGGACGTCCGGATCGTGCCGCGGGACAAGGTGGCCCGGCTGCCTGGCAAGGCTTCGCAACAGCAGGTCTGGTTCCGCCACCGGGACCCGCTGCCCGACGATCACGTGCTGCACATCTGCGCACTGGCCTATATGAGCGATCTGACCCTGCTGGGTTCGGCCCAGGTCAACCACCTCGACGTGCGCAAGCATCTGAACGTGGCCTCACTGGACCACGCCATGTGGTTCATGCGGCCGTTCCGCGCCGACGAATGGCTGCTCTACGACCAGTCGTCACCCTCGGCGTGCGGCGGGCGTTCGCTGACCCAGGGCAAGATCTTCAACCGCTACGGCGAGATGGTGGCCGCGGTGATGCAGGAGGGACTGACCCGCTACCAGCGCAACTTCACGCCACCGGAAGGCTCGTGAGCCCCCGGGTCGGGGTGCTCGCGCTGCAGGGGGACACCCGCGAGCATCTGGCTGCGCTGCGTGAAGCGGGTGCCGAAGCAGGCACCGTGCGGCGACTTTGCGAACTCGACGCGGTCGACGCCCTGGTGATCCCCGGTGGGGAGTCCACCGCGATGAGCCATCTGTTGCGCGAGTTCGAGCTGCTCGAACCGCTGCGGGCGCGCATCGCGGCGGGATTGCCCTGCTACGGCTCGTGTGCCGGGATGATCCTGCTGGCCACCGAGATCAACGACGCAGGCACGCCCGGGCGGGAGGCCGTTCCGCTCAAAGGCATCGATATGACGGTGCGGCGCAATGCTTTTGGCCGTCAGGTCGATTCGTTCGAGGGTGACATCGACTTCGAAGGTCTCGACACTCCGGTCCATGCGGTGTTCATCCGGGCACCGTGGGTCGAGCGGGTCGGGCCCGATGTCAAGGTATTGGCCCGCGCCGCCGACCACATCGTCGCGGTGCGTCAGGGCTCGATGCTGGCGACGTCGTTCCATCCCGAGATGACCGGGGACCGTCGCATCCACAAACTGTTCGTCGATTCGCTCTGACCCAGCAAACCCACGGCGGCCGCATAGCTCAGTCATAGCCGGCACCGACTTAATGGACGTGTGACGACGACGCTTGACGAGGCCTGCGCCGAGCCCGCCCAGGAAACCCCGCCGGCTGCCCCGCGATTCGATCGTGAGCGCCTGGGCTTGGCGGCCCTGCTGATAGCCACCGCCGTGGCCTACCTGTGGAACATCACCGTCAACGGGATGGGCAATGAGTTCTACGCCGCCGCGGTTCAGGCCGGTTCGACCAACTGGGAGGCGTTGCTGTTCGGGTCGCTGGATCCGAACAACTTCATCACCGTGGACAAGCCGCCGGTATCGCAGTGGGTGATGGCCCTGTCGGGTCAGCTGTTCGGGTTCAGCAGCGCCAGCATGCTCATCCCGGAAGCGTTGATGGCCGTCGGCTCTGTCGCGCTGCTCTACGGGGCGGTGCGCCGGATCAGCGGACCCCGTGCCGCGCTGCTGGCCGGTGCCGCCCTGGCGCTCATGCCGGTGACGGCGTTGATGTTCCGGTTCAACAATCCCGATGCGGTGATGGTCCTGTTGATGACGGCTGCCGCCTACTGTGCGGTGCGCGCGCTGGGACAGAACGGCGCCCGCTGGATGGCGCTCGCCGGTGTCGCGCTCGGGTTCGCGTTCCTGGCCAAGATGCTCGAAGGGCTGATGGTGATGCCTGCCATCGGGTTGGTCTATCTGGTGGCCGCACCCGTCACGGTCCGCCGCCGGCTGCTGCACCTGCTGGGCTCGCTGGCCGCGTTCCTCGCATCGTCGGGCTGGTTCGTGTTGCTCACCCTGGTGTGGCCGGCCTCGTCGCGGCCTTACCTCGCCGGGTCCACCGACAACAACTTCATGAATCTGGTGTTGGGCTACAACGGATTCGGCCGGGTTCTGGGGCACAACCACTACGGCACGCACGTCGACGTCGATCCGGTTGCCTCCGCCGGGCAACAGCACGGTTTCGGCGGATTCGGCAACCAGACCCAGGGCCTGCCGCGGTTGTTCACCGGCGAATTCGGATTCGAGATCGGCTGGCTGGTGCCGACGGCCCTGCTCGCGGTGGTGCTGGTGCTCGTGTCGCGCGGTCGGGCGCCACGCACCGACATCGTGCGGGCCGGCGCCATCCTGTTCGGCAGCTGGCTGGTGATCGACGGTCTGGTGCTGAGCTTCATGAAGACCAACGTGCACCCCTACTACTGCCTGTCCCTGGCTCCGGCCGCGGCGGCGATGTTCGCGATCGGCATCCACGAAATGTGGCACCGGCGCGAGGGCCGCCTGGGCCAGATCGGTTTGGCCACCATGCTTCTGGGCACCGGGGTGTGGAGCTTCTGGATCCTGGCCCGCAACGCGTCCTGGCTGCCGCCGCTGCGGTGGGCGATCCTGGTGGTGACGGTGGCGGCCACCGTCGGCCTGCTGTGGGCGCTGCGTGGCGGGCACCGGACCGCGGCGACCGTCGCGCTGGCCGCGGCACTGATCGGTGGACTGGCCGGAACGACCGCCTACACGGTGGCCACCCTGGGGCAGCCGCACACCGGAGGCGGCCCGAGTGTCGGGCCGCCCGATCCCGACGACAGCCACGGGCACAGCTGGCACTCCGACAATCCCGAGGTCAATGCGATGCTGCGGGCCACCACCACCAAATGGTCGGCGGCCATCAACCGGTCCGGGGCCGCGTCCGGTCTCGAATTGTCCACCGACACAGCGGTCATGGCGATCGGTGGCTTCACCGGAAGCGATCCCGCGCCGACGTTGGCGCAGTTCCAGACCTATGTCGCCGACCAGCAGATCACCTACTACATCCTCCCGGAACCCAATAACAAGGAGCACGGGTTCTTCGGCAACAATTCCCAC
This sequence comes from Mycobacterium shunyiense, assembly GCF_058270035.1. NCBI lineage: Bacteria > Bacillati > Actinomycetota > Actinomycetes > Mycobacteriales > Mycobacteriaceae > Mycobacterium > Mycobacterium shunyiense. The sequence goes on along the minus strand of NZ_JBZDPT010000043.1, from coordinate 218,308 downwards.
ACCGACATCTCCGACTGGGTGAAGGCGAACTTCACGTCGACCAAGGTCGGTTCGGACACGGTGTACGACCTGCGCGCTCCGCTCAAGAAGTAGCCACCGCGCACAGCGATTCCGAAACCTCCCACAGCTTCTCGGCGCGGTCGGGATCGGTCGCATAGGGCTCGGCATCGGAGCGCACCGCGCAGTCCGCCAGGTACAGCCCGCCACGGCCGTCGAGGTCGGCGCTGACGGCCGCCCACACCTGGGTGGCGGCACCCTGCTCGGGCGTCGACACCTCAATGGCGTGTGAGCGGGCCTGGCCGCTGACCGCGATCACATCGTCGCGGGACATGTGCCGGGCCAGGTTGGTGGCCACCATTCCCGGATGCACGGCGAACGCGTGGATGCCCCGGTCGCGAAGTCGGTGGTCGAGCGCGACGGCATGCAGGATGTTGGCGGTCTTGGCTGCGCCGTAGGCGGCGAACTTGTCGTATTCGCGGCGATGCCAGTTCGGATCGTCCAGATCGACTTCGCCGAGACGATGGCCCTCGGAGGAGAGATTGACGATACGGGTGCCTTCGACGAACTGTGGCTGCAGCAGGTTTGTCAGCGCGAAGTGGCCCAGATGGTTTGTCCCGAACTGCGTTTCGAACCCGTCGACGGTGCGGCCGAACGGGGTGAACATCACCCCGGCGTTGTTCATCAGCACGTCGATCACCGGGGCGAGCTCGGTGATCCGGGATGCGGCCTCGCGCACACTGGCCAGTGAGGCGAGATCGACGACGACGCCGGACAGATGCGCGTCGTGCACCTCGGCGTGGATGGCGGCACGGGTCTCCGAGAGTGCGGCGGCGTTGCGGGACGCCAGCACGACGTGCGCCCCGGCCGACGCCAGGGCCCGGGCCGACTCGCGACCCAGCCCCGACGTGGCGCCGGTGATCACGCAGGTCTTACCACGCATACTCATCGGTTGGCGCCCTCGACGATGACACCCGCGGCCTGCTCCATCGGCTTGATGACGGAGGTGAAGTCGGATTCGGCGCCTTCGGTGCGAAGCGTCTGCTCCCAGATCCGTTGCACCGTCTCGGCCATCTCGACCGGCAGACCCAGCGACGTGGCCTCAGACAGGTACAGCTCCACGTCCTTGGCCATCAATCCGGTGGCGAACCCGTAGTCGAAGGTGCGGGGGAGTACCGCACGCGGAAACTTGTCGCGGCTGGCGTGTGTCCCGCCGGATCCGGCGTTCAGCACGTCGATCATCACGTCGGCACTCAGCCCCGCCTTGACGCCCATCACCATCACCTCGGCGGTCGCGGCCAGGGTGGTGGCGGCCATCAGGTTGTTGATCAGTTTCATGGTCTGCGCGGCGCCGGGCTGTTCGGAGACGAAGATCGCCCGGCCCAGCACCTCGAAAACTGGTGCCAGCGCGTCGAATTCGGTCCGTGCTCCGGACACCATCACCGCCAGGGTGCCGGCCTGGGCGCCGTGCATTCCGCCACTGACCGGGCTGTCCAGGGCGGCGATACCCCGTGCGGCGAGTGTTGCGTGATTGCGTTGTGCGGCCCCGCCGCCCACGGTGGACAGGTCGACGAAGCGCCGGACCCGGGACCCGGCCACGACGTCGGCCACCACGGATTCGGACGCCTGCGGGGTCGGGAGGCTGGCGAGTACCGACTCGGTGCGGTCGGCCACGTCGCGTACCGAGTCCGCCCGCGAAGCGCCCAGTGTGGTCGCCCTGGCCAGGACATCGTCGCGCACGTCGAAGGCCACCACCGGAAATCCCGCCGCCAGCAGTCGTTCCATCATGGGCCACCCCATGTTGCCCAGGCCGATGAAGCCGATCGGCTCACTCATCGGCTGCCGGGCTCTCGTCGAGTTCGGCGAACACGGCGCGGGCTGCCCGGTTGCTGTCGACCGCGGCCGGGATGCCCGCGTAGATGCCGACCTGCAGGAAGATCTCGCAGATCTCCTCGCGGGTCACCCCGTTGGTGAGCGCGCCCCGGATATGGGTGCTCAACTCGTTGGGCCGGTTCAGCACTGCGATCATCGCGAGGTTCAGCATGCTGCGGGTCTTCAGTTCCAGGCCCTCGCGCCCCCACACCGCGCCCCAGCAGTATTCGGTGACCAGGTCCTGCAGCGGTTTGGAGAAGGCGTCAACGTTCCCGGCCGCATTGCGGACATACTCCTCGCCGAGGACGGCGGTGCGGATCGCCAATCCCTTGTCATACGTGTCTTGATCCATGGCATGCCTTTCAGTAGCGCGGGCAGATCACAGCGCCACCACGACGGTCTTGGTGGCGGTCACGGCATCGAGTGCCTCATAACCTTTTTCGCGGCCGTATCCGGATTTCCTGAAGCCGCCGAACGGGAGCTCGACGCCGCCGCCGGCACCGTAGGTGTTGACGTACACCTGCCCGGCGACCACGTCGGCGGCAAGTCGGTGGGCCCGGGACAGGTCCCGCGTCCACAACGCAGCCAGCAACCCGTACTCGGTTCCGTTGGCCAGCGCGAGCGCCTCCTGCTCGTCGTGAAAGCTGTTGACGGTCAGTACCGGGCCGAAGATCTCCTGCTGGGCGATCGGCGAGGCGGGATCGACACCGTCGATCACGGTGGGGGCGAAGTAGGCGCCGTCGCCGAGTTCCTGGTCCTGCGGGGGCGCACCGCCGCACAGGATCTCACCGGTGGCGGTGCCCGACACCAGATCGGTCACCCGCTGCTGCTGCCTGCGGGAGATCAGCGGACCCAGATCGCGATCGGCGATCCCGGGCCCGATGCTGACCTGCCGGAACCGGTCGAGCACCAGCCCAAGGAGCTCGTCGTGCACCGCCGTATCGACGAGCAATCGCGATCCGGCCGAACACGTCTGCCCGGCGTTCTGCAGGATCGCCCTCGTGATGAAGTCGGCCGCGCGGGGCAGGTCTGCATCGGCGAAGACGATCTGTGGGGATTTCCCGCCGAGTTCCAGCACCACCGGAACCACCCGGTCTGCGGCGGCGTGGGCGATCTCGGAGCCGACGCGGGTCGACCCGACGAATCCGATGGCATCCACCCCGGGGTGTGCGGCCAGTGCGGCGCCGGCCTCTGCGCCGATCCCGGTGACCACGTTGACGATCCCGGCAGGTAATCCCACCTCGACCGCGAGGCGGGCGAACTCGACTGCGGTGCGGGGTGTTTCATCGGCGGGTTTGAGCACCACGGTGTTGCCCGCGGCGATCGCCGGTGCCACCGCACGAGCGAGCAGCTGCATCGGGTAGTTCCAGGCGATGATGTGGCCCGTGACCCCCAACGGCTCGCGGCGGGTGTAGACGTGCAGGTCCTCGGTCAGCGGGATGGTCTGGCCGTAGTAGCTGTCGATCGCGTGGGCGTAGAAACGGAAATACCGTGCGGCCACGGCGATGTCGGTACGGGCCTGGCTCAGCGGTTTGCCGGTGTCCTCACATTCCAGCAGCGCCAGTCTCTCCCGGTGGCCGTCGATGACGTCGGCGATCGCGCCGAGTGCGTCGGAGCGCTGTGCGGGCGCCGTCTTGCGCCACGCGCCGAACGCCCGGCGCGCCGCGGTGACCGCCCGGTCGATCTCGTCGGCGCCGCCGCGTGCCACCGCTCCGATCGACCGCCCCGTCGCGGGATCGATGTTGTCGTACTGCTGGGACGAAGACACCGACGCGCCGTCGATGAATGATTCGGTCATCGCGGCCGTACCCCGTCGAGGAACAGCCGCACCAAGATCCGCATGCGCTTGTCCAGGTCGTCGGGATCCCAGGTCACGCCCCAGAGAGCGCCGGTGGCGGGTCCGCCGACGACCATGCTCAGAAACGCCCCTCCCACCACGGCGGGGTCGTCGATCTCGATGATTCCGGCCTCGGCGTGGCGGGCGAGGACCTCGGCGATGAAGGTCAGAGCCGGCATGGTGCCCTGGTCGTATACGAGCCGGAACAGGCGCGGGAAGCGGTTGCCTTCCGCGTTGAGGATGCGCTGCAATGCGACGCCGGCCGGACTGGTGATGCCCGCCAACCGGATCCGGCCGATGGCGAGCAGCGTCTCTTCCAGGTCAGCGGTCTCGGCGGCACGTAGCGTCTCGATCGGGACCAACCACCGGTCCACCGCACGTTGCACCGAGGCTTCGAACAGGGCGGACTTGTCGGGGTAGAGGCCATAGATGGTGCGCTTGGCCATGCCCGCGGCGGTCGCGATGCCGTCGATGGTGGCGCGCTCGAATCCATTCTCCAGGAACACTTCCAGCGCGCAGTCGAGCAACTCGACGTGGCGCTGTGCGGCCTGCTCCCGGGTCGGGCGGCCCACTTGACGAATTCGGTCCACGGCGTCACAGTAGCAGTAATGAAACGCACTAGGTGCTATTAATCGGGAGTTCTCCCAGATTCGTCAGGAGCCGCCATGACTGCAGTCGACCAACTCCTCGCCCTGCAGGCCGCGCCGGATCGCTACGACATTGCACCCGCCGACGTGCGGCAGTTGCAGATCGACGCGGTCAACGAGCGGTTCACTGTGCACGCCGACCAGATCCCATTGCTGCGCAACCGATCTCAGTCTGCCGACAGCACCAAGGTGGTCGAGGTCCAGGACCTGGTGCCGCTGCTGTTCGCCCACGGCGCCTACAAGAGCTACGCCCAGAACTGGCTGACCGACGGTCGGTGGGACCGAATGGCCAAATGGGTCGGCACGGTCTCCACATGTGATCCGGCGGGAGTCGACGTCGGCGGGGTCGCCGGTCTCGACGACTTTGTGGCCCGGATGGAGTCCGTCGGGTGCTATCTGACCTGCTCCAGCGGCACCACCGGAAAGCCGGCCATGATCGCCTGCTCGGAGTCCGACCTCGACGTCGCCTCACGGGCCAATGTCACCGGATTGACCTGGGCCACCGGCATACCGGCCGACGGCACGCGCAAGCTGTTCGGCCTGGGGCCGCGCACCAATGTCGAGCGCAACGAACGCACCAGGATCGCGCTGGTCGAGGCGTTCTCGACCGAGGCCGACACCTATCAGCTGCCCGTCGACCCCATCTCGGTCGGTTCCATCATGGGCATGATCGACCTGCGCCGGCGCATTGCCGACGGCACGGCCGGCCCCTCGGAGATCGCTGCATTCGAGACCACCAGCGCCGGCCGGCAGAGCGCGATGGACATCGCCACCGCCGGCGCGGTCGATGAGCTGATCGCCAGTCGGGAACGGCAACTGTTGCTGACCGGGATGTTCGCCTCCCTGTACCAGGTGGCTCAGGGGGTACGGGCAAAAGGAATCTCCGGCAACGACTTCCGTGATGACACCGCGCTGCTGGTGGCGGGCGGTCTCAAAGGTGCCGCGCTGCCGCCGGACTACCGGGAGTTCATCTTCGACACGTTCAACATCGCCGATGAGCGGGTGTACCACTTCTACACGATGCAGGAACTGAACACCCCGTTCCCGAAGTGCCCGGCCGGCCGCTACCACGTGCCGCCATGGGTATTGCTGCTGCCACTCGACGAGCCCGGCGAGAACCTCGTCGACATCTCATCCGGACCGGTGCAGGCGCGCGGCGCGTTCTTCGACGTGTCGCTGGACGGCCGCTGGGGCGGGGTCATCTCCGGGGACCGCATCGACGCCGATTTCGGTGCCTGTGAGTGCGGTCATCAAGGTCCGACCGTCGGGCCGGACATCACCCGCTACGCCGATCTGGGCGGGGATAAGATCACCTGCTCGGGCACCATCGACGCCTACGTGCGGGGTGAGGCATGAGCCCGCTGAACGCTTTGTTCATGATTCGCGGTGAGCTCGTCGAGGGTGACGCGGTCCGCCACACCTCCCGCGATCTGGGCATCGACTTCATCACGCCGGCAATCGATCTGGATGCCCTGATCACGCCCCGCGCCCAGCTGCCGCCACTGCTGGACGTGCCGCTGGCCGAGATCATCGACTTCCTCGTCGAGACCGGCGAGCGACTGGCGCTCGACGACAACCCGCACCTGCAGCGCTGCCTGGATCTGGTGGCCGAGACCAACCCGCTGCCCCGCCGGGTGGTGGAGAACCTGTACCGCACCGCTCCGGAGTTGCTGCGCCGCGACAGTCTGTGGGCGCAGGTCGACTCGAACTTCGCCGACCCGGCGGTGCTCGACGGCTGGGTGAGCCGGACGGATGCGGCCGGCAACACCGGTGCGATCCGGGCCTTCCCGCCCCGCATGGTGCACATGCTGGCCGGCAACGCCCCGGCGGGTTGTATCGCCTCAATCGCCCAGGGCGCTCTGGTCAAGGCCGTCAACCTGTTCAAGATGCCGTCCTCAGACCCGTTCACCACCGTTGCGGTATTACGGACCATGGCCGAGATCGACGCCGATCATCCTGTGGTGCAGTCGATGTCGGCGGTGTACTGGGTCGGCGGTGACGAGACGGTCGAGCGCACCATCTACCGTCCGCAGTACTTCGACAAGATCGTGGCGTGGGGCGGTGGACCGGCCATAAACAACGTCATCCGCTACCTGGGGCCAGGAATTCAGCTGGTGTCGTTCGACCCCAAGAGCTCCATCTCGATGATCGGCCGTGAGGTGTTCGCCTCCGACGAGGTGCTGGCCGAGGTGGCCGAGCGGGTCGCCGCCGACACCTGCGTGTTCAACCAGGAGGCCTGTCTGGCAAGTCGATTCGTCTTCCTGGAGACCACCGATCCGGCCGAGGCCAGGCGGTTCTGCGCCGCGCTCTGGCCGCGACTGGGCGCCGACCGGATGTTCGGGTCGGCCGTGGCGCCGTTGCCGCCCGCCGACGTCCGCGACGAGATCGAGGTGATGGGCGCGATGGGTGACGAACTCGAGGTGTTCGGCCGCTTCGACGGGCGCGGCATGGTGCTGCTTTCCGACACGCCGGTGGACTTCCAACCGTCGAACAAAGTCTCCAACGTCGTCATGGTGGCCTCGCTCGACGACGCGATCCGCCACGTCAACGTTGCGACCCAGACCATCGGCGTCTACCCCTATGAGCGCAAGGTCCAGCTGCGCGATGCGCTTGCCGGCGCAGGTGGCCAGCGGGTGTGCCGGGTGGGCACCGCCAACGGCCATGTCGCCGGTGGTCCGCACGATGCGATGTACCCGCTGGCCCGGTTCGTGCACTGGATGGGCGACGACGATATTTTCGGCGGCAATCTCAACGTCAATGCCAACGCGGCGCTGCCGGTGGCTACCGGGTAACCGTGGCGGATCGGCGTACGCTCCGTGCATGTCCGTGTCGTGGCGAACCTCGGTTCGGCGGCCAGGCGTCGTCGAGTCGGTGATCAGTTGGGCTCTATGGGCCTTCGTCGGCCTGATTGCCGTGTTACTGGCGTTCGCCGCGATCTTTCCGGTGGGCTTCAGCGGTGCGTTTCCCGACCAGGCCGATGACGCGGCGACCATGGCGGGATGGGCGGTGCTGACCGTGGCGCTGGTCGTCTTGGCCCCGATCGGCATGGCGATCGGGCATTGGCGGCACTGGCACATCTGGTACTGGCCGGTGCTGTGCGCCGCCTCGGCGGGCACCACGCTCGTCTTGCTGCAGGCGTTGTAGACGTCGTATCGAGCGCGGTAGGACCGGCCACGTAAACTGGAGGGCCGGAGTTTTAACCGGAAAAGGGGCGTACCTGCATGAGCGGCCATTCCAAGTGGGCCACCACCAAGCACAAGAAGGCCGTCATCGATGCCAAGCGGGGCAAGATGTTCGCCAAGCTGATCAAAAACATCGAGGTCGCGGCACGTGTCGGCGGGGGAGACCCGTCCGGTAACCCCACCCTCTACGACGCCATCCAGAAGGCGAAGAAGAGCTCGGTGCCCAACGACAACATCGAGCGCGCCCGCAAGCGCGGCGGTGGCGAAGAGGCCGGCGGCGCCGACTGGCAGAACATCACCTACGAGGGTTACGGCCCCAACGGGGTGGCGGTGCTCATCGAGTGCCTCACCGACAACCGCAACCGTGCCGCCGGCGAGGTGCGGGTCGCGATGACCCGTAACGGCGGCAACATGGCGGACCCGGGCTCGGTGGCCTATCTGTTCTCCCGCAAGGGCGTGGTGACGCTGGAGAAGAACGGTCTGACCGAGGACGACGTACTGATGGCAGTCCTGGAGGCCGGTGCCGAAGAGGTCAACGACCTCGGCGACGCCTTCGAGATCATCTCCGAGCCCACCGACCTGGTCGCGGTGCGCACCGCGCTGCAGGACGCCGGCATCGACTACGACTCGGCCGAGGCCAGCTTCCAGCCCTCGGTGAGTGTGCCCGTCGACCTCGAGGGCGCCCGCAAGGTGCTCAAGCTCGTCGATGCGCTGGAGGACAGCGACGACGTGCAGGACGTGTACACCAACATCGACATCCCCGACGATGTCGCTGCGCAGCTCGACGAGGAGTAGCCACTGCCTGAGTCGCCCCCCTTCAGTCCGACCGTCGGGTTGCTCACTGTCAGCCGAGTCTGGGAATCCGCGTTCACCGACGCGCTGAAACCCCTCGGACTGACCACTCGCAAGTACGGGCTGCTGGGGCATGTTCGGGGTAATCCGGGTATCTCGTTCAGTGAACTCGCGCGACGTTCGCGCATCACGGTGCAGAGTGCACACGCCGCCGTGGCGTCGTTCGTCGAGGCGGGTCTGGTCGACGATGCGACGGCGCATGCCGGCGCCGCATCGACACTGCAGGTCACGGCAAAAGGCGCGGCACTGTTGGACCGGGCGGCCGAGGTGGTGACCAGGCTCGATGCGCAGTTCGCCGCCGAACACCCCGAACTCACCGAAGCGATCCGCGCGTATATGACTCGGATCATGCCGGGCCCCCCATAACCTTCAGCTAGGCTGAAGGTTATGGAAGGCGTGGGCTCATGAGTTTTCGGCACTATCTGCGCCGGCCGCCGGCGGTCAGTGCCGCCGAGGCAGTCCGACTCGTCGAGGCGGGCGCACTGGTCATCGATGTCCGTCGCGCGTTCGAGTGGAATCGGGTCCACATCCCGGCTGCGGTGCACATGCCGCTCGAGGAATTGCCCGAGCGTTGCCTGGACCTCCCCGACGACCGCCTGCTCATCACCTTCTGTACCGGCGGGATCCGGTCGGCGGGTGCGGCGAACCTGTTGGTGGAGAACGGTTTCGAGGCCGTCAACATGAGTGGCGGCCTGATCCACTGGCGTGCGGCGGGTGGACCGCTCACCGGGTGACGGTCAGCGCAGTGCAGCGTCGATGGGCGTCGACCCCGAAATCACCTCGAAGGTCCGGCCTGCGGTCTCCGGCTCGTGCAGTACGGCGAGGAGTATTCGAGCGACGTCCTCACGGGGAATGCTGCCGCGTCCGGTGGCTTCGGCGACCGTGACAGTTCCGGTCCCGGGATCGTCGGTGAGCCCGCCCGGCCGCACGATCGTGGTGCGTAGGCCCGCGCGCGCCCGAACGTCGGCGTCGGCCTCCGACTTGGCCCGCATATAGGCGCGGAACACCTCGTCATAGTTCTTGTCGAGCGAGCGATCGTCGGCCGCAAGGGCCGACACCATCACGTAGCGGCTCACGCCCGCCGCCTCGGCCGCGTCAGCCAGCAGGGTCGCGGCATCCCGGTCGACGGTCTGTTTGCGGGCGGCGCCGCTGCCCGGCCCGGCGCCCGCTGCGAATACCACAGCATCAGCGCCGCGCACGGCGTCGGCCACGTCGTCGACCGATGCACTCTCCAGGTCCAGTACGACCGGGGTCGCCCCGGCCGCCTCCAGGTCCGCCGACTGGGCCGGGTTGCGGATGAGCCCGACCGCCTCGTCCCCTCGTGCGGCCAGCAACCGTTCGAGGATCAGGGCGATCTTTCCGTGTCCGCCCGCAATGACCACGCGCATTTCCGTACCTCCCACCGACACGGTAGCCCGGGTCGTTCAGCGGGTCAGGAAGCGGCCGATCTCCTCGGCAGTCTGTTCGGGTTGATCGAGCATGATGAGCACTCGCGCATCCGCGATCTGGCGCAGCTGCCCGTCGGGTAGCAGGTCGGCCAGTTGCCGCCCGTGTGCGGGCGGCATCACGGTGTTGTCGCTCCACAACACCAGCGACGGGCCGGTGAAATCGGCGAGGGAGTTGGTGGCCCGGATCAACTCGGCTTTGTCGAATCGGCTGCGGCAGTAGCTGATCAGGTCGCGGCGGATCCGCCGATCGGCCAGCGCGGCATCGGTCCAACCCTCGAAAAGATGTTGGGGGATCGGCTTTTTCGCCATCTCGCCCCACAGTATCGGTTGCCGGCGCAACCACTCGATGCGCATCTGGCGTAGTGCGAAGGAGACGGTGCCGGTGGTGCGGCTGGCGAGCCACAGCACCTTGGCGTAGGGCGCTGGTGGGAAGTTGTCGAACGCCTCCGACGGGCAGATCACCAGTCGTGCCACCCGTTTGTCGCGTCCGGTGTCGGTCAGGAACAGCGGTCCGCCCCAGTCGCTGACGATCAGGGTGACGTCCGCCAGATCCAGGGCGTCGAGGAAATCGGCGACGATGCCGAGCATCCCGTCCATCCTGAGATCCGCGTCCTCCCGCATCGGGATGCGGTGTCCACCCAGGGGGAGCACCGGCAGCAGATAGCGGAACCCGGCAGGCAGCAGCGGCAGCGTCATCGTCCACTGCGTGTCGTTCATCAAGAGTCCGTGCAGCAGCACCACCGGCGGCCCGGACGGATCCCCCACTTCGCGATATTCGATGGTCCCCGCGGGCAGTTCCACTGATTTCATGGCGACCTTCCTGGCATTAGAACGTTGATTCTAGAATTTATGCTCTAGTGTGTCGGCAGGAGGTTCAGATGGCAAGGTCCACGCGGGAAACGATCCTGACCGCCACCGCCGAACTGATGCGGCACAAGGGCTACGCGGCGGTCGGCATGAAGGACATCGTCGCGGCCTCCGGCGCCCCGATCGGGTCGCTCTATCACCATTTCCGGGGCGGCAAGCTGCAGATCGCCCGCGAGGCACTGGTCGATGCGGGAGCTGCCTACGGGCTGCTCATTCCGACGATCGTCGATGAGTACGACGACCTGGGCCGTGCGGTCGAGGGGGTGTTCAGCCAAGCCGCGGAGGACATGGCAGCCAGCGGCTACGCGAACATGTGCCCGGTCGGCACGGTGGCGGCCGAAACCTCCGACACCGTCGAGGAGTTGCGGGTTGTCGCGGCGGGGGTGTTCACCGCGTGGCTCGACGGCGGCGCCGCCTACTTCGCCCAACGAGGCGTGGACCCGCCGATGGCGCGCGAGGTGACGATTGCGATCGTCGCGGCACTTGAAGGCGCGTTCATCCTGGCGCGCACGCTGCGTGACGTCGAACCACTGCTGGCAGCCGGCCGCGCACTGGCCCCGCAGTATCGGGGGATCGCGCTGGGGGTCCGAGTGTTGACCGATACGACGAATTGAGCGCACTGCGCCCCTCGTTCGCGCGGTTACGGTGATCTCGGTCGTTTGTGGGTGCGCTAGGAAGGCGGGGTCATGCAGTTGGTCAACGCGGCGGTGACCGACCCGCACGGGGTCACCTGGATGGTGCGACGCAAGTGGATGTACGCCCCGGATACGTGGGGAGACGCCGACGGTGTGGTCGGGGCGTTCTTTGCCATCGTCTCGCTGCTGGTTCTTCTGGCCTGGCCGATCTGGTTCGCGGCGAAGTTTCTCGGGGTGCCCTGGAAGATCGTGATCGAGCGGGCAGGGCGGGAAGTCGGCACCGAACGAGTCAGGGGTTGGCGGGCATCGGGGCGACGGATCGACCAGATCCGCCAGAGCATCCTCGGGGCGGGTGTCTCGCACTACCGGTGATTGGCGTGTCCCTGCCACACCCCGCCGACCCGGCCCGCTAGGCTATCGAACAGATGTTCTGACGAAGGGGTTCGTGTGCGGGTGATGGGAGTGGATCCCGGGTTGACGCGCTGCGGCCTGTCCGTGGTGGAGAGCGGCAAGGGCCGGCAGGTCACCGCCCTCGATGTGGACGTGGTCCGCACCCCGGCTGACGCACCGTTGCAGAAGCGGCTGCTGGAGATCAGCAACGTTGCCGAGTACTGGATGGACACCCACCGACCCGACGTGATCGCGATCGAGCGCGTCTTCGCACAACAGAACGTGTCGACGGTGATGGGTACCGCCCAGGCCGGCGGAGTGATCGCCCTGGCAGCGGCTCGGCGCGACATCGAGGTGCACTTCCACACCCCCTCGGAGGTCAAAGCGGCAGTTACCGGAAACGGTCGTGCCGACAAGGCTCAGGTCACCGAGATGATCACCAGAATTCTTGCGCTGCAAGCCAAGCCGTCTCCGGCGGACGCCGCCGACGCGCTGGCCCTTGCCATTTGCCACTGCTGGCGCGCCCCGATGATCGAGCGCATGGCCGCCGCCGAGGCCATGGCGGCCGAACAACGCCGCAAGTACCAGGCCCGGCTGAAGGCCACCGCGAAGGCGGCCCGGACATGATCGCCTCGGTGCGCGGCGAGGTCATCGACATCGCGCTCGACCATGCCGTGATCGAGGCCGCCGGTGTCGGCTACAAGGTGATGGCCACGCCCTCGACGCTGGCCAACCTGCGCCGTGGCACCGAATCGCGGCTGATCACCGCGATGATCGTGCGCGAGGATTCGATGACGCTCTACGGGTTCGCCGACGGCGACGCCCGCGACCTGTTCCTGACACTGCTCGGCGTCTCCGGCGTGGGCCCCAAGATCGCCTTGGCGACATTGGCGGTCTATGACCCGCAGGCCCTGCGGCAGGCGCTGGCCGACGGCGATGTGACCGCGCTGACCCGGGTTCCCGGTATCGGCAAGCGCGGTGCCGAGCGCATGGTGCTGGAGCTGCGGGACAAGATCGGTCCGGTCACCCCAGGGGCCATCGGTGGGGCGATCGGCCACGCGGTGCGCGCTCCTGTGGTGGAAGCCCTTGTCGGACTTGGCTTTGCCGCCAAGCAGGCGGAGGAGGCCACCGACAAGGTGCTGGCCAACGACCCCGAGGCCACCACGTCTTCCGCGCTGCGGGCCGCGCTGTCCATGTTGGGTAAGAAGTAAATGGGCCGTTTCGACGACACCGAGGAACCTGACGAGCGGGAGGTCTCGCCGGCGCTGACGGTCGGCGAGGGCGACATCGACGCCAGCCTGCGACCGCGCTCCCTCGGGGAGTTCATCGGTCAGCCCCGGGTACGGGAGCAGCTACAACTGGTCCTCGAGGGCGCCAAGAATCGCGGTGGCACACCGGATCACATCCTGCTGTCCGGCCCGCCCGGGCTGGGCAAGACCTCGCTGGCGATGATCATCGCGGCCGAGCTGGGCTCGTCGCTGCGGCTCACCTCGGGCCCCGCGCTCGAGCGCGCCGGTGACCTGGCGGCGATGCTGTCCAACCTCGTCGAGCACGACGTGCTGTTCATCGACGAGATCCACCGCATCGCCCGGCCGGCCGAGGAAATGCTGTACCTGGCGATGGAGGACTTCCGCGTCGACGTGGTGGTCGGCAAAGGCCCTGGCGCCACGTCGATCCCGCTCGAGGTCGCACCCTTCACGTTGGTAGGGGCCACCACCCGGTCCGGTGCGCTGACCGGCCCCCTGCGGGACCGCTTCGGGTTCACCGCGCACATGGATTTCTACGAGCCGGTCGAACTCGAGCGGGTGCTGGCCCGGTCGGCAGGCATCCTCGGCATCGAGTTGGGTCGCGAGGCCGGTACCGAGATCGCCCGGCGCTCCCGCGGTACACCGCGTATCGCCAACCGGCTGCTGCGCCGGGTCCGGGACTACGCCGAGGTCCGCGCCGACGGGGTGATCACCCGCGACATCGCCAAGGCCGCGCTCGAGGTCTACGACGTCGACGAACTCGGGCTCGATCGCCTGGACCGTGCAGTGCTGTCGGCGCTCACCCGCAGTTTCGGCGGTGGCCCGGTCGGGGTGTCGACGCTGGCGGTGGCCGTAGGCGAGGAGGCCTCCACCGTCGAGGAGGTCTGCGAACCCTTCCTGGTGCGCGCCGGCATGGTGGCGCGAACGCCGCGGGGCCGGGTGGCCACGCCGCTGGCGTGGACTCATCTGGGTATGCAACCGCCGGTTACCGGACTGGGACAGCCGGGGCTGTTTGAATAGGCGGCATGGTTATCGCCGGTCTGGTGTTCGCCGCGCTCGCCGCGGCCCTGCATGTCTACATCTTCGTCATGGAGTCGCTGACCTGGACTTCACCGCGGACCCGTGCGACCTTCGGTATCAGCGAGGAGGAAGCCCAGGCCACCAAGGAGCTGGCGTTCAACCAGGGTTTCTACAACCTGTTCCTGGCGATCGTCACCGTGGTCGGCATCGTCGCGGTTGGCATGGGGCATAACGCAGTTGGAGCTGCCCTGGTGTTCGCCGGGGTGGGTTCCATGTTGGCCGCCGCCGCAGTGCTGCTGACCAGTTCGCCGGACAAGGCGCGGGCAGCCATCACCCAGGGCGCGTTCCCACTGATCGCGGTCGTCTTGCTCGTGGTCAGCCTGCTCTAGGCCGTTCGCAGACGCGGCCCCATAGGTTCGAGCAAGAGCACTTGACCCTCACGCGACGTGAGGCGCCAGTCTGATCAACATGACGCAGGAGTTGCCGGTGGATGAGCTCACCGTCGGCCAGGTGGCTGAGCGATTTCGCATCACGGTCCGGACACTTCACCACTACGACGAGATCGGGTTGTTGACCCCGTCCCGGCGTGGCGCCTCGGGATACCGGGTCTACACGTCGGCCGACGTGACGCGGCTGTCCCAGATCATCGTGTACCGCCGGCTCGAGTTCTCGCTTGACGAGATCGCGAGCCTGCTGAACGAGGGCGATGAGGTCAGTCACCTGGTCCGTCAGCGCGAACGCGTCATGACCCGTCTCGACGAGATGAAGGACCTCGTCGAGGCCATCGATCAGGCATTGGAGAAGGCAATGACGAACACCCCCATGACCGACGACGACATGCGCGAACTCTTCGGCGACGACTTCGACGACTATCAGGCCGAGGTCGAACAGAAGTGGGGCGAGACCGCGGAGTGGAAGGAGTCGCAGCGTCGAACGAAGGCCTACGGCAAGGACGAGTGGATCCAGATCAAGACCGAGGGAGAAGCCGTCGAGCAGGCTCTGTCCGACGCTTTCCGCAGCGGACTTCCGGCAGACTCCGACGCGGCGATGGATGCCGCCGAACGGCACCGGCTCCACGTGAACCGCTGGTTCTACGACTGCCCGAGCGAATTCCACCGCAAGCTGGGAGACATGTACGTGAGCGATCCGGCATACGTCGCAAGGTACGACGAATCTTTCGCGCTTCCGGGCTTGGCGGTGTTCTGCCGCGACGCGATTCATGCGAACGCGGACCGAGCTGCTCGCTGACGGGACAACGGCTTGCTGCGCTAGATACTGATTGGCCGCGGTCCTGGATAAGGACCGCGGCCGCTCAGGGGATTCTTCCCTTGTGGGGAAGTCTGTTACAGCAACCCGAGCAGTTTCAGATCGCTGATGTATTTGACGATGATCTCGCGGGTGACATGCGGGATGTCCTTGTCGGGGCCGATCTTCGCGTCCTGCACCGCAGCACGGAACACGTCGGTCGGCGCCATCGCGCCGTTGACCGGCACGCCGGGCTGCTGGTAGTTGTGCAGCAGCGGCAGCAGTGAGGCCTGACGCTGCTTGTCGGGCAACGCCCGCAGCGTGGTCTCGAAGCGGGACAACCACTCCTGGTAGTCCTCCACGCGCTGGATCGGGTAGCCGGCCTCGACGAGCCAGTCGACGAATTCGTCCATGCCGAGGCCGTCATCGTGCGGGTTCATCACGTGGTAGGTCTCGAAGCCGTCCTGGGCATGGGCGCCCAGGGTGGAGATGGCCTCGGCGATGAACTCGACGGGTAGACCGTCGTAGTGCGAGCGCTGGCGGTTGCCGTCCGCGTCGAGCTGGTTGAAGGACTTCGGCGCGACACCGGTGGCGACGAGGCTGAACATCATGCGGGTGAACATGTCCGGCAGGTTCAACTGCCCGGCATAGGTGGTGTCGGCCAGGATCATGTCGCAGCGGAACACCGTCACCGGCAGGCCGGCCAGATCGTGGGCTTCACGCAGCAGGACCTCACCGGCCCACTTGCTGTTGCCGTATCCGTTGGCGTAGCTGTCGTCGACACGTCGAGTGGGGCTGATGGTTCGAATGTCAGCGTCCTCCACGAACTTTCCGTGCTCGATACCGCCGCCCACGCCGATGGTCGACACGTAAGCGAACGGCTTGATCCGCGTGGTGAGCGCGATACGGATGAGCTCGGCAGTGCCAAGCGCGTTGGGTCCGAACAGTTCGCTGTAGGGCAGCACGTGGTTGACCAGTGCGGCCGGGTCGACGATGAAGTCGACGGTGTCGGCCAGGCGCTGCCAGGTCGCCTGGTCGAGGCCGAGGTCGGCCTCACCCTTGTCGCCGGCGATCACTTCGAGGTGGTCGGCGGCCAGTTTCCGGTAGTGCGCCAACAGCTTGGGGTCGCCGCTGTCGAAGGTCTTGTCGAGCCGTGCGCGGGCTTCCTCGTCGGACTTTGCGCGCACGAGGCAGATGACCTTGCCGTCAACCAGATCCATGCGCTCCAGCCAATCCAGGGCCAGGTAACGACCCAGGAAACCGGTTGCGCCGGTGAGTAGTACGGTGCGGATCTCACTGACCGGACCGGGCAGCCCCGGTGCGGCGGCCAACGTCGCGGCGTCGATGAACTTGTCCAACGTCAGATCCGACGCATGGACCTCGGTCGCGTTGCGACCGTGCACCGAGGTGAAGGTCGGCCGCAAATTGGTACCGGAGCGCTGAGCCTCGATGTACTCGGCGATGGTCCGAAGATCCGATGCCGGGCTGACGATGGCCGACACGGGCACCTCGACGTCGAAGATCTCCTGCAGCAGGTTTCCGAAGGTCAACGCGGACAGCGAATCCCCGCCCAGATCGGTGAAGTGGGCCTCGGGTGCGAGATCGGTTGTCGCAGCACCCAACAGGGCGCCTGCGGCCCGGCTCACGGTGTCGAGCACGGGAGCCTGGGCGCCATTGCGCCGCAGCTCGCTCAGTTCGTTGGCCTGCCCCTCGGCCAGTTCGGTGTACAGCTCCTCCAAACGCTCGCCGTAGTGACTCTTCAGGTTGGGACGAGCCAGCTTGCGGATACCGGTCAGCAGACCGTTCTCCAGGCTGAAAGGCGTCGTCTCCACGAGGAAGTCACGAGGAACTTCGTACGACTGCAGCCCGGCGGTGCGGGCCGCTTCCTGAAGTGAATCGCCGATCGCCTGCTTCGAGGCGGTGGGATCGGTGGGCACCACGACGGCCAGCAGATATGAGCGGGCGCTGTTGCCGTAGATGAAGATCTGGCGCACCAGCGGGCTGTCCCCGAAGACTGCCTCCAGCTTGGAGACGGTGACGAACTCGCCCTGCGAAAGCTTCAGGACGTTGTTGCGCCGGTCGAGGTACTCGACATGGTCAGGGCCGAGTTCGGCCACGATGTCACCGGTGCGGTAATAGCCGTCCTCGTCGAACATCTCGGCAGTGATCTCCGGACGCTTGTAGTACCCGGGGAACATCTGCTCGGACTTCACCAGCAGCTCGCCGCGCGGGTGGGGCTGGTCGGTGCGGAAGTAGCCCAGATCCGGGACGTCGACGAGCTTGTAGTCGATCACCGGCGGGCGCTGGATGTAGCCGTCGACGAAGACCGAACCGGCCTCGGTCGAGCCGTAGCCCTCCAGCAGGTGCATGTCGAGCAACCGCTCGACCCACGTTTTCATCTCGGCCGAGATCGGCGCGGAACCGGTCATCGCGGAGACGAATCGTCCGCCCAGCAGGTCCTCGCGGACCTCGGCGAGCACTGCGTCCTCACTGCCGCCGGAACGGTCGAGCCGGCTCTGGTACTCCTGGAACAGCATGTCCCAGATCCGCGGCACGAAGCTCAGCTGCGTCGGCCGCACGAGGGCGAGATCGTCGAGGAAGGTCGACAGGTCGCTGCGCGCGGCGAAGTATGCGGTGCCGCCCGAACTCAGCGTGCCGATCAGGATGCCGCGGCCCATCACGTGGCTCATCGGCATGAAGTTGAGGGTGATCGCGGGCAGGGCAGCCTGGTTTTCGTCCCAGGTGGCCTTGGTGGCGATCTGCCACATGTTGGCGACCTTGCTCTCCGGGTACATGGCGCCCTTGGGGGTGCCGGTGCTGCCGGAGGTGTAGATCAGCATGGCCAGCGGGTCGGCTTGGCCGGAGACGTACAGCGGTGCGTCGGCCAGCGACCGGCCGCGGTCCAGGACGTCGGCCAGCGGCTCGACGACAACGTCGGTGCCGGCGAGCGCGGACTTGGCGGCCTCGAAGGCTTCGCGCTGTGCGTCTACCCGGGGCCGGTAGTCGAAGACCACCAGGCGGCGGGGCGCGGGTCCGGAGCGCACCAATTCGACTGCGTCGTCGAGGAAATCGATGCTCGCCGCGATCACGGTCGGTTCGGTCTCGGCGAAGATGGGCCGCAGGGTGGTGACCGGGGCGCTGGTCTGCAGCGGCACGGACACGGCGCCGAGCTCGATCAGCGCGGTATCGATGGTGGTGTAGTCCACGCTGGTGAAGCCGAGGATGGCGACGCGGTCGCCGGGCTTCACGGGGTGGTTGTGCCAGGCGTTGGTCACCGCTTGGACGCGGTCGCCCAACTGGCGGTAGGTGATGGTCTCAAACCGGGGGAGCAGCTGGGCCGACGTGCGGCCGTCGGCGTCGGTGACGTACTCGACCGCGCGCTGCCCGAGGGCGGGCCGGTCTGCGTACCCGGTGAAGATGCCTTTGACTACGGCGGGCAAACGCAGTTCTGGCTGGGCGACGGCGGCGTTGACGGCGTCGCTGGGGCGGGCATCGGCGAACTGGGCGTCGGTGTCATACAGGTGTGCGATGCGGCGTTGGAGCCGGTCCTCGCGTGTTTCGGTGGTCATATCGGTCCCCTGAGCAAATCAAAATAACTATGGTCGGCGCATTTGCCGCGCCTACTAACTACTACGTTAGTAAAACTAATTATATTTCGAGATCCCAGTCCGGTGGCTGCGAGATTGGTCACGCCCGGCGTGCGCCCGTCCCACTGCGATGGGGGACGGGCGCACGGGGGGTTAGAGCAGGCCGAGCTGCTGCAGGTTGGTGATGTACTTGACGATCACTGCCGGGCTGACATGCGGAATGTCCTTGTCCGGCCCGATCTTGGCTTCCTGCACCGCGGCCCGGAAGTGGTCCGTCGGAGCCAGGGCGCCCAACATCGGCCGCTCGGGCTTCTGGTAGTTGTGCAGCAGCGGCAGCAGGGAGGCCTGACGCTGCTTGTCCGGCAGGGCCCGCAGAGTGCTCTCGAAACGCTGGATCCACTGCCCGTAGTCGGCTATCCGCTCGATCGCGTAGCCCGCCTCGATCAGCCAGTCGGTGAACTCGTCCATGCCGAGGCCGTCGTCGTAGGGGTTCATCACGTGGTAGGTCTCGAAGCTCTCGACGGACTGTCCGCCCAGGGTTGAGATCGACTCGGCGATGAATTCCACCGGCAGGCCGTCGTAGTGCGAGCGCTGGCGCTTGCCGTCAGCGTCCAGCTCGTAGAACGAGCCCGGTGCGATACCGCTGGCGACGAGGCTGAACATCATGCGGGTGAACATGTCCGGCAGGTTCAGCTGACCCGAGTACGTCGTATCGGCCAGGATCATGTCGCAACGGAACACCGCCACCGGTAGCCCGCACAGATCGTTGGCCTCGCGCAGCAGGACCTCGCCGGCCCACTTGCTGTTGCCGTACCCGTTGGCGTAGCCGTCGTTGATCGCCCGGACCGCGCTCATCTGGCGGACGTCGACGTTCTCGACGAACTTCCCGGGCTCGATCTGATCGCCCACGCCGATGGTCGACACATAGGTGTACGGCTTGATCTTCGTGGTGAGCGCGATCTTGATGAGCTCGGCGGTGCCAAGGGCATTGGGTCCGAACAACTCGCTGTAGGGCAGCACGTGGTTGACCAGTGCGGCCGGGTCGACGATCAGGTCGACGTCGTCGGCCAGGCGCTGCCAGGTCTGCTGGTCCAGTCCGAGGTTCTCCTCGCCCTTGTCGCCGGCGATCACCTCGAGGTGGTCGGCGGCCAGTTTCTGGTAGTGCGCCAACAGCTTTGGGTCGCCGCTGTCGAAGGTGGCGTCGAGCCGGGCCCTGGCCTCTTCGTCGGACTTGGCTCGCACCAGCGCGATGACCTTGCCGTCGACCAGATCCATGCGTTCCAGCCACTCCAGGGCCAGGTAGCGGCCGAGGAAGCCGGTGGCGCCGGTCAGCAGCACGGTGCGGACCTCTGCAGGAGCCTTGGGCAGGCCCGGCGCGGCGGCCAGGGTTGCGGCGTCGAGGAACTTGTCCAGCGTGAGATCGGAGGCACTGACTTCGGCGGCGTGCCTGCCGTGCACCGACGCATAGGTCGGGCGCTGGGATCCGCTGCGCTGCGTTTCGATGTAGCCGGCGATCCCGGCCAGGTCGGTGGCCGGGCTGACGATCACGCCGACCGGCACGTCCACGTCGAAGATCTCCCGCAGCAGATTGCCGAAGGTCAACGCCGACAACGAGTCTCCGCCCAGATCGGTGAAGTGGGCGTCCGGCGCCAGGTCTGACGCCGAAGCGCCGAGCAGGGCACCTGCGGCCCGGCCCACGGTCTCCAGCACGGGGGCGTCGGCACTCAGGGAGCGCAGTGCCCGAAGTTCACCGGCCTGCGTCTCGGCAAGTTCGGTGTAGAGCTGCTCCAGCCGCTCGCCGTAGTGCGCCTTCAACTTCGGCCAGGCCAGCTTGCGGATACCGGTCAGCAGGCCGTTCTCCAGCGTGAAAGGTGTTGTCTCCACGATGAAATCGCGGGGGATCTCGTAGGACTGCAGGTCGGCTTCCCTGGCGACCTCCTGCAGGGATTCGCTGATCGCCTCTTTGGAGACGCTGGCGTCGGTGGGCACCACGACGGCCAGCAGGTAGGGCTGCGCGCTGTTGCCGTAGACGTAGATCTGTTGCACCAGTGGGCTGTTGCCGAACACCGCCTCCAGCTTGGCCAACGTGACGAACTCGCCCTGGGCGAGCTTGAGCACATTGTTGCGCCGGTCGACGTAGCGGAGCTGGTCCGGACCGATCTCGGCGACGACGTCGCCGGTCCGGTAGAAACCGTCCTCGTCGAACACCGAAGCCGTGACCTCGGGACGCTTGTAGTAGCCGGGGAACAGGTTCTCGGTCTTTAGCAGCAACTCGCCGCGCGGGTACGGCTGATCGGTGCCGAAGTAGCCCAGATCGGGGACGTCGACGAGCTTGTAGTCGATCACCGGCGGGCGCTGGGCCACGCCGTCGAACAGCGCCATACCGGCCTCGGTCGAGCCGTAACCTTCGAGCAGGTGGATGCCGAGCATGTCCTCGGTCCAGGTCTTGAGCTCAGCGGAGATGGGTGCCGAGCCGGTCATGGCGGCGACGAAGCGTCCGCCGAGGACGTTGTCCCGCACCTCGGCCAGCACCTCGGCCTCGACGGCCTCACGGTCCGCGCCGCCCTCGGCCAGACGGTGATCCACCCGGCTCTGGAACTCGCTGTGGATCATCTCCCACACGCGCGGAACGAAATTCAGTTCGGTGGGCCGCACCAGGGCGAGGTCCTCCAGAAGCGTCGACAGGTCGCTGCGGGCTGCGAAGTAGCAGGTGCCGCCGGCGGCGAGCGAGGCATACAGGATGCCGCGGCCCATCACATGGCTCATGGGCATGAAACTGAGGTTGATCGCCGAGCTGACCGGTCCGAGCCACGCCTTGCTGTTGCGCCGCCAGAATTTGCCGACCGAGCTCTGCAGGTACATCGCGCCCTTGGGGGCACCGGTGCTGCCCGAGGTGTAGATCAGCAGCGCGAGCGGGTCGGTGCCGTCAGCCTTCGGCGCCTCCGGTGAGGGCAGCTCGGCGCCCCGGACCAGCAGGTCGCTCAGGGTCTCGACGGTGACGCCGGCCCCTGCCAGCCGCTCGGCGGCCGATGTCACGGCATCGCGGTGATCGTCGATCTCGGGGTGGTGGTCGAAGGCGACCACCCGAGCCGGGGCGTGGGCGGTGAGCGCCAGTTCGACGGCATCGGCGAGGTGGTCGACACTCGCGGCGATCACAGTCGGTTCGGTCTCGGTCACGATCGGCGCCAGCGATTCGGGCGAGGAGCTGGTCTGCAGGGGCACCGACACCGCGCCGATCTGGCCGAGAGCCGTGTCGATCACGGTGTAGTCAGCGCTGGTGAAACCCAGGACGGCGACCCGGTCGCCCGGCTTGACGCCGGAATCGTGCAGAGCCGCACTGAAGGCGCGCACCCGGTCCCACAGTTGTCCGTAGCTGATGGTGTCGAACCGGGGGAGCAGGCGGGCAGTGGTCCGACCGGTGGCCGGATCGGTGACGAATTCCTGCGCGCGCTCCCCGAGCGCGGGCCGATCGGCGTAACCCTCCAGGAGGGTCTGGACGATCTCGGGAAGAAGGAGGCCGGGGACGTCTACAGAGGCGGTGACGGTGTCGCTCGGTATCGCGGCAGCGAACTGTGGATCGGTAGCGGTCAGATCGGCGATGCGGATCGCCAGTTGCTCCTCGCGAGTATCAAACGACATCGAAAAACCTCTTTGTTGATAGCGGAAATAGTCACCAGCGCAACGTTGCGCCACCGGTTTACTACGTTAGTGAAGCTAAACTTATTTCCGGAAAACCAGCTTCTCGGCTGTCAATGTGCTGTGAGTCCTGTCGTTCCTGCATACCGTCCGGAACAGGCCTGTTATTTGCATCACCGGATCGCCGGCACCACCGCGTGCGCGGGCGTTCGTCCGGCGAGCGCCTCCACCGCCGTTGCTGGATCCGGCACCGCGATCAGCAGGTCCCGCGTCGCAGCCAGAGCCGCCGCCGATGGCGTCACCCCGCCGACAGCGTCGGCCAGGTCGAGTAGATGCACGGTGGCCTCCAACAGTGCGACCTCGGCGACCACGCCGAGCGTGGTGCTGCCGACAACCGGATAGCGGATCACCGTTACGCCGGCCCGGGCCATTTCGGGCATCCGGCGCATCCGGTCCGCCGCGTCGGCGAATCGTGCCGAGGCTGCCGCGGGACTCAGTGTCGAGGCTTCCTGCACTGCCTGTGCGGCGATCCGGTCCGCCGTGGTGTTGGCGACCCCGTCGGGCTGGTTGAAGATGCGCAGCATCTCGGCCGCATCCGTCACTGCGGGCAGGCCTTCCACCCGGGCTTTGACGAGTCCGTCGAACGTCGTTGCCTCTGGACAGACGTGGGCAACCAGCGACTGCACGTCCCAGGCGCCACACCGGGTGGCGGTTCGCCACTGTGCCGCGGTGAGCTCGGCGCATCGTCTGCCCCAACGTTCCCAGGCATCGGCCAACGTATCGCGCAGTGACCTTCCGACGAGACGCATGCCCTCACCCTAGGAGCGTTATTCCCGCTCGAGTTCGGGGTACCCACCCGGAAGTCAAAGGAGGCATCATGACCGAATTCGATACCCGCGGTGGCCGGCTACGCATGCGGCGCAGTCGCGGTGCCGCCAGCGGACTTCTGCTGGTTCTACTGGGAATCTGGGGTGCGCTGATCCCGTTCATCGGACCGTACTTCGACTTTGCCTTCACCCCGGACCAAGCCTGGGTGTGGACGTCGGCGCGCGGCTGGTTGGAGGTGCTTCCGGGCGCTGTCACGGCGCTGGGCGGTCTGCTCCTTCTGGTTTCGGGGAACCGGGCCACGGCTCATTTCGGCGGATGGCTGGCCGTACTGGGCGGAGCGTGGTTCGTGATCGGCCGGGCGCTCGCCGGGCCGCTGGGTATAGGTGATGCCGGGATGCCGATTGCCGTGACCGACGCCAAGCGGGTGTCGCTGGAGTTGGCCTACTTCTCCGGGCTGGGTGCTTTGATCGTGTTGCTGGGGGCCATGGCGGTCGGCCGGTTGTCGGTCCGCAGCGTGCGTGATGTCGAATATGCCCAACGCCCCGTCGCCACGGCGGCGTCGGCCGAACCCGTCGCAGTCGCAGACGCGTCGCCGACCGAAGCCCCCGCGCCCAGACATCGGACCTGGGGTGGATTCTTCGGTGGACGTCACACCCACGCGCACTAGCGCGTCAGAGGTCGCGCAGGATCAGCTCGAGCACGTCGAGTCCCGCGACGAGCAGATCGTCGCTGATCGTCAACGGCGGCAGGAAGCGCAGCACGTTTCCATAGGTGCCGCAGGACAGCACGATCACGCCCGCCGCGTGGGCACCGGCGCACAGCGCCTTGGTGAGCTCCGGGTCGGGTGTGATCGTGCCGGCCTTGACCAGTTCGACGGCGATCATCGCGCCCCGGCCGCGGACGTCGCCGATCCGGTCGTCCTCGGCCTGCAACCGGCCCAGGCGGTCCTTCATCAACGCCTCGATCTGCTGAGCCCGGGCGATCAAGCCGTCGGTTTCGATGGTCTCGATCGTGGCCAACGCCGCCGCACACGCGATCGGGTTGCCGCCGTAGGTGCCGCCCAACCCGGAGACGTGGGGCGAGTCCATGATCTCGGCGCGGCCTGTCACCGCCGACAGCGGCAATCCGTCGGCGATCCCTTTGGCGGTGACGATGAGATCGGGATCGATGCCCTCGTGTTCGCACGCGAACATCGCGCCCGTCCGCGCAAACCCGGTCTGCACCTCGTCGGCGATGAACACCACGTCGTTGTCGCGGCACCACCCCAACAGCGCAGGCAGGAACCCGTCCGCCGGGACGATGAACCCGCCCTCACCCTGGATCGGTTCGATGATGACCGCGGCCAGGTTGTCGGCGCCGACCTGCTTCTCCATCACGTCGATGGCCCGCTTCGCCGCCAGCGCGCCGTCGGTGGCCAACTCCTTGCCGAACTCGGCGTCGCGGTACGGGTAGGACAACGGAGCCCGGTAGATCTCGGGTGCGAACGGGCCGAAGCCGTGCTTGTACGGCATGGACTTGGCGGTCAGCGCCATCGTGAGGTTGGTGCGCCCGTGATAGGCGTGATCGAAGGCGACGACGGCAGGCTTGTGGGTGTGGGACCGGGCGATCTTGACCGCGTTCTCCACAGCCTCCGAACCCGAGTTGAACAACGCCGAACGCTTCTCGCCGCGCACCGGTGTCAACCGGTTGAGGTGCTCGCAGACCGCGACATACTGCTCATACGGCGTCACCATGAAGCAGGTGTGCGTGAACTCGGCGGCCTGGGCGGCCACCGCCTCGACCACGCGGGGCGACGAGTTGCCGATCGTGGTGACCGCGATGCCCGAGCCCAGGTCGATGAGCCGATTGCCGTCGACGTCCTCGACGATGCCGCCCCCGGCCCGGGCGGCGTACACGGGCATGGTGTTGCCGACGCCCCGGGCGACCGCGGCCGTTTTACGGCCGATCAACGCCTCGGATTTGGGGCCAGGGATCGCGGTGGCCAGATGGCGGCTCTGCTCGGGATGGCTCAACACTGCCTCCTGAAAACGGAACGGCGGCGAAGGAAAGAACGCGTATCGAGCCTAGTCGTCCGGGCCGCCAGTCGGCGGCGAATGGGGTGGTCCGGGTCGGCGGCGGTATCGTGGCCTCGGTCGCCCTGACATCTGACCCGACACGAAAGACATAGTTGACATGGATCTCGTCATTTTCCTGCCCCTGCTGATCGTCATGGGCGCGTTTATGTTCTTCGCGTCGCGTCGTCAGCGCAAGGCCATGCAGGCGACCATCGACCTGCACAACTCGCTGCAGATCGGCGATCGCGTGCACACCACCTCGGGCCTGCAGGCCACGATCACCGGCATCACCGACGACAACGTCGACCTGGAGATCGCGCCCGGCGTCGTCACCACCTGGATGAAGCTCGCCGTGCGCGACCGCATCGAGGGGGACGCCGACGACGAGGCCGGCACCGACGTCCCGGCGGCGGCGACCGAACTGACCGAGAGCGCCGGTGTCACCGACACCGACGGCCTCAAGAAAGACTGACCGCAGAGCACCCAGGACAAGCACGTACCCTTTGCGGTGCTGACGAACTGATCTCGAGGAGACCCTAGAAACGTGGCATCGTCTTCGGCGCCGGTGCATCCTGCGCGCTACCTGACACTTTTCCTGGTCCTTCTGATCGGCGTATATCTGCTGGTGTTCCTCACCGGCGACAAGCAGGCCAAGCCAAAACTCGGCATTGACCTGCAGGGCGGTACCCGGGTGACGCTGACAGCGCGCACCCCGGACGGCTCGACGCCGACCAGAGAGGCACTCAACCAGGCCCAACAAATCATCAGTGCCCGCGTCGACGGTCTCGGCGTCTCGGGCTCAGAGGTCGTCATCGACGGCGACAACCTGGTGATCACCGTTCCCGGCAACGACGGCAGCGAGGCCCGCAACCTGGGCCAGACCGCCCGGCTGTACATCCGGCCAGTCGCTCGCGCCATACCGGTACAGCAGATCAAGCAGCTCGCTCAGGGTGGAGCGCCGGGTGCTCCTGGTGCCCCCGCGGCGCCGGGCGCTCCTGCGGCCCCGGGTGCTCCTGCGGCTCCGGGTGCTCCCGGTGCGATCCCCGGCCAGGTTCCGGGAGCGCCGGCCGAGCAGCCCGCGGCGCCGCCCGTGAGTGAGCCTGAGCCGGCCCCACAGCCGCGCCCGTACCCGTTGGATCCGGCACCGGAACCCACACCGGCTCCGGCGCCGGAGCCCGTCCCGGCACCGGCTCCCGGAGAGACGCCAGCGCCGCCGGCGCCGCAGCCCACGCCGCCAGGCGCTCCGGCGAAACCCGACGAGGCAAAGACTCGGGCCGCCTTGATCACGCTGGCGAAGACAATCCGCCAGAGCACCAACCCGATGATGCAGATCCAGGCGATCATGGACCGCGCCCAGAACTGCGACAAGGACGACATTCTGGCCGGCAACGACGACCCCAAGTTGCCGCTCGTGACGTGCTCCACCGACGGGCAGACCGTCTACCTGCTGAGTCCGTCGATCATGAGTGGTGAAGAGATCGCGGACGCCACCTCGGGGCTGAACCAGCAGCAGGCCCAGTACGTCGTCGACGTGACCTTCAAGAGCGGGGGAGCCAAGACCTGGGCCGACTTCACCGCGGCGAACGTGGGCACCCAGACGGCGTTCACGCTCGACTCGCAGGTGGTCAGCGCACCCGAGATCCGGGAAGCCATCCCTGGCGGCAACACGCAGATCACCGGTCAGTTCAACGCGGACACGGCCAAGGAACTGGCCAATGTGCTGAAGTACGGGTCGCTGCCGCTGTCTTTCGAGTCGTCGGAAGCGGAGACCGTTTCGGCGACCCTGGGCCTGTCCTCGATGCGGGCCGGTCTGATCGCGGGCGCGGTCGGCCTGGCGGCGGTGCTGCTGTACTCGCTGCTGTACTACCGGGTGCTCGGTCTGTTGGTGGCCCTGTCGCTGGTTGCTGCCGGCGCAATGGTTTTCGCCATCCTCGTGCTGCTCGGCAGATACATCGGTTACACGCTGGACCTGGCCGGTATCGCCGGTCTGATCATCGGTATCGGCACCACCGCGGACTCCTTCGTGGTGTTCTTCGAACGAATAAAGGACGAGATCCGCGAGGGCCGGTCGTTCCGGTCGGCGGTGCCCCGAGGCTGGGCACGCGCCCGCAAGACGATCGTGTCCGGCAACGCCGTGACCTTCCTGGCCGCCGCGGTGCTGTACTTCCTGGCGATCGGGCAGGTCAAGGGCTTCGCGTTCACGTTGGGATTGACCACGATCCTGGACATCGTGGTGGTGTTCCTGGTGACCTGGCCGCTGGTGTACCTGGCGTCCAAGTCCCCGACGATGGCAAAACCTGCCCTCAACGGTCTCGGCGCGGTGCAGCAGATCGCGCGGGAACGCCGGGAGGCTTCGCATGCGACCGCGGGACGGGGATAGGCACATGGCAGCAAAGAACGACACCACCGCTGACGACGTCAAGGACACCTCGGTGGAGACGCCGAGTATCGAAGCCACGTCTGCGGCCCTGCCCAAGCACGGATTTTTCGTTCGGCTCTACACCGGCACCGGCGCCTTCGAGGTCATCGGCCGCCGCAGGCTCTGGTACGCGGTCTCCGGCGTCATCGTGGCGATCTGTATCGCCAGCATGGTGCTGCGCGGGTTCACGTTCGGCATCGACTTCGAGGGCGGCACCAAGGTGTCGATGCCGTCGGCCGGTTCCGAAGGGGTCGTCTCCGTCCAGCAGGTCGAGGACGTCTACAGCAAGACCCTGAACAAGGCGCCCGAGTCGGTCGTGTTGGTCGGCAGCGGAGCCTCCGCCACGGTCCAGATCCGTTCGGAGACCCTGTCCGAACCGGAGATCGAAGAGCTGCGGACCGCACTGTTCGACGAGTTCCACCCCAAGGGCAGCGACGGTCAGCCCAGCAAGCAGGCCATCAGCGACTCGAAGGTGTCGGAAACCTGGGGCGGCCAGATCACCCAGAAGGCACTGATCGCGCTGGTGGTGTTCATCGTGCTGGCCTCGATCTACATCGCCTGGCGCTATGAGCGCTACATGGCGATGGCCGCGATGGCCACCCTGGTCTTCGACCTCGTCGTGACGGCCGGCGTCTACTCGCTGGTCGGATTCGAGGTCACCCCGGCCACCGTCATCGGCCTGCTCACGATTCTGGGCTTCTCGCTGTACGACACGGTGATCGTGTTCGACAAGGTCGAGGAGAACACCCACGGCTTCGAACACACCACTCGCCGAACCTTCGCCGAGCAGGCCAACCTGGCCGTCAACCAGACCTTCATGCGTTCGATCAACACCAGCTTGATCTCGGTGTTGCCGATCGTGGCGCTGATGGTGGTGGCGGTGTGGCTACTGGGCGTCGGAACCCTGATGGACCTGGCCCTGGTTCAGCTGGTCGGCGTCATCGTCGGTACCTACTCGTCGATCTACTTCGCCACGCCGCTGCTGGTGTCGCTGCGTGAACGCACCGAGCTGGTGCGCAAACACACCAAGCGGGTGCTCAACCGCCGGGAGAAGGGCAACAAGGCGGCGACGGCCACCAATGACACCGACGCGGCCTCCGATGCGACCGAGGCCGCCGACACGGGTGACACGGTGTCGGCGTCGATCGTCAGCGAGCCCGCACCGGCCAAGCCGGCCCCGGGCGCACGTCCGGGCACCCGGACCGGACGTCCGTCGGGCAAGCGGAACACCCGGCGGTAAAGCCAGATGGTTCAGTGGCGGGCCGTGGCCCGAACACGGACAGTAGCGACAGTGGCCACACTGTCCGTGGTCGCCGGGTTGGGCCTGGCGGCGTGTTCGGGCAGTTCGGCCGACGAGATCGACTACGCCGTCGACGGCACACTGACCACCTACAACACCAACACGGTGGCCGGTGCCGCGTCCGCCGGACCGCAGGCATTCGCGCGGGCGCTGACCGGGTTCGCCTACCACGGTCCGGAAGGACAGGTGGTCGCCGACAACGACTTCGGTTCGGTGTCGGTGGTGGGTCGTGCCCCGCTGGTGCTCGACTACGTGATCAGCGACAAGGCGGTCTACTCGGACGGCAAGCCGATCACCTGTGACGACCTGGTGTTGACCTGGGGCGCGCAATCCGGCCGGTTCCCGGTGTTCGATGCCGCCAGCCAAGCGGGTTACCGCGACATCGCCTCGGTGGACTGCGCACCCGGCCAGAAGCGGGCCCGGGTGTCCTTCGCCCAGGACCGCGGGTTCCTCGACTACGGCCAACTGTTCGCGGCCACCTCGCTGATGCCCGCACACGTCCTCGCCGACGAACTCGACCTGGGCGACGGAGCTGTGGCCACCGCGCTGCAGAGCGGTGACCAGCCGGTCATCGACCGGATCGCCAAGGCGTGGAACACCATCTGGGATCTCAAGCCGGACCTGGACCTCAAGCGGTTCCCCTCGTCTGGTCCCTACCGGATCGACTCGGTGTCCAAGGACGGCGTGGTGGTCCTGGTCGCCAACGACAAGTGGTGGGGCACCCCGCCGGTCACCAACCGGATCGCGGTATGGCCGCGCGGGGCCGACATCCAGGAGCGGGTCAACCAGGGATCCTTCGACGTCGTCGACATCGAGTCCGGCTCCTCGGGCCTGCTCAACCTGCCCGACGACTACGTCAGCCTGGAAAGCCCGTCCGCCGGTATCGAGCAGCTGATCTTCGCGCCGGGCGGTCCGCTGGCCGGCCCGGCGGCACGCCGGGCCGTCGCGCTGTGCACGCCGCGCGACGTGATCGCCCGCAACGCCGCGACGCCGATCATCAACTCGCGACTCAGCCCGGTCAGCGACGATGCGTTCAGCGCGGCCGAGAATGTCGGCGAGGCTGCGCAATTCGCGGTAGCCAACCCGGGTGCGGCGCGCGCGGCACTGAACAACAAGCCGCTGACCATTCGCATCGGGTATCAGACACCCAACGCCAGACTGGCCGCGACCGTCGGTGCGATCGCGAAATCGTGTGCTGCGGCGGGCATCACCGTGCAGGACGCCGGATCGGCGACAGCGGGGCCGGTGGCGTTGCGCAACAACGAGATCGACGGTCTGCTGGCCAGCACGGGCGGCGCCGCGGGCAGCGGTTCCTCGGGATCTTCGGCGATCGACGCCTACGCGTTCCACTCCGGCAACGGCAACAACCTGCCTGCCTATTTCAACGAGCGGATCGACGGCATCATCGATGCGCAGGCCGTCACGAGCGATCCGAAGGAACTGGCCCGGCTGGCGGGGGAGGGCGCGCCGATCCTGTGGAACGACATGCCGACTCTGCCGCTGTACCGCCAGCAGCGCACGGTGCTGACATCGAACAAGATGTACGCCGTGAGCAGTAATCCGACGCGGTGGGGAGCGGGCTGGAACATGGACCGCTGGAAGTTGTCCACGTGAGCACGGATGTTTCCCGACTGGTCAGGCAACTGATCCGGGAGGTCCCAGACTTTCCCGAGCCCGGCGTGCAGTTCAAGGACCTGACCCCGTTGCTGGCCGACGCCGAGGGCCTCGGCGCGGTGACCGACGCACTGGCCGCCACCGCGGCCGACGCCGATCTGGTCGCAGGACTGGACGCCCGGGGTTTCCTGCTGGGCGCGGCGGTGGCGACCCGGCTCGGTACCGGCGTCCTGGCGGTACGTAAGGGCGGGAAATTGCCGCCGCCGGTGCACAGCGTGACGTATCAGCTGGAATACGGCAGCGCGACGCTGGAGATCCCGGCCGACGGGATTGATATCGCCGGGCGCAACGTTGTGATCATCGACGATGTCCTGGCCACCGGCGGGACCCTGGCCGCGGCGATGCGACTGCTTGAGGCCGGCGGCGCCAACGTCATGAGCGCCGCTGTGGTGCTGGAATTGACGGCCCTGGGTGGGCGGGACGTGGTGGCACCGCTGAGGGTCAGCAGCCTCCACACGGTGTGAGGGATATCCTCGAACTCTCGGAGGTTGAGCGGAGGTGACGATGGCCGGCGATACGGGTACGGACGCGACTGCCGGCCAGGCGGTGCAGTCGCCTCCGGCGTTGCCGGCCGCCGCGGGACCCGACGCCACGAAGACCAGCGCCTCACGTCGCGTGCGCGCCCGGCTTGCCCGCCGGATGACGGCGCAGCGCAGCGCGGTCAACCCGGTTCTGGAACCCCTCGTCGCGGTGCACCGCGAGATCTACCCCAAGGCCGATCTGCAGTTGCTGCAGCGCGCCTACGACGTCGCCGATCAGCGACACGCCGACCAGTTGCGCAAATCGGGTGACCCCTACATCACCCATCCGCTGGCGGTGGCCAACATCCTGGCCGAGCTCGGCATGGACACCACCACGCTGGTGGCCGCTCTGCTGCACGACACGGTGGAGGACACCGGCTACACACTGGAGGCCCTGACCACCGAGTTCGGGGCCGAGGTGGGCCACCTCGTCGACGGCGTCACCAAGCTGGACAAGGTGGTGCTGGGCTCGGCCGCCGAGGGCGAGACGATCCGCAAGATGATCATCGCGATGGCCCGCGACCCACGGGTGCTGGTGATCAAGGTTGCCGACCGGCTGCACAACATGCGCACCATGCGGTTCCTGCCGCCGGAGAAGCAGGCCCGAAAGGCTCGCGAGACGCTGGAAGTGATTGCGCCGCTGGCACATCGGCTCGGCATGGCGACGGTCAAGTGGGAGCTCGAGGACCTGTCCTTCGCGATCCTGCACCCGAAGAAGTACGAGGAGATCGTGCGGCTGGTCGCCGATCGGGCGCCGTCACGCGACACATACCTGGCCAAGGTGCGCGCCGAGATCGGCGTGGCACTGAGCGCGATGAAGATCAACGCTGTCGTCGAGGGCAGGCCCAAGCACTACTGGTCGATCTACCAGAAGATGATCGTAAAGGGCCGCGACTTCGACGACATCCACGACCTGGTCGGCGTACGGATCCTGTGCGACGAGATCCGGGACTGCTACGCGGCCGTCGGCGTCGTGCACTCGCTGTGGCAGCCGATGGCCGGCCGGTTCAAGGACTACATCGCCCAGCCGCGCTACGGCGTCTACCAGTCGCTGCACACCACGGTCGTGGGGCCGGAGGGCAAGCCGCTGGAGGTGCAGATCCGCACCCGTGACATGCACCGCACCGCCGAGTACGGCATCGCGGCGCACTGGCGCTACAAAGAGGCCAAGGGCCGCAACGGGGTTCCGCACAGCCACGCAGCCACCGAGATCGACGACATGGCCTGGATGCGCCAGCTGCTCGACTGGCAGCGGGAGGCGGCCGATCCCGGCGAGTTCCTCGAGTCGTTGCGTTACGACCTTGCGGTCAAAGAGATCTTCGTGTTCACCCCGAAGGGTGACGTGATCAACCTGCCTACCGGATCGACCCCGGTCGACTTCGCCTACGCGGTGCACACCGAGGTGGGGCACCGCTGTATCGGGGCCCGGGTCAACGGCCGGCTGGTCGCGCTGGAACGCAAGCTGGAGAACGGCGAGGTCGTCGAGGTGTTCACCTCGAAGGCGCCCAACGCCGGGCCGTCGCGCGACTGGCAGACGTTCGTGGTGTCGCCGCGGGCCAAGGCCAAGATCCGCCAGTGGTTCGCCAAGGAACGCCGTGAAGAAGCGTTGGAGTCCGGCAAGGACGCCATCGCGCGCGAGGTCCGCCGGGGCGGACTTCCGTTGCAGCGCTTGATCAATGCCGACTCCATGGCTTCGCTGGCACGGGAACTGCGATACACCGACGTATCCGCGCTCTACACCGCGGTCGGTGAGGGCCACGTCTCGGCGCGCCACGTCGTGCAGCGCCTGCTCGCCCAGTTCGGCGGCGACGACGCGGCCGAGGACGAACTCGCCGAGCGGTCCACCCCGCTGACCATGCCGGTGCGCCAGCGCAGCACCGACGACACCGGTGTCGCGGTGCCGGGAGCGCCGGGAACCCTGACCAAGCTCGCCAAGTGCTGTACGCCGGTCCCCGGCGACACCATCATGGGCTTCGTGACCCGTGGTGGCGGCGTCAGCGTGCACCGCACCGACTGCACGAATGCGGCTTCCCTGCAACAACAGTCGGAACGCATCATCGAGGTGAACTGGGCGCCGTCGCCGTCGTCGGTGTTCCTGGTGGCCATCCAGGTCGAGGCGCTCGACCGGCACCGGCTGCTGTCCGACGTGACGCGGGTATTGGCCGACGAGAAGGTCAACATCCTCTCGGCGTCGGTGACGACCTCCAACGACCGGGTGGCGATCAGCCGGTTCACCTTCGAGATGGGCGATCCCAAGCACCTCGGCCACCTGCTGAGCGTGGTGCGCAACGTGGAAGGCGTATACGACGTCTACCGCGTCACCAGTGCGGCCTAGCGCCGCCTGGCCAGGTAGACCACCCCGACGACGGTGATCGCCACGACGCCGATCCCCACCATGATGACGACCGCGCGCGCCAGCTTGGCGATCACCGTCGCGGGCAACATCGTGTCCGCGGTGGACTCCAGCGACAACGAGAACGGTAACGAACCCGATCCCAGGACGCCGGCCAGCTCGCGCGCCGAGTCGGCGGTGAAGTTGCCGGTGATCTGAACCCGGCCACCGGTGATGGCCTCTCGGATCTGCGGAGCGCTGACCACGCGGGAGTCCAGGGTGAACGCGGTCTGGTTGCCGACGTTGGCCGAGGTGAAGTCGGCCCACGTCTTCGTGCCGGCACCGGTGAGTGCCAGGTCGATCGCGTACTGTCCCGCGTCGTCGTTGTACTCCGAATCGGCGTCGGTGATCTCCGCGCCGGTCATGACGGATTTGCCCAGCAGGTAGACCGTTTGGCCGTCGGTGGAGCAAGTGACCAGCGGCAGGTTGGGGTCGTCGTTACCGGCCATCACGTCGTCGTCGCCGCAGCGGGTGGCCTGGTATTGCAGCGCCAGGATCTGGATCGACGGGTTGATGGACTGCCGAAGTTCCTTCTCGTCGGAAATGCGTTGTGCCTGATCAGGTTTGGCTTTGCGGGGAACAGGCGTCGACGGGGTTTGGGAAGAAGATCCGCTCTTGGCGGCCATCGCATGGATCACCGGGCGGACCGTCAGCCGTCCCGGCATCGTGATGTCCCGCATCGCCGCCGGGTTTCGGCTCGGGATGGTGACCACCACGGTGTCCCCGTCGACTGCCACTTCGGATCCGGAGAGCCGGACCTCGTGCAGGCGCTTCTCGACGACCTCTCGCGCGTTCTCCAGATCATCGGGTGACGGTGGCGCGCCATCCGACGTCGCGGTCGAATACGTCATGCGGGTGGCCTCTCGGTCCTCCCAGATGTGGCGGGTCAGGAACACCGCTGCCGCATAGCCGCAAACCAGCACGGCAAGGAACAGCACCCCGAGCGTGCGGGTCGACGCGCTGGGTCCGCTGCGTTGGGGCGGCGGGAATCGGGGTGGCGGAAATTGGGATGGAAGTGGATAGGACATCGCAATCTCCTGGCCGGGTCAGTCCATGCTCGCCGATTTGATCGTCACCGGTGTGGCCGGCTTGCCGTCGTGGCTGCCGTCGGCAACCCCGTCCGCGGCGATCGCGTCGAGCGTGGCCAGTCCGGTCTTGTCGACGGTGCCGAACACGGTGTACGTCGGTGGCAGCAATGAATCCTCGTAGACCAGGAAGAACTGGCTGCCGTTGGTGCCGGGTCCGGAGTTGGCCATGGCGACGGTGCCGCGGGGGTAGACCACGGGCCGCTGCACGGCAGGGTCGGAGAGCCGGTACTGGTTGGTCGGGTACTCGTTGGGGAACCGATACCCGGGCCCGCCGGTTCCGGTGGCGGACGGGTCGCCGCACTGCAGCGTTGCAAGGTCACCGGTGGTGAGCCGGTGGCACTGGGTGCCGTCGAAGAATCCCTGTCCGGCCAGGCTGGCGAAGTTGTTCACCGTGCACGGTGCCCGGTCGTTGGCCAGCTTGAGCCCGATGCTGCCGCGGTCGGTGACGATGCCTGCGGGCACCGTGGCGGGTTGGGTCGGCACGGCGCCGGTGCGCGGCGGGGCGGCCCGCTTGGCGGCGGGTTCGGCGGTGGCCGGGTACTGGCAGTTGGCACCGAGATTCTGCGACGGCGTGAATGTGGGCAGGTCCTGGCCGGCACCCGGGGAAGCCGTGTAGCGGTCCTGGCGTGGCATGTTCTCGGCGGCCTTGACGACGATGACGGCGAACACCACCGTCAACACCACCGCCACGAGCGCCAGCGCCGTCATCACGTACCCGATGACCAGGCCGGTGATCGCGATACCACGACCCTGCTCACCGCTGCGTTTGAGCTGCGACAGCGAGATGTGCCCGAAGACGATGCCGAGCGGCGCGAAGAGCACCGAGGACACCAGTGCGGCGACCGCCATGCCGTTGGTGTGGGCAGGCGGGGGATGACCAGCCGGATATGGATACTCCGGCTGGTAACCGCCGTAGGGGGGCGGGACAGTCAACGGGGACTAGTCCAGGGCCACTGACTTCAGCTCGACATCGAGTGCCGGCTTGCCGTCGGCTCCGCCTCCGGCGACACCGGCTGCGGCGATCTTGTCGAGGGTGGCCAGGCCGGTGTCGTCGATCTTGCCGAACACGGTGTAGCCCGGCGGCAGCTGCGAGTCCTGGTACACCAGGAAGAACTGGCTGCCGTTGGTGTTGGGACCGGCATTGGCCATGGCCACGGTGCCGCGCGGGTACACCACCGGCTTCTGCAGCGCCGGGTCGTCCGGCTGGAACTGGTTGGTCGGGTACTCGTTGGCGAACTGGTAGCCGGGGCCACCGGTGCCCTGGCCGGTCGGGTCACCGCACTGCAGCACCGAGATGCCGCTGGTGGTCAACCGGTGGCACGGGGTGTCGTTGAAGTAGTTCTGTCCGGCCAGGCTCGCGAAGCTGTTGACCGTGCACGGCGCCTTGCCGTTGTCGAGCTGCAGCCCGATGTTGCCCTGGGTGGTGACCATGCTGACGCTGACCGTGGCGGGGTCGGTGGGGACCTTGCCGGTGCGCG
Source organism: Mycobacterium shunyiense (assembly GCF_058270035.1). Lineage (NCBI taxonomy): Bacteria > Bacillati > Actinomycetota > Actinomycetes > Mycobacteriales > Mycobacteriaceae > Mycobacterium > Mycobacterium shunyiense. Next base: position 182,092 of record NZ_JBZDPT010000043.1, on the reverse strand, counting down.
GCGGAGTGTTCGGCTTGCTGGCCGCGGCCGCGGCCGGGTACTGACAGTTGGCGCCGAGGTCAGCGGGGGCGGCGAAGGCCGGCAGTTGGCCGTCGGCCGCCGGCTGGGCCGGTGCACCCGACGTCGCCGTGGTGGTATCCGCCGAGGCGGTGGTGCTGCCCGAGTCCTTGCTGGTGAAGACGAACGTGGCCACGACCGCCCCGATGATCACGAGGGCCGCGACCGCGCTCCCCGAGATGGTCAGGATGCGTCGCTTGCGTTCCTGGGCGGCCCGACGCTCCAGCTGGCGCTCCAGCTTGCGCTTGGCCGTCGCACGCCGTTGTTCGTTGGTCGGCACCGCGGCAGTCCTCCTTGTAGGCGGTTGAGGTTGGCAACGAGTCTGCCAGGCGAAGCTGCGTACCGGTTCTGCGACCCGCGGAGACCGCAGGTCGCGGCACATCGGGGAAGTGGTCGCATGGGAAACTGGGACCGTGTTCATTACCGGATTTCCGGCCGGGATGCTGGCATGCAATTGCTATGTCCTGGCCGAGCGACCAGGGGCCGACGCGATTGTCGTCGACCCGGGTCAGCGGGCGATGGACCGGCTCCGTCGGATTCTCGACGAAAACCGCCTGACCCCGGCGGCGGTCCTGCTGACCCACGGCCATATCGATCACATCTGGTCGGCTCAGAAGGTCGCCGACACCTATGGCTGTCCCGCCTACATCCACCCCGAAGACCGCTTCATGCTGACGGATCCGATGAAGGGATTCGGCCCGGCGGCGCTGGGAGCGTTGTCCCGGCTGGCGTTCGGCGTGCTGTTGTCCGAGCCGAAACAGCTGATCGAACTGAGCGGCGATGGCCAGACCCTGGATTTTGACGGTGTCTCGGTCACCGTCGACCACACCCCGGGGCATACGAGGGGTTCGGTGGTGTTCCGGGTCTCCGGCGGGCCGGAGCGAGCATCGGCGGCCCCGACGGTGTTCACAGGCGATACGCTGTTCCGGTCCTCGGTGGGCCGCACCGACCTGCCCGGCGGCAGCGGACGTGACCTGCTCACCTCGATCGTGACAAAGCTGTTGGTACTCGACGACGACACCGTGGTATTACCAGGGCACGGCCCGCGCACGACCATCGGGCATGAACGCCGTACCAACCCGTTTCTCGAAGGTTTGACTCTGTGACTTCTGCATTCCAGGCGCCCAAGGGCGTGCCCGACTATCTACCGCCCGAGTCGGCACAGTTCGTGGCGGTCCGGGACGGGCTGCTGGCTTCGGCGCGCCGGGCCGGCTACGGCGACATCGAGCTGCCGATCTTCGAGGACACCGCGTTGTTCGCGCGCGGGGTGGGCGAGTCCACCGATGTGGTCTCCAAGGAGATGTACACATTCGCCGACCGCGGCGACCGCTCGGTGACCCTGCGTCCCGAGGGCACCGCCGGAGTGATCCGCGCGGTGATCCAGCACCGCCTGGACCGCGGCGCGCTGCCGGTCAAGCTCTGCTACGCCGGTCCGTTCTTCCGCTATGAGCGTCCACAGGCCGGGCGCTATCGGCAGTTGCAGCAGGTCGGTGTCGAGGCCATCGGGGTGGACGACCCGGCACTGGACGCCGAGGTGATCGCGATCGCCGACGCCGGCTTCCGGTCGCTGGGCCTGGACGGTTTCCGCCTTGAGCTCACCTCGCTGGGCGATGACACCTGCCGGCCGGCATACCGGGAGCTGCTGCAGGACTTCCTGTTCAAGCTCGACCTCGACGAGGAGACCCGCAGACGCGCCGAGATCAACCCGCTCCGGGTGCTCGACGACAAGCGGCCCCAGGTGCGGGAGATGACCGCGGACGCGCCCCTGATGCTCGACCACCTGTCCGACAGCGCCAAGGCCCACTTCGAGGTGGTGCAGGCGCACCTCGACGCGCTCGGTGTGCCCTACGTGATCAACCCCCGGATGGTGCGCGGGCTGGACTACTACACCAAGACCACCTTCGAGTTCGTGCACGACGGGCTGGGCGCGCAATCGGGCATCGGCGGCGGCGGCCGGTATGACGGCCTGATGAGTCAGCTCGGCGGGCAGGACGTTTCCGGAATCGGCTTCGGGCTCGGTGTCGACCGCACCCTGCTGGCGCTGCAGGCCGAGGGCAAGACGGTGGCCGGTGTCGGTGGCGTGCAGGTGTTCGGCGTGCCGCTGGGCGATGCCGCCAAGCTCGAGTTGGCCAAACTCGCCGCGCGACTGCGCGCCGAAGGGGTGCGTGTCGACCTGGCTTACGGAGACCGCGGGCTCAAAGGCGCGATGAAGGCGGCCGACCGCTCCGGCGCCAGGTACGCGTTGGTGGCCGGCGACCGCGACATCGAGGCCGGCACCGTCGGTCTCAAGGACCTCTCGACCGGCGACCAGGTCGATGTTCCTGCCGATTCCGTTGTCGCAGAGGTTCTTTCCCGCCTCGCCTGATCAGATGGCCATGGCGGCGCGGACGTCGGCCTCTGACGTCGAGCCGCCGGCGCCGCTCGAGGTGATCCGTCCCGCCTCCAGGATGTAATAGCGCTGAGCGGATTCCAGCGCGAACCCGATGTGCTGCTCGACCAGCAACACGCCCAGATCGCCGCGTGCGGTCAGCGAGGTGATCGCGGCTTCGATCTCGGCCACCACCGACGGTTGGATCCCTTCGGTCGGTTCGTCGAGGATCAGGCACTTGGGACTCGTGATCAACGCGCGGGCAATCGCGAGCTGTTGACGCTGGCCGCCCGAAAGTAGGCCGGCCCGCCGGCTGAGTAGCTCCTTGAGGGCCGGGAACAGGTCCAGTTGCTCGTCGATCAGCGCCTTGCCGTTCTTGCGGCCGTCGGCGACCACCTGGAGGTTCTCCGCGGTGGTCAGCTGCCCGAAGGACTGCTGGCCCTGGGGCACATACGCCAGGCCACGGGCCACGCGGGCGCTGGGGCGAAGCCTGGTGATGTCGTCACCGTCGAAAAGCACCTTGCCCGCAGTGCATTTGAGCAACCCGACGGCCGCTCGCAGCAGGGTCGTCTTCCCCGCGCCGTTGTGACCCATGACCGCGGCGACGCCGTCGGACGGCACGGCGATGCTCGTGCCGTGGATCACTTCAGACCGGCCGTAACCGGTTCGCACATCGAGCAGTTCGAGCATCAGGCGATTCCTTCCGCGCCGGCCGCGGCAGTGCCGAGGTAGACCTCTTGGACCTTGGGATTGGCCTGCACCTCGGCCACCGAACCTTCGGCGATGACCTGGCCGCGGGCCAGCACGGTCACCGAGGTCGCGAACGCCCGCATGAAATCCATGTCATGTTCCACGACGACCACCGTTCGAGTTCCGCCGATACGGCGCAACAGATTTCCGGTCTCCTCGCGTTCCTCGTGACTCATCCCCGCCACCGGTTCGTCGAGCAACAGGACATCGGCGTTCTGTACCAACAGCATGCCGATCTCCAGCCACTGCTTCTGGCCGTGAGCCAGCACGCCCGCAGGTTTGTCGGCGAGGTCCGCGAGCCCGGTGGTCTCGAGTGCTTCCTCGATCGCGGGCAACACGCCGTGCCGCCGGCGCAGCAGGGTCCACGGCGAACGACCGGCGCCCGCGGCGATATCGAGATTCTGCAACACCGTCAGTTGTTCGAAGACGCTCGCGGTCTGGAATGTCCGCCCCACGCCCAACCGGGCGATCTGATGCACCTTCTTGCCGAGCAGCTCCGCACCTGACTTGTTCACCGAGCCGGTGGCACCCACCAGGCCGGTGATGGCGTCGATGACTGTCGTCTTACCCGCGCCGTTGGGTCCGATCAGAAAGCGCAGATCGCCCTGGAACAGCGTGAGATCGACGTCGCTGACTGCCTTGAACCCGTCGAAATCGACTGTGAGACCGCGAACTTCCAAATATTCGGCACCCATGCCGGCGTTGCCGCCGGCCACCGGCTCTGGCGCCGTGGCCTGCTCGGTTCCGGTCACGATGCGGCACCTACTTTCTCGGTATCGGCGTCGGGTGCCGTCTCGGGCCGGGGCTCCTCCGCATCCGTGGACCGCTTGCGCCGCCACCGGGAGAACAGCACGCCGAGACCGGCCAGGCCGGCGGGGAAAAATCCGACCACCACGATGAACAGCAGGCCCTGGGCGTAGATCCACCCGGACGGAAACCTTTCGGAGAACAGGGTTTGCGCCCAGGCCACGCCGATCGCGCCGAGGACCGGGCCGAGCAGCGTGGTCCGCCCGCCGATCGCGACCCCGATCAGGAACGCGATGGAGGGCACGATGCCGACCTGCGACGGCGCGATGAATCCGACGATCGGAACGAACAGGGCGCCGGCGATGCTGGCGAACAACGCGGCCAGAGTGTAGGCCACCACCTTGATGTTGGCCGGGTCGTAGCCCAAAAACCGCACCCGCTCCTCACCGTCGCGCACCGCGACCAGCAACTCGCCGTAGCGGCTGTACATCAGCTGACGGACCAGGGCCACGACGATCAGCAGCGTCACTGCCGCAAGGAAATACACCATCCGCTTGTTGACCGGGTCGTTGAGGTTGAACCCGAAGAAGGTCCGGAAATTGGTCAGCCCGTTGCTGCCGCCGAGACTGGTCTGGCCGACGAGCAGGATCGCCAGCGCGGCCGCCAGCGCCTGCGACAGGATTGCGAAGTAGGCGCCCCTGACCCGGCGCTTGAACACGCCGAAGCCGAGCAGGGCCGCGATCGCCGTCGGCACCAGCAGGATCGCCAACAACGCGAACGCGGGGGAGGCGAACGGCTGCCAATAAGCGGGCAGCTGCCGAACTCCCGCGATCTGCATGAAGTCAGGGACATCGTGCCCACGGATCTGGGCGTCGGCGATCTTGAGGTGCATGCCCATCATGTAGCCGCCGAGGCCGAAGAACACGCCCTGCCCGAGCACCAGCATTCCGCCACGGCCCCAGGCCAATCCGATGCCCACCGCGACGATCGCAAAGCACAGGAACTTGCCGAGCAAGCTGAGCCGGAAGTCCGACAGTAGCGCCGGCGCCACGCCGAAGAGCACGATCGCTGCGACGCCGAATCCGGCCCAGGTTTGCCAGCGGCCGAGAATGGTCATACGAGACTCCTGGTCCGAACCGTGAACAATCCCTGTGGGCGGACCTGCAGGAAAATCACGATGATGGCGAACACGATCACCTTGGCCAGTGACGCTGTGGTGCCGTATTCGATGAACGAGTTCAGGAAACCCAGGGCCAAGGCAGCGATCACCGTGCCCTTGATCTGGCCGAGCCCGCCGACCACCACCACCAGGAAGGCATCGATCAGGAAGCTCTGGCCGATGGTCGGACTGGTGGAGCCGATCAGCGTCAGTGCCACACCGGCCACCGCGGCCAGCCCGGATCCGATGAAGAAGGTGGTGATATCGGTCCGGCGTGACGAGATGCCGCTGGTCTCGGCCAGATCGCGGTTCTGGACCACCGCCCGGATCCGCCGCCCCATCGGGCTGGTCTTGAGGACCAGCGCCAGCACCGTGACACAGATGACGGCCAGCACCAGGATGAAGATCCGCGTCTTGGGCACCACCGCGCCGAGAATCTCGACGCCGCCTGACAGCCATTCCGGCGCAACGACATTGACCGCAGGCGCACCGAAGATGTCGCGGGCGACCTGTTGCAGGATCAGGCCGACGCCGAAGGTGACCAGCAGCGTATCCAACGGACGGTGGTACATCCGCCGGATCAGCGTCACCTCCAACAGAGCACCCATGGCGCCGCCGACGAGGAACCCGACCAGAAGGGAGATCACCAGGGAGGCGCCGGCATTGGTGATGAGCTGCTGCACCACGTAGGCGGTGTAGCAGCCCGCCATGATGAATTCGCCGTGCGCCATGTTGATGACGCCCATCTGCCCAAAGGTCAGAGACAGGCCGAGCGCCGCCAGCAACAGGATCGAGCCGAGGCTCAATCCCGTTGCCAGCTGGCCGATGAGGATGTCCATGCTGTGTGTGATTCGCCGTCGCTACGCTCGCCTCAGCCGGACAGCCCCGCAGCCCACGGGTAGGACTTCAGGTACGGATCCGGATCGATCGGCCCCTTGGACTCCCAGATGGTGTAGATCAAGCCGTCGGGCCGGATCTCGCCGATGCGGGCGGTCTTGGTGATGTGGTGGTTCTCGCCGTCGATGGTGACCTTGCCTTCAGGGGCGTCGAAGGTGACGCCGTCGGCGTTGTCCTGGACCGCCGCGACGTCGAACGACTTTGCCTTCTCGACGGTGTTCTTCCACAGGTACACCGAGACGTAGGCGGCTTCCATCGGATCGGAGGTGGGCTTCTTGGGATCCTTGACGAAGTCCTTGTAGGCCTTGACGAAGGCATTGTTCACCGGGGTGTCGATGGTCTGGTAGTAGTTCCACGCGGTCAGCTGGCCGGTGACATTCTGCACCCCGATACCGCCGACCTCTTCTTCGGCGATCGAGACCGAGACCACGGGCATCGCTTGCGGGGTCAGACCGACATTCTTGTATTCGCGGAAGAACGCGACATTGGAGTCGCCGTTGAGGGTGTTGAACACGGCGTCCGCGTCGGCGCTGCGGACCTTGTTGACGATGGTGGAGAAGTCGGTCGAGCCCAGCGGCGTGTAGTCCTCGCCCTTGATCTCGATGCCGTTCTCTTTGGCGTAGGCCTTGATGATCCGGTTGGCGGTCTGCGGGAACACATAGTCACTGCCCACGAGATAGAGCGACTTGACGCCCTTCTCCTTGAGGTAGTCCAGTGCCGGCACGATCTGCTGGTTGGTGGTGGCGCCGGTGTAGAAGATGTTCTTGCTCGACTCCAGACCTTCGTACTGCACGGGGTAGTAGAGCAGGGCGTTGGCGCTCTCGAACACGGGCAGCATGGCCTTGCGGCTCGACGAGGTCCAGCCACCGAACACCGCGGCCACGCAGTCACTACTGATCAGCTTCTCGGCCTTCTCGGCGAACACCGTGGGCTCGGAGGCCCCGTCCTCGCCGATCAGCTCGATCTGTTTGCCCAGGACACCGCCCTTGGCGTTGATCTCCTCGACCGCGAGCTTGATCGCATCGCGCACCGTCACCTCGGAAATGGCCATCGTGCCTGACAGCGAGTTCAACGATCCGACCTTGACCTTGGGGCCGGAGGTGTCCACACAGGAAGCAGTGTTTGCTGTGTCGGTTTCGCTCGCCCGGCTGCCGCAACCGGCAAGGAGCAGGCTGGTGACTGCGATCAAACTCCCTGCGGCAAGCGCAGACCGACGCAACGGGGCACGTCCTGGAACTCGCATGGGCGACCTTTCCCTTTGATTGCAGCGCTTCTCAGCCGATCGGTGCCGGCGGCGGTGCAAGAGGCTAAACACCGGAGTGCGGGTGTCGAATCGGGACGTTAGAGCGCCGCTGTTACTGGGAAATGTCTGTGTGTGACAAACAAATTAACCTCAAGCTAGGCCGAGTTGGTTTGCCGTTGGCGGGACGCTGTGACACCCAGTAGTCGCACCTGTAACAAGGCGGTAGCGTGCTCGGATATGACGTATGTGACGAATATGCGAAAAGCGACAACCACGGTCGGTGCGGCGCTCGTACTGGCGGCTGCGGGTATGGCGGTCTCCAACGCAACGTCGTATGCGGACCCGTCGGGCCAGGGCCATCAGGTGAAGTACACGCTCACCTCCGGTGCGCCGTACGAATTCGACCTCTACTACCTGACGACGCAGCCTGCGAGCAAAGACGCCTACAACGCTGATGCGTACAAGTACCTGCAGAAGGCGACGGTGAACGTCGGTCCCGACACGCCCTGGGTGTTCGAAACCACGCTCGCCGATCCGCAGTGGGCTGTCTTCACGGTCGCGAGCACGACGCACGGGGGCCAGGCTCAGCCCAACGCGCACTGTGAGATCTCCGTCGACGGTCAGATCGCGGTCCAGAACGATCATCCCTACAGCCCGCGCTGCCAGCTCGGTCAGTGGTAGCTTGACCCGCCCGCGTTATCCGGCGAGGTACTCGCCGGATAACGCGTAGACCGCTTCGCCGCCGTGCGCGTCGTGGTAGTCCACCTTGATCACGACCTGATCCTCGCGGTCACCGGCGTCGCTGCCCCACGCACCGATGGTGATCTTGGCTTTCCCGCGGTCCACCGGGTCGACCCCATAGCGGCGCATCGCATCCTCACGCACCTGTGCCACGACGGTGGGGGAAATGTCGCTGAACCTGAACCGGGGTGACCGGGTGTCGTCGCTCATCGGATCATCCGGCGTGGTGAATCCGCCGGCGTTCACATGCGTGCGGTAGTAGTAGTCGCCCCGGAAAAAGGTGAGCCAGAATCCGCCCTTGTCGTCCGACAGCTCGATGTTCTTGAGGATCGGTTCTGAGGTCGACAGCCCGCGGGCGACCAGTGCGGCCTCCGCCTGCGCCAGCCCGGCGCCGACATCGTCGGCGGGCCACCACGGCGCGACGGTGCCGTCGGGTTTGCCCATCACCGTGACGTTGGGGTTGCCGAACCAGCCGTCGATCAGCACCGGCCGTTCGGCCCCGAAGATGTCGTCGTCCTCACGGGAGATGGCGAGGCGCGTGGGCTCGTTGTTGTCCGGCGGCAGCATCGCCATTGCCGTAGACAGATAGTTCCTCGCCGAAAAGGCCTGCAGTTCCCCGACACTGAAGGTGTCGCGGCTGCGTCCGCCGGTCGTGGACTCGGTGGTTTCCCAGCCGCGGGTACGGCCTTCGTAGCTCCGGCTCCGGTCTCCACCGAGGTACACAATCGCAGTGACATAGCTGTCGCGGATGTCGATCTCCAGCAGCGCATCGAGCAGATCCGGCGACTCCGCACGCAGGTGGGCGAGAAGTTCGTCGTACCACTGCCACAGCGGTTTCGTATCGGGGTCGTCCGAGGTGATGCCGGGAACCGCGGTCGACACACTTCTGGTCAACGGCTTGAGATCCCAGATGTCGCTCGGAGGGAGCAGCATCGTGGCCCACATCGCCGCCACCGCCGTCAGAGCCGCCGGTGCGTGGGCCCGCGTGGGACCGTGCTCGATGACCGCAGTGCTGCCAGGCGTTCCGATTGCCTCCGACGGCAATTCGCCGCGACCATCGGCGACGAGGCCGGCGATCTGCGCGCGGGACAGGTTGGCGTGACGGTGAAACCGGAACGGTACGTCTCGGGGCGGCCGTGCCTCGCCCGCGACGACGGTCGACGCGACCGCCGGAGCCGGCGCCGAGCGGTCGATCAGGTCCACGGCCACCGGGACCAGTGCACCGGCGGGCGCGGCGGTGACCGACCGCGTGAACGTGCCGGCCACCATCCCGATCCCCAACGTCGCGAGAACGACCGCGAGCACCAGGAACCAGCCACCCGAGTAGGCCCCGATCGCGATGCCGGAGCCGACGCACACGCCACCTGCGATCGAGCGAAGAATCGAATTCACCTCTACTCAACGACCTTTCGGCGGTCCAGCCGGGCCCGGCGGCGTTGCTGCGGGTCGTCAGCCATGGGTCAACCATACGCAGATGCCACTGGCCAGTGGTTGCACGGTAGTGTCGGCGGGGTGCGTTGGACGGTTGCGGCGGCATGAGCGTGGACGCGCCGGCCGGTGAGAATCTCGCGCTGATCTCCCGCACCGAATACCTCGACACTCCAACCCGCATCCGCCGGGGTGTCTGCGCAGCGCTGCTGTTGGCAGCAGCGCCCTTGCTGCTGATCCTCGTGGCCAGTGGGGTGCCCCCGGCGATCGTCATCGTGGTTGTCGGTGCGTCACTGACCAGTTCGGTGCTGTACAGCGTCGTCGGTCGAATGGCAGGTCGACGAGCCGCGGTTCGACTCGCGCTTGTCGACGGGCAGGTCCTGATCGGAACCGAAGACAGCGAGGATGTCGTGCGCTCGCTGTCCGATCTCGTCGATGTGGGCCTGTCCGCCGAAGAGTCGCCCGAGACCCGCATCGCGCTCGCTGACCGTGACCTTCGAGTCCAAGGTGTGCGCTATCTGCAGTTGACCTTCCGCGATGGCGCCGACTTTCACGTCGCGGTCCTGGAGGACGATCCGGTCGCCGCCGAGATCCTGCGGCGTCTGCGGCGCGCGGTCCCCGAGAAGCCGCGCAAGTACAAGCAGATGAGGCCGGCAGGTGGTCAGCCCGGCGCGCCGGCGGAGCCCGTCGCCGCCAGGGTGGAGGAGCCGCCTGTGTCCCCGGCGGCTGAGCCACCCGTGTCCCCGGCGGCCGACGTCCGGCTGTGGGAGGCTGCGCGCGCGGTCCACCGGCGGGTGTTGTCCGAATACGGCGCCTACGAACTGGAGCCCGCGCTGTACCTGCGTTATCCCGGCGTCACCGACATCACCCGCGAGCACGTGATGGATTTCCATACCGCGTTGGAGGAGGCCCAGGCGTTGGCCACCGACGCCTACCCGGACGCCGCATTCGCCGGGCGTTACCGCGCGGCAGTCGATGCGCTGCGGCGCCAATGGGTTCGGTGCGAGCGCGACGGAAAAGCCACCGGGACCAGTTACTTGGCCGACGACGACCGCGCCGACTTGGATACCGCCGCCAAGCTCTACAACCACGCGCAAGCCACCGACCAGCCAGGGGAGAAGACGTCATATCTGCGCAAGATGCAGCAGATAGTCGTCGACCTCGACGGGCGTGGCCGGGTACACCTGCCGCGTCCGGTCGTCGCTGCGATCGAATCCCAGGTTCGGCTGGCGCTCGAACCGGGAAAGCGCTCGGCCGACTGATCCGCCGTTCCCACAGACTGAGAACGGCCTTGACGACGTACTCGAACTGGTGTTCGATAAGTGAGTGCGCGTCGGGCGGTTCCGCTTCCGATCCGATGGGCAATTGACTGGGCAAGCGCCCACGGCGCGCGCCGATGCCGTACCCGAAACCGCGGCATCGGCGCACCCAGTCCTATCTGTGGGCGTCCGTTCGGTGCGCCGCAGCCGCGATGGCGCGAGCGAGATCTGTCGGCGCCTCAATGTGCGAGACGCGCGTGGAATTACCTTGACAACCACATCGAACAATTGTTCGATGATGGTATGCGGTGGGACGGTCAGGCGGTGCGTGCTGACGACGGGGCGCTGCCCGGTCTGCAGCGGCTCGGTTTCGTCCGCAGCGTGCGTACGCCGCAGTTCGAGGGCATCACGTTTCACGAGGTGCTGTGCAAATCAGCGCTGAACAAAGTGCCGGCAGCGTCGATGTTGCCCTTCCGGTACACGGTCAACGGCTACCGCGGCTGTAGCCACGCCTGCCGGTACTGCTTTGCCCGTCCGACCCATGAGTATCTCGAGTTCGACAGCGGCACGGACTTCGACACTCAGGTCGTGGTGAAGACCAACGTCGCCGAGGTGTTGGCCCGCGAGTTGCGGCGCCGGTCCTGGACGCGCGAGACCGTTGCGCTCGGTACCAACACCGATCCCTACCAGCGCGCCGAAGGCAGATACGCCTTGATGCCGGGAATCATTGCGGCGCTGTCGGATTCGGCTACCCCGTTCTCCATCCTCACCAAGGGCACGCTGCTTCGTCGTGATCTGCCGCAGATCGCCGAGGCATCGCGTCGCGTCGACGTGAGCGTGGCGGTGTCGCTGGCGGTCGGCGATCCGGAGCTGCACCGCACGGTCGAACCCGGAACCCCGTCGCCCGAAGCGCGGTTGGGTCTCATCGCGGCGATACGCGACGCCGGGCTGCGGTGTCATGTGATGGTTGCGCCGGTGCTGCCATATCTCACCGATTCGGCTGAGCAACTCGACGACCTGCTGGGTCGTATCGCTGCGGCCGGGGCAAGCAGCGTGACCGTGTTCGGTCTGCATCTGCGGGGGACGACCCGCGGTTGGTTCATGTCCTGGCTGCAGCATGAACGTCCCGAACTGATTGCCGATTATCAGCGGTTGTACCGGCGCGGAGCGTATCTGCCGCCCGACTACCGCGACATGCTTCGGGCCCGGGTGCGGCCACTGGTCGCCCGGCACGGTCTGACGGGCCCGGCGCCCGCCGCGCGCGTCGGGCCGGTACACGAAGCCCCGGCACCGACCCAACCGGCTCTCTTCTAGTGGGCGAGGCCGCGAACGAAGTCGGCGACCGCTACGCCGATCCCGTCCGCCCAGTCCTCTTGAACGAAATTCATACCGAAGAAGGTCATTTCGGTCTGATTCGGCCAAGCCCGGGCGAACTCACATACGCGACCGCGCCGATGGCGCCCGGCTCGGCGTCGACGAACAACTTCGGAACCCTGCGTCGTGTGATGCCCGCTGTACGCCGCGACGCAGTCAGCTCTTGTTGCGTTTGACCTCATTGAACGGCACGCCGCGGTCGGCCGCGAGCTCACGGGGGAAGCCGAGGATCCGCTCGCCGATGACATTGCGCGCCATCTCCGAACTGCCGCCGCCCAGTGACCCGGTCTGCCGGGACAGGTAGCGCACTCCGATCTCCATCAGCCCGGCCAACTCCGGGGCGTCCTCAGAACCCTCGTCGACGACGCCGGCCGTACCGGCGATGGCCAGCGCGGTGTCCACCTCGAGTTCGGTGGTCTCGGCATGGAACAGCCGGATCAACGTCCCCGCATTCGGTGGCAGCGAACCGTTTCCGATCGCCTTGCCGACGTGATCGATCAGCTGCTTCTTGACCATGCGCCGCACGAGCGCACGACCCGCCAGGTCCTGCACCCGGGCGTCGTCGCCCTGCCCGGTGGCCTCGGCCAGCCCGACGTGGTCCGGCGGCATCTCGTTCGCGTTCTCGGCCCCGGTCCCACTGGCGAACTCCGAACCGCCACCGACTGCCCGACGCTCATGGTGCAGCTGACGCGAGGCGACGGTCCACCCGTCGTTGACGTCGCCCACCACGGCGTCAGCGGGCAGCTCGAGATTGTCGAAGAACTCCTCGCAGAATTCCTCGTTGCCGTTCACTTCGGTGATGCGGCGCATGGTGATGCCCGGCGCGTTGAGCGGCACCAGGAACATGGTCAGACCTTCGTGTTTGGGCACGGTCCAGTCGGTGCGGGCCAGCATCAACCCGTAGTCGGCGGCAAAAGCGCTGGTGCTCCAGGTCTTGGCGCCGTTGATGATCCAGGTGTCGCCCTTGAGCTCGGCTCGGGTGATCACACCGGCGAGATCCGATCCGCCACTGGGCTCGGACAGCAGCTGGCACAGGACCTCGTCGCCTCGGATAGCGGCCGAGATGCGCTCACGTTTCTGGTCTTCGCTGCCCATGTCGAGAATGGTTGCGCCGCAGATGGTGAACGACGGCGTGTTGAGGATCAACGGCATCTCGTAGTTCCGGCATTCGTCGTTGAATGCCTTCTGGTACGCGTAATCCAGGCCAAGGCCGCCGTACTCGCTCGGGAAGCAGATGCCGGCGAAGCCGCCTTCGTAGAGGCGCTTCTGCAGTTCCTTTGCCCGCTCCCAGGATTCGTTCTCGGCGCGTACCGCGAACGGCGGGTTGTCTGGGTTGATGGGCGGCATGTTCTCGGCCAGCCAGGTCCGGGCGCGCAGTGCGAACTGTTCGACGGACTCTGTTGTTGCTGCGGTGCTCACGGTGTCGGTCATGCCCCGATCTCCTCGGCTGCGCGGGTCTTGCGGCTCAACGCGTACACGGCGCGGTGGTGGTCTTCGGGTGATCCGTAGAGCGCCCGGTAGAGCGCGACCCGCCGCAGGAACAGGTGCAGGTCGTGCTCCCAGGTCACCCCGATGCCGCCGTGTAACTGCACGCAGTCCTGCAGCATCACCGGTGCCCGTTCGGCCACATAGGCTTTCGCGACGCTGACGAGTTTCGGTGCTTCCTGTGAGCGTTCGGCCACTGCCGCCACGGCTCCGATGGTGGTGGCGCGCGCTGCTTCGAACCACATCTTCATGTCGGCGGCGCGATGTTTGAGAGCTTGATACGACGCGAGTGGACGGCCGAAGCTGTGCCGGTCGCTGAGCCACTGATTGGTCATCGTGAGTACCGCGTCGAGGATTCCGACGATCTCGGCGCACTGCAGCACCAGGGCGACCTGACGCTGGCGTTCGATGATCGCCGGGGTCTCCTCGGCGGTCCCCACCACGGCGGACTCGTCGACCTCTACGCCATCGAATTGCACTCGGGCATAACGCTTGACCAGGTCCACCGATTTCTGGGGGCTGACGGTAACGCCGGTGGCGTCGGTCGGCACGACGAACTGCCGGATCTGGCCGTCGCAGACGGCAACCACCAGGACCGTGCCGGCCTGGTCGCCAGCTTCGACGCGGTCCTTGACGCCGTCGATGCGGTAGCCCGCGTCGGTACGGGTGGCCGTGGTGCCGACCCCGGTGACGGACTGCAGGGCTCCGAATGGCCGCTTGGGTTCGTAGGCCGCCCACGATGCCACGGTCTCGCCGGCAACCAGTGATTCGATGAGTTCCTCGTGCCCGTCCGGTGATTCGACGAGGCCGGCCAGCACGATACTGACCGGATGCAGCGGACCGGGGGCCACGGTGTGGCCGGCCTGCTCGGCAAGCAGCGCCAGGTCGGTCACACCGTCTCCGGACGGACTCCCGCCGCCCAGCTCCTCGGGTACGAGCAGGCTGGCCCAACCCAATTCGGCTGCGCGTCCCCACCATCCGGTGTCGAAGGCGTTGCCCTCGGCATGGAGTTCACGCACGCGGCTCAGCGGCACCTCCTTCTCGAGGAAGGCCTGTGCGGTGGAGGTGAACAGCATCTGTTCGGGATTTGCCACATCTGTCATGTAGTCGCCCAGCTTCGTAGGGGTGGAGGGGACTGGATCAGTTCAGTACGAGTGCGGGAACATCGGGTCGGTACACCTTCTTGTTCTCGACCTTGAACAGGTCGACCAGGTTGCCGCCCATGACCTTTCGGACGCCCTCGTCGTCGAGGCCGTGTGCCACCAGATCATCGACGAGGTTGATCGGATCGGCCAGTCCCTCGGGGTGCGGCCAGTCCGATCCGAAGATGATGCGGTCGATGCCGCACAGGTCGGCCATCTTCTTGAAGTCGTCCTCCCAGAACGGGGCGACGTACACGCAGCGCTTGAACGCCTCGATCGGATCCTCGGGGAACTCCTGCGGCATCTTCGAGTAGACGTCCTTGAACTGGTAGAACAGGTACGGCACCCACGAGGCGCCGTTTTCCACCGACAGGATTCGCAGGTCCGGGTTGCGGGTCAGTGCGCCGTGGCAGACCAGCGCGGCCATGGTGTCCTCGATCGGACGCTTGCCCATCGCCACCATCCGGAACGATGTCGGCTTGAACGGGAGGAACTCGTCGGCGGGCTCCCAGTCGTTGAGGTACTGCGCGTACCCGCTGTCCGAAGCGTGCATGCACACCGGGATGCCCGCTTTCACGCAGGCGTCCCAGAACGGGTCGAACTCCGGAAGGCCCATCGAGCGGGTACCGCGGTAACCGGGTACCGGCGCCGGGCGGACCAGCACGGTCTTCGCCCCGCGTTCCAGGCACCACTCAAGCTCTTCGAGGGCACGGTCCACGACGCCGAGATTGATGACCGGGGTGGAGAAGATGCGGTCGGAGTAGTTGAATTGCCAAGTCTCGTACATCCATTCGTTGAGCGCATGGATGATGTCGAGGATCAGATCCGGATCGTCCTTCAGCCGTTCCTCGACCAGGCTGGCCAATGTCGGGAACATGATCGTGTAGTCCAGGCCGAGGCTGTCCAGAACCTCAAGGCGCGCTTCCGGATTGCGGAATGCCGGGATCGCCTTCATCGGCTTGCCCATCACCTCGCGGTAGCTCTTGCCTCCGCTGCCGTGCCGGAAGTACTCCTCCTGGGCACCCGGCCGCGCGACGACCTCGAACGTGGGGTTCGGGATGTAGTCGCTGATCTGGTTGCGCACCACGATCTTCGTACGGCCGCGCACATCGATGTAGTCGATGACGCCCTTGCGATTGTCGGGCAGGAACTGGGTGAGCGCCTCTTTGGGCTCATAGAAGTGGTTGTCGGCGTCGAACACCGGGTAGGGAAGCTCGCGTGAGGGCATGTTCGCCTCCTGAAAGAGTGTGATTTCCGAAACTGGTAATGACGTTACCACGGGATGAGCAGGGTCGACGAGCCCATTCGGGCGATCGCTCAATTGATCGGAAAGCTGCTGGTCAGACGGGGCGCTGAAGGGTCAGGAGACCGCGCACGCAGAACTCGTAGATGTGCTCCCCGTCGATCGGCGCGCCATTGAGTTCGACTCCCAGTGAACGCAGCCGCATCGCACCCAGGACCGACTGCATGATCAGGGCGGCGGTGCTCTGGACGTCGATGTCGGACCGGAACACCCCCGAATCCATTCCGCGCCGCAGGATGTCGCCGATGAGCTCGTGCAGTGGTGCCAGCACCCGCGCGTATTCGCGCGGTAGCGACTCGGCGAGATGGTCGTTGTAGAAGGTCAGGCCGCGGTTGATGCTGTCCTGGGTGCTCGACGACGCCGGGATGGTGATGCGCTCGATCAACGACCGGAGTGCTTCGGGGCCGGCGAGCCCGTCGGTATCGGCGCGCCAGCGCTGCGTGGACTCGGCCATGATCTTGTCGATGAGTGCCAGTAGAAGCTCATCCTTGGTGGAAAAATGCTGGTAGAAGGATCGCAAGGAGGTCTTGGAGCGTTCCACCACCTCCAGGACCGTGAAGTCGGTGCGTCCGGTTTCGCCCAGGATTGCCAACGCCGATTTCATGAACCTGCGGGCCCGGTCTGCTTGTGCCTCGGCGCGCGCGCCTTCGGGTGGTCGTCCGGCCGGCCTAGCCATTGCGCCATCACCTCCGTCATGCTGCACTTGCGAGAATGACGTTACCGTTTCTGTAGAAGCAATAGGCGGCTTGTGATTATGTGTTGCAGCGATGAGTGAGTGGTTCCTGTTCCTGCCCCAGGTCCGGCTGGCCGTCGACGACGTCGTTGAACGTGCCCAGGTGGCCGAGGCCAGTGGCTTCGACGGCATTGCCTTCATCGACCATCTGGAGGCACCCGGTGCCACTCACCAAAACATCTGGGAGGCAATGACCGTCGCGACGTGGGTGGCGGCGCGCACCGAGCGGCTGCGGATCGGCCACCTGGTGTTGTGCGATGCGTTCCGTCATCCGTCGGTGTTGGCCAAGCAGGCCGTCACTCTTTCCGAGGCCAGTGGCGGGCGCTTCGAACTGGGCCTCGGATCCGGGTCCTGGCCCCAGGAGTTCGAGCGGTTCGGCATCGAGAGCGGCGACGCGGCAGCACGGGTACGCAGGCTCGGCGAGAATTTGGATCTGCTGCACCAGTATTGGGGCGACGGTGAGCGTGGGCAGGTCCCGCGTCCGTCCCATCCAATTCCGTTGGTGCTGGGCGGAACCGGCAAGCGCATGATGGAACTGGTGCGGGCCCACGCCGACTGGTGGAACATTCCGTCGCATCAGCTCGATCGGCTGCCCGCGTTGCTGCCGACAGTGGGCTCGGCACGAGCCTCCCTGCAACAGATGGTCGGCTTCGTCGGCCGCGACGCCGATCGCACGGCAGTCACCGAACGTAGCACCCGACTGTTCGGGCACCTCGGCGACGGCTTGGTGTGCGGCAACGCCGCTGAACTCACCGCCCACTTCGCAGAGCTGTCCGCGCAGGGCGTCGAACGCTTCTACGTGTGGTTCGCCGATTTTGCCGCACCCCAAACCATTTCGGAATTCGCCGAGACAGTCATCAACGCGTGAAAAGAGAGGAAGTCATGACCGCAGAATCCGAGGCACCCCAAGAGGCCGAACCGACCCAGTGGACACTGCAGATGCTGCTGGACCTGTTCGATGCCGAACCCACGGGGGAGAACCGTTTCACCGTCCAGACCGGCATCGCCGGTGTCGACGAGCGTCAGGTGGTCGAAGGCACCCAGATCGTGGGCGCCGCGATCGTCGCGGCGGCGAAACGCTTTCCGGACAAGTCGGTGCGGTCGGCTCACGCGGTGTTCGCCCGGGCTGTGATGGTGGGCCCACCGGTCGAGCTCGACGTCGATGTGATCAGCGAAGGCCGGTCGACAGCTACCGCGGTGATCGCGGCGTCACAGAACGGCAAGCGCTGCATCACCATCACGGTGTTCACCGATGTGCCCTCCGGCGACGTGATCCGGCATCACCTGCCGCGGCCCGAGGTCGCTGGCCCGGCGGACTCGAATGTTTCGCACATGCCGATGATCGGACGGGAACTGCGTGTGGTCGACGTTGTCGACGTCAACAGCCCCGACGAGGTCGGACCGCCCGAGCTGTACGCCTGGCTGCGCTACGATCCGGTGCCGGCCCGAGACGATCTGGCCAAGGCGCTGATCGCATATTTCACGGGGCACCTGGGCATTTCGACCACGATGCGAGCGCATGAGGGCATCGGTACCGCGCAGGCCCACCTCACTGTCTCGACCGCGCCGATGACGGTCACGGTGAGTTTCCACGAGCCGGTCCGGTGGGACGGGTGGCTGCTCTACAGCCACGAGAGCACCCAGGTGGGTTC
Source organism: Mycobacterium shunyiense (assembly GCF_058270035.1). Lineage (NCBI taxonomy): Bacteria > Bacillati > Actinomycetota > Actinomycetes > Mycobacteriales > Mycobacteriaceae > Mycobacterium > Mycobacterium shunyiense. Next base: position 163,754 of record NZ_JBZDPT010000043.1, on the reverse strand, counting down.
GGGTATGTCGTATGTGCGCGGCGCGGTGCACACCGAGGAAGGTGAACTGATCGCCTCTTTCAGCCAGGACGCTTTGATCCGTCCGCTGCGCACCACCGACACCAACATCTCCGAGCACTCGCGGCTGTAGTTTCTTGCGCGAGCAGACGCGTAGGCACCCCGAAATGTGCTTGCAAGGGTACCTACGCGTCTGCTCGGCAGGAGAACTAGATCTTCAGATACCCCTTGTCTGCCGGGATCTGAGCGGCGGTGACCAACGACGACGCATCGCTGGCGAGCCACAGCACGATGTCCGAGATGTTGTCGGGCGGGGCGAGTGAATCCGTCGGCAGGGCCCCGGGGGAGAAGCTGTGGATGTAGTTCGGATGGTCGGCGAACATCTGATACATCGACAGGTCGTTACCCATCGGGGTGTCCGTGCCGTACGGGTGGATCGAGTTCACTCGGATTCCGAACTCACCGAGCTCGACCGCCAGTGAATTGGTGAGCCCGACGACACCGAACTTGCTTGCGCAGTAGTGGCCGCACCCGGGCACCGCCTTGATGCCTGCCGCTGAGCTGACCGCGATGATCGAACCGCCGTTGCCTGCCTCGATCATGGGCGGCACCACCGCCTGGACCGTGTTGAACACCCCGGTGAGGTTGATATCGATGATCTCCTGCCACTGCTGCGCCGGAATCTCCCACAGCCGGCCCCAATTGAGCACACCGGCGTTGGCCACGACGATGTCGAGCCGGCCGAATTGTTCGACCGCATCGGCCACCAGCCGCTTCTGGCCCTCGGCATCCCGCACGTCGACCTCCCGGGCCAGGATCTTGCGCCCCTCGCCCTCGACGAGGGCCACGGTCTCGGCGAGGTCCTCCGGAGTGGCTGCGGCGTAACCGTTCTGGGCGGCGACGGGTGCGCAGGCGTCGAGCGCGACGATGTCGGCTCCGGCTCGGGCCAGTCGCACGCAGTGCGAACGGCCCTGGCCGCGCGCGGCGCCGGTGACATAGGCGACCCGCCCGGCCAGTGAAAGATCAGTCATGCGGGTTGCTCCTCGGGTAGTGCGGTGACGCGGATATTGGTGAATTGGTAGTCGGACAGCGGGGAGTGACGGGCGAACTGTCGGGATCCGGTGATCGTCTGCGGCCGGTAATACGGAGTCTCGTACTGGGAGTTGACGAAATAGCTGTTCAGGCCCGACGTAGCGGTGTAGTACACGTGTGCGACCCGGCCGTCGCGACGCATCCGCTCATTCCACAGGTTGAACGCGTCCTGGCTGACGGTGGCGACCTGTGCACCGCGGCGGCGGGTCTCGTGGATGATCCGCACGGCGTGGGCGGCCACGGTCTCGACATAGTCCAGCCAGGCGAATCCGACGAAGCCGAGCGGGCCGACGATCTCCCAGCGGTTGGGCAGTCGTGGGTGGGCTGTCCCGGCGTAGCTCTGCAAACCGTGCGCGCGGTAGTACTGGGCGAGATCGAAACCGTTGGGGCCGACGATGGTGTCTGGCCGGTAGGTCTCCGGATCGATCCACAGTTCGTAGCCGGTGGCCAGCACCAGCAGGTCGGCCGGATGATCGACGCCGTCGGTGGTGCGGATTCCGGTCGCGGTGATCCGTTCGATCGGCGTGGTGATCAGGTTGGTGCGGGGGTTGTTCAGTGCCGGCAGGAATGCGCTGGAGATCACCGGCCGTTTGGCCAGGATGCCATAGCGCGGTACCAGTTTTCGGCGGGTGGCCGCGTCGTCGACGACGGCGCGCAGCAGCAACCGGTACAGCATCCGGGACCAGCCGTCGTACAGCGGCATCAGGCGGCGTAGCCAGTTGTCCGGCAGTCGGGAGAAGACGTGGACGATGGGTGCCACCATGAAGATGTCCATCGCCAGCCGACCGACTGTGTTCACCGCTGGAACGACGCCGGGTAAGCGCATCAGTCGGCGCATCCACGGAGCGAAGTCGAAGTCGACTTTCGGTAGTACCCATGCGGGGGTGCGTTGGTAGACATCGAGATTGGCGGCTTCCGCGGACAGTGCGGCGGTGATCTGGACGCCGGAGGAACCGGTGCCGATCACGGCGATGCGCTTGCCCTTGGTGTCGTAGGTGTCGTCCCAGGCGTTGGGGCGCAGGGCCGTCCCGGTGAAGTCGTCGACACCCTCGATGTCGACCTTGGTCTTGGCATTGACGTACCCGCCGACCGAGCTGACCACGAAACGTGCCGTCACCGGTTCCCCGCCGCGGATCTGCAATCGCCACAGGCCGTGTTCGTCGTCCCACTGCTGGCGGATCACCTCGGAGTCGGGCCGCAGGTGTTCATAGAGTCCGAGACCGGCCGCCGTGTCCTGCAGGTAACGGTGAATTTCCGGGCCGGGTGCGAAGAACCTGCTCCAGTTCGGGTTGGGAGCGAACGACAGTTGGTACCACAGGGTGGGGATGTCGACGGCGAGACCCGGGTAGTGGTTGTCGCGCCAGGTTCCGCCGAAGTCGTCACCGCGTTCGATGATGACGAAGTCGTGGATACCTTTCTGGCGCAAGAGGTGTGCCGTCGCGATGCCGCCGGGGCCGGCGCCGATGATCGCCACCTCGTAATCTGGCTCGGTCATTTCTGCCTTCCGGTCAGGCCGACGACGATGTGGTCGGACACGAATCGTTTGACCGCACGTGGACTGTCGAGGTTCACGCCGATCGGTGGGAGAAGTTCGAAGCTCAGCAACAGGCGCACGATCCATTCGCCGGCCCGTGCCGGGGTGACGCCTGGACCGACCTCCCCGCGTTCCCGGGCCGCCTGCACGGCCGGCTTCCACAGTTCGATCGAGCGTCGCATCAGATCGTCACCGGTGTTGCGTAGCAGTAGCACCAGGATGCTCTCGTTGATGCCGCGCGGCGCGACGGAATCCGACTGCTGCCGGTGCGCGCAGATGACGACCGCGGCTGCAGCTACCTGATCCGCGAGCGTGTCGTGACGGTCCACCTCGGCGGCAATGGTCTCGATGAACGCGCCCGCCAGGTGGTCGAGCCCGATTCTGATCGCGTTGTCGCGACTGCCCAGCGCGTTATGGACGGTACCGCGGGAGACACCCGCATGTTCAGCGACTGCGGTGAGACTGAATTGCCTTGGGCCCAAAAGTCTGAGCGTCGCAGCGGTGGCGGTGAGCAGGGCGGGTGACACCGCTCGGCCCGTATCGCGCATTTGAACAGATTAGCGAAATCTGTTCAATGTGGTCAGAGTTTGGCCAGATCCGTCGCGGCGGCGTCCAGCACGTCGTTGAACACCCTGGTCAGCATCGGACGGCCGACCCGACGAGTCAGAGTTCCGCCGATGAGTGGGAACTTCACCCGAAACGTCGTGGTCCACACGACGCGGGTGCCGCCATCCACCGCGGTGAAGCTCACCCGTCCATGCCGGTGCTCCGAGGGAGGGAAGCTGCGTTCGACCGCGTAGTCGAAGGAGTGCGGCGCGTCGTAACCGGTGATGCGTTCTCGGAACCAGCCGATCGCCCAGACCAGGATGCGTACCGCTCCTTGTCCATAGGGGGCTTGCCGGCCAGGTTCGGCCAGCCGCTGCCGAAGTACCAACGGAGAACGCGTGAAATTGGCTGCGTTGCTCATGAACTCGAACACCTCATCCTGCGGTGCTCCGATAAAACGTTCGACGGTGACGGTCTGCATCAGTTCTCCTGCTGTCTGGTCAGGCTGCGGGTGGTGGCGGTGTCGCGGAGCTTGTCGGGATTGCGCATCGCGTAGAGCGCGGTGATGAGTCCGCCGGTCAGCTCGATGAGCAGGATCGAATCCAGCACTCCGTCCCGGAGGAACGACACGGCGGGCATCGAGTTGTATCTTCCGAACGAGATGTCGAACTCGGCCATCGCGCCCTGGGCAAGCCCCGCCATGAATTGTGCGACGCGGTGTGGCCCGACGACCGGCCGGCGGGCCGCCGATACCTTTCCGCCGCCGTCGGACAGCGCCACGATGTCGGGGGCCATCACCGCGACAAGGCCATCGATGTCACCGGTGTGTGCGGCCCGCAGGAACCTGGTGACAGTAGTCCGTGCCAGCTGTTTGTCCGGCGTGAAGCGTCGTCGTCGGGCGTGTACGTGTTCGCGTGCGCGGTGGGCGATTTGGCGCACCGCGGTATCGGACTTGCCCACCACGGGCGCGATCTCGGGATAGCTGTAGCCGAACACCTCGTGCAAGACGAAGACCACGCGTTCGTCGGGGCTGAGTGTCTCCAGGACCAGCAGCATTGCCATGGATACGGACTCGGCGAGGACGGCGTCCTCGCTCACGTCGGACTCGGTCTGGATCGGCTCGGGTAGCCAGTTGCCGACGTAGTCCTCACGTCGGCGCTTGCTGGCGCGCAGTGCATTGAGCGCCTGCCGCGTCACGACCTGCACGAGATATGCGTGCGGATGCGTCACGTCGGCCGCCGCGATCCAGCGCAGGTAGCTTTCCTGCACCACATCTTCGGCGTCTGCGGCGCTACCCAGAATCTCGTAGGCCAGCGTGAAGAGCAGCGGGCGGTAGCCGGCGAATACCTCGGTGTCGTTCAGATGATCCCCCTGTGCCGTTGGTCGTCACACTCTCAGACACCGCTGGGGCTCCGAACCGTGACAGCCTTCGGCTGTGAACCACATCACATCCCGGCGACGTCGTACGCGTGGTGGACGATGTCATGCAAGTGGTAGATCGCGATCGTCGCGATGGTGAACTCGCTGCCATTGCTGCGCAACCCGCGGCGCGACCACGCGTCGGCCGGCACCCGGTCATAGGTGTCGGCGACAACCCCGGCCGCCTCGTACAGCTCGGTCGCGACCACCCCGGGATCCTGCGACCCGTAGTCGTCGGCGATGGCGGTGGCGTCCTGATCCCAGTTCGGGAACCGGGGATCGTGCTCGGTCAACATCAACTGGACCCGATGCTCGAAGATCCGGTGCACGTCGCGGATGTGGCAGCCGTACTCCAGGATTGACCAGCGGTCCGGACGGGCCCGCACATCGACCCCGGTGCCGTGCAGTCGGGGTACCCACAGTGCGGCATCGTCGCGGATCATGCCGGCCACCGCGCTGTGTTGGACCGAAGCCGGGTCGAACCCGCACTCTGTGCACACGCGAGACAGCACCCAGGTCCAGTCCTTGGTGTCGGGTTCGAGGGATTCCATACCACCCAGTGTTGTCGCCGGTCAGCCGGCTGACAACGCCGATCTGAGGACATCGAGCGGCAATCCGCCCAGATCGAGAGCGCGGCTGTGGAATTCCCGCAGAGATGCTCCGCGGCGCAGGGCGTCGTCGCGCAGTTCGTGCCAGATTCGTTGGCCGATGGCGTACGACGGAGCCTGGCCCGGCCAGCCGAGGTAGCGGTCGAGCTCGAAGCGCAGGTTCTCCTCGGCCATGGCCGAATGCGAGGTCAGGAAGTTCCATGCCCGCTCGGCATCCCACACCTCGCCGTCGGGAGCCGTGAGGCCGCAGTGAACGCCGATGTCGAGCACCACTCGGGCCGCTCGGAACCGTTGGGCGTCAAGCATTCCCATGCGGTCGCCGGCATCGTCGAGCCAGCCCAGCTCGGCCATCAGCCGCTCGGCGTACAACGCCCAGCCCTCACCGTGGCCCGACACCCAGCAGCCCAGCCGGCGCCACCTGTTGAGCCGGTCGGCCAGCGCCACCGCGCGGCCGATCTGCAGATGATGGCCGGGAACACCTTCATGGAACACCGTGGTGGTTTCCTGCCAGGTGTGGAACCGCTCGACGCCGGGTGGAACCGACCACCACATGCGTCCGGGCCGAGACCAGTCCTCGGAGGGCCCGGTGTAGTAGATTCCGCCGGTCTGGGTCGGCGCGATCCGGCACTCCAGCGTGCGAAGCGGCCCGTCGATGTCGAAGTGGGTGCCGGCCAGAGACTCCACCGCACGGTCGGACAAGTCCTGCATCCAGGCCTGCAGCGCATCGGTACCGGTGATGACGTAGCGCGGTTCGTCGTCCAGCCGGCGCAGGGTCTCGGCCACGGTGGCCCCGGGGTAGAGCTGCTGAGCGATCGATTCCTGTTCGGCGACAACGGCATCGAGCAGGCCCAAGCCCCATTCGTAGGCCTCGTCGAGATCGACGGCGGTACCCAGGAACTGCCGTGACATCAGCCGGTAGGTGTCGCGCCCGCAGGCATCGGACTGGCGCGCACGCGGGGCGATGTCCTCCCGCAACACGTCGCCCAGTCGTCGGTAGGCGTCGGCCGCGGCTTCGGAGCGCCGCTTTAGCTGCGCCTGTAGTTGCCGGTTCTCCGGTGCCGCTCCGGCGACCATCTCGGCGAACAGCTGGGCGATCTGCCGGGCCTGGGTGACTCCTCGGGTGACCTGGCGCAGGGCCGGTCCGTGACTGCTGCCGGCCGCGGCGCGTAGGGCGTCCGCGTAGCCGGCGACACGTTCGGGCACCTTCGCCAATCGCGCGGCGATCAGCGCCCAGTCGTCCTCGGTGTCGGTGGCCATCAGGTCGAATACGTCGCGCATGGTTTGCAGCGGTGAGGCGATGACGTTGAGCTCGCCCAGGTCCAGGCCGGCATCGTGAACGTCGACCGCCGCGCCGAGGCGCTCGCGCAACGCGGCCACGGTGACCACGTCGACATCATCGGCAGGCTCCAGCCCGTCGAGTTCCCGCAGCGTTGCGCGGGCAGCTTCGGCGCGGGCTGCCACTCCCTCTGGGGAGTAGTCGGTCACCTCATTGTCGTGGCCGGTGATGCCGAGTTCCGTTGCGGCGCAAGGATCAAGCCGCGCATAGGCATCGAGGTAGCGCTCGGCTACCGCGTCGACGGCAGTGGCGGCCCTAGCCAAGGTTGTTCGCGGCGAAGGTGTCGCACTTGTTCGGATCGCCGGTCTGGTAGCCGATGGTGAACCACTTCTGCCGCTGCTCGGAGGAACCGTGGGTCCACGCTTCGGGGTTGACCCGGCCGGTGGCCTGCTTCTGGATGCGATCGTCGCCCACCGAGGAGGCCGCCGACAGGGCGTCGGTGATGTCCTTGTCGCTCAGTGGCTGCAGGAACGGGACGTCGGTGCCCTCCTGCCGGGTGATCGACGCGTAATGCGCCCAGACGCCGGCGTAGCAGTCGGCCTGCAGTTCGGTGCGCACGCCCGCACCGGTGGCGCCCTCGGGGTCCCGCTGGGCCCGGCCGAGAACGCCGAGCAGGTCCTGCACGTGGTGGCCGAACTCGTGGGCGACGACGTACTCCTGTGCGAGGGGCCCTCCGCTGGAACCGAACTGATCGACGAGCACCTGGAAGAAGTCGGTGTCGAAGTACGCCGTCTTGTCGACGGGGCAGTAGAACGGGCCGACGTCGCTGGTGGCCGGGCCACACCCGGTCTGGACCTGCCCCTTGAACAGTCGGACGTGCGGACGGGTGTATCCCTTGAGCAGCTGGGACCACACGCCGTCGACGGAGTTGCCGGTGGCGACCACCCGGCATTCGACCTTGCTGTTGGCGTCGGCGCCGGTCTTGCACTGGCTGAGGTCGAAACCCTCACCGCCCGCGCTGCTGGTGTCCATCGGCTGCTGCTGTTGCGGCATGACGGTGCCGGGGTCGACGCCCAGGAACATCGCGAGCACAACGATCAACAGACCGCCGAGACCTCCACCGATCGCGATGCCACGGCCGGGGCCGCGGCCACCGCCGGAACTGGAGGTGGTGCTCGTGTCGATCTGCATACCCTCGTTGAAGGTCATCCCGTCACTCCATCGCATTCGCCGGTAGGTGCGTGCTCAACAGCCCGTTAAGCTTTTCACACTACGATTCAGACGTGTCCGTCGTTGCGGAACATTCGACCATTGCCCACACCTCGCTGGGGCGGCTACGCGGTACCCGTGAAGGCGGGGTCAGTGTGTGGCGAGGTGTCGAGTACGCCCAGCAGCCCATCGGCGCACTGCGTTTCTTGGCACCGCGGCCGGTGGTGCCCTGGACCGGAGTGCGTGACGCCGTCGAGCACGGCCCGTTGCCGCCACAAGGCCGGTCGTTCGTCGGGGGAGGCCGAGACGACCCCAAGGTGCGTGACGAGGCTTGCCTGACCGTCACCGTCTGGTCCCCGGACACGGGCGGCTCGTTGCCGGTGATGGTGTGGATCCCCGGCGGGGCCTTCGTCTACGGTGCGGGCCAGCTGCAGCTGTACAACGGCTCGCGGCTGGCCGAGAACGGCAACGTGGTGGTCGTCAACGTCACGTATCGACTCGGCGTGTTCGGGGGATTCGAGCTCGGCGATCTGGGTGAGGGATTCGACGACAACCTGTGTCTGCGGGACCAGATCGCCGCACTGCAATGGGTGCGCGACAACATCGCCGCATTCGGCGGCGATCCCCGGCAGGTGACGGTGTTCGGTGAATCGGCCGGTGCCACATCGGTGTTGGCACTGCTGGCCAGCCCGGCGGCCGACGGGTTGTTCGACCGGGCGATTGCGCAGAGTCCGGCGTTGCCGTTGGTCGCCGACCGGGAAGACCGGGCCCGTCAGTCGCGCCGCTTCATGCAACTGCTCGGGGTGGGGGCCGAGCAGCTCAAGGTGCTGCCACAGCGGCAACTGCGCCGGGCCGCGGGGCAACTGCAGCTCGAGAGTGCCCAGCAGACACCGACGTTGGCCTACGGGCTGACCCACGGTGTCGATCTGCTGCCGTTGCATCCGACCGAGGCGGCGCGCGCGGGTGCGGTGTCCGCGGTGCCGTTGATCATCGGCACCAACAGCCACGAGGCGTCGATGTTCGCCTGGGGTAAGCCGCCGATGCTGCCGACCACCCTGGCCGGGGTCGAGGACTATCTGCGGCGCCACGGTCCGGATGACCGCGATCGGGTGCTGGCCGCCTATCCCGATTTTCCGCGCCGCCGGGCGCTGATCGCCTTTGGCTCCGACGTCATGTTCGGTGCACCCACCTGGGCGTTCGCCGATGCTTACAGTGCACATGCGCCCACTCACGTGTACCGGTTCGACCACACCACGTGGACGCTCAAGGTGCTGGGACTTGGCGCCACCCACGGCAGCGAGATCGTGCACATCCAACACAGCTACGGGTCATATCTGGGACGCAAGCTGCACCCGTTGGGTCGCCGGGTACAGCCGTCGGTCGGTCGGCGAATGCAACGTACCTGGCTGGACTTCGCCCGGGCCGAGATCGCTGACTGGCCGGAATACGACACCGACCGCCGGTTGACCCGGGTGATCCGGTCCACGCGTGACGAGACCGTGGCCGATCCCGACGCGGTGCGACGCCAGGTGTGGGACGAGCTTGGTTAGCGGCCTACTTGCCGTAGCGCTCGTCGGTATACCGGCGGAGGTTGTGCAGGAACCGCTGGAACAACCATGCCATCACGGGCTGTCCGAGCGTCATCCCGAGTCGGCCGGCCAGTCCGCTGGGTTTCATGGCCATCACCCAGGTCAGGTGGCAGCCGTCCCCGGTCTCCACGACGCGGTAGTCCTCGGCGAAGGCCGATATCGCGTTCGAGGTGCTGGTGTTGAACCGGAAAGCCATGTGGGAGAAGGGTTCCCAGGCCAGGAACTCCTCGTCACCGGTGATGTGCCCGCGCATCGTGACGGTGCGGGTGGTGCCCACGCCGCGGGGTTCTGGGCTGGTCCATTCCACATTGGTGATCACCGTGGCCCAGTGCGGCCACGAGGTCGCGTCGCTGAGCACCTCGAACAGTTGCTCTGGAGTGATGGCGAGGTCGACGGTGCTGACGAAGCGGAACGGCGCACGGTCGATGAAATCCAACTCGACGCGTTCGCACTGGTAGGTCCGGGCCATGGGTAGACACCCTAGGGGAGAGTGTCTAGTGGTGGGTCAGCCCGGCCCGTCGCCGGCCGCCGCCAGCAGCGGGACCACCACGTCACTGATCGGTGTGGGCAGGCCGTGGGCGGCCGCCTTGCGGACGATGACGCCGTTGCGGACATCCCACTCCAGCGGTCGGCCGGCCTGGTGGTCGGTCAGCATCGAGGTGGTCAGGTCCTCGGGCGCTGCGGCCAACATGAAGACGATCTCGCCGACCACCTCGTCACCCAGGTCGGCGCCGTCCGCGCGGGCAACCGCCAGGCACTCGGACAGATAGCGCCGCGCCAGCGCGGCCACATCGTCACGGCGGAACATGCCCGCTCGCCGGTCGGACAGCACCATGAACCCGACCACGGCGTTGACCAGCAGCTTGCGCCAGGTGGCGCTACGGAAATCAGGATCCAGTTCGGCGGTGATCGCGGTGCCGTCCAGTGCGTCGGCCACGATCGTCGCCGCCGGGGTGTCGGGCAGTACCAGCCGGGCCTCGCTGCGCAGGCGCACCCAGCCGTCGGGCTGCATCTCCGAGGAGATCCACACCGCCGCCGGCACGACGTGCGCCTCGTCGGTGTGCGGGCCGACGGCGCTGACCCGCTCGACCTGCTCGACGCCGTTCTGCAGCGCGCACACCACGGTCTTCTCGTCGCACAGCCGGTCCAGCCACGCCCCCGCCTGCGCGTTCTGGGTGTCCTTTACGGCAAGAAAGACCACGTCGAGCGGGCCTTCCACGCTGTTGGGATCGGTGTGCACCGGCCCCGGTACCCGGATGGGTTCCCCCTCGTCGGGCCGGACTTCGACGCCGTCGCGCGGGGTGCGGCCACACAACAGAACCGACCGTCCGGCCGCGTGCAGGAGCGCCGCGATGGTCGATCCGATGGCGCCCGGGCCGATGACCGCGATGGGGGAGTTCAGTGCTTTCTGGCCTTCGCGCGAGCGCTCATCCACATCGCCACGTTAGCGCCGCCGGTCGACTCTCTAGACTGTTCACTCGTCACCACCAGTCTTTCTCGACTCAACACTCAGGAGTTTTCGTGCTGCGCAGTCATGCCGCCGGTTCGTTGCGGGCCACCGATGCCGGTCAGACCGTGACACTGGCGGGTTGGGTGGCGCGTCGCCGTGACCACGGCGGCGTCATCTTCATCGATCTGCGCGACGCGTCAGGGGTGTCGCAGGTGGTGTTCCGCGCGGGCGACGTGCTCTCCGCCGCCCACCGGTTGCGCGCCGAGTTCTGCATCGCCGTCACCGGCGTCGTCGAGGTACGTCCGGAGGGCAACGAAAACCCTGACATCCCGACCGGCAAGGTCGAGGTGAACGCCACCTCGCTGACCGTATTGTCCGAGAGCGCCCCGCTGCCATTCCAGCTCGACGAGACCGCCGGTGAGGAAGCCCGGCTCAAGTACCGCTACCTGGATCTGCGCCGCGAGGGCCCCGGTAACGCAATCCGCTTGCGCTCCAAGGTGAACGCCGCCGCTCGCAACGTGTTGGCCGAGCATGACTTCGTCGAGATCGAGACCCCGACGCTGACCCGCTCCACTCCGGAGGGCGCGCGCGACTTCCTGGTGCCCGCGCGGTTGCAGCCCGGCTCGTTCTACGCGCTGCCACAGAGCCCGCAGCTGTTCAAGCAGCTCCTCATGGTCGCGGGCATGGAGCGCTACTACCAGATCGCGCGCTGCTACCGAGACGAGGACTTCCGCGCCGACCGACAGCCGGAGTTCACCCAGCTGGACATGGAGCTCAGCTTCGTCGACGCCGACGATGTGATGGGAATCGCCGAGCAGGTCCTGCGGGCGGTCTGGTCGACCATCGGTTACGAACTGCCCCTGCCGTTGCCGCGGATCAGCTACGACGAGGCGATGCGCCGGTTCGGTTCCGACAAGCCGGACCTGCGGTTCGGCGTCGAACTCATCGAGTGCACCGAGTACTTCAAGGACACCCCGTTCCGGGTGTTCCAGGCCCCGTATGTGGGCGCGGTCGTGATGGAGGGCGGAGCGTCACAGCCGCGTCGCACCCTCGACGGCTGGCAGGAATTCGCCAAGCAGCGCGGCCACAAGGGCCTGGCCTATGTACTCGTGGGTGAGGACGGCACGCTGGGCGGTCCGGTGGCCAAGAATCTCACCGACGCCGAGCGCGACGGTCTGGCGGCCCACGTCGGTGCCAAGCCCGGTGACTGCGTGTTCTTCGCGGCGGGTCCGGCCCGCACGGCGCGCGCGCTGCTGGGGGCCACCCGCATCGAGATCGCCAAGCGCCTGGATCTGATCGACCCGGCCGCCTGGGCCTTCACCTGGGTGGTGGACTTCCCGATGTTCGAGCCGGCCGACGTGGCGACGGCCTCGGGCGACGTGGCCGTCGGTTCGGGTGCCTGGACGGCCGTGCATCACGCCTTCACGGCGCCGAAGGTCGAATCGGAGGACACCTTCGACACCGACCCCGGCAGCGCGCTGTCCGACGCTTACGACATCGTCTGCAACGGCAACGAGATCGGCGGCGGCTCGATCCGTATCCACCGGCGCGACATCCAGGAGCGGGTGTTCGCGATGATGGGCATCGACCATGCCGAGGCCCAGGACAAGTTCGGATTCCTGTTGGACGCCTTCGCCTTTGGCGCACCGCCGCACGGTGGCCTGGCCTTCGGCTGGGACCGCATCACCGCACTGCTGGCCGGGGTCGACTCGATTCGCGAGGTGATCGCGTTCCCCAAGTCCGGCGGCGGCGTCGACCCGTTGACCGACGCCCCGGCGCCCATCACCGCACAGCAGCGCAAGGAATCGGGGATCGACGCGAAGCCCGAGTCGAAGGCCAAGGCCGAGGACAAGCCGCAGGTGAAGGCCTAACCCCTCTCGGCTCTCTGCGCGCGGTTCACCACGGCGAAGTTCGAGTCTGGAATAGAAGGCCCCACCGGAGAAGCTGGAGAAGGCATGAGCGACATCGATCCGAACATCGACAAGACCGAACTGGTCGCCGACGTGGCGGCCCTCGACAACTTCAACCGCAACGTCGTCGAGGAATTCCGGGCCAATGACGGCAAGGTGGGCGGGCCCTTCGAGGGCGGCACGCTGCTGCTGTTGCACACCACGGGAGCCAAATCCGGGCAGCCCCGGCTGTCGCCGCTGGCGTATCTGGACATCGACGGCTCGATGCTGATCGTCGGTTCCTACGCCGGTGGGCCCAAGGACCCCGCATGGGTGCACAACCTGCGGGCCAACCCGCAGGCCCGGATCGAAATCGGTGCCGAGGCCTACGACGTGGTCTCACGCGAACTGCCCGACGACGAGCGCGACGCCGCCTACCCGAAGATCGTCGAGCGCGCCCCGGTGTTCGCCGAGTACCAGTCGAAGACCAGCCGGGCCATCCCGCTTTTCGAGCTGGTTCGCGCCTAATATCCTTGCGCCGAAACCGCATTCCAGCAGGCGCTTACTCGCACTTTCTCTGCTGGAATGCGGTTTCGGCGGGGGATCAGGCGAGCCGCTCGATGATCGTGGCGTTGGCCATGCCGCCGCCCTCACACATCGTTTGCAGGCCGTATCGTCCGCCGCGCTGCTCGAGCGCGTTGACCAGGGTGGTCATGATGCGCGCTCCGCTGGCGCCCAGCGGGTGTCCGATCGCGATGGCCCCGCCGTTGACGTTGGTCTTGCCGAGATCGGCGCCCGTGTCGTGCGCCCAGGCCAGCACCACCGGAGCGAACGCCTCGTTGACCTCGAACAGGTCGATGTCCGCCAGCGTCAAACCCGCACGCGCCAAGACCTTTTCGGTGGCGGGGATGACACCGGTCAACATGTAGAGCGGGTCTGATCCCACGACGGTCGTGGTGTGGATACGTGCCAGCGGCTTGAGTCCGAGCTTCCGCGCCGTGGCACCGCTGGTGATCATCACCGCCGCGCTGCCGTCCGACAGCGGTGACGAATTGCCCGGGGTGATCTCCCATTTGATCTGGGGGAAGCGCGCGGCGTAGGCCTCGTTGTAGAACGCGGGCTTCAGCCCGGACAAGGTCTCCACCGTCGTTCCCGGCCGGATGATCTCGTCGGTGCTCAGCCCGGCGACCGGGGCGAGTTCGGCCTCGAACAGTCCGTCCTTCGTGGCCCGGGCGGCCTTCTCGTGACTGCCTGCAGAGAACTCGTCGAGCTGAGCGCGGGAGAATCCCCATTTGGCAGCGATCAGCTCGGCACTGATCCCTTGCGGTACAAGGCCTTCGGAGTAGCGCTTCGCAAAGTCCAGGCCGAACGGATCGCTGCCCGGTAGTACCGAACTGCCCATCGGTACCCGCGACATGGACTCCACACCTGCGGCGATCACGATGTCGTAGGCGCCGGCCAGCACCCCCTGGGCGGCGAAGCTGATCGCCTGCTGGCTGCTGCCGCACTGGCGGTCGACGGTGGTCCCGGGAACGGTTTCGGGGAAGCCTGCGCCCAGCAGTGCGTTGCGGGCCACGTTCACCGCCTGGTCGCCGACCTGGGTCACTGCGCCGGCGATGACATCGTCGACGAGTACCGGGTCGACGCCGGTGCGGGCGATCAGCTCCCGCAGGCTGTGCGCCAGCAGGTCCGTCGGCAGGACGCCGTGCAGCGCGCCGTTGGCTTTGCCTTTGCCGATCGGGGTCCGGACCGCTCCGACGATGACTGCGTCCCGGTCTGCATATCCGGTCATCTTGACCTCCTGATGCTCCACGCTGAGTATTGTGATGACTACCCAGATATAGCACCTGGGTATAGTTAGAACAACTCAGGGATGGGGTTTGATTCCGTGGGAATGCTGCAGGGCAAGCTGGCCGACCGAGACGCCTGGTCGGCGGTGGGGCACTGCCCGATCGAGCGGACCATGGCGTTCGCGGGGACCAAGTCGGCGATGTTGATCATGCGCGAGGCCTTCTACGGAACCACCAGGTTCGACGATTTCGCCCGCCGGGTCGGGATCACCAAGGCAGCGACATCGGCGCGGTTGTCCGACCTCGTGGCCGCCGGACTGCTGGCGAAGCGGCCCTATCGTGAGCCCGGCCAGCGGGAACGCGACGAGTATGTGCTCACCGACTCCGGAACCGACTTCATGCCGGTGGTGTGGGCGATGTTCGAGTGGGGTCGCAAGCATCTCGGCGACACGGGCCTGCGCCTAGCGCACGACGGGTGCGGCGCACTGGCCGGCGTCGAGATCCGCTGCGACGAAGGGCACCCAGTGCCGGCCGACGAGCTTGTCGTGCGCTTCGAGCGTCCCACGTCGTGACCGTAGGTGCACGTGCGGTCGAGATCCTGGCCGAGCACGGTCAGTGGCGTATCGACCCGGGGCTCACCGAGGCCGAACTGAGCACACTCGAATCGCGATTCTCCTTGTGGCTCAACGATACTCACCGCGACTTCCTGTCCGCCGGGCTGCCGGTAGGGGACGGCTGGCCGGACTGGCGCAACGCCGACGAAGTCACGCTTCGGGCGCACATCGGCCGGCCGGTGCGTGAGTTGCTGCGCGCCGTCCGCGAGGGTGGGTTGTGGCACCCCGCCTGGGGTGACAATCCGGGTGGCGACGCGGCGCTGAAGCTGGCCAGTGCCAAACTCGCCCAAGAACCCAGGGTGGTGCCGGTCTACGGGGTGGCGTTTCTGAAGCAGGGGCCGGGTGCCCACCCGGTGTGGGCAGTCCAGGACGGCGGCCGGGGAGTCACTGCCGTGGCCGCGGACCTGATCGGACTGGCTCAGTTGCTGACCGGTCAGCCCGTGACGTCACCCTCGTCTGTCGGCGATCCTCCGTTCCTGCCGGCGCCGCCACCCGCGCCGGACGTGCCGGAGCTGGACGCGCCGCCGTTCGCGCCCGATCCGGTGAACGTGCCGCCGCCGGCGGTAGCCCCACCACGCGATCCCGGCGCCGCCCTGGCCGCGACGGGGGTCGTCCTGGGCGAACTGAAACGCCACGACGACGTGCTGGCCCACCGCGCACCCATGTGGACAGTCCCGGTGCCGCCGGGTGTTCCTGCCGCGGAGGCGTGGGTTGCGGTTCGCGCGCAGTTTCCGGTGACGGGATTGTGGCCCGTGCTGCTCACCGACATGGCCTGGCACCGGATCGGGATGGACGGTGTGGCCGACGAAACACCGGTATTGGCAGCGGAACTCGACGGCACTCGATGGCTGGAACGCGAGTTCGAGATCCGCACTGCCGGGTACGACATCCCGCGTTATCCGTCCGGGTTCGACACCGGCGACCCGGGGGACTGGCGGCAGCAGTTCGCCGACTTCGACTCTCGCGGCGAGTACACGCGGCTGGCGTTGATTCCCACCCCTGCGGATTGGCTGGTTCCCGGACTGCTGCAGTGGTCGGGCGCGATCAATTCGGGCGTCCTCGGTGCCGAGCACGCGGCGATCTTGAGGCGCTGGTCCGCCCACTACGGGACCGAGGTGTTGGCCCTCGACGACGAATCTCTGGTGCTCGTGGTCGATCAGCCACCACGAAGGCTCCAGGACGCGCTCACCGCCGCCCTGGAGGCCTATCTGTACTGCGACGACGCGGTCAACACCGAGGCCGGTTCGCTCGATGCACTGGCGCGCATGCTGGCGCGTCCGCTGTGGGTCTTCTGGTGGGATTGAGAACGCTACTCTCGGCCCGTGCTCCACTTACGCGTCATCGCGCCGACCGATCTGCGACAGCCGATCCTGAACGTCCTCGACCGGGAAGCCGGCGTCACGAATGTGGTGGTGCACGCCGGGGATGCGAGGGATCCGGCCGGTGACGAGATCACGGCCATCCTGGTCCGGGAGGCGGCCAACGATGTGGTGGAGCGGCTGAAATCCCTTGATGTGCCGCACTTGGGGGCCATCACCCTCGAGCCTCTCGACACCGTCCTGTCCGCGTCGGCCTTTCATGCCGAGGATGCCACCGAGGGAGACGGCGCCGATGCGGTGATCTGGGACGAGCTGGTGTCGCGGACCCGCGAGGAGTCCAGCCTCAACGCGACGTATCTGATGTTCCTGTGCATCGCGTGCCTGCTTGCCGCAATCGGCGTCATCACCGACTCCGCCGTCACTGTGGTCGGTGCCATGGTCGTCGGGCCCGAATTCGGGCCGCTGGCGGCACTTGCAGTCGCGCTGGTGCAGCGACGGATGTCGCTGGCCCGCCGCGCGGGCGCGGCGCTGTTGATCGGCTTCCCCTTCGCGATGGCCGTCACCGCCCTCGCCACCTTGGGCTTCGAAGCTCTGGGGTGGGTGTCGTTGACCAGCTTCCGTGACCTGCAGCAGGTGGATTTCATCTTCCAGGTGGGCCCGTTCTCGTTGGTGGTGGCCCTGCTGGCCGGCGCGGCCGGGATGTTGTCGCTCGTGTCGGCGAAATCCGCGGCACTCGTGGGTGTCTTCATATCGGTGACGACGGTTCCCGCCGCCGGTTTCGCGGTGGTCGCCGCGACGGTCGGGGAATGGGACATCGCGGCCCGGTCGGTACTGCAGTTGGGCGTGAACCTGGTGGGCATCACCATGGCGGGTGTCCTGATGCTCGCGATTTATCGCAGATTCGCGACCCGCTGACGGGACCGCAACCTCACAGGTGGCTGATGCCCGTGGCCAGGAAGTACACGCCGACCGCGCCGGCGATCACGGCCACGACCAGCCGATGGTGAATTCCCATCCACTCGTAGATCCGCTCGACGCCGGACCTCGTGGCGGCCGGAGCCACCCAGAAACTGATGATCGGGATGATCGCCGCGAGGAAACCGACCAGATTGAACACGACCATCGCGACCATCTGCTCGGTCACCGCAGCGCCCGAGGTCAGGGCGGCAGCCATCGCGGCCAAGTAGTACGGCGTGGGGAAACCGTTGATCAGGCCCAGCAGTCCGGCGGCCCAGGGCGCCTCGCCTCGCAGCGCGGCCTGCATGCCATCCGGCAGCTTCGACAGGCCCGGCACCGACTCCGCCGAGGCTGCAGCCGGAGCCGTCCGGCGCGCGCGCACCCTCGTGACCAGGCGTTCGAGCACACCAGTGATGGACAGGACGCTGATCGCCAGCGCCACCACACCGATGCCGATCTCCAGGCCCGGAGGCATGCTGCTCCCACCGTCGCCGGTGACGTTCTTGAACACGAACACCACCGCGGCGCCGACCGCGACGTTGGCGGTGAACGCGAACAGGAAGAACGGAAGCAGCAACCGCACCGGCCGTGACCGAGACAGCATGAAGGCCACGACCCCGATTCTGAGCGGATCGACTGCCGCCACGACGGCCATCACCAGCACGGTGCTCCACATCGCCGGCGGCCACATCCCTTCGCCTCGGTTACCTCACCGCTGAATTCAACCAGCGCCGGGCAAATCCGGCCGAATCTGGGCGGCGTGATCGTGCGCACGGTGCGCCAAGCAAGCCCGGATCATCGGAGGGTGCGTACCGTTCTTCACTGATGGTTCTTCGCGCGAACGGCTCACCGGAGTCCGCTCAGGCCACCGGTGTTGCCCTGGACACCGGTGCGAGTGGCGCCGCCGACGGGATGGACGTCGACGGTGTGGTGGCCGCCTACCGCCGTTCCCGGGCCCAGCGTGCGTTGTTCGAGGTGCGCGACGACGGCGTGGGTGCCGGCTACGACGAGTTGATCGACGCCTCGGGCAACGTCCGCCCGGCCTGGCGCGAGTTGGCCGCCGGCATCGGCGAGCGTGGCCGTGACGGCCTGGACCGGCTGCGTGCCACGGTGCGCGGCCTTGTCGACAACGACGGCATCACCTACATCCAGATGGATCACCACGGGGAGGTGGTCACCGACGACGACGGCACCGCCGTGCCGGGCCCCTGGCATCTCGACGCCGTGCCCCTGGTGCTTTCGGCGACGGACTGGGATTGCCTGGAATCAGGTCTGGTGCAGCGGTCCAGGCTTCTCGATGCGGTGCTGACCGATCTGTACGGCGCCCGCCGCTCGCTCACCAGCGGGGTGCTGCCCGCGCCGTTGTTGTTCGCCCATCCCGGATATGTGCGGGCCGCGCGCGGCATCGTGGTGCCCGGACGTCATCAGCTGTTCCTCCACGGATGCGACGTCAGCCGGGGCGACGACGGCGCCTTCTTGGTGAATGCGGACTGGACACAGGCGCCCTCAGGTGCCGGCTACGCCCTGGCAGATCGCCGCGTCATCGCGCACGCTGCTCCCGACCTCTACGAACGGGTAGGTCCGCGGCCCTCCTCGCCGTGGGCTCAGGCATTGCGGTTGGCGCTGCTCGACGCGGCTCCGGAGGCCGCCGACGAGCCCATGGTCGTGGTGCTCAGTCCCGGCATCCATTCCGAGACCGCCTTCGACCAGGCCTACCTGGCCGGGGTACTCGGCTTCCCGCTGGTGGAGAGTGCCGATCTGGTGGTCCGCGACGGCACGGTGTGGATGCGGTCGCTGGGCACGCTCAAACGCGTCGATGTGGTGTTGCGTCGAGTCGACGCCGACTATGTGGATCCGCTGGATCTTCGCCCCGATTCCCGGCTCGGCGTGGTGGGGCTGGTCGAGGCGTTGCGGCGCGGTTCGGTGACGGTGGTCAATACCTTGGGTAGCGGAGTTCTCGAAAGTCCCGGGCTGGCACGGTTTCTGCCGGATCTGGCCGAGCTGTTGCTCGGCGAGAAACCACAGCTGGCCACGGCGCCGATGTACTGGGGCGGTATCGACATCGAGCGCTCTCATCTGCTCACCAAGCTGTCGTCGTTGTTGATCCGGCCGGTGAGCGGCGGTACCACGATTGTCGGGCCGATGCTTGCGGCCGCGGAGCGCGATGAGCTGGCCGCACGCATCGACGCCGACCCGACTCGGTGGGTAGGGCAGGAACTGCCCCAGTTCTCCACCGCACCAACCAATTACCGGTCCAAGGGGTTGTCGGCAGGAAATGTCGGAATGCGGTTGTTCACCGTGGCTCAGCGCGGCGGATATGCGCCGATGATCGGTGGGCTGGGCTACGTGGTCGCTCCCGGGAATGCCGCCTACCGGATGAACACCATTGCCGCCAAGGATGTTTGGGTGAACGCGCCGCAGCGTGTCACCGCCGAGCGGATCCCGCCGGTCTCGGTCGAGCTCGCCTCCGCGATTGCGGTGCCCAGCCCGACCCGGGCGGTCAGCTCGCCCCGCGTGCTCGCCGACCTGTTCTGGATGGGCCGGTATGCCGAACGCGCCGAGAGCATGGCCCGGCTGCTCACCGTCACCCGGGAGCGCTACCACGAGTATCGATACCGACTGGACCTCGATGAAAGCCAGTGTGTTCCGGTACTGCTCGCTGCGGTCGGTTCGATCACGGGAACCGACACCGGTGACTCCGCCGATGCCCACGAGATGATCGCGATCGCCCCGAGCACGTTGTGGTCGGCCACCGCGGACCGGCATCGGTCGGGATCGCTCGCCCAATCGGTGGAGCGGCTCGGGTTGGCGGCCCGGGCGGTACGCGACCAGATGTCCAACGACACCTGGATGGTGCTGGCCGGCGTCGAACGCGCGGTGCTGCGGCCGTCGGCCGCCCCGCCTCAGTCGCCCAATGTCGCGGAGGGATACCTCGCCGCCGCGCACAGCCAGACCCTGGCCGGGATGTTGGCGTTGTCCGGGGTGGCCGCGGAATCGATGGTGCAGGATGTCGGCTGGACCGTGATGGATCTCGGCAAGCGCATCGAGCGCGGGCTGGCGCTGACCGCGCTGCTGCGCGCCACCTTGACTGCGGTGCGCAGTGCGGCGGCCGAACGTGCCGTGGCCGAGTCGGCCCTGGTGGTCTGTGAATCGTCGGTCATCTATCGGCGGCGGAATCCCGGGCTGATCAGCATCGCCGCGATCGCCGAACTGCTGTTGTTCGACGCCGAGAATCCCAGGTCCTTGATCTACCAGTTGGAGCGCATCCGATCCGACCTCAAGCCCCTGCCCGGAGCATCGGGGTCGTCGCGTCCCGAACGACTGATCGACGAACTTGCCACCCGACTGCGCCGCCTGGACCCGGCAGATCTCGAAGAGGTCAGCGAGGACGGGACTCGGGCGGAATTGGCCGGTCTACTCGACGGAGTGCACGCCGGCCTGCGCGATCTCTCGGGTGTCATCACCGCGGCGCACCTGTCGTTGCCCGGTGGGATGCAACCGCTGTGGGGGCCGGACGAGCGGCGGGTGATGCCATGACCGGACCTGCCGGCGCGGCGGGAACCCGCTGTTACGAGATCATCCACCGCACCGTCTATCGCTATTCCGACGATGTCACCAGCTCCTACGGACGCGGTTTCCTCACGCCGCGTGATCTGCCTTGGCAGCGCTGCCTGTCCCACCACCTGACGATCGAGCCGGAGGCGGCAGACAGCTCCACCAGCCGCGACGCGTACGGCAATGTCAGCTCGTATTTCCACGTGACCGAACGCCACCGCACCTTGAGTATCACCGGTGCATCCGTGGTGGAGGTGGAACCGTTTGCACCCGAGCATTATTCAGGTGCTTCTGCCGGGGCGCCGTGGGAGCTGGCCCGCCCGGTCGGCGGTGATGGTGCGCTGGCCGCGGAGTTCACCCTTGACCTCTCACCGCCGGAGATCACCGACGCGGTGCGGGAGTACGCCGCGCCCAGTTTCGTGCCCGGACGACCGTTGATCGAGGTGCTTCGCGAACTGACGTCGCGGATCTACTCCGACTTCACCTACCGGTCGGGTTCGACGACGGTGTCCACCCAGGTGGCCGAGGTGCTGGACGCACGTGAGGGCGTCTGCCAGGACTTCGCCCGTCTGGCGATCGCCTGCCTGCGGGCCAACGGCCTGGCAGCCAGCTATGTCTCGGGGTACCTGGCCACCGATCCGCCACCCGGCAAGGAACGCATGATCGGAGTCGACGCCACCCACGCCTGGGCGTCGGTGTGGACGCCGCAGAACGTCTGGCTGGGAATGGATCCCACCAACGACCAGATGGTCGACGAGCGCTATATCGTGGCCGGATTCGGCCGTGACTATGCCGACATCCCCCCGCTGCGCGGCATCATCTACACGGACTCTCTCAGCAGCGTGATCGAGGTGTCGGTAGATGTGACACCCTGCCCGCCCGATCGAGAGCCGGTGCTGCATGCGTGATTTCAACTGCCCGAACTGCGGCCAGCGTCTGGCGTTCGAGAACTCGCTGTGCCTGTCATGCCGCAGTGCGCTGGGCTTCTCCCTCGATGACATGGCGCTGTTGGTGATCACCGACACCGAACAGGCCGGCCACGCCGGTGCCGTCGACGAGAAGCAGTACCGGCTGTGCGCGAATCTGCATCTGGCCGAATGTAATTGGCTGGTACGGATCGGCCAGGATCCGTTGTGCGCGTCGTGCAGGCTGACCAGGACCCGGCCCGCAGATGCCGATACCGCGGCGATGACGTCATTCGCCGAGGCCGAGCGGGCCAAGCGCCGACTGATCTCGGAACTACACGAGCTGAAGCTGCCGATCATCGGCCGCGACGAGGATCCGGAATTCGGATTGGCCTTCGACCTGCTCTCCAGCGAATCCGAGAAGGTGTTCACCGGTCACCACAACGGCGTCATCACACTGGATCTCGCCGAAGGCGACGATGTGCACCGCGAGCAGTTGCGGATCGCCATGGACGAGCCGTACCGAACGCTGCTCGGCCATTTCCGCCACGAGATCGGGCACTGCTACTTCTATCGTCTGGTGGCGCCGTCACCCGACTACGCTGCGCAATTCACCGAACTGTTCGGAGATCCGGACGCCGACTATCAGGCCGCCTTGGACCGGCACTACGAGGATGGGCCGCCGTCGGGTTGGGAGGACGACTTCGTCTCCTCCTACGCGACGATGCACCCTGCCGAGGACTGGGCCGAAACCTTCGCCCACTATCTGCACATCCGCGACACGCTCGACACCGCAGCGGCTTTTGGATTCGCTCCGGCCGGAGGCATCTTCGGTCGGCGTCTGTTGGGTCCGGCCGCGTTCGACACCATCATCGAAATGTGGCTGCCGCTGGCGTGGTCACTGAACATGGTGAACCGGTCGATGGGCCGTGACGATCTGTACCCGTTCGTGCTGGCACCCGCCGTCCTGGAGAAGATGCGGTTTGTTCACACCGTCATCGACGAGGTCACCGGCGGTTGAGTTCGGCCGCGATCGCGCTGAACATCAGCGACATCTCCAGCGGCAGGGTGTTGAACGCGGGTTCGGCCTGCGGCCAGGTCGACCATTGCACCATCACGAGGTTCTGCCGTTGATCGACCATGATCACCTGCCCGAATATGCCGAGTGCCCAGAGGTTTTCGTCCATGCCGGTAGCTCGGGGCGGCCGCACGTCACCCGCGTCGGCCGCGATGCTGTTGTTCCACCACTGGTACCCGTACGTGCCCTCAGGATGACTCGGCGTCACCGAGCCGCGCGCCGTCGTCCAGGTCCGTGCGTCGCGCACCCAACCGTCGGGCAGCGTCCTCGTGCCGTCGCGCAGTTCACCGTCACGCATCACGAACAGCCCGAAGCGTCCCCAGTCGGTCAACGTGGCGTTGAACCCGTGCCCGCCCATGTCATGGCGCCCGAGCTCGTAGGAATGCCAGACACCGTCATCGGCCATGCCGAACGGCTTCCAGATCTTGTCTTGCAGGTACGTGGCGAGATTGGTGCCCGTGGCCTTCTCCAGCAGGTCACCGAGCAACCAGGCACCGCCCGTGGTGTACGACCAGACCTCGCCCGGTGCGACGCCGGGTTTCCGCTTGACCCCGTGAACCAGTGAGTACACGCACCGGTAGGTGTCATCAGCCGCTTCGCACGCCGTGAGTTTGGCGAAATCCGAATTCGGGTCCGTGTAGTCCTCGTTCCACGCGATCCCCGAAGTGTGCGTGATGAGCTGGCGCACGGTGACGCCGTCGAACGCGGTGCCGACGAAATCGGGCTCGTACTTGGTCACGGCGTCGTCGAGGGAGGCGATCTTGCCTTCTTTGACTGCGATACCCACGAGCGTGGACACCACGGACTTGCCGACCGACCGCGAGGTCCACAGCGTGGAA
Source organism: Mycobacterium shunyiense (assembly GCF_058270035.1). Taxonomy (NCBI): domain Bacteria; kingdom Bacillati; phylum Actinomycetota; class Actinomycetes; order Mycobacteriales; family Mycobacteriaceae; genus Mycobacterium; species Mycobacterium shunyiense. The sequence goes on along the minus strand of NZ_JBZDPT010000043.1, from coordinate 140,088 downwards.
GAGTCGTTTCCGGCGCCGTAGTGCTCGTAGGCGATCTTGCCGTCCTTGAGTACCAGCATCCCGGTGACACTCTGCCGGTTCAGGTAGTCGTCGAGATCGTGGGTGATGCCGCCGATCGTGTAGGACGCGTCGGTCAGTCGGCGATCGGCCGTGGGCAGTGGGAACGGGTCACCGTGGCGGAACAGATCACCGGGATAAGCCCGGTAGTCGTTGCGGAACCCGACCACCCGCTCCGATTGATTCCAGGTGAGCATGTCCGCGACGTCCGGCAGATCATGATCGCTCGGCTTGGGGCATACCGTCATTCCCGCGACCCCGCAGTCGGGTTCGGTTCGCGGACTGCACGCGCTCGCCGACACCATCAACATCAGCGCCGACGCCGCGGCGCGCGTGCGAGTTAACAGCACGATCACGATGGTATGTCGCAACCCCGCTGTCGCTGCAGACGTTTCTAGGATCGCCGCGTGACTGATCGCTACGGTTCCGACATCCTGTCCCGAAACCCACACACCCCGAAGCTGACTCGATCGACCGACCAGCCTGCGGAGAAGGGACTGGTCGTCGAGGACGCCCAGAGCGGTTACGTCGGCGCCGTGGTGCGGATCGAGGGTGGTCGGGTGGAGCTCGAGGACCGCAGGGGCAAGGTGCGGACGTTTCCGATGGGCCCGGGCTTCCTGATCGACGGCAAGCCGGTGAGCCTGGTGGTGCCGAAGCGGACCACCGCACCCGCGCGTACGGCGTCGGGCTCGGTGGCGGTGGCGAATGCCAAGGCCCGGGTCGCGCTGGCCAGCCGGATCTACGTGGAAGGCCGGCACGACGCCGAACTCGTCGAGCAGGTCTGGGGAGCCGATCTGCGCATCGAAGGTGTCGTCGTCGAATACCTGGGCGGCGTCGACGACCTGACCGACATCGTTGCGGAGTTCGCGCCCGGGCCGGGCCGGCGGCTGGGAGTGCTGGTCGATCACCTGGTCACCGGGTCGAAGGAGGCGCGCATCGCCGAGGCGGTGCGGCGCGGCCCCGGCGGTGAGCACACCCTTGTGGTCGGACATCCGTTCGTCGACATCTGGCAGTCCGTCAAACCGGCCCGGCTGGGGATGAAGGCCTGGCCGACGATCCCGCGCAGTGTGGAGTGGAAGCACGGCATCTGCGAGGCGCTGGGCTGGCCGCACCGGGACCAGGCCGACATCGCCCGCGCGTGGCAGCGGATCCGCGGGCAGGTGCGCGACTGGAACGATCTGGAGCCCGCGCTGATCGGCCGGGTCGAGGAACTGATCGATTTCGTCACCGCACCGGCGTAGCCCGTCGTGTCGGCGTGGTAAGCAGAAGGCGTGTCCGACGGTTTGTTCGACGTGCCAGGCAACCCGGGGCCGGGTGACCCCGGCGCGCTTGCCGCGCCCGGCACGGCACCGCTGGCGGTGCGGATGCGCCCGGCCGGCCTCGACGAGGTCGTCGGCCAGTCGCACCTGTTGCAGGCCGGATCGCCTCTGCGCCGACTGGTGGAGGGGTCCGGCGCGGCGTCGGTGATCCTGTACGGCCCTCCCGGCACCGGCAAGACCACTCTGGCCTCGCTGATCTCACAGGCCACCGGCCGCCGGTTCGAGGCGCTCTCGGCGCTGAGCGCCGGCGTCAAAGAGGTCCGCGCCGTGATCGATGTCGCCCGGCGCGCGGCCGTCCACGGCGAACAGACCGTGCTGTTCATCGACGAGGTACACCGCTTCTCCAAGACCCAACAGGATGCGCTGTTGGCGGCGGTCGAGAACCGGGTGGTGCTGCTGGTCGCGGCCACCACGGAGAACCCGTCGTTCTCGGTGGTCGCGCCGCTGCTGTCGCGTTCGTTGATCCTGCAGTTGCAGCCGCTGACCCCGCAGGACATCGAGACGGTGTTACGCCGCGCGATCACCGACCCGCGCGGGCTCGGCGGTGCGGTCGAGGTCACCGACGACGCCGTCGACCTCATGGTGCAGCTCTCCGCCGGGGATGCGCGGCGGGCGCTGACCGCGCTGGAGGTGGCTGCCGAGCCCCGTGAACGGGTCACGGTCGAGACCATCGAACAATCGTTGGACAAGGCCGCCGTGCGGTACGACCGTGACGGCGACCAGCACTACGACGTCGTCAGCGCCTTCATCAAATCAGTGCGCGGATCGGACGTGGACGCGGCGCTGCACTACCTGGCCCGGATGCTGGTGGCGGGGGAGGACCCCCGGTTCGTGGCGCGCCGGTTGATGATCCTGGCCAGTGAGGACATCGGGATGGCCGACCCCACCGCGCTGCAGACCGCGGTCGCCGCTGCCCAGACCGTGCAGCTGATCGGCATGCCTGAGGCGCAGCTGACGTTGGCGCACGCGACCGTGCACCTGGCCACCGCACCCAAGTCCAACGCGGTCACCACCGCATTGGGTGCGGCCATGAACGACATCCGGTCGGGCAAGGCCGGTTTGGTGCCCCCGCATCTACGGGACGGGCATTACTCGGGAGCGCAGAAGCTCGGCAATGCCGTGGGGTACAAATACGCCCACGATCACCCCGATGGTGTTGTGCCACAACAGTATCCGCCCGACGAGCTGGTAGGGACGGACTATTACCAGCCGACCGGACGTGGATTCGAACGCGAGCTGGTCACCCGGGTGGACAAGCTGCGGGCCATCATCCGCCGCGCCCGCCGCTGACCCTCCCGGACGAAAACCACGGTCCCGGTTGAATATTCAACCGGGACCGTGGTGCGGGGGCAGCTGGTCAGCGCAGCAGACCGGACCGTCGGGTTCCGAGGATGCCGGTCCTCCTGCGTCCCATCAGAGCGGATATCAGGGCCACCCCGAGTGCGGCCACGATGACCTGGACGAGGAGCTCGAGCCAGTCGACGCCGCTGGTCGCCGTCGGGACGCCCATGGCGCGGGCGAGGGCGGTACCGATGAACGCGGAGACGATGCCGACCAGGATCGTCACCAGAATGCCGATGGGTTGTCTGCCGGGAACGATCAGCCGGCCGATCACGCCGACGACAATGCCGATCAGGATCGCGCTGATGATGCCGGTGATGGTCATTTCTCCTCCAGGGCTGTGTTGGGCTGGAGGGGAGATACCCCGGGCGATCACCGTCCAAACGGTGCCGTCAATTCTGGACGCGTTCTCGGTCAGGCCATCTCGGGTACCCGGAGGTGAGCCAGCACGAGTTCGAACTCGCCGACATCGATCTGATCGGCGCTCAGGTCGCGCAGGCGGGCGGTGCGCAACGCCCTGGCCTGATCGCGGTTGTGGTCCATCGCAGCGGCACTCTCGAAGGTGGCCGAGGACACTGCCCGACCAGATCCGCGGTCGAGCATGAGGCTGGCGCTGCAGAAGCCCTCGAGGTCTTCCATCGCAGGCAACACCGAGCTCCGGTAGAAGTCCACGGCCCGGTCGAACAGTTCGGGGCGGGTTCGCAGCCACGTCGCCCGCACACAGGCGCCCGGCCCGGAGTACTGCTCGCGGTGAACCACCGCGATCTCCCATTCGTCGACCGTGGCAGTGCCGGCGAACGTTTCCACCACCCGATGGCGCATCGGCGCTATCGCGGCGGCACTGGCATGCATGGCCTCTTCGGACCGCCACGCCGTCGTGAGGACACACTGGCCTGATTCCCGGTCCACCATCAGCGAAAGGCCGATGCAGCCGTCGACATCGTCGAGAGCAGGCATCACCTCGTCGCGGACATGGGTGATGCCGGCGTCGATCGCCTTGGTGCGCGCCGCGATCGTGGTTGAACGTGCGAACACGATCCACCCCTTCCTGCCAGGGCGGCGCCCCGGTGGCGCCACCGGTTCCACTACCACCATCCTCTGGTGCGCCGGAGGTGGCAATGGGTCGGCGTGTGCCTCGTAGGCTGGGCAGATGGACACCGGCATGATCGACGTGGACACCTCGCGGCGTCGCATCGTCGACCTCACCGACGAGGTACGGCAGTTTTGCGGCGCTCACCGTGACGGCCTGTGCAATGTGTTCGTGCCGCACGCCACCGCGGGCGTGGCCATCATCGAGACGGGTGCCGGCTCGGATGACGATCTGCTCGATACCCTGGAACGGTTGTTGCCGCGCGACGACCGTTACCGGCACAGCCACGGCTCGTTCGGCCATGGCGCAGATCACGTGCTGCCTGCGCTGGTGTCACCGTCGGTGACGTTGCCGGTCCAGGCGGGCCGCCTGCTCCTGGGAACCTGGCAGAGCGTGGTGCTGGTCGATCTGAACCGCGACAACCCGCAGCGCCACGTGCGGCTGAGCTTTCTGGGGGCGTGACGTTCGTCGCCTTTTCGGGGTGAACGCGCAGAACGGTAATGTAAAGCGGTCTAACTGGTAGTTGCCTGCGCAACCCCAGCCACCCACGAACACGAGGACACGAGCAACGTGCAGACACACGAGATCAGGAAGCGCTTCCTCGATCATTTCGTGAAGGCAGGCCACACGGAGGTGCCCAGTGCCTCGGTGATCCTCGACGACCCCAACCTGCTGTTCGTCAACGCCGGCATGGTGCAGTTCGTGCCCTACTTCCTCGGTGCCCGCACCCCGCCGTGGGACCGCGCCACCAGCGTGCAGAAGTGCATCCGGACCCCTGACATCGACGAGGTGGGCATCACCACCCGGCACAACACGTTCTTCCAGATGGCCGGCAACTTCTCGTTCGGTGACTACTTCAAGAAGGGCGCCATCGAGCTGGCCTGGACCCTGCTGACCAACCCGGTCAGCGAGGGCGGCTACGGATTCGACCCGGAAAGACTGTGGGCAACGGTCTATCTGGACGACGACGAGGCAATCCAACTGTGGCAGGAAGTCGCCGGGCTGCCGCTCGAGCGCATCCAGCGCCGCGGCATGGCCGACAACTACTGGTCGATGGGCATCCCCGGGCCGTGCGGCCCGTGTTCGGAGATCTACTACGACCGCGGCCCCGAATACGGGATCGAGGGCGGGCCGGAGGCCAACGAGGACCGCTACATCGAGATCTGGAATCTCGTGTTCATGCAGAACGAGCGCGGTGAGGGCACCTCGAAGGACGACTTCGAGATCCTCGGCCCGCTGCCGCGCAAGAACATCGACACCGGTATGGGCGTCGAACGCATCGCGTGCCTGTTGCAGGACGTGGACAACGTCTACGAGACCGACCTGGTGCGACCGGTGATCGATCTGGTCGCCGGGATCGCCCCGCGCGGATACGGCGCAGGCAACCACGAAGACGACGTCCGCTACCGCATCATCGGCGACCACAGCCGCACCGCGGCCATCATCATCGGCGACGGGGTCAGCCCCGGCAACGAGGGCCGTGGCTACGTGCTGCGCCGCCTGCTGCGCCGCATCATCCGCGCGGCCAAACTGCTCGGCGTCGAGGAGCCCATCATGGGCCGGCTGATGTCCACGGTGCGCGACGAGATGGGCCCGTCGTACCCGGAGCTGGTCACCGACTTCGAGCGCATCAACCGGATCGCCGTCGCCGAGGAGACCGCGTTCAACCGGACCCTCGTCGCCGGCTCGAAGCTGTTCGACGACGCCGCCGCCAAGACGAAGCGCGCGGGAGCCTCCAAGCTGTCCGGCACCGACGCATTCACCCTGCACGACACCTACGGCTTCCCGATCGACCTCACCCTCGAGATGGCCGCCGAGGCCGGCCTCTCCGTCGATGAGCAGGGCTTCCGGTCGTTGATGGCGGAGCAGCGTCAGCGCGCCAAGGCCGACGCCGCCGCGCGCAAGCAGGCCCACACCGATCTCTCCGCATACCGCGAGCTGGTCGACACCGGGCCCACCGAGTTCACCGGATTCGACGAATTGTCCACCGAGGCACGCATTCTCGGCATCTTCGTGGACGGTAAGCGGGTGCCGGTGGTGACGCACGAGGACGTCGACGCCGAGCGCGTCGAACTGATCCTGGACCGCACCCCGTTCTACGCCGAGGCCGGCGGCCAGATCGCCGACGAGGGTGCGATCACGGGCACCGGCGCCTCGGGAGCCGCGAAGGCCGCCGTCACGGACGTGCAGAAGATCGCCAAAACCCTGTGGGCACACCGGATCAACGTGGAGTCCGGAGAATTCGTCGAGGGTGACACCGTCACCGCCGCAGTCGATCCGAAGTGGCGTCGCGGTGCCACGCAGGGGCACTCGGGTACCCACATGGTGCACGCCGCGCTGCGACAGGTGCTGGGCCCCACCGCCGTTCAGGCCGGTTCGCTGAACCGGCCCGGCTACCTGCGGTTCGACTTCAACTGGCAGGGTGCTCTCACCGAAGACCAGCGCACCCAGATTGAAGAAGTCACCAATGAGGCCGTCGAGGCCGACTACCAGGTGAACACCTTCGTCACCGCGCTCGACAAGGCCAAGGCGATGGGCGCGATGGCGATGTTCGGCGAGAACTACCCGGACCAGGTCCGGGTGGTCGAGATCGGCGGTCCGTTCTCGCTGGAGCTCTGCGGTGGTACGCACGTACACAACTCAGCCCAGATCGGACCGGTGACCATCCTCGGTGAATCGTCGGTCGGCTCCGGTGTGCGCCGCGTCGAGGCGTACGTCGGGCTGGAGTCCTTCCGCCATCTGGCCAAGGAACGCGCTCTGATGGCCGGACTGGCCTCGTCGCTCAAGGTACCCTCCGAGGAGGTGCCGGCCCGCGTCGCGAACCTGGTGGAACGTCTCAAGGCCGCCGAGAAGGAACTCGACAAGGCCCGGTTGGCCAACGCCAGGGCCGCGGCGGCCAATGCCGCCGCAGGCGCCGAGACCATCGGCAAGGTCCGGGTGGTCGCGCAACGGATGGCCGGCGGCATGTCGGCAGGTGACCTGCGCAGCCTGGTCGGTGACATCAAGGGCAAGCTCGGCTCGGACCCGGGCGTGGTTGCGCTGATCGCCGAGGGCGAGGACGACGCGGTGCCGTTCGTGGTGGCGGTCAACCCGGCTGCTCAGGATCTCGGCCTGCGCGCCAACGAACTCGTGAAGCAGTTCGGCGCGGCGGTCAACGGCCGCGGGGGTGGCAAGGCGGACATGGCACAAGGTTCCGGTAAGGGGGCGGCGGGTATCGACGCGGCATTGGCCGCGCTGCGCGCCGAGATCGGCCGGGGCTAGCGTCGTGTCCGACACGGTCGACGACCGGCTACCGGACCGCCCAGGGGACGATGACCCCGGACGTGGCCGGCGCATCGGCGTCGACGTCGGCACCGTGCGCATCGGTGTGGCCAGTTGCGATCCCGACGGGATACTGGCGACCCCGGTCGAGACCGTTCAGCGGGACAAGCGCGACCGGTCGGGCAAACATCTGCGCAGACTGGTGGCGCTGATCGGCGAGTACGAGGCCGTCGAGGTCGTCGTCGGACTGCCGCGCACGCTCGCCGACCGGGCCGGCAGCTCGGCCGTCGACGCCATCGAACTCGCGGATCTGCTGGCCCGCCGGATCGCTCCGATACCGGTGCGGTTGGCTGACGAGCGGCTCACTACTGTGTCGGCGCAACGGTCTTTGCGCGAAGCGGGCGTTCGGGCAAAGGGACAGAAGGCGATGATCGACCAGGCCGCTGCAGTTGGCATTCTGCAGTCCTGGCTGGATCAGCGGCGTGCGGCTCTGGCTGCGCGCGGAGAGGGCATGGATGGCTGAGAAGTGGGGTGCCGACAAGGCCAAGCCCGAGGTGGTCGGACCACCGCGCCGCGGGCTGAGCAAGGCCGAGCGGGCCCGCAAAGCCCGCAAGGACCGGAAGCGACGCACCACCAGGGGCTTCTCTCTCGCCGTGCTCATCATGGTGGTGATCGGTGCGGTGTTCCTGGGGTCCAAGCTGTGGCACAGCATGTCCGGCAGCTCCGGCGACTATGCGGGCGACGGGGTTGCCGATGTCGTCATCCAGGTCCACGACGGCGATTCAACGACAGCCATCGCCAAGACCTTGCAGGACAAGAAGGTGGTCGCCACGGTCAAGGTGTTCGTCGAGGCAGCCCACAAGAATGAGGCGATCTCGGCGATCCAGCCCGGGTTCTACAAGTTGCGTACCGAGATTCCGGCTGCCAATGCCGTTGAACGCCTGGCTGATCCGGAGAACCGGGTGGGCAAACTCACCATCCCGGAGGGGCGCCAGCTCGACGACACCGCCGATGTGAAGACCAAGGCCGTCACCGAAGGCATCTTCACGCTGATCTCCCAGGCCTCCTGCGTCGAACTCGACGGCGAGAAGCGGTGTGTGCCGGTCGATGAGCTCCGGGCCGCTGCGCAATCGGCACCGGCGGCCGCGTTGGCGGTACCCGAATGGGCGGCTGCTCCCGTTGCGGCGATGCCCAACGATCACCGGCGGCTGGAGGGGCTGATCGCGCCCGGCACCTGGAATGTCGACCCCGCGGGGACACCGCAGGACATCCTCTCGACCCTGATCGGCGGCAGCGCCACCGTCTACACCCAGAGCGGTCTGCTCGACACCGCCGCGGCCATGCAGATGTCGCCGTATCAGATCCTCACCGTCGGATCCCTGGTGCAACGCGAAGCCAAGCCACAGGACTTCGACAAGGTTGCCCGGGTGATCTACAACCGGCTGGCCGAACACCGCAAGCTGGAGTTCGACTCGACCGTGAACTACCCGCTGGACCGCCAGGAAGTGGCGACCACCGATGACGACCGCGCCAAGACGACTCCGTGGAATACCTATATGAGTCAAGGGCTTCCGCAGACACCGATCTGCTCGCCGGGCACTGACGCACTGGCCGCGGCCGAGCATCCGGCGGCAGGGGACTGGTTGTACTTCGTGACCATCGACCTGCAGGGCACCACGCTGTTCACCCGTGACTACGACCAGCATCTGGCGAACATCGAACAGGCGCAGCACAACGGTGTCCTCGACAGTGCCAGGTAGGTCAGACAGCGGAGGCCGGCGCGCGGCCGTTCTGGGGTCGCCGATCACGCACTCACGCTCGCCGCAGCTGCACCTCGCTGCCTACCGGGCGCTGGGGCTGACGTCGTGGACGTACGAGCGCATCGAGTGCACCGCGGAACAACTGCCGGGCCTCGTCGGCGCGCTCGGCCCGGAATGGGTCGGGCTGTCGGTCACCATGCCCGGCAAGTTCGCTGCCCTGGAATTCGCCGATCAACGCACCGACCGCGCCCAGCTGGTGGGCTCGGCCAACACCCTGGTCCGGATGCCGACCGGTGGCTGGCGAGCCGACAACACCGATGTCGACGGGGTCACCGGAGCGCTCGGCACGGCCGGCGACTCGGCGTTGGTCATCGGATCCGGTGGCACTGCCCCGGCCGCAGTGGTCGCCCTGGCCGAACTCGGCGTGCAGCAGATCACCATCGTGGCGCGCGACGAGGGTAAGGCCTCGAGGCTGGTCGATCTGGCCGGTCGCTGTGGGGCGCACAGTAGTTGGTGTGACATCGGCGGTGCAGCTCTGACCGATGCGGTGGCCGGCGCGGACTCGGCAGTCAGCACCATTCCGGCCGACGCGGCAGCGGCCTACGCAGACAAGCTGGCTCGGGTGCCGCGCGTACTCGACGCGATCTACGATCCGTGGCCCACGCCACTGGCCAAAGCTGTCGAGGCCGCGGGCGGCGTGGCGATCAACGGGCTGCAGATGCTGCTGAACCAGGCCTTCGCTCAGGTGGAACAGTTCACCGGGATGCCCGCCCCTAAAGAGGCGATGCGCGCCGCACTGGGCTGAGCCCTCGCTCGTAGGGTGGCGAACATGATCCAGACTGGCCAACCGCCCCGTGTCGGTGTGGTGTTCCGCCCCGACCGCTCACCCGCGAGCCTGCCCCGCACCGCGGCGGCCGCACAACGAGCCGGTATCGACGAACTCTGGCTGTGGGAAGACTGTTTCATGCAGGGCGGCATCGCGCAGGCCGCGGTTGCGCTCGCCTGCAGCGACACGCTGACCGTGGGTATCGGTGTGCTCCCGGCACCGTTGCGCAACGTGGTGTCCACCGCGATGGAGCTCGCGATACTGGCCACGATCTACCCCGGCCGCGTCCGGGTGGGTATCGGTCACGGCGTGCAGGCCTGGATGCGCCAGGCCGGGGCCGCGGTGCCGTCACCGCTCACGCTCTTGCGCGAATACCACGCTGCGCTCAGGCGACTGCTCGCCGGCCAATCGGTCAGTACCGACGGCCGCTTCGTGCATCTCGATGATGTGCAACTGGATTGGGTTCCGCCTCAACGCGTTCCGTTGCTCATCGGCGGTACCGGGCCGAAGACGCTGCGGCTCGCCGGCGAGATCGCCGACGGTGTGATCATCGACAGCACCAACACGCCGGACTCTGCGGGTGAATCGCTCGGTCATGTCGCTGCCGGGCTGGCCGAGCGGGACAGTGCGACGGAATTCGCGGCTGTGCAGTACCTGGCGTGTGTTCCGGGTGCGGACGGACGGCGACGTCTCGACGAGGAGGCCGCCAAGCGTGGTCTGGCAGCCGGATACGGCGTCGCCGGATCCGTCGACCAGATCGTCGCCGGTATCGCCGGTTACGCCGCCCAGACCGTGGTGCTCCAGCCGTTGGGGTCAGACGTCGATTTCGACAGCTTCGCTCAAACGGCGGGTGCGGTGGGGGCCGCGCTGCGCGCGGGCTGACCCGCAAAAGAAGCGCGTTGGCGGGCCGGCGGCCGCGCTTAGCCTCGACTGATGGGGGTAGGGATAGCCGCCGTCGTGGTGGTTTGGCTCCTTGCACTGAGCGGCTACGACGTCCGGGAACGCCGGCTGCCGAATTGGCTGACACTGCCGGGCGCGGTACTGATCACGGTTGTGGCGGCGGTGGCTGGGCGCGGTGGCGCCGCGCTGGCCGGGGCGCTGACGTTGTCTGTGCTGTATCTGGTGATGCACCTGGTGGCGCCCCGGTCGCTGGGCGGGGGAGACGTCAAACTCGCCATCGGGCTGGGGGCGATGACCGGTGCGTTTGGTATCGATGTGTGGCTGCTCGCCGCGCTGGCCGCACCCCTGCTCACCGCGGGCCTGGCCCTCGGGGCAGCCATGCGTGGTATCCGCACCGTGCCGCACGGACCGTCGATGTGCGCGGCCAGTGCCGTCGCGGTCGCTCTGGTGCTGGTGTAGCCGACGGCCGAATTGGTGCGAATGACCCGAGAATTTCGTGGTTACGCTCATCACCGCTAATCAGTCGTCCCGGGGGGTTCGCGTGTCACAACCACACTGGCAGCAGGCCGCGCCGCAGTATCCGCCGCCGCCCACGGTCCCGGTGTTCCGAGTGGAGACGACTCGGCACACCGGTCTGCTGGTCTTGTGGTTCAACCAGACCCGCGTGGTGACCGGAACCGCCGAACAGTGCGAGGCCGCGTTGACCAGCGCCCAGCGGCACAATCTCGTCCTGGGTTGGTGGAGCTTCCTGTCGATCCTGTTCATGAACTGGCTCTCGTTGCTGAGCAACGCGGGTGCGCGGTCCACCCTGCGCAAGGAAGTCGAACAGGCGCAGGCCTACGCACAGTGGTGGTACCAGTACGGCCGGCACCAAAACGGATCGCAGCAGCCGCAACAGCGGTAGGTCGTGTCACGAGTGACCACGGATTTCGGGAGGCAAACCCCGACGTGGGAGAATGACAGCCGTGTTGCGATGGACCACAGCTGGTGAATCCCACGGCCGCGCCCTGGTGGCCATGCTCGAAGGGATGGTTGCCGGCGTGCCCATCACCTCAGAGGAGATCGGGGCGCAGCTCAAGCGTCGTCGACTCGGCTACGGCCGGGGCGCCCGGATGAAGTTCGAAAAGGATCAGGTCACCATGCTGGCCGGGGTGCGTCACGGCACCACCCTGGGCGGGCCGATCGCCATCGAGATCGGCAACACCGAATGGCCCAAGTGGGAGATGGTGATGTCTCCGGACCCGGTCGATGAAGCCGAGCTTGCCGCAGAAGGTGCAGCGCGCAATGCCCCGCTGACCCGTCCGCGACCGGGCCATGCCGACTACGCGGGCATGCTCAAGTACGGCTTCGACGATGCCCGCCCCGTGCTGGAACGCGCCAGCGCCCGCGAGACTGCGGCGCGCGTGGCGGCCGGCACCGTGGCCCGTGCCTTCCTGCGAGCTGCGCTCGGCGTGGAGGTCGTCTCGCACGTCATCTCCATCGGCGCGTCAAAGCCCTACGACGGACCTCCGCCGCAGTTCTCCGACCTGGAGGCGATCGACGACAGCCCGGTCCGGGCCTTCGACAAGGACGCCGAGGCCGCGATGATCGCCGAGATCGAGGACGCCAAGAAGGACGGTGACACCCTCGGCGGCGTCGTCGAGGTCGTCGTCGCGGGTCTGCCGATCGGGTTGGGCTCGTTCACCAGTGGTGACAACCGACTCGACAGCCAACTGGCCGCCGCAGTCATGGGCATCCAGGCGATCAAGGGCGTGGAGATCGGCGACGGCTTCGAGACCGCGCGCCGGCGAGGCAGCGTTGCCCACGACGAGATGTACCCCGGCCCCGACGGGGTCTTGCGCTCGACCAACCGGGCCGGAGGTCTGGAAGGCGGCATGACCAACGGCCAGGCGCTGCGGGTCCGCGCCGCGATGAAGCCGATCTCGACCGTCCCGCGGGCACTGGCCACCGTCGACATGGCCACCGGTGAAGAGGCCGTCGCCATCCACCAGCGTTCCGACGTGTGCGCGGTACCGGCCGCCGGTGTGGTGGTGGAGACCATGGTCGCGCTGGTGGTGGCCCGCGCCGTGCTGGAGAAGTTCGGTGGGGACTCGCTGACCGAGACCCGCGCCAACATCGACGCCTACCTGCGGGCCGTCGCCGAGCGCGAGCCGGCGGCGCAGGCCCTGGGCTGATGGCCCCCAAGGCGGTACTGATCGGCCTGCCAGGTTCGGGCAAGTCGACGATCGGCCGCCGGCTGGCCAAGGCGCTGAACCTCACGATGCTCGACACCGACGCCGCAATCGAGGAGACCACCGGCCGCACGATCGCCGACATCTTCGCCACCGACGGCGAGGCAGAGTTTCGCCGCATCGAGGAAGAGGTCATCCGCTCGGCGCTGGCCACCCACGACGGTGTGCTGTCTCTGGGCGGCGGCGCCGTGACCACCGCGGGAGTGCGAGCGGCCCTTGCCGGGCACACCGTCGTGTACCTAGAGATCAGCGCCGCCGAGGGGGTCCGCCGAACCGGTGGTTCCACCGTCCGTCCCCTGCTGGCCGGGCCCGACCGGGCCGAGAAGTACCGCGCCCTGATGTCCGAGCGGGTGCCGCTCTACCGTCGCGTCGCGACCATGCGGATCAACACCAACCGTCGCAATCCCGGCGCGGTCGTGCGCACCATTGTCACGCGACTGGAAAACCCGCAGCCCCAGAAACAGTCCCAACCCTCGGCACGGACCACCAAGCGGCGCCGGCGTCGGCCGCCGTGGCGGCGTGGTGCGGCTTCCTCGCAGTCCTCGTCGGGTTCCGAGGCCACGGGCGGTAAGACCCCGTCCACTTCTTCCAATACTGAATCTGCAGCCATACCCACCCCCGCGGCCCTGGCCGCTCGCAACGCGGAGCGACATGATGACTGACCCGGTAATCGTCGAGGTACTGGTGGACCGGCCCTACCCGGTCATCATCGGAACCGGCTTGCTCGGCGAGTTGGGAAACACGCTCGAGGGCCGTCACAAGGTGGCGATCCTGCACCAGCCCGTGCTGACCCAGACCGCCGAAGCTGTCCGGCAACACCTGGCAGACAAGGGAATTGATGCCCACCGCATCGAGATTCCGGATGCCGAGGCGGGCAAGGAGCTGCCCGTCGTCGGCTACATCTGGGAAGTGCTGGGGCGCATCGGTATTGGCCGCAAGGACGCCGTCGTCAGCCTCGGTGGGGGAGCGGCCACCGACGTCGCGGGCTTTGCTGCGGCCACCTGGCTGCGCGGTGTCGACATCGTGCACGTACCCACCACGCTGCTCGGCATGGTCGACGCGGCGGTGGGTGGCAAGACCGGGATCAACACCGACGCCGGCAAGAACCTCGTCGGTGCGTTCCATCAGCCGGCAGCGGTCCTCGTGGACCTCGCAACGCTGGAGACCTTGCCGCGCAACGAGATCATCGCCGGTATGGCGGAGATCGTGAAGGCCGGTTTCATCGCCGACCCGGTGATCCTCGATCTGATCGAGGCCGATCCGGAAGCGGCCCTGGATCCCTCCGGAACCGTCCTGCCCGAACTGATCCGTCGGGCCATCACGGTCAAGGCCGAGGTGGTTGCTGCGGACGAGCGCGAATCGCAGTTGCGCGAGATCCTCAACTACGGCCATACCCTCGCACACGCCATCGAGCGCCGCGAGCGGTACAAGTGGCGCCACGGCGCCGCCGTGTCGGTCGGATTGGTGTTCGCGGCCGAATTGGGCCGGTTGGCCGGCCGTCTCGACGACAAGACCGCCGAGCGGCACCGCTCGGTGCTGAGTGCACTCGGTTTGCCTGTCAACTACGACGGCGACGCCCTGCCCCAGCTGATGGACTACATGGCGGGCGACAAGAAGAACCGCTCGGGAGTGCTGCGGTTCGTCGTGCTCGACGGGCTCGCCAAGCCGGGCCGGCTGGAAGGCCCGGATCCGTCACTGTTGGCGGCCGCATACGCAGAAGTGGCGCGGGCCTGATCGCCCGCGCCACTCGCGACTGAATTCTCGTTCTGCCCTTGTGGGCAGCGGACCGGCTACTGCTTGGGCTGCTCGGGGTACTCGATGGCCTGGGTGGTGTCGTCGGTGCTCTCGGTGGCGCCGTTGGCGCTCACGGCGGCGAACACATCGGTGTCGGCGCGGTCTTCTGCGGCCAGGCCGTGGTGACGTTGGCGGGGCTGCGGGGGAGCCTTGCGGTCCACCAGCCAGCGGCCCACCGTCACGCCTGCCACGCCGAGCAGGAACGTCAGCAGGGCGGTGAACGCCGCGAACGTGGTCACCTCGTTGAGCAGCGCGTCGGTGTAGAGGCTCTTGTAGAAGAGCCCGATGAACCACGCCACGGCGCCGCTGACGACGCCGGCGAACAGGCCGGCGATCAGCCAGGTCATCGCCATGTCGGCACGACGATCCGGATCCGGATTGGCGCGCGCGTCGCTCTGGCCGTCGAGAAGGCCCCAGATCAGCACGCCGATTCCGAACAACGTGACCAGGCCCAGGCTGAACCAGGTGGCATTACCCGGCGAGGCGTTGATCAGTGCTCCTTGCAGTAAGCGCACGATGACCATCGCTGTTGCGAACACCACTCCGCGCAGTAACCACTTGCTCATGGGGGCACACTGTAGCGAGTAGCGTCACAGACCGTGACTATTTCCCAGCGCAGGGACCGACTGCGGCGTCGACTGGCCGAGCGGGGTCTGGACGCGATGTTGGTAACTGACCTGGTCAACGTGCGTTATCTGTCCGGATTCACCGGGTCGAACGCGGCCCTGCTGATCCTCGCCGAGGATGTCGTGCCGGTGCTGGCCACCGATGGGCGCTACCGCACGCAGGCCGCGCAGCAGTCTCCGGACGCCGAAGTGGTCATCGAGCGGGCATGCGGGTCGCATCTGGCCGGGCGCGCCGCCCGCGCCGGTGCCCTGCGGTTGGGTTTCGAGAGCCATGTGGTGACCGTGGACGCCTATGCGGCGCTGAAGAAGGCTGCCGGCGACACGGTCGAGTGGATCCGCGCGGCGGGCACGGTCGAGGCGCTGCGTGAGGTCAAGGACGCGGGGGAGATCGCGATGCTGCGGTTGGCCTGCGAGGCCGCCGACGCGGCGCTGATGGACCTGCTTGAGCGTGGTGGCCTGCGTCCCGGCCGCACCGAGCGCGAGGTTCGAAACGAGCTGGAGGCCCTGATGCTCGATCACGGCGCCGATGGCCCGTCGTTCGAGACGATCGTGGCGGTGGGCGCGAATTCCGCCATCCCGCACCACCGGCCCACGGATGCGGTGCTGGCCGCGGGTGACTTCGTGAAGATCGATTTCGGTGCGCTCGTCGCCGGCTACCACTCCGATATGACGCGCACGTTCGTGCTGGGCCCGGCGGCCGACTGGCAGCGCGACATCTATGGGCTGGTGGCCACCGCGCAGCAGGCGGGGTGCGACGCGTTGGCCCCCGGAGTGTCGCTGAGCGCGGTGGACGCCGCATCACGCCAGGTCATCGCCGATGCCGGGTACGGCGACAACTTCGGCCACGGACTCGGACACGGTGTCGGGCTGCAGATCCACGAAGCGCCGGGAATCAATGCCGCTGCCGCCGGTACACTGCTTGCTGGCTCTGCGGTCACCGTTGAGCCTGGTGTCTACTTGCCCGATCGCGGCGGTGTCCGGATCGAGGACACCCTGGTCGTCGGAGAGTCGGCACCCGACCTGCTTACCCGGTTCCCCAAGGAACTGGCCATTTTGTGACAAAAGCTTAGGAGCTACACCCTCATGGCATCGACTGCCGACTTCAAGAACGGGCTCGTCCTGCAGATCGACGGACAGCTGTGGCAGATCGTCGAATTCCAGCACGTCAAACCGGGCAAGGGTCCGGCCTTCGTGCGGACGAAGCTGAAGAACGTGGTGTCCGGCAAGGTCGTCGACAAGACCTACAACGCCGGCGTGAAGGTGGAGACGGCCACCGTGGACCGGCGCGACGCCACCTACCTGTACCGCGACGGCAGCGACTTCGTCTTCATGGATTCCGAAGACTTCAACCAGCATCCGCTGTCCGAGGCGCTGGTCGGCCGGTTGGCCGACTTCCTGCTGGAGAGTCTGCCGGTGCAGATCGCCTTCCACGACGGTGTTCCGCTGTACCTGGAACTGCCGGTGTCCGTCGAGCTCGAGGTGTCTCACACCGAGCCGGGCCTGCAGGGTGACCGCTCGAGCGCCGGCACCAAGCCCGCCACCATGGAGACCGGTGCCGAGATCCAGGTTCCGTTGTTCATCAACACCGGCGACAAGCTGAAGGTCGACACCCGCGACGGCAGCTACCTCGGCCGCGTGAATGGCTGAGCATGCCTGATCGCCGTGGCGACCGGGGCCGTCACCAGGCCCGCAAGCGCGCCGTCGACCTGCTGTTCGAGGCCGAGGCCCGCGGTCTGACGCCGGAGGCGGTGGCCGACGGCCGTGCCGCGCTGGCCGAGGATCAGCCCGACGTCACCCCGCTCAACCCCTACACGGTGTCGGTGGCGCGCGGCGTCACCGAGCACTCCGCCCACATCGACGATCTCATCTCGGCGCATCTGCAGGGATGGACGTTGGAGCGACTTCCCGCCGTGGACCGGGCCATCCTGCGGGTGGCCGTCTGGGAGCTGCTGCATGCCGAGGACGTTCCCGAGCCGGTGGCCGTCGACGAAGCCGTCGAGCTCGCCAAAGAGCTGTCCACCGATGAGTCACCCGGCTTCGTCAATGGCGTTCTGGGCCAGGTGATGCTGGTGACCCCGCAGATCCGCGCTGCCGCCGCGGCCGTGCAGGGCGCGGCTCAGGATCGCCCCGAGCAGTAGTAGCTGTCCCGAACAACGGGATACCGGGGTCGTTCGGTGCCACGATGTTGTTACGTGTGTGGTCACACGTAACAACATCGGAGGCCGCTGATGGGACATGAGCCGGGAAGTATCGCGGATATCGGCGAGGACGGCCTGCATCTCCACGCCTGCCCGCTGTGTGAGGCAATGTGCGGCTTGGAGATTCAGGTCTCCGCCGGTTTGGTGGCGAGCGTCCGGCCCAACAAGTCCGACGAGTGGAGCGCGGGGCACATCTGCCCGAAAGGCGCGTCGCTGGCCGCGCTGCACGACGACCCGGACCGGATCCGCCGGCCCATGATCAAGATCGACGGCCAGTGGCACGAGGTCGACTGGGACACCGCGTTCCGCCGCTGCACCGAACTGCTCGCGCCCGTCATCGAGAAGTACGGCATCGGCGCGGTCGCGGCATACACCGGCAACCCACTGGCACACTCGTTCTCACTGTCGCGCTATTCGGCTGTCCTGCTCGGCCTGTCCGGGATGCCGATCACCTACTCGCCCGGGACCATCGACCAGTGGCCGAAGAATCTTTCGTCGCACCTGATGTACGGCAGTTGGTGGGCATTCCCGACCCCCGACATCCAGCGCACCGATCTGCTGGTGGTGATGGGCGCCAATCCCGCGGCGTCACAGGGTTCGTTGCTGGCCGCGCCTGACGTGATGGGCATCATCGGCGGTATCCGCAAGCGCGGCAAGGTGATCGTCATCGACCCGGTGCGCACCGCCACCGCCGCCAAGGCCGACGAGTGGCTGCCGATCACGCCCGGCACCGATGCGGCACTGCTGCTCGGGATCGTCCACACCGTGTTCGACGAAGACCTGGTCAACCTCGGCGACCTGGAGCGCCACCTCGACGGGGTGTCGACGCTGCAACAGGTGGTGGCCGAATGGTCACCCGAAAAAGTCTCTGCCGCAACAGGTATCGATGCAGAGCGGATTCGAGGTCTGGCCCGTGAACTGGCGGGCACACCGCGCGCAGTGGTCTACGGCCGGATCGGTACCTGCAACCAGGAGTTCGGCAGCCTGGCCAGCTGGCTGGTGGATGTGGTCAACATCGTCACCGGCCACTTCGACACTCCCGGCGGCTCCATGTTCGCCACCCCGACCGCCTGGACCGTCACCAGTCAGCCGATCCCGGGCCTGGAGGACGGGGCACCGAACTTCGGCCGCTACCGCACTCGTGTGCGTGGAGCCAAAGAGGTGATGGGCCAGGTCCCGGTGTCGTGCATGCTCGAAGAGATCGTCACTCCCGGCGAGGGGCAACTCAAGGCGCTGATCACGGTCGCCGGAAACCCGGTGCTGTCCACTCCGGGCGGCGACAAGCTCGACGAGGCGCTGCCGCAGCTCGACGCGATGATCTCGGTGGATCTGTGGCTCAACGAGACCACCAAGCACGCCGATGTGATCCTGCCCGGTGCCTCGGCGCTGGAGCAGCCCCATTCCGCCGATCTGCTGCTGGGAGCGGCGATCAACAGCTTCGCGCGCTACTCGCCGCCCGTGTTCCATCGCGAAGACCCAGATGCTCCCGAGGAATGGGAGATCCTGATCCGGCTGACCGGGTTGTGCACCGGCACTGCGGCCGAGGACGTCGACGTCGCCGCGCTCGACGACGGTTGGTTCGACTACCTGTGCTTCACCCAGGGGCTCGACGGCGCCGAGATCCGTAAGCATTACGACCACGGCGGGCCGGAACGCATGCTCGATCTGACGCTGCGGACCGCCGCGTTCGGCGACCGGTACGGCGAGAACCCGGACGGCCTGACATTGGAGAAGCTCAAGTCCCATCCGGACGGAATCAACTTCGGCCCGATGGTGCCCCGGGTGCCCGAGGTGCTCGGCACCTCTGACAAGAAGATCCGGATTGCACCGCAATACCTGCTCGACGACCTGCCCCGGTTGGCCGAGCGACTGGATCGCGCCTCCGACGATCTGGTGCTGGTCAGCCGGCGACATCTGCGCTCCAACAACTCCTGGTTGCACAACGTCGGCTCGCTGATGAAGGGCCGAGACCGGTGCACCCTGCTGATACACAGCCGCGATGCCGCCGAGCGCGGTATCTCTGACGGCGACGCCGCAGAAGTGGCGTCGACCGCAGGCAAGATCGTGGTGCCCGTGGAGGTGACCGACACGATCAAACCCGGTGTGGTGTCCATGCCGCACGGCTGGGGACACGGCCAGCCCGGTACCCGACTCGGCGTCGCCAACGCCGCACCCGGGGTGAACACCAACATCCTGTCGTTGCCGGACTTCATCGACGAGCCGTCCGGCAATGGTGCGCTCAACGGAATCCCGGTGACAGTCAGCCGGACGACGATCTAGCGGCGAGGGACGAGCTGCGCTGAGGAGTGCGGCAAGTCAGGCCCAGCCGGACGACGATCTAGCGGCGAGGGACGAGCTGCGCTGAGGAGTGCGGCAAGTCAGGCCCAGCCGGACGACGATCTAGCGGCGAGGGACGAGCCGCGGACTCAATCACTTTGTGCGTCAGCGTGGTTGCGATAAGCGGGCCGGTTCTACCCGTCAGCGGCTTCGTCCGGGGGTATCAATAGTTCTTCGGGGTGGAAGTGGTGGTTGAGGGTGTCTTGGCCGGTGTCCATCAGCGGCGGTGGATGCCAGTGGATGCGGCCGGTGTCGGGGTCGACGCTGGTGGTCCAGCCCAGTCCGACGAGGCGGTTGTCAGGACCGCAGCTCAGGGCGAGGGCGGGGGCGTCGGTGCGTCCGCCGTGTCGCCAGTCGGCTTTGGCATGGTGCGCCTCGCAGTAGTCTGCCGGTGCGGTGCAACCTGGGCGGGTACATCCGCGGTCTCGGTTGTAGAGCAGGAGCCGCTGCGCTTTCGTGGCCAATCGTTTGGTGCGGGCCATGTAGAGCGGTTCGGCGGTGTGGTGGTCGTAGACGACGAGGTAGTGGTAGCTGTGCGATGCCAGCCGGAGGAGGTCTGTCATCGGCATCCGGATGCCCGCCCCGGTGACGGCGATGCCGGCTCCGGCTTCCAGTTCGGCCAGGGTGGTGGAGACGACCACGGTGACCGGGAGGCCACCGTGCTGGCCCAGCCGTTTGGACATCAGTAGTTCGCGCAGCGCGGCTTTGAGTGCGTCATGGTTGCGTTGCGCCTGGGTTCGCGTGTCGCGGTCGGCGGCGGCCTGCTGCTCTTGCTGAGCATGCTGGTCTGGCGATGTGGCGGTGGTGCCGGCGGCAGCCGCTTCGGGCTCGGCTTCAACGTCAGCGGCCTCGGCATCGGGGGCATCTGGAATGTCCAGTGGGTTGGGTGTCGGGTTGTGGACCGGTTGTGGGTCATTGGGGTTGTTGATGCCCGGTGCGCCCCACACGCCGGTGACGGTGGTCAGATACGACGCAGTCTCGGGGTCCAGCCAGCCCTGCACGTGCACCAGTCCGTCGGCATCTTGTTTGCCGATACGCAGCCCACGCAGGTGTGCTGCGACATCGGGACTATCGCCGTCCTGGTTCAGCAGGTACAGAAGTTTGTCGGCAGCGGCCTTGAGGGTTTCGGGAGTGTCGCGGGTCGCCGCGGCCACCAGGTCCGACTCGATGGAGGCGAGTTCGGTTGGGCCGACGTACTTTTCCGCTTCCGCCACCGTGTGGCGGATGATCGTGATGTGTTCGGTGTTGATCGACCCTGACCGAAGCGCCTCCGCGCATGCAGGCAGCGTGGGCTCCAACACCTCGCCGGTGAGGCCATATCGGGGCCCGAGATCTGCGGCCGCGGCCACTCGGCGCGAGGCTTCCTTGCGGCTGATCCGCATCCGGGTGGCAAGGACGTCAGTCCATGACTTTCCGCCGATCTCGCGTGGACTGGTCCGAGCCGTCAGCGCCGACTGGATGCGGTGATCGACCGTCGCCTGCGCGCGGGCCTGCCGCTCGCGCTCGGACTGGATAGCCAGTAACTCCGCAGTGTCGAACCCGGTGAAATCGACATCGAGGAGCGTCGTGGTCGCGGCCAGGTGGTCGGCCAACGCGGTCTGTGCCGCGCCCCGGTTCTGCGCCAACCCGACCTTCATGTATCGAACACTAGTTCGATTGACCGACAAGAATTCGCTGTTTGGGACCGATGTGGCCAAAGTGGCCAAAGTTTTTTGAGCCGGCCCGCCGGCGGCCCCGAGCCTGCCCAAACGACGTTTCGATCATCGCGATTTGTAAATTCTCCGCACGGCCGAGGTGGCGCAATGAGAGCCGCGACGGCAGTTTCGCCAGGTACCGAACGTCGGCAAGCGGCGCAATCAGTTAACCTGCGTAAACGGCAGATTCGCCGCACTGCGACACCCTGAAATCGCCGCTTACCGTGAGTGCGTGTCGTCGCAGCCCGAAGCCCATCCCATATCGCTGCCGAGTCGTCGTGCGCGTGCTGATCAAGCCCGCCAGGTGGCCGACGTTCTGCGCCACCAGATCTACGAAGGCACCTACGACCGGGCGCTGCCGTCCGAGGCGGACTTGGCTGCCGAGTTCTTCGTTTCCCGCAACACCATCCGTGAAGCCCTGGCCGTCCTCAAGAACGAAGGTCTGATCGACCGCGGCACCAAGGTCGGCACGCACGTGGCGGCCAGAAAATACGACCACGGCCTCGACGCGTTGGTGGGGCTGAAGGAAACGTTCAAGGACTACGGCGACGTCCGCAACGAAGTGAGGGCCGTTCAGCGGCTGTCGGCCCCGCCTGCGGTGGCCCGCAAGCTGGCGCTCGAGCCCGGTGCGCAGGTCGTGTTCATCGAGCGCCTGCGCTACCTCGCCGATCTGCCGGTGTCGCTGGATCTGACCTACCTGGCTCCTGAGATCGGTGAGCAGGTGATCGACCATCCGCTGGAGAGCAACGACATCTTCGCGCTCATCGAACGGGTCAGCAGGCGCCGGCTGGGCGGGGCAAGCCTTGCCCTGGAAGCGGTTTCGGCTGACGCGCACACGGCCGCGATGTTGCAGGTGCCCGCCGGATCAGCCCTGTTGATGTCGGAACGGCTGACCAGTCTGGATGACGGCACGCCCGTCGACCTGGAGTACATCAGGATGCGTGGTGACCGAATCACCATGCGAGGCAACCTTGTTAGGAGAGACGCATGACACTGGTCAATCAGCGAGCCGATGTCCCGGTGACCATCGACGAATCCCTGTGTATCGAGGGCTGCACACTGTGCGTCGACGTGTGTCCGCTGGATTCGCTGGCCATCAATCCCGAGAACGGTAAGGCCTTCATGCACGTCGACGAGTGCTGGTACTGCGGGCCCTGCGCGGCTCGCTGTCCCACCGGCGCCGTCACCGTCAACATGCCCTATCTCATCCGCTAGAGGACCCGATGTGAAAACAGCCCTGATCGCCCTCACCGCCGGTCTCACGCTCGCGACCGCTGGTTGCTCCCTGGACTCGGCGACGAAATCGGCCGATACCGTCGACGTCGTCGTCGGCTACCAGTCCAAGACCATCAACACGGTGACCGCCGGAACGTTGTTGCGCGCCCAGGGATACCTGGAGCGCCGCTTGGCCGACATCACCACCCGCACCGGCACCAAGTACAACGTGACGTGGCAGGACTACGACACCGGAGCGCCGATCACCGCGCAGATGGTCGCCGAGAAGATCGACATCGGGTCCATGGGTGACTACCCGATGCTCATCAACGGGTCCAAGACGCAGGCCAACGAACGCGCCAAGACCGAGATCGTCTCGGTCACCGGGTACAACCCGAAGGGTGCGCTGAACATGGTTGTGGTGGCGCCGGATTCACCGGCAAAGTCGTTGACCGATCTGGCCGGCAAGAAGGTCTCGGCCAGCGTCGGATCCGCCGGCCACGGCATGTTGGTGCAGGCGCTCGGCAAGGCCGGCGTCGACGCCAAGACCGGTGTGGAGGTGCTCAACCAGCAGCCGCAGGTCGGCGCCTCCTCGCTGGAATCGGGTCAGGTTCAGGCACTCTCACAGTTCGTCGCCTGGCCCGGGCTGTTGGTCCAACAGGGCAAGGCCAAACTGCTCTACGACGGAGCCGAGTTGAACTACCCGACCCTGCACGGAGTGGTGGTGCGCCGGGCGTACGCGGCCGACCATCCCGAAGTGCTCGACGCGTTCCTGCAGGCACAACTGGATGCCACAGACTTCCTCAACACCAAGCCGTTGGAGGCGGCCCGCCTCGTGGCCGAGGGCAGTGGGCTGCCGCAGGAGGTCGTCTACCTGTACAACGGGCCGGGCGGAACCTCGTTCGACACCACACTCAAGCCGTCGCTGGTCGACGCACTCAAAGGCGATGTGCCCTACCTGAAGTCGATCGACAACTTCGCCGACCTCGACGTGACCGGTTTCGTGCAGGATGCACCGTTGCGGGCGGCGTTCGCGACGCGTGGTCAGGACTACGACAAGGCGCTGGGGTCGAACGTCAACCCCTCGGCGTTGAGCGGCACCGACCCGGTGTGCCACACCGCTGTCGACAATCCCGCCACCGCAGGCGAACTGTGGCTCGACGGGTCTGATGCCACCACCGCGGCCGCGACGCCGGTCTGCCTGCTCAAGGCGATTCGGCAGGCAGAGGGTGAGGGCAAGAAAGTCCGCGCCGCCTACATCTCTGACGCCGAACTCGGTACGCGATGGTTCGCCGACAAGGCGGTGTGGGTGCGCCTGCCGGAGTCGGGCGCCGAAGGATACCTGCCGTTCGGTACCCAGGCAGGCGCCGAACGTTATACCGCAGCGCATCCCGGCACGGCCATCGTCGATTACCGGCAAGCGTTGGCAGGTGCGGTGTGACCACCACCGATGCCGCTCCGGCCGCGGTCAGCGACCCGCCGGCCGCGCCGGAAGCCCGAAGCGCCCGCCGCACGCCCTCAGTCTGGCGGCATCGCCTGATCCGCCTGACGTCGGTGGTGAGCGCCATCGTGCTGTGGCAGCTGTTGACGGCCAACGACGTGCGGTTCGGGCTACGGTTCGACACGCTGCCCACGGTCACCGAAATCACCGCCGCCCTGGTGAACCGGTTCGGCACTCCGGAGTACTGGCTGGACCTCGGCCAGTCGCTGATCCGGATCCTCACCGGATTCGGAATCGCCGCGGTGGTCGGGGTGATCACCGGAATCCTGCTGGGGCGCACTGCCTTGTTCGCCGACATCTTCGGTCCGCTCACGGAGCTGGCCCGGCCGATCCCGGCGATCGCCATTGTGCCCGTGGCCATCCTGTTGTTTCCCAGCGACGAGGCGGGGATCGTCTTCATCACGTTCCTCGCGGCCTACTTCCCGATCATGGTCAGCGTCCGGCATGCGGTGCGTGCGCTTCCAACCATCTGGGAGGACTCGGTCCGCACGCTGGGGGGTGGTCGGCTCGACGTCCTCCGCCAGGTGGTGCTGCCCGGCATCCTGCCGGGACTGTTCGGCGGGCTCTCGGTCGGCATGGGCGTGGCCTGGATCTGTGTGATCTCGGCCGAGATGATCTCGGGCCGCCTGGGTGTGGGCTACCGCACCTGGCAGGCCTACACGGTGCTGAACTACCCCGACGTTTTCGTCGGCATCATCACGATCGGTGTGCTCGGCTTCCTGACCGCCGCCGCGGTCGAGCTGATCGGCCGTCGGGCCACCCGTTGGCTGCCACGCGGTGAGGAGAGCGTGCGATGACCACAACCCTTGCCGGCACGGGACTGCAGCTGGAGCTCGACGGAATCACGTTGTCCTACACGGGTTCCCCGGTAATCGAGAATCTGAGCCTCACGGTAAAGCCCGGCGAGATCCTGGTGCTGACCGGCCCCTCGGGATGCGGTAAGTCCACGGTGCTGCGTGCGCTCACCGGGCTGCTGCGGCCCGACGGCGGCCGGGTGCTGGCCGACGGCGAACCGGTCACCACCACCTCCCGTGACCGCGGCATGGTGTTCCAGGACAGCGCCCTGCTGCCGTGGCGCACGGTGCGGTCCAACATCGAACTCGCCCTGCAGTTGCGGGGTGAGCCGAAAGCCAACCGTCGCGAGCGGGCCGATCGCTGGATCGCCGAAGTCGGCCTGTCCGGGTTCGCCGATTTCCTGCCGAAGAACCTCTCCGGCGGAATGCGGCAGCGGGTCCAGCTCGCCCGAGGCCTGGCGGGCGCACCCCGCGCGGTGATGATGGACGAGCCATTTGCCGCGCTGGACACCCAGACCCGGGCAGCCATGCAGCGGTTGCTGATCGACACCTGGAAAGCGCACCCGACGACGATCGTGTTCGTCACTCACGACGTCGACGAGGCACTGATCCTCGGTGACCGGGTCGCTGTGCTCGGTCGTGCCGGGCAGCCGTTGCGCGCCCTCATCGAGGTGGGCCAGCCCCGAACCGACCATCCCGAACGATCCGCGCTACGCGCCGAGATCATTGCCGCCTTGGAGCAACCTTGACCGAATTGACCGAGATTCCCGACGTCGAAAACGCGATCCGGATCGACTGCGATGTACTGGTGATCGGCGGGGGCACCGCCGGCACCATGGCTGCTTTGACCGCGGCCGAGAACGGTGCCCAGGTGCTGCTGTTGGAGAAGGCGCACGTGCGGCACTCGGGTGCATTGGCCATGGGGATGGACGGCGTCAACAACGCCGTCATCCCCGGCAAGGCCGAGCCCGAGGACTATGTCGCCGAGATCACCCGGGCCAACGACGGAATCGTCAACCAGCGCACCGTATATCAGACCGCTACTCGCGGATTCGCCATGGTGCAGCGGCTTGAGCGGTACGGCGTCAAGTTCGAGAAGGACGAGCACGGCGAGTACGCCGTACGCCGCGTGCACCGATCCGGCTCCTATGTGCTGCCGATGCCCGAGGGCAAGGACGTCAAGAAGGCTCTGTACCGGGTGCTGCGACAACGGTCGATGCGGGAGAAGATCCGCATCGAGAACCGGTTCATGCCGGTGCGCGTGCTCACTGACGGGGGGAGAGCGGTCGGCGCAGTCGCATTCAACACCCGCACAGGCGAATTCGTCACCGTCGCGGCCAAGGCTGTGATTCTGTCCACCGGAGCGTGCGGCCGTCTCGGACTGCCGGCCTCGGGATATCTGTACGGCACCTACGAGAATCCGACCAATGCCGGTGACGGATACGCGATGGCCTACCATGCCGGCGCCGAACTCTCGGGAATCGAGTGCTTCCAGGTCAATCCACTGATCAAGGACTACAACGGCCCGGCCTGCGCCTATGTGGCCAACCCGTTCGGCGGCTATCAGGTCAATGCGCTGGGGGAGCGCTTCGTCGACTCCGACTACTGGTCGGGCCAGATGATGGCCGAGGTGAAAGAGGAGATCGAATCGGCCCGTGGCCCGATCTACCTCAAGGTCAGCCATCTGCCCGACGAGACGCTGACCACGCTGGAGAACATCCTGCACACTACCGAACGGCCCACCCGCGGAACGTTCCACGCCAACCGCGGGCATGACTACCGCACCCACGACATCGAGATGCACATCTCCGAGATCGGTTTGTGCTCTGGCCATTCCGCCTCGGGTGTATGGGTGGACGAGCATGCGCGCACTACCGTCCCCGGCCTGTACGCTGCCGGCGACCTGGCGTGCGTGCCGCACAACTACATGATCGGCGCCTTCGTCTACGGCGACCTCGCCGGCGAGCACGCGGCCTCGACACTCTCGGAAGTGGCGGCGCCGGAGCAGCTTCCAGCCGATCAGGTGGCCGAGGCTCACGAGCTCATCTACCGTCCGCTGCGGCACCCGGACGGTCCGCCGCAGCCGCAGGTCGAGTTCAAGCTGCGCCGGTTCGTCAACGACTATGTGGCGCCGCCGAAGACCGCCACCAAGCTCTCGATCGCGGTGCAGACATTCGAGCGGATGGAGGCCGAGGTCGAGGGGATCGGAGCCCGCACGCCGCACGAGTTGATGCGTGCTGCTGAGGTGTCCTTCATCCGCGACTGCGCGGAGATGGCGGCGCGTTCGTCATTGACCCGGACCGAATCGCGTTGGGGTCTCTACCACGAGCGGGCAGATCTGCCCCAGCGGGACGACCAGCAGTGGCGTTACCACCTGAACCTCTACAAGGGCGACGACGGCACCATGCAGTTCGTGAAGCGGCCGGTGGCACCGTATTTCGTCGCGGTTCCCGAATTGGACCATCTGACCTCGCAGGACCCGGTGACGACGGTCGAGCAGCCGCACCTGCACGGCGGCCGGGCCCCGGCTGTCGAACGGTCCCGCGTCCGGACCACCGACTCCGGGCAGCCACCGTCGCCACGGATCGCCGCGGTGCTGGCCTTGGAGGAGCCCACGCTGGAGGAACTGAGCAGCTACCTGACCGACGCGGACGCCGGTGTGCGCCGTACCGCGGTCGCCACTCTCGTCGAGTATCTGCCCGACGGGTACCAGCCCGTGTTGGTGGCCGCGCTGGCAGACGATGACGCCGGGGTGCGGCGCGAGACCGCCGACGCGGTCCGTGAACTCGTCGAGGTCCTGCCGGATCCGGGCGCTTTCGCCGATCGACTGGAGTCCGCGGACCCGGTGGTCCGTGCCGTGACGGTTTACCTGCTGAGTTCCCGGCGCGTCGGTGGCGCCGAGGCGTACCGGGTCGCGTCGACCGACATCGATCACCGGGTTCGGATCGAAGCGGTGCGCGCCCTGGTGTCGGTCGACGACCACACCGGCGTCGCGGGAGCCACGACCGACGAGAACCGGGAGGTGCGCATCGCCGCGGTGGGCGGCCTGGCGACCCTGCGGGCCGGTGCCGATGCGGTGCGGGTGGCACTCGACGACCCGGATCCGCTCGTCCGGGCAGCCGCCCTGGCCTCCCTCGGTGCGGTCGGCTGCACCGGTGACGACGTGGTCAGCGTCGAGAAGGCCTTCACCGAGTCGGCCTGGCAGATCCGTCAGGGCGCGGCCCGGGCGCTGGCCGGGGCCTTGCCGGAGTTGGCACTACCCACCCTGTCGCGGGCGCTCGAGGATCAGCACCTCGATGTCCGCAAGGCCGCGGTGCTGAGCCTGAGCCGGTGGGCGGATTCGGAGGGGGCGCGTCAGGCGCTGACCGTCGCGTTGGAGGACAGCGACGCCGATGTGCGGGCGTACGCGCGTCAAGCGCTGGCTGGTTGAGCGGCCCGCCGCTGTCGCTGCTTGAGCGGCCCGCCGCTGTGGCTGGTTGAGCGGCCCGCCGCTGTGGCTGGTTGAGCGGCGCCTTGCCGGAACGGCAAGACGCGTGCCATCGGGCGCGGCCGTGCAGATACTGGGCAGGGTGGATACCAGCGAGCGCCGCAGGCACGACAGTCCGCCGCCGCGGACGGGCAACAGCGAATCCGAGGTATTGCGGGGGTTTCTCGACTATCTGCGGGCGTCGATCGCTGCGAAGGTCGACGGCGCGCCGGAACCGATGGCGCGTACATCGGCGGTGCCGTCGGGGACCACGCTGCTCGGCCTCCTGAAGCATCTGACCTATGTCGAACGGTGGATTTTTCTCGGGGACGACGTCACCGACTGGCAGGCGACGTTCACCGTCGAACGGTCGGACCGCGCCGCCGACATCGTCGCCCGGTACCGGGAAGCCGTCGCGCGCGCCAACGAGGTACTCGACGAGTGCACCGATCTTGCGGCACCCGTTCCGCGATCCCGGCCGGGGCGCCCCGCGGCCAGCGCCCGATGGGCCCTGGCTCACATGATCGAAGAGACCGGCCGCCATGCCGGTCACGCCGACATCCTGCGCGAACTGATCGACGGCACCACCGGTCGATAACCCCGCGGGGGTCGCACCGCATCGCTGGCGGCATCGAAGTTCGTCGTTACCCGTGCTAACGACCGGACCTCCGCCTAATCTCGATGCGTGCGACTCGCCTGGCCGCTGACAGGGCGGTTGGAGGAGAGCCGGCTGATCGATGCCGCGCTGGCCTCCACCGAACTGTCCGGGATCGTGATCTATGGAAGCGCAGGGGTCGGTAAGAGCCGTATCGCCCGAGAAGCGCTCGCGGTAGCAGACACCGGCGGTCACGAAACGCGCTGGACAGTCGGAACATCGGCCGCTCAAGGGTTGCCGCTGGGAACCTTCGCGCGGTGGGTGGGCACCTCGGACGCCGACAGTGTGGCGCTCGTCGGCCGCGTGATTGACGGCCTGACCGGAACCTCCGACGGCCGGCCGGTACTCGTGTGCGTCGACGATGCACACCTGCTCGACGGGTTGTCGGGCTTCGTCCTGCAGCAGATCGTCCAGCGCGGCGCCGCCAAGCTCCTGTTGACCGTTCGTACGGGTGCACCGGTACCTGCCGAGGTGCTGACTGCGTGCGACCGCGGCCGGTTCGAGCGGTTGGACCTGCAGCCGTTGTCCCGAGACGAGTCGACGCGGCTGTTGACCGCCGCGCTCGACGGCCCGCCGGACGAGGACGCAGCGGCACGGCTGTGGCGGCTGACCCGGGGCAACGTGCTGTACCTGCGAAACATCGTCGAGCAGGAAGTCGCGCAGGGACGTCTCGCGTATCGGCAGGGCTACTGGCGGTGGGCCGGCGATCCGGTGATCCCGCCGAGCCTGGTCGAATTGATCGAGACGCGGATCGGTGCACTGCCACCGGCGGTGAGTGAGGTGGTCGACGTACTGGCGGTGGCCGAGCCGATCCAGCTGCATCGGCTGGCGGCAATCACCGATGCCGATGCGGTCGCGACGGCCGAGGCTCGTGGACTGATCACGATCGATCCCACCGACCGTGAGGTCCGCGTGGCGCACCCGTTGTACGCCGAGGTGCGGCGCAACCGGGTGCCGGGTTCTCGGCTGCGCCGCCTGCGGGGGCTGGTGGCCACCGCGCTCGGCGACCGGGACGACCGCGACTCCATGCGGGTGGTGGTGCGGCGAGCCGCACTGATGCTCGATTCGGATCTCGCGCCCGACCCCGAGTTGCTGACTCGGGCCGCACAGGGCGCGGTGTGGTTGTCCGATCTGGCACTGGCCGACCGGCTGGCTCATGGGGCAATCTCCGCCGGAGCCGGCGTAGAGGCGAATTTCATTCGCGCCCATGCCTTGTCGTGGCTCAGCCGGGGCGAGGAGTCGGACGCGATTCTCGGTGCGATCGGGGCCGCCGAGCTCGACGACGACGGCCGCGCCCGGCTGGCCTTCCTACGTGCGTCAAACCTGCTGTGGTCACTGGCCGATCCGGAGGGCGCCAAGCGGCACGTTGACGATGCGGCGGCGGACATTCCGGCTGCTGCCCGGGCCGGCATCGACGCGTTCTACACGGTGTACTGGGCTGCCATCGGAAGTCCAGCGCGAGCCGCGACAGCATCCAGCGGCCTGGACCTCGATGCGCTGCCCGCCATCGTGGGTGCGGTCACGGCGTGGGCCGTGACCGTCTCGTGTGGCGACGCAGGGCGTGCCGACGATGCGGTCGCCGCCGCCCGGGCCGGCTACCGCATCACCGAGCGTTCATTCGATGCCGCGCACATGAGATTCGTCATCGCCGACGCGCACATCGGTGCGCTGCTACTGGCCGGGCGGATCGGTGAGGCGCGTGAGGAAGCCGAGCAACTGAGCCGTCAGGCCGCCGAACTGCCCGGGGCAGCGCAGCTGTTCGGCGTCGCGCTGACGGGTCGCGCCGCGGCGGGGGCCGGGCAGCTCGGCGCCGCGGCTGAACTGCTGGATCCGGTGGTCGAGACGATGCGGGCCGCGGGGGAGACCAACGGATTCGGCTATCGCTTTCATCTGCCCAGGGCCACTGCTCTGGCCATCGGTGGTCTGTCGGGCGACTCCACGGTGGTCGAACTCGACGAGTGTCGGCATCCCAGTTGGCATTACCTCGCCTACGAGCATGCCCTGGTCCGGGCCTGGGTCGCTGCGACTCAGGGGGCGGTGTCGGAGGCCGTGGAGATCGTGCTCGATGCGGCAGATACCGCAGGGGACAACGGGCAACTGGCGGCCGAGGTGTTGTGCCTGCAGACCGCGGCGCAGTTCGGCGACCATTCCCGCTCCCGACGGCTCGACGAGTTGACCGGTCTGGTCGAGGGGCCACGGGTCGGTGCCGCCGCCGCGCTGTGCCGGGCCCTCGCCCATGACGACGGCGACGGGTTGGCAAAGGCGTCAACAGAATTCGAGGCATTCGGCGACCTGGTCGCGGCGGCCGATGCGGCCGGTCGCGCGGCGGTGGCATATCGACGCAAGGACATGCGGGGGTCCGCCCTGGCAGCGGCGGCGCGCGCGACGGCACTGGCCGACGCATGCGGTGGTGCGGCCACGCCGGCGTTGCTCGCCGTCGCGGAACGTCTGCCCTTGACCGGCCGCGAACGTGAGATCGCGATGCTGATCGGTGCCGGGTTGTCCAGTCGTGCGATCGCCGACCGGCTACGCCTCTCGATCCGCACCGTAGAGGGGCACATCTACCGTGCGATGGCAAAAACCGGTGTATCCACCAGAGCCGAGCTGATCGCGCTGCTACCGCGGCGGCATCGCGACTGATTCGGGTATCGCGGTACTCACACCGGTTCAGTGGAACCGTCGCATCCTGGATCGATGGCCGACGAGGGGGACTTGCAGGAACAGGCGTTGCGGCAACTTCCGTTGCCGTACTCGCTGGCATTGCGGCTCCGCGACGCCGGAGTGGCACGTGAACTGGTGTGTGAGTACCTCAGCGTCGAGGACTCCGCGCTCGACGGCATCTACCGGATCGCCGAGGCCAAGCTGGCCGCGGCGGTGGCCCGGGTGGGAGCGTAGCGCGGCCTTAGTCAGCGGCTGCAAATTCCGTCAATGGACCTGCCTGCCCCAGCGGATTGATCAGAAGAGCTGCGTAGCCGACGGCATCAGCGTGCGAGTCGCGGATGTGCAGTTCGGTTGACATGAACGCCCAACCGTCGACTCCGCTGGGCGTTGGTGGGAGCACAGTGAGGTCGGCGTCGCCCGGGGTGAGCCAGTGACGTTCGCCGTCTGCTGTGTTTCGCCACAGGGCGAGGCGCCAAGGCGCGATCTGTTGGGCATGCTGAGTCGGCAGCCCGGTGAAGGTCACCTCGAGACCGCCCCCGGCGGCGTCGCGATGCACTGTCGCATGCAGGGCCGGCGTAGGTGCGGTGACCATGGCAGATACCGGCGCGCTGGGGGCGCTCCACTCGCACGGGTGAGCGTCGATGAGCCCGCCGGTGTTCGCGATCGGCGATGGCAGTGGCGCCGCGCCGGGCCGGGTTGAGACCTCTGCCGGGTAGCGCACCTGCGCGGTGACCGCGATTGTGACGAATGCGGGTAGAACGGCGAGCTTTTCGGGGGCAATATCTGCCCGGTAGGTATCGGGTGAACCGTCGACGGGGACAAGGGCGCCTTCGTCGACCTCCGTACCGTAGAGGTAGGAGGTGGATGCGGCCGCCGCGCAGCTCACCCGGTACTGCGGTGGGGACTGGCTCCCGAGGCGCGCGATCACCGTGCCGTTGATGCCGTACGCCTGGACCTGCACGCTCAGTCCACCGTCTTTGGTGTCGATATGCACTACCGGTGAGGGCGGCTGATCGCTGCCGGGTACGGCCACCGCTGTGAGTCCGCAGCCATCGAACGACGCCTCCACCTGCGCATGGGTCAGCGGCACCACCCGGACGAACTGCAGTGTTTGCACGGAACCGGGGATGCTGTGGGTGAATCGGACTGTCCCGCCTGCGGATAGCGGTACCGGGGTGAGCAGAGTGAACGATTCGCGCTTCATCGGTTCGTGCTGGTGGTCGTAGAGTGCGGCGGCCCGGGTGGCTCGGTTGGCGGATTCGGGAAAAACGTCGAGTTGTGCGGTGACGACCTGTTCGTCGGCGAGGTAGACGTTGTAGGCGGCGTGGCCTGGCTCGGTCGGCCACGACAAGTCGATTTGCGCGCGGCCCACCGGATCCCGTCGTGACGACCACAGGATGCGCGGGGCGGTGCTCAGTGGTCGTGGCCGGCGCGGATCGACAACGCGCACACGCGCCGTGGCTGAACGGCTGTCGGCGGTATTGGGGTTGAAAGTCGCGGTGACGACCTGGTCGGCGATCTCGCCGGTCTGTGTTTGCGCGGCAGGGAAACTCACCTTCACCCGGTCGCCCGGGAACGGGGCGTTCACGATGTGACCATCGACGCTTATCTGGGTGATCGGCGCAGTGCCGGGACCTAGCGCGTCCGGTGGCGGCACATCGACCTCGACGGTGATGGTTCCCGGTGAGAGTGCGCCTGGGGGCGCGTCTCGCAGGTCATAGTCGGCGAAGTAGTGCGCTTCAGGACGCGGTGCGGGCAGCGGTGGCCGCGGTGGCGGTGTCGCGTGAAGCGTCCCGGGTTGGCCCCATCGGCCGAACTCGTCACCTTCAGCGACCTGCCAGCTCACCGGGCCGACGTCGGCGGGCACGCTCGAATCGACCAATGTGCCTTGGCATCCGGTGGGTAGGTCGCGGCGGCCGGGCAGCAGGGTGAGCGCCCGCGGGGTTCCGTCGACGTCGATGAACGCGTGCTGCGAGTGGATCGCGCCATTGTCTGAACGGGTGAAGGCGACTGGTCCGGCCGGCGGCGGCCCGAGGATGGCGATGTCCTGACGGTAGGTGTTGGCCGCGGTCCACTGGGCGGGGCCGTCGGCAGCCAAGGCCAGTGGCGCAGGGGGATCGGGGAGGGCGCCGATGACCGCCGGCGTGACCAGCACGAGTTGCTGCAGGCCCCGCGAGGCGAGCAGCGGTTGGTCGACCGGGGCGCCGGCCGGCAGCCATGAGTTCATCGCCTGGGCGTCTGGGCCTGCAGACTTCATCGCCGCGATGAGGTGGGCGACGGTGGTGTTCGGACTGCCTGCAGCGACCGTCGCGGCAGGGTCGGCTGCCCACACCCCGACAGCGATCCACGCGACCGGCACGGAGTCGTCGCCGACGTCCGCCTGCACCGGGCAGGACAGTCCGAGCCAGCGTGCGATGCCCGGATCGGTGGCGGCGGTGATCAGGGTCTGGATGGTGCCGAGTTCAGTGGTGGCCTGTTGCGCGCGGTTGGGGATGGAAAGCGGCGTGCGGTGCCTACCGGGATAGGAGCCAGGATCGGAGTAGGCCTGCTGCAGGAGCGATCGCACTGAAGTGATGCCCATGTCTGCGATGAGCGTGTCCACCCGCGCTGCTTCATCGTCGGCGTCGGCGGCGCGGTCGGTGGGTAGGTCGGCCGGCCCGGTGTGCCGTGGGGCACCGGCGACGGCCCGGTCGATGCCTGCGCCGGAATCGACCACTGGGTCGGCCCACGGCGACACGTTGTCGAGTGGCAGGAGAAATCGGACTTTGTCGGCCGCAGGATCGACGTACTCGCGGTTGATCAGGCTTGCATCGAGGCCGACCACGTTGCGTGCTATCCCGTCACCGACGAGGCGAATGCGGCGGATGCGGGATGCGGCCAGGGCGAACGGAGCTCGGCTGCGCGACAGCAGTATTCGTTCCTGATTGCCTCCAGCGCGACCGATCACCGAGATTTGCACTGGGCTGAATTCTTCGATGTCGAGCCGAATCCAGCTGATCCATGGATCCTTGTTGCCCTCTTCGTCGGGGCCGAGGATGTCGCCGTAGAGGGGGCGGTCGGGCTTGATCGCCATCTCGGGATCGGTGCCCAGCGGTTGGACCGTGCCGTTGTCGTCGTAGATCCACCAGAAGACGCGCAGCGGCCGCACCAGGATGCGGTTCTCGGGGTCGAGGGCGTCCTTGCGCAGCGGGATGAAGGTGAAGCCGCGCAAGGGGAATCCGATAGCAGGGTTGACCCACGCGCGTAGATGCGCGCCGGTCGCGACGTAGGGATCGTCGGCGGGATCGCGCACCGCGAGGCCCGAGACGCGGAACAGAGATTCTGGGGTGAAGGCTTGCGGTTTCACAGGAGCACCTCGCCGGCAGCTGGGCTGGTTGTCGTGCAGGTGGCGGTCTTGACGGTGCCTGCGTCGGTGTAGGCCAAGGTCAGCGTGACCGGTTGGGACGGCGCGATGACCAGCGGTGCCGGCGGCGTGAACAGGTACCGGCATTGCGACGAATCGCCGTACCGTCCGCCGAAGTTCACGCCATTGACCTGGAAGCTGGTGACGTCGAGCCGGCCTTGCCGGGCCAGCGGCTCCGGGGATTCGACCAGAACGCCGGCGAGGTTTCTCGTGTTGGAGGTCCACAGCAGCGATGTGCGGCCGGATGTCGGCAGCGGCCACCCTTCCATGCCGAGCGCTGTCAGTGCCGCGGCGAGTGCGGCATCCGAGATCTGGGGCTCGGGCAGGACGGCGGGGGTGATGCTGAGATATCCGTGCGGCGCGCCGGGTGGGGACCGGAATCCGAGGTCGGCGAGTTGGTCATCGGGATTGCGGTAACGCGATGTGCTGAAGATGATGCCCGGCAACGGGTCTGCCGGTGGCGGGTCGGCTTGGCCGTCGACGTGGTTGCCGACGAAGCCGATGTTGAGCTGATAGGTCGCCAGCGGCTGCAGGTCATCGGTGGATGCTTTCAAGCTCGCTCCTGACTTCGGCACCGGGCAGCTGTGTGCGGTATCGATGGCGAGGTAGCGCTGGCCGAGCGAGTCGAGAATGTCGGTATCGGTGAGGTCCTGCCATACCGCTGGATTCAGAACCACCAGCCACGGCGCCGGGTGGGTGTCGCTGCGGGGCGGACCATCGGTGCGCTGGCACGCCAGATCCAACCGATACCCGTACAGGCTGGCCAGCTGGTCGACATGATCGACGTCGAAGTTCGCCACGAGATCGTCGTCGAGATACCACCACTGGGTGCGATCACCCGGGCTGTAGCTCTTCAAATACCGTGCCAGATAGTCGGTCTTGAACACGGCCTGCTCCCAGGCGAATTCCCGCCAGGCAAGTTCCGCTACGGGCGGATGATGCACCACCACCGCGCCCGGGGGCGGGAGTTTCGCGGTACGGAAAAAGTACTCCTGCACCTCCTCGGGGAAGAGCGTGGGCGGGACCGGGGGCTGCTGCGCGGCGCCTTGTTCTGTCTGGCCCGCGGTCTGGGTGACCACACGGACCAGGTACAGAGCATCGGGATCCAGCTTGAGTGGGGTGCGGAACTGCGGTGGGGCATTGTTGTGCTGGTCGACGGTGTTGGCCGCATCGGTGGCACTCTTGGCTGCGGCCTTGGCGTCCTTGAACGCGTCCCAACTGGTGCCGTGCAGCCCCAGAACGGTGATGCCCTGCAGCAGCGGGTATCGGAGGCGAGCGCCACGGGTGGTGGTCGGAGCGGTGTAGCCGACCCGCAGCCGACCGTCAGGCAGATCTGCTGCATTGGTGAACAGCCAGTCAGCACCGGAATCGATGTCGACAATTGCGATTTGGTCGACGAGTTCGGGGAAGGTGCCATCGAGGATCACCCACAGCTCCGCCTCACGCAAACTCGTGTCGGCAACGACAGTAAGAGAGATGGGTTCTTCAAGGCCGAGTGCCTTCAGGCTGTCGCCGAGTGGTTGATACGACCTGATCATCGGCAGCCCCAGCGCGGCCTCGAACGACCGCCCCTCGATGGTGATGGGATCGACGGGGACGACCGACCCCGGCCGGAAGGTGAACTGTGCAGGGATCAAGCTCGCCATCCCAGCTTCGCTGAGCGGCAGACCGCGTCCCCAGGGGTTCAACGTGACTGCGGCGGTGAACCGTGAGATGTGGGTACCGGGTTCAGGTGCGGCCGGCAACGTCCACCCGGTCGGCGAGGGCTGCGCGAGGTCGCCGAGCGCCCAACCGGGCATCGCAGAGTGCGGCACCCGGCAGGCAGATGCGGTCGCGGTGACTGGATCGACACCCGGTGCAGTGTTGGCGGCGCCGTCGCTGCGTCGATGTGCCCACATGTCCGACCGGTGAGTCAGCAGGGCCAACTCCCTTGCTCCGCAGGGATTTCCCGTGCCACCGGCACCGACCTCGGCCTGTTTGGGCTGCTGCCACGCCGCCTCCAAACTGGTGGTGAGCAACGCCGGGACACCGTCGACACGCCACAGCTCGACACTGTTCAGATAGTGCGTGTAACGCAGTTTGTCGTTGCCGGTCTGACCGCTGGCGTGCAGACTGTCCACACCTGCGAACGCGGTGTTCAAGTTCGCAAGGTTGGGTCCGAGATCGAACTGCAAAATGGGCACCACGTCCGGCCACACCGTCGGCGCGTCATCGGCGCCGGCAGCGCCCTGCCCCACCTCGACATAGTGCCGATCCGACAGCGACATCCTGAGCGGCCGCCACGGGGCGGGCGGGGGCACGGCGGCGCTGGGCTTGTCGGGCCCGATGTGAAGGTCCACGCAACCCTCAATCTCGGTGAACCACAGGTCGATACTGCCGCACACCCGGAAGTCGGCGGCCAGGAAGTCGCCGGGCCCGAGCTGCAGCGCCAGGTCGGCATGCGCGCCGATGGAGAACGGGCCCAAATGCAAGGCGCCCCCGATCGTTCCCGATCCGGCCAGAAACCACGGGTTGGTGGCCATTCCGACCGCGGCGCGTGCCGAGAGCTGCAGCCAGACAGGTGGCACACCCCAGTTCAGGCTGACGGCGAACCCGAAGCCGATCGCCGGGCCAGGGAGTGTGATCGACGTGCCGCCCAGCTTGTCGATCGTGTCGCCCTGCACCATCAGGTAGGCCGATGCCCCGATGTCGAACAATTTGGGTAGCACCTTGGCAGTCATCGGGCCTGGGGGACGGCCGGGCATTCCGTCTGAGCCCAGCCGGAAGTACCAGGACGACGGGTCGGCGAACGGGAGCCTGGCGTCGAGCGGAATTTTCACCTCTACCAGCTGCGGGGGATCGGAGTCGATGACGAAATTGCCCCTGGCGCCGACGGTGATCCCGTCCTCGTCGATGACGATCAGTCCCTTGAGGGGACTGTTCTGGGTGTTCAGGAAGTCCGGGGTGTGTAGGACCCGCGCATTGACTGCGAGGCGGAACGACGGATCGGGCACGGTGACGATGAGCTTGCCGGTGGCGCTGAAGGTGAACGCGAGGTCGTAGAGGGTGCCCACACCGGCCTGCAGACCGAGCATCATCGCGCCGGCATCGGGCACCGTATCGTTGGGAGTCCACTGCAGCTGCCGCTCGACGATGTCGTCACCCCCGGCGGGCAGTACGGGGCGCATGTTCAGGCCGAACATGCCGCCGAGACTGTAAAGACCAAGTCCGGTCGGCCCCAACGGAATCGCACCGGGCAGTGAGCCGGTCACATCCAGCAGGAAGCTCGTTCCGCCTTTGTAGACGAAGATGACTCGGGCTCCCACTCCCAGCGGTGCGCCGATCTGGGCAGAGATGTCAGCGCTGAAGCCGTCGTCGGTGATGTTGGCTGCGCCGTGCCCGGTCAGTGCGGCGGTGTCGATGTCGACACCCAAGCCGCGCAGTTGCAGGTCGACGTGTCCGTTGCCGTCAGCGGTGATGCGCACCGTGGCGTCGCTGACGGTGATCGGGCCCAGATCGGCATTGAACTTCAGATCGATTTCGTACCAGAGTGATCCGTGGCCGGATCGGGTGCCGAGGATATCCAGCAATGAACCTGGTGTCTGTACGATCCAGGCGCCCGGGTCCTCCACATCCAGCGTGGCGTTGGCGAAGCTGAGATGGATCGACGCCAGATCTTGGCCGGTCGTTTCGACAGCGACGTTGCGGTAGCGGATCCGCATCGGGCGATTGTCAGCCATGGCGATACGCATCGCATTACCAATGCTGAACGTGCTCACCTTGACGTCGACGAGATAGTCGACACTCAACCGCATGGCCTGGCCCGCGCCGGCGGTGGACAGCGCCACCGAAGCACGGTCGATGACCACCTTGCCCGCGGAGTCGAAGAAAGCACTGGCCGCACCCGCGGCGGTGAGTAGTTCATGCAACCAGATCCCCGACTCGTCTCCGCTGGGCGGCTTCTTCGCCCCGAGCTCGGAGTCGGCGATCAGCGCGGTGGCCAAGGCCGCCGCGGTCACCACCGCTTTGCCACCGGCATCAGTACCGGTGGCCTTGACCAGGCCGTCTGGCCCGGCCGCATCCACAGACACTTCGAAGGCGACCGCCGCGGCCGGCTGCAGTGCGCGCGAGCAGCGCACACGCACCGTCAGCGGATCACCGCCGGCGAGGGTGAACGCGCCGCCGCCGGGGCCGGGCGCCGCTTCGTCTCGGCCTGCGACACCAAATTTGGCGGTGGCCTCGATCGCGGTGGGCAGTAGGTCGGCCAGCGAGGAGGCGGCGGGGTCTTGCCACTGCATCCGTACGTCGATTTGGGGGCGCGTACCGGCAGCGGCGATGGTTGCCTCGACCGAGGCCGCCAGCCCACCGGGAGTGCCCAGCCGCAGGTCGAAATCGATGGCGTGCCCGCCGATCAGCGGGATGTCCCGCGGAACGTAGAGCTTGGCGTTGCGAATGGCCAGGCCGGTCCACTCAGGAGAAGGGGAACCCGGCGCCGAGGCGATGGTGGAGTCGTCGACGATGATCCCATCGGTGATGTCGATACCGAAGCCGCTGTCTCCGAACAGGATCTGAGTCGGGGTCGGCTTCAGCACGAACACGTCATCTTGGGGGTCCTGACCCAGTTCGAACTTCAGCCAGGTGATCGTGGCCGCCGCGGTGGGGGTGCCGTGGACGCGAAGGCAGAGGTCGGCGTGCAGGTCGACCGGGTCGCCGGTCTTTGTCAACCATTCTCGCGGCTGTCCGCCCTCCGGGTCAGGTTCAGTCTCGCGACGCGCGGCGACCAGTACCGTGTTGGGATCCACCAACGTCAAGGCGTTCTTTATTCCGGGCAGGTCGTCGAGGAGTAGGTCGAGTTGAAAACCGCCTCCGGGCAGCGCTTTCCACCGATACCCGATATTCGGACCGAAGCGCGCCAAGTCGACAGTGAAGAATCCGAGCAGCTTGGTGTTGACCGTGCCTTGAGCGGTCCCGGAGTGCACGTTGTTCCCGTCGACCACGTCATTGGATACCTGCAGACCAGACAGAAACGCCTCGATGGTCGGGGATACCGCGACCCCATGCCTGGCCGGTGCCAGGTCATCGAAGAGGTTGCTCATCGCATCATCCACCCTCACTCCAACTCGTGACAACAAAGTCATATCAACGCGGAGTCGAAGATGTGCGAGTAGTTCACTACTGCACTTTCCGTTTCGCGGGCGATCTGCTACACCGTGTGTTCCGGCGAGCTCAGATCGACAAGCCGCTGTCTGCTGGTGGCCCAAGCGTCGAAATGGAGTAGCCCGGTACTCGTGTTCGAGTTGCAGGGGCTGCCCATACTGACCTCAGCGCAATTCGCGCGCTTGGCTCATCGAAGTCGGGTTGGAAAACGGCGGGTTATTCACCCAGTCGTTCGTGCTCAAGGCGACGCGAATTACGTTGCTCTGACCAGAAATTCACCGCCAGAAAAGGGGGAGGACCGAGATGCCCTTCTTGTTTGTCGGGAGCAAGCTCCTGAATATCGCGCCGGAGTCGCCGAACGATGGTCTGACCATCGCACTAGCGACCATGAACAACCTAGGATTCGCCAACCTGAGGAGGGGAAACGATGTGTCCGGCTCGCGGGCAGGCGCCTTCGTGTCGGCGTCATGCCGTCCCGGCCCGGGGGACAACTCATTCTGGGTGTTCGTCGCCTCGGCCGGAGAAAACGAGAATGCGACACGGGCGGGAGTTGACGTGGTGATATCGCACCTCTGAAGTCGCGGTGTCTTTCCGTCCGGTGGATTCGGTGGATGACAGGGTCTCGGTAGCGTGCGGGATGAGTTTCACCCCGCGGATGCGAGGTCGACCCAGTGCGGGAGCCGAACGGCCCGAGTCATCACACGTCAGAGATCGAGCGCCTGGTATGTCCGCCGAACGAAACGGGGTTGGGCCACCTGAAGTTTCGCAGTCGAGGTGTTGCCGCTGACGGCCGCGGCGTCCACCGACAGATTCGGATGGTTCTGGATCAGATAGATCAGGATCAGGTCCGCCGACGGGTCGGCCTGCCACCACGTGCCGTAGGCGCCGGGCCAACTGAAGGTGCCCGACCCACCGGGGCCGAACAACTGGCGTGACTTTGTCGGGTCGGTGACCACCGACAAGTTCAGACCGAAGCCGCGACCCACCCAGAACGGTGCGCCAAGGAACTGGTGTTGCTTCTGTTCGGGGGTGAGCCGATCGGTGCGCATCACCTGGACCGACTCCTCGGACAGCACGCGCACCCCGTCGACCGTGCCGCCGGCCAGCAGCATCCTGGCGAACTTCAAATAGTCGTCGGCGGTGGAGAACAAGCCAGCCCCACCCGTGCAGAACGGGGGATCGGCGATCGGCGCCGGGCCCATCACATCGTGGGTCAAGGTGTTCTCGGCGGTCAGCTGGTACATCGTCGCGGCCCGTCGCCGGCCGGCGGCGTCGACCGAGAAGCCGGTGTCGACCATGCCCAGCGGCTCAAAGATCCGTTCGGACAGAACCTGGGCCAACGGCTTGCCCTCGATGCGGGACAAGGCGATCCCCAATACATCGGTGGAATGACTGTAGGTGAGGCGTTCACCGGGCTGATGGGCCAACGGAAGCTTGGCCACCTCGGCCAGCCAACGGTCCTGGTCCTGGCGCAGTGACAGCTTGCCGTAGGCCGTCGCCAGCGGCCCCAGCACCGAGAAAACGTAAGCCAGACCGCTGCGGTGGGTCATCAGGTCGTCGAAGGTGATGGGTCGCCGCGCGGGCTCGGTGCGGTCCAGCGGTCCGCGCGTCTCGCGCAACGCACGCATGTCCGCCAGTTCCGGCAGCCATTTCGTCACCGGCTCGTTCAGCGCGAACTTGCCCTCCTCGGCCAGTGTCATCGCCGCCGCCACCGTGACAGGTTTTGTCATCGAGGCGATCCGGAAGATGGTGTCCCGTTGCATCGGGAGCCGGGCGTCGACGTCGCGGTGTCCCAGGGCGTTCACCTGGAGCACCTTGCCCGCCTGCCACACCAGCGTGACCGCGCCGGCCAACAGCCCGGCGTCGATCGCCTCACGGATGGACGTCTGATTGCCGTCGAGATTCATCCGCGTCAGCCTATCCAGCGGCGGAGCCCCGATCTCCGCTACCTCCGGGCGTCACCCTCGGCGCCAGCGCCTGCGGGCGCGGACCACGCTCGACCAGTCCTGGTACCCGAGCCGGCGAGCGATCTCATAATGC
Source organism: Mycobacterium shunyiense (assembly GCF_058270035.1). Taxonomy (NCBI): domain Bacteria; kingdom Bacillati; phylum Actinomycetota; class Actinomycetes; order Mycobacteriales; family Mycobacteriaceae; genus Mycobacterium; species Mycobacterium shunyiense. Next base: position 97,783 of record NZ_JBZDPT010000043.1, on the reverse strand, counting down.
GGAATCATGCGGTCCCGCAGGAGATTGTCGGCGACGCTCCGGCGTACCTCGTCCAGGACGGCCCGGTAGGTGGTGCCCTCGCGCTCGAGGTGCCTGCGCAATGTGCGCGATGCGTAGTGCAGGTGCAGCGCCACGTCTTCCAGGGTGAGGTCCAGAGACGACTGGTCGAGCAGATGTGCGCGCACCTGGGCGGCGACCCCGGTGTGGTGCAACCGCTCGGCACGGATGCGGTCACAGTGAGCGACCATCAGCTCGGTCGTGTGGGCATTCGCCATCGGCGGCGCCAGGTCGAGATAGCCCACGTCGTAGACGATTTCGTTGCGGGTGCATCCGAATGACACCGGCACCCGGAAGTAGTCCCGGTACACGTCGACACGGCCCGCGACAGAAGGAGCCGGGAAGGCGAACCTGATTTCGTGTAGCGGGACCGCGTCGACGTCGGGGAACGTGTCGCGCTGGATCTGCATGACCGCGGTCAGATCACGTTCGATGACGAACCTTCGGATGGCCTCGGGGATGTCACCGGCATCGAAGGCCAGGACGTAGTGGTCATCGTCGATGCGGGCCGTCATGGTCGAGAAGGCGAATGTCAGCATCGCGTAGTACAGGCCCCGATGGACCGTGTCCCGCACGCTGGCCGACGCAGCCAGGAGATAACCCAGATAGCCGTAGGCGGTCAGGTGGTAGCGGCTGCCCAGTTCCACCCCCGAACCGGGACTGTCCGCGCACAGGGCGGCCAGATTGCGGATCACCGCGAGCTCCTGACTGGCCTCGACGACGGTGTCGATGTCGGTCAGGCAGGAGGCATCGAGGTGAGAACCCGCCAGCACCGCCTCGGCAGGGCTGCCGCGCCGGGCCGCCCACTCACACATGATCGCTACCGAAACCGCAGTGCGCGGGTGGTCCCAGGGGTCGGTCATGGCCGCTATGACCCGGTTGGTCGATTGGAGGACCGGGGAGCTGGGCAGTGCCTCCTGATCAGCGGATTCGGCGAGGACCGACGTCATGACGCCCAGTTTTGCCGACCTGGGGAGCGGGGTCAACGAGGGCATGAGCCACCGAAGTGGCCGGAAATGTCGAGTTGTGGCCGGGACGGTCCTGTCGGACGGCGCGCCACCGCTCTACGGTTCGGGGGAGTGATTCCGATCTCAGTTCGCCCGGAACTGTGTCGGATGACACGCGAGGAGACGCTCTGTGAAAGTCAAGGCCGCTGTCGTCGAGGAAATCGGCGCACCATGGACGATCTGCGAGGTTGACCTGGGGGACCCGGTTGCCGGTGAGGTGCAGGTGAAACTGGCCGCGTCGGGCCTGTGCCACTCGGACGCACACGTCGTCGCCGGCAGCAGCCCGGTGCCGTTCATGCCTGTACTCGGCGGGCACGAGGGTGCCGGCGTGATCACCAAGGTCGGGCCCGGGGTCACCGGACTGGAGGAAGGCGACCACGTCGTCCTCGCTTTCATTCCGGCGTGCGGCACGTGTCCGTCGTGCGCCACCGGTCTGCAGAACCTCTGCGACGAGGGCGCCGGGCTGCTGACCGGCCAGGCTGTCTCCGACAAGACGTACCGGGTGACCCGCGACGGCCAACCAGTCATCCAGATGTGCCTGCTCGGCACCTTCGCGCCGTACGTCACGGTCAGCCAGGCCTCGGTCGTGAAGATAGAGAAGGATGTGCCGCTGGAGGTGGCTGCCTTGCTGGGCTGCGGAGTCTCCACCGGCTGGGGCTCGGCGACCGAGATCGGCGACACCCACCCCGGCGACACAGTCGTGGTGATGGGCATCGGCGGCGTCGGCATCAACGCCGTGCAGGGTGCGAAGTTCGCAGGTGCCCGGTTCGTCGTCGCGATCGACCCGGTCGACTTCAAGCGGAAGAAGGCGCTCGAGTTCGGCGCCACCCACACGTTCGCCTCCGTCGAGGACGCCGCCGCCGAACTACCCGACCTCACGTGGGGAAAAATGGCTGAGGTCACGATCATCACGGTCGGCGAGATCAAGGGCGAACACATCCAGCAGGCGCTGAGCCTGACCGGCAAGGGCGGACAGGTAATCGTCACCGGCATGGGCGATTTCACCCAGTCGACCGTCGACCTCAATCTGTTCGAGCTGACCCTGCTGCAGAAGCGGGTCCAAGGGGCGGTGTTCGGCGGCGTCGGACCCCGCACCCAGATCCCGAGACTCCTCGATCTCTACCGCTCCGGCAATCTCAAGCTCGACGAACTCGTCACCACCCGCTACCGCCTGGAAGACATCAATCAGGGCTACCGGGACATGTTCGACGGCAAGAACCTTCGCGGCCTCGTCGTCTACTCCGACACCGACTACTGAACCGAACAGGGGGAATCAATGCAGATCCAAGACAGCAACTACATTGACGGCAAGTGGGCGGTTTCGAGCGGCAGCACCCGCATACCCGTCATCAACCCGGCGAACGACGAGGTGATCGCCGAGGTGGTGGCCGGCACTGCCGCAGACGTCGACGCGGCCGTCGCAGCCGCACGTGCCGCGTTCCCGGCGTGGTCGGCGACGCCGGTCGGGCAGCGCGCGGATTACCTCACCGCGATCGCCGGCAAGTTGGCCGAGCGGTCTGAAGACCTGGCCCGCACCATCTCATCCGAGATGGGTTGTCCCATCACGATTTCCCGGGCAATCCAGCTGGGGCTGCCACTCAACAGTTTCGCCGAGGCCGCCAACATCGTGCGCGAGTACGAGTTCGAGAACGAATACCGCGGATCGACGATCGTGCGGGAACCGTTCGGCGTGCTGGGCGCCATCACGCCCTGGAACTACCCCCTGCATCAGATCGCCCTGAAGGTCGCATACGGATTGGCCGCGGGAAACACCGTCGTCGTCAAACCCAGCGAGGTGACGCCGCTGTGCGCGCTCGCGCTGACCGAGATCATCGACGAGATCGGTCTGCCGCCAGGCGTGTTCAACCTGGTGTTCGGCACCGGGGCGGATGTCGGCGAGGCGATCGCCGGGCATGACGACGTCGATATCGTCAGCTTCACCGGGTCCACCCGGGCCGGCCGGCGCGTGCAGGAAGTCGCCGCCCGCACCGTCAAGCGCGTCTCGCTGGAGCTCGGTGGCAAGAGCCCCAACATCATTCTCGACGACGCCGACCTGGAATCGGTGGTGCCCGCATCGGTCAAGACGATGATGCTCAACTCCGGACAGACCTGTTCGGCGCTGACCCGCATGATCGTCCCGCGCGACAGACTGGCCGAGGTGGAGGCACTCGCGAAGGCGACTGCCGAAGCGCTGCCGGTCGGCGACCCGAGCGACGAAGGAACCGCACTGGGGCCGCTGTCGTCCCGAGCACAGCAGGAGCGGGTGATCGGCCACATCCAGACGGCGATGAGCGAAGGGGCACGTCTGGTCACCGGCGGCGACACCGCAACCGACGGGCCCGGTGCCTTCGTCCGGCCGACGGTGTTCTCCGACGTCACCGAGGACATGACGATCCACCGGGAGGAGGTCTTCGGCCCTGTTCTCGCGATCGAGGCATACGACTCGGAGGACGACGCGGTACGCATCGCCAACGCAACGGATTACGGCCTGGCCGGGGCGGTCTGGTCCGCCTCGCCGGAACGTGCCGAGAGCATCGCGCGCCGGATCCGGGCCGGCCAGGTGCAGATCAACGCAGGCGCATTCAACGCCAACGCGCCCTTCGGCGGATACAAGCAGTCGGGCAACGGGCGTGAGGCCGGCCGGTACGGGCTCGAGGAGTTCCTCGAGATCAAGTCGATCCAGCGGTGATCTGATGTCGCTGGAACCGGTGACCCAGGCACTGCTGGCGCAACTGGCCGAGACCCGTGATCCACCGATCCACGAAGGTACGCCGGCGATGGCGCGGATGGCCGGGCCGATCTTCGCGGGCATGAGCGGACGCGGACCCGACGTGGCCGCGGTGCACAACGTGAAGCTCGCGGGTGAGGACGGCGGGAAGTTCCGGGTCCGTGTCCTCGCCCCGGAGGGCGAATCCCGTTCGGTCATCGTGTATTTCCACGGCGGTGGTTGGGTGATCGGCGACATCGATCTGCAGTACGACCACGTCGGCCGGCACCTGGCGAACCTGACCAACTCCATCGTGGTCCTGGTGAACTACCGCAAGGCGCCCGCGCATCCGTTCCCCGCCGCGCTGGAAGACAGTTGGATCGGATTGTGCTGGGCCGCAGCCCATGCAGCTGAGTACGCACCCGTCGGTGCACCGTTGATCGTCGCCGGCGACAGCGCCGGAGGCAACATCGCCGCGGTGATGACGCGGTGGGCCCGCGACCGGCAGGGGCCCAGGATCGACTACCAGGCACTGATCTACCCGGTTACTGACTGCGACTTCGACCGGCCGTCGTACGTCGCGCCCGAGAATCAGCTGATGCTCGGCCGGGACACCATGATCTGGTTCTGGGAGCACTACCTTCCGGACCCGGCGCGGCGCACGAACCCGGACGCCTCACCGTTGCGGGCGACCAGCCTCGCCGGTCTCCCGCCCGCTCTCGTCTATGTCGCCGAGTACGACCCGCTGCACGACGAGGGCGTGGCTTACGCCTCCGCGCTCGCCGACGCCGGGGTGCGTGTGACGTTGGAGGAGGCGGCCGGCGAGATGCACGGGTATTTCCAGATGGCGAACATCCTGCCCGGTTACCAGACCGGAATGTCGTTGGTCGCCAACAACATCAGTTCGTTCCTCGACACGTACCGGTCCGACCGAAAGGCGGTGTGAGTGGTGGCCGATCACGACGTGATCATCATCGGTGCCGGATTCGCCGGCCTCTACCAGCTCTACAAGTTGCGTGAGCTCGGATTCGACGCACGCGTCCTTGAGGCCGGACCGGAGGTGGGTGGCACCTGGTACTGGAACCGGTATCCCGGGGCTCGCTGCGACATCGAATCGATCGAATACTCGTACTCGTTCGACCCGCAGTTGCAGCAGTCGTGGAACTGGACCGAGCGTTACGCTGCTCAGCCGGAACTGCTCGCCTACGCCAAGCATGTTGCCGACCGCTTCGACCTCCGTCGCGACATCACCTTCGATACCAGGGTTGTCGCAATGGATTTCGACAGCACCAGAAACGAGTGGACCGTCACGACCGAAGCGGGCGCCCAAATCAGCGCGAACTTCGTGATCGCGGCGACCGGATGCCTGTCCAAACCGTTGATGCCGTCGTTCGAGGGACTGAAAGATTTCGCCGGTGACGTCCTCTGGACCTGGGACTGGCCCGCCGACGGCGCGGACCTGGAGGGCAAACGGGTTGCCGTCGTCGGCACCGGTTCCTCTGGCGTGCAGACGATCACCGCGATCGCACCGGTGGTGGGCGCACTGACCGTGTTTCAGCGCACGCCCCCGTACGCCGTCCCGGCGCAGAACCGCCTGATCGCCGACGAGCTCGCCGACGTCAAACAGCGTTACCCGCAGTTTCGCGACGTCAGCCGCCTGTCGCGGGGCGGCGCGCAGTGCGGTGACGGTGCGGCGCTGCCCCCGTTCTTCGGCGATCTCGACAGCGGCACCTCCCGTGCCGAGCTCGACCGGCGCTGGGATGACGGCGGCCTGTGTTTCCAGCAGTCGTTCTACGACCTGCTGTTGGATCCGGTCGCCAACGAGACCGCCGCCGACTATGTGCGCGAGCGAATTCGTCAGAAGGTGACCGACCCTCGGCTCGCCGAGAAGCTGACGCCGCGCGGCTATCCGATCGCGGCCAAGCGGATGTGCGTCGACACCGGTTACTACGAGGTCTACAACCAGGACAACGTGGAGCTCATCGACCTCAACGACGAACCGCTGCACCGGATCACGGCACGCGGCATCCTTGCCGGTGACACCGAGCACGAGTTCGACGTGATCGTGCTGGCCACCGGATTCGATGCCATGACCGGCGCGCTGAACGCCATCGACATCCGGGCCGTCGACGAGACCGGCGCCACCCACACGCTGCGGGAGAAATGGGCCGCGGGCCCGCGGACGTATCTCGGCTTGATGTCGGCGGGATTCCCGAACCTCTTCACCGTCACCGGGCCGCAGAGTCCCTCAGTGCTGTCCAACATGCTCACCTCGATCGAGTACCACGTCGAGTGGATCAGTGCCGCACTGGTGCACCTGCGCGAGCACGGCCTGAACCGGATGGAAGCCGACATCGAGGCCGAGGACAACTGGGTGAACATCACCAACGACACCGCCGACCTGACCCTGCTGCCGCAAGCCGCGTCCTGGTACATGGGTGCCAACGTGCCCGGTAAGCGACGGGTGTTCCTGCCGTTCGTCGCCGGTGTCGGCGTCTACAAGCAGATCGGTGACGGCGTGGCCGTGGCGGGTTATCACGGATTCGAGATGGTCTGACCCAACTGCTGGGTGATACTTCTCGGGCGAAGTTCGTGGCGTGAGAAGAGGCAGATGACCCAGCAGGACCAGATCGACGGCGAACCGAGCTCCGTCGCGACTCCGGAGGCCCACCCCATGAAGCGGGTGGCGTTCGCCAGCTTCATCGGCACGGCGATCGAGTTCTACGACTTCTACATCTACGGCACCGCCGCGGCGCTGATCTTTCCCCACGTGTTCTTCCCGAACATGAGCCCCACGATGGCGACCATCTCGTCACTCGGCACGTTCGCGGTCGCATTTCTGTCCCGCCCCATCGGTGCGGCAGTGTTCGGCCATTTCGGAGATCGGTTGGGCCGCAAGAAGACTCTGATCGCCACCCTGTTGATCATGGGGTTGTCGACGGTGTGCGTCGGGCTGGTGCCCAGCTCCGCGACCATCGGCGTCGCCGCCCCGATCATCCTCCTGGCCCTGCGACTGCTCCAGGGGTTCGCCGTGGGTGGCGAATGGGCGGGGTCGGCGCTGCTCAGCGCCGAGTACGCGCCCGTCGGGAAGCGCGGTATGTACGGGATGTTCACCCAGCTCGGCGCCGGCGCCGGTCTTGCGGTGAGCAATCTGGTGGTCTTCATCGTGAGCCTGACCATCGGCGAGAAGAGCGCGGTCTTTCTCGACTGGGGCTGGCGGTTGCCGTTCTTGTTCAGCGCAGTACTGCTGATCGTGGCGCTCTACGTGCGGCTCAGCATCGACGAGACACCCGTCTTCGCCCGGGAACAGGTGACCGGCGGTGTGCCCAAGGCGCCGCTGAGCGAACTGTTCCGGACCCAGACCCGGCAGGTGGCGCTCGCCGCGGGTTGCATGGTCGGCATTTTCACCATGAGCTTCCTCGGTGGCACCTACCTGATGAGCTACGCCAGCACACCTATCGGGCATACGCGCAGCCTCATCCTCGGTGTCGGTGTGCTCGCCGGCGTCGCGCTGATGGTCTTCTCGGCGATCTCGGCGGTGCTGTGCGACCGGTACGGCCGGAGGCGCGTCATCCTTGCCGGCTTCGGGCTGGCCCTGCCATGGGCGTTCGTCGTGATGCCGCTGATCGACTCCGGTTCACCGGTGGGTTTCGCGGTGGCGATCGCCGGCATCTTCTGCATCTTCGGCCTGTCCTACGGGCCGATCGGATCCTTCCTGCCTGAGATCTTCGCCACCCGATACCGCTACACCGGCGCCGGCCTGTCGTTCAATCTGGCCGGCATCGTGGGCGGAGCGATACCGCCGCTGGTCGCCGGTGCTCTGGTGGCCACGCTCGGTAGCTGGGCTGTTGGGGCGATGATGGCGGTATTCGTCGTCGTCAGCATCGTCTCGACGCTGTTGCTGCCCGAGACGAAGGGAACCGAACTGGACGCCGTGATGAGTGACACTGCGAGGTGACCGTGGCCGGTCGGAGGTTTGCGGCCTGCTAAGCTGCCTGGCAGTTCGACGTCCTTTAACGATCCGTCCCGAGAGGCGGAGAAGGAGGTCAGAGTCACCTCATGGGCTCTTCAGGTACCGACCGGGAATTGTTGTCTGCGGCGGACGTCGGCCGCACCGTTTCCCGGATCGCTCATCAGATCATCGAGAAGACCGCCCTTGACGATCCCGCCGAACGCGAACGGGTCGTTCTCCTCGGCATCCCCACGCGCGGTGTGACCCTCGCCAGGCGGTTGGCCGCCAAGATCAACGAGTTCGCCGATGTGGCGTTGCCCGTCGGTGCGCTTGACATCACGCTCTACCGCGACGACCTCAACTTCAAGCCGCCGCGACCACTGGCGGCCACCTCGATCCCGGCCGGCGGCATCGACGACGCCGTCGTGATCCTCGTCGACGACGTGCTGTACTCCGGGCGCTCGGTGCGCTCAGCGCTGGATGCGCTGCGTGACATCGGTCGCCCGCGGGTGGTGCAACTGGCGGTGCTCGTCGACCGCGGTCACCGGGAACTGCCGGTCCGCGCCGATTACGTCGGCAAGAACGTGCCGACCTCGCGCACCGAGAGCGTCCATGTGCTGCTGTCCGAGGATGACGACCGTGATGGGGTAGTGATTTCGAAATGACGAACGCTTGCGTGAGGAATCGACCGCTATGACGACACGTCATCTTCTGTCGGCAGCGGATCTGAGCCGGGATGACGCGACGGCGATCCTCGACGACGCCGACCGGTTCCGCGAGGCACTGCTGGGCCGCGAGATCAAGAAGCTGCCCACGCTGCGCGGACGCACCGTCATCACCATGTTCTACGAGAACTCCACCCGGACCCGGGTGTCGTTCGAGGTCGCGGGCAAGTGGATGAGCGCCGATGTGATCAACGTCAGCTCGTCGGGATCCTCGGTGGCCAAAGGAGAGTCGCTTCGCGATACCGCGCTGACCCTGCGTGCCGCCGGCGCCGACGCCCTGATCATCCGCCATCCTCACTCGGGCGCCGCGCAACAGCTCGCCGAGTGGACGGCCGAGGAGACCGGCGGTCCCAGCGTGATCAATGCCGGTGACGGAACCCATGAGCACCCGACGCAGGCCCTGCTCGACGCGCTGACCATCCGTCAGCGTCTCGGTTCCATCGAGGGCAAGCGCGTGGTGATCGTCGGCGATGTGCTGCACAGCCGCGTCGCCCGTTCGAATGTGTCCCTGCTCGCCACCCTGGGTGCCGAGGTGGTGCTGGTGGCGCCGCCCACGCTGCTGCCGGTCGGGGTGTCCGGGTGGCCGGTCACGGTGTCGCACGATCTGGATGCCGAGTTGCCCGCCGCCGACGCCGTGTTGATGCTGCGCGTGCAGGCCGAGCGGATGAACGGTGCGTTCTTCCCTTCGGCCCGCGAGTACTCGGTGCGCTACGGATTGTCCGAGAAGCGTCAGGCCATGCTGCCCGGTAACGCCGTGGTGCTGCACCCGGGACCGATGGTGCGAGGCATGGAGATCGCGTTCCCGGTTGCCGATTCCTCGCAATCGGCTGTTCTGCAACAGGTTTCAAATGGTGTCCACGTGCGGATGGCGGTGCTGTTCCATCTGCTGGTGGGCGCGGATCGGGAGGCGATCAGCGTATGACGCAGCAGGTACTCATTCGCGGTGCACGCCTCTACGGCGAAGGCGACCAACTCGACGTGCTGATCGCCGACGGGCAGATCGCCGAGATCGGCTCTGCCCTCAAGGCTCCCAAGGGCGCCGAGGTGATCGAGGCCGCCGGCCAGGTGCTCCTGCCGGGCTTCGTCGACCTGCACACCCATCTGCGCGAGCCGGGCCGTGAATACGCCGAGGACATCGAAACCGGTTCGGCCGCCGCGGCTCTCGGTGGATACACCGCGGTGTTCGCGATGGCCAACACCGATCCGGTCGCCGATTCCGCGGTGGTCACCGACCACGTATGGAACCGCGGCCAGCAGGTGGGCCTGGTCGACGTGCACCCGGTGGGTGCGGTCACCGTCGGCCTGAAGGGCAAGCAGCTCACCGAGATGGGCCTGATGGCCGACAGCGTCGGTCAGGTACGGATGTTCTCCGACGACGGTCTGTGCGTCGATGATCCACTGGTCATGCGGCGGGCCCTCGAATACGCCACCGGCCTGGGGGTGCTCATCGCCCAGCACGCCGAAGAGCCGCGGCTGACCGTCGGCGCGGTCGCCCACGAAGGGCCCAACGCGGCGAAACTCGGGTTGGCGGGGTGGCCGCGCTCGGCCGAGGAATCGATCGTGGCCCGCGACGCGATCCTGGCCCGCGATGCCGGTGCCCGGGTACACATCTGCCACGCCTCCACCGCGGGCACCGTGGAACTGCTGAAGTGGGCCAAGGCGCAAGGCATTTCGATCACCGCCGAGGTCACGCCGCACCACCTGCTGCTCGACGACGGCAGGCTGGCCGGCTACGACGGACGCAACCGGGTCAACCCGCCGCTGCGCGAAGCGAGTGATGCCGTTGCGCTGCGGCAGGCGTTGGCAGACGGGGTCATCGACTGCGTGGCCACCGATCACGCTCCGCATGCCGAGCACGAGAAGTGCTGCGAATTCTCGGTCGCCCGTCCGGGCATGCTCGGCCTGCAGACCGCACTGTCGGTGGTGGCCGAGACCATGGTGCGTCCCGGCCTGCTGACCTGGCGCGGGGTGGCCAAGGTGATGAGCGAGGCGCCGGCAGCCATCGTCGGCCTGCCGGATCAGGGCCGGCCGCTGGAGGTGGGCGAGCCCGCCAACCTCACCGTGGTCGATCCCGATGCGACCTGGACGGTCGAAGGAGACGAGCTGGCCAGCCGGTCGGACAACACGCCCTTCGAATCGATGACGCTGCCCGCCACCGTGACCGCCACACTGTTGCGGGGCAAGATCACTGCACTGCACGGGAAGTGTCTTCCGGCGGGCAGGAGCGCAGCGACCCGGGGATCGGCGCCGTGAACACCCCCACGCTGATCGCATCGCTGATCCTGGCCGCGCTGCTGGCTGTGCTGATCGCTTTCCTGATCCGCCAGATGATGCGCGGCTGGCTGCATCGCGCGCAGCGCCAGGCCGAACTGATCGGCACCCTGCCGCCGCTGCCCGACACGGTCAGCGCATCGATCATCCCGCCCATGAAGGGCATGTACGTGGGCAGCACGGTGGTGCCGCACTGGAACGACAAGGTGGCCGCCGGCAGCCTGGGCTTCCGGGCCAAGGCCGTGTTGACCCGTTACCCCGAGGGAATCATGTTGCAGCGCAGCGGGGCCGGTCCGGTCTGGATTCCCGCCGAGTCTGTCACCGCGATCAGAACCGAGCGTGGGATCGCAGGCAAGGCACTGACTTACGACGGAATCCTGGCAATCAGGTGGAGGTTGCCCTCGGGCACCGAGATCGACACCGGGTTCCGCGCCGACAATCGCGCAGAGTACGACCGCTGGCTGGAGGAAGAGGTATGACGAACAATCGGAACGGCAAGGCGGTCCTGGTACTGGAGGACGGGCGCGTCTTCACCGGTACCACATTCGGTGCGGTCGGGCAGACCCTCGGCGAGGCGGTGTTCTCCACCGGCATGTCGGGCTATCAGGAAACGCTCACAGATCCCAGCTACCACGGTCAGATCGTGGTCGCCACCGCACCGCAGATCGGCAACACCGGGTGGAACACCGAAGATGGCGAAAGCCGCGACGACAAGATCTGGGTGGCCGGTTACGCAGTGCGTGATCCCTCCCCGCGGGCGTCGAACTGGCGTGCCAGCGGAACCCTCGACGACGAGCTGGTCCGTCAGGGCATCGTCGGTATCGCCGGGATCGACACCCGGGCAGTGGTGCGCCACCTGCGGACCCGCGGTTCGATGAAGGCCGGGGTGTTCTCGGGGGATGCGTTGGCGACGACCGACGAATTGGTCGCCCGCGTACTGGACCAGCCCTCGATGCTGGGCGCGGATCTGGCCGGCCAGGTCAGCACGCAGAGTTCCTATGTTGTGGAACCGGAAGGCGGCCACCGGTTTACGGTTGCGGCAGTCGACCTGGGCATCAAGACCAACACCCCGCGCAACTTCGCGCGACGCGGGATCCGCAGCCACGTGCTGCCGTCATCGGTGAGCTTCGATCAGATCGCCGATCTCAAGCCGGACGGGGTGTTCCTGTCCAACGGCCCCGGCGACCCGGCCACCGCCGATCACATCGTCGCGGTGACCCGCGAGGTTCTGAGTGCGGGAATTCCGTTGTTCGGCATCTGCTTCGGCAACCAGATCCTGGGCCGCGCTCTGGGCCGATCCACCTACAAGATGGTGTTCGGCCACCGCGGCATCAACATCCCGGTCATCGACCACATCACCGGGCGGGTGGCGATCACCGCCCAGAACCACGGGTTCGCATTAGAAGGAGAGAAGGGCGAGGTTTTTGATACCCCCTTCGGATCAGCCGAGGTCAGCCACACCTGCGCCAACGACGGTGTGGTCGAAGGCATCCGGCTGGCCAACGGCCGGGCGTTCTCGGTGCAGTACCACCCCGAGGCCGCGGCCGGCCCGCACGACGCCGAGTACCTGTTCGACCAGTTCGTAGACCTGATGGCAGGAGAGAAGTAAATGCCACGTCGCTCTGATCTCAACCACGTGCTGGTGATCGGGTCCGGCCCGATCGTCATCGGCCAGGCCTGTGAGTTCGACTACTCAGGTACTCAGGCCTGTCGCGTGCTGCGCTCCGAGGGGATCCAGGTCAGCCTGGTCAACTCGAATCCGGCGACGATCATGACCGACCCCGAGTACGCCGACAACACCTATGTCGAGCCGATCACCTGGGAGTTCGTCGAGAAGGTCATCGTCCAGCAGGCCGAGCGCGGCAACAAGATCGACGCCGTCCTCGCCACCCTCGGCGGGCAGACCGCGCTGAACACCGCCGTGGCCCTGCACGACAACGGCGTCCTCGAAAAGTACGGCGTCGAGATGATCGGCGCCGATTTCGAGGCCATCCAGCGTGGTGAGGACCGGCAGAAATTCAAGGACATCGTCGCCAAGGTGGGCGGTGAATCCGCGCGCAGCCGTGTCTGTTTCACCATGGACGAGGTCCGCGAGACCGTCGCCGATCTGGGGCTGCCCGTCGTGGTCCGGCCCAGCTTCACCATGGGCGGCCTCGGATCCGGCATGGCGTACTCGGCCGAGGACGTCGAGCGGATGGCCGGTGACGGTCTATCCGCCTCGCCGACGGCCAACGTGCTGATCGAGGAATCCATCTACGGCTGGAAGGAATTCGAGCTCGAGCTGATGCGTGACCACCGCGACAACGTCGTGGTGGTGTGCTCGATCGAGAACTTCGACCCGATGGGCGTGCACACCGGGGACTCGGTGACCGTTGCCCCGGCGATGACGCTGACCGACCGCGAGTACCAGAAGATGCGCGACGTGGGCATCGACATCCTGCGCGAGGTGGGCGTCGACACCGGCGGCTGCAACATCCAGTTCGCGATCAACCCCGAAGACGGACGGCTCATCGTCATCGAGATGAACCCGCGCGTCTCGCGGTCCTCGGCGCTGGCCTCGAAGGCCACCGGGTTCCCGATCGCCAAGATCGCGGCGAAGCTGGCCATCGGCTACACGCTCGACGAGATCGTCAACGACATCACCAAGGAAACCCCGGCCTGCTTTGAGCCCACGCTGGACTACGTCGTGGTCAAGGCGCCGCGGTTCGCGTTCGAGAAGTTCCCCGGGGCTGACGCCACGCTGACCACCACGATGAAGTCGGTCGGCGAGGCGATGTCGTTGGGCCGCAACTTCATCGAGGCCCTCGGAAAGGTGATGCGGTCGCTGGAGACCAGCCGGGCCGGCTTCTGGACCGGGCCGGACCCCGACCTGACGGTCGAGCAGCTGCTGACCGGCCTGCGCACCGCCGTGGACGGCAGGCTCTACGACATCGAACACGCACTGCGTCTGGGCGCCAGCGTCGAGCAGGTGGCCGAGGCCTCCGGCGTCGACCCGTGGTTCATCGAGCAGATCGCCGGACTGGTCGCGCTGCGCGTCGAACTGCTGGAAGCGCCGGTGCTCGACTCCGAACTGCTGCGACGGGCCAAGCACAGCGGCCTGTCGGACCGCCAGATCGCCGCTCTGCGGCCGGAACTGGCAGGTGAGTCCGGGGTGCGCGCGCTGCGCCGCAGGCTCGGCATCCATCCGGTGTACAAGACCGTCGACACCTGCGCGGCCGAGTTCGACGCCAAGACGCCGTACCACTACAGCAGCTACGAGCTCGACCCCGCGGCCGAGACCGAGGTGGCCCCGCAGACCGAGAAGCCCAAGGTGCTGATCCTGGGATCGGGCCCGAACCGCATCGGTCAGGGCATCGAGTTCGACTACAGCTGTGTGCATGCCGCGACCACACTGAGTGCGGTCGGCCTTGAAACCGTGATGGTCAACTGCAACCCCGAGACGGTGTCCACCGACTACGACACCGCCGATCGGTTGTACTTCGAGCCGCTCACCTTCGAGGACGTGCTGGAGGTCTATTACGCCGAGGACGCCTCGGGCAAGGGCGAGGACGGGACCGGTCCCGGCGTCGTCGGCGTCATCGTGCAGCTCGGCGGTCAGACGCCGCTCGGTCTGGCCAAGCGTCTCGAAGACGCCGGAGTTCCGATCGTGGGCACCGGGCCCGAGGCCATCGACCTGGCCGAGGACCGCGGGCTTTTCGGCGAAGTTCTGGTCAACGCCGGTCTGCCCGCCCCGCGGTTCGGCACCGCCACCAGCTTCGAGCAGGCCCGGCGGATCGCCTCCGACATCGGCTACCCCGTGCTGGTGCGCCCCTCCTACGTGCTGGGCGGGCGCGGGATGGAGATCGTCTACGACGAGGCGACGCTTGAGGGCTACATCGCCCGCGCCACCCAGCTGTCCCCGGAACACCCGGTGCTGGTCGACCGGTTCCTCGAAGACGCGATCGAGATCGACGTCGACGCGCTGTGCGACGGCAACGAGGTGTACATCGGCGGCATCATGGAGCACATCGAGGAGGCCGGTATCCACTCCGGTGACTCAGCTTGCGCGCTGCCCCCGGTCACCTTGGGGCGCAGTGACATCGAAGCGGTGCGCCGCGCGACGGAGGCCATCGCCCACGGCATCGGCGTGGTGGGACTGCTCAACGTGCAGTACGCGCTCAAGGACGATGTCCTCTACGTCCTGGAGGCCAACCCCCGCGCCAGCCGTACCGTGCCGTTCGTTTCCAAGGCCACCGCGGTGCCGCTGGCGAAGGCCTGTGCTCGGGTGATGCTGGGTGCCACCATCGCCGAGTTGCGCACGGAGGGCCTGCTGAACAAGACCGGCGACGGGGCCGCCATTGCCCGCAATGCGCCGGTGGCGGTCAAGGAAGCCGTGCTGCCGTTCCACCGGTTCCGCCGGGCCGACGGTGCGCAGGTCGACTCGCTGCTGGGACCGGAGATGAAGTCGACCGGCGAAGTGATGGGCATCGACCACGATTTCGGTACCGCGTTCGCCAAGAGCCAGACCGCGGCCTACGGGTCGCTGCCGACCTCGGGCACCGTCTTCGTGTCGGTGGCCAACCGTGACAAGCGGTCGCTGGTGTTCCCGGTCAAGCGCCTGGCCGACCTCGGATTCCGGGTACTGGCCACGGAGGGTACCGCAGAGATGCTGCGCCGCAACGGTATTCCCTGCGACGAAGTGCGCAAGCACTCCGAGGAACCGCACGGAGATGCGCCGCTGCCGTCGTCGGTCGACGCCATCAAGGCCGGCGAGGTCGACATGGTGATCAACACGCCGTACGGAAATTCCGGGCCGCGCGTCGACGGTTACGAGATCCGTTCGGCCGCAGTGTCGATGAACATCCCGTGCGTGACGACGGTGCAGGGTGCCTCCGCCGCGGTGCAGGGCATCGAGGCGGCCATCCGCGGCGACATCGGCGTGATGTCACTGCAGGAACTGCACAGCGAGTTGGAATCGCGCTGACCATGGACGCTTTCGGGCAACGGCTGGCCACCGCGGTGTCGGAGCGGGGACCGCTGTGCCCCGGCATCGACCCCCATCCCGAACTGCTGCGGGCGTGGGGCCTGTCCACCGATGCCGACGGACTGGCCGCGTTCAGCGACATCTGCGTGACGGCGTTCGCGGGGTTCGCGATGGTCAAGCCGCAGGTGGCGTTCTTCGAGGCCTACGGCTCAGCGGGTTTCGCGGTGCTCGAACGCACCATGGGTGCGCTGCGCGAGGCCGGGGTACTGGTGCTGGCCGATGCCAAGCGCGGGGACATCGGCTCGACCATGGCCGCCTATGCGGCGGCCTGGGCCGGTGATTCGCCACTGGCGGCCGACGCGGTCACCGCGTCGCCGTATCTGGGATTCGGTTCGCTGCAGCCGCTGCTGGACACCGCCGCGGCCAATGGTCGTGGAGTTTTCGTCCTGGCCGCGACCTCCAACCCGGAAGGGCCGAGTGTGCAGCGCGCGATGGCCGGGTCGCGCACCGTGGCTCAGTCCATCGTCGATTCCGTCGCTGAGGTGAATCGGATCGCCGCTCACTCCACCGGATCGGTCGGTGTGGTGGTCGGGGCCACCGTGACGGACCTGCCTGATCTGAGTGCGCTGGGCGGGCCGGTGCTGGTGCCCGGTGTTGGTGCTCAGGGCGGGCGTGCCGACGCGCTGGGTGGGCTCGGCGGGGCCCGACTGGTTCTGCCCGCGGTGTCCCGCGAGGTGCTCCGGGCCGGTCCCGCGGTGGCCGATGTGCGCGCGGCCGCCGAGCGCCTGCGTGACGAGGTCGCCTACCTCGCCTGACGGCGGCCGCGGATCCTGAGCGTCCGAACGATGACGAACACCGCACCGATGGCGGCGGCGGCCAACAGAGCGAGGCCGGTGAGATCCCCGCGATCTCGTTCGCGGTAGATAACTTCCTGGTAGTCGGTGTCCGAAGCAGCAGGTGCGAAGCCGTAATCCCCGTCGATCGATGCGGGGGAGTCGATTGTGTCGGTCCACCGGGTCAGGTAATTCCCCGCTTCGAGGAACGTATCGAGCTCGCGGATCCCGCCCGATATGCGTCCGGCGAACTGCAGCTCGGGCTTCCGTCCGGAGACCGGGAATGCGGTCGGATCCATGCGGTGGTTGGCCAGCACATACAGGTCGACGGCCAGCGGGAGTTTGGCCGCACGGGACAGGCGCATCGGGTAGATCACGGTGTCGGAGGCGAACGACAACCGCAATGGCTGCAGATTCCCGGTCAGGGTCTGGCCGGCCGCGTCGGGAAACAGCTGAATGGCCACGATCTCCCAACCACCGGCGATGTAGGGCGTGAGGTCCTCAGCGAGGCTCGGCGGCTGCGGAAAACCCTTCTCCGACAACCACGACGCCAATGCGTGGGGATCGTCAGAGGCCAGCCGGGTGACATTGAACGGCCCGAGTCGCTGCTGGCTGCGCACCGTGACCCCGTCGGGAGCGGCAGCGCTGACAAGGCCGTCTCCGCGCTGGGAGACCATCCCCGGCAACCAACCGAACGACGGCCACCAGGAGTCGCGATACTCGATACGCGGTGCCGACAGCGCGGCCAGTGCACTGAACACGGCCGGTTCGCCGAGCGTGACCTCGGCCTCTGACGGCACCGGCATGATCCAGGCAGCCTTCGACGAGCCGCCTCGCACGTTGAACGACATCAGGATGTCCTCGGTGACACCGTCCCACGCGACGAGTGCACGCTCGTCGGCGACGCTGGCGCCCGCACGGTCCGGGATGTACGCGCCGCACCCACAAGCCCAGGCCGGGGCTGCGACGTTCGCTGTCAATCCGATCAACAGCAGGATGAGTACCGCGCTCGCCGATCGGATCACGGTCATATCGTATGGGGTTGCAAGGCATCGAAGAGACGGAAAAAGCGGGCCGTCCCGGTGGCGGCCCGCCTTTTCGTCAGCACTCCTCGGTTTGCCCGATTGGGCGGCCGTATCCTCTCGACGAGAATTGCTCGGATACAACCAGTTTGGTCAGTGCGTTGCCAGATGCGGTGAGGCGCACCGGGTCACAGCGGGATCCAGATTCCGAAGAACCAGAAGCCCCATCCGTTGAAGTCCGGGTTGAACAGCGGTGTCACCCACCTGCCGTTGTAGTTGAACGGCTGGTGGTCGAAACGGCCCTGGTCCATCCCACGCCAGGACAGATCGGGGGGCGGGGGGCCCCAGTGCCCACCGCGGTCATCTGGTCCGCCGTGGTCGCCGGGCCATCCAGGTCCTCCGGGGCCGCCTGGCCCGCGGTCGCCGGGTCCGCCGTGGTCGCCCTGCCATCCGGGCCCGCCATGGTCACCCGGTCCGCCGGGGCCGCCTGGTCGATCGGGGCCACCGGGGCCACCCGGACCGCCAGGATGACCGGGCCCACCGGGTCCACCGGGTCCACCCGGACCACCCGGTCCTCCCGGGCCCTGGCAGTTGCCGAAGTTGCACGGTGGCCCGGGTTGGGCGGCCGCGAGCCCGGTCCCAGCGCTCAGGGTGGCGGCTCCGAGGGTCACCGCCAGGGCAGAAGCGCAGGTGAGACGCTTGATGTTCATGTCCAGCTTCCCTTCACGGGCGTCAGATACCCGATCATCGGAGGCTATTTAGCCGAGCTGTGTAATCGCTATGCGGCAACTAGGCGGGGGTTAGGCGTCGTGCATACGCCGACGTTTGACGTGCGCGTCACCCGTTCCGACACGCCCGACACGCCGTGACCAGCGAAAACTTTTTTTACCCGCCGGTAATCCCAGGTTTTGGGGGCACCGCCGAGGGGGCGGGGCCTCTTCGGACTTAGCTGGCGGGTCCTCGAAAACCATTGACTTGCAGGAATATCCGGCCTCCGGGGCCGCCTGGATCGATGCTGAGCCGTGATTTCGGCGAAAAACCGGCGGCCGGCGGAGCGCACTACACGCTGGGCTTTTAGCGCCGTAACCAGGGGGTGGGGTTAGCGTTCGTCAGCCAGCGTGGGTACGGTCGTCGTCGCTGGCTGGTTTGCACTCCAGCCGTACAAAACAAGTGATGGCCGAAGAGAAATCGCCAGGAGACGGAGGAAACCGTGGCCCTTCCCCAGTTGACCGACGAACAGCGCGCGGCAGCGTTGGAGAAGGCTGCTGCCGCACGTCGAGCGCGAGCCGAGCTCAAGGATCGACTCAAGCGTGGCGGCACCAACCTCAAGCAGGTGCTCACCGACGCCGAGACCGATGAGGTCTTGGGCAAGATGAAGGTCTCCGCGCTGCTGGAGGCCCTGCCCAAGGTCGGCAAGGTCAAGGCGCAGGAAATCATGACCGAGCTGGAGATCGCCCCGACCCGCCGTCTGCGCGGCCTCGGTGATCGTCAGCGCAAGGCCCTCCTGGAGAAGTTCGACCAGTAGAGACGCCCGCATTGAGCGCTGGTAGAGGGGCCGGGCAACAGGCATCGACGGCTCCGGTCGTCGTGTTGTCCGGTCCCTCCGCCGTCGGGAAGTCCACCGTGGTCCGCTGCCTGCGGGAGCGGCTTCCCGGCTTGTATTTCTCCGTCTCGGTCACGACCAGGGCACCGCGCCCCGGCGAGGTCGACGGAGTCGACTACACATTCGTGTCCAAAGAGCGGTTTCAGCAGCTGATCGATGACGGTGAGCTGCTGGAATGGGCTGAAATCCACGGTGGTTTGCAGCGCTCGGGGACGCCGGCGCAGCCGGTGCGAGAGGCCACCCGGGCCGGACGCCCGGTGCTGATCGAGGTCGATCTGGCCGGGGCGCGCGCCGTCAAGAAGGCCATGCCCGAGGCGGTATCGGTGTTCCTCGCACCGCCGAGCTGGGACGAACTGGTCAACCGTTTGTCCGGTCGCGGCACCGAGACGCCCGAGGTGATGGCCAGGCGATTGGAGACGGCGCGGGCCGAAATGGCCGCGAAATCCGACTTTGACCAGGTTGTGGTGAACCGCCAGTTGGATACCGCATGCGCTGAATTGGTATCCTTGCTGGTGGACAGCCGATGACTCATCGTGCCGGGACCGACGCGATCGGATCCGCGAGCCACCAGCACGCTGTTCAGTAACCGCATTCACGCAACCGCCAGGAGACTTTTTCGTGAGCACCCCGCACGCCGATGCGCAGCTGGCCGCTGCGGACGACATCGATTCGTCCGCCGCCAGCGCCTACGACACGCCGCTGGGCATCACCAACCCGCCCATCGACGAGTTGCTGGACCGCGCGTCGAGCAAGTACGCGTTGGTGATCTACGCCGCCAAGCGGGCGCGTCAGATCAACGATTACTACAACCAGCTCGGCGACGGCATTCTTGAGTACGTCGGCCCTCTGGTCGAGCCCGGTCTGCAGGAGAAGCCGCTGTCGATCGCGATGCGGGAGATCCACGAGGACCTGCTCGAGCACACCGAGGGCGGCGAGTAGCCAGGCCAGGGCCGGAGACGTGAGCGCGGGTAAGCGAATCGTCGTCGGTGTGGCCGGCGGCATTGCCGCCTACAAGGCGTGCACCCTGGTCCGCCAACTCACCGAGGCGGGCCATTCGGTACGCGTGCTGCCCACCGAGTCGGCTCTGCGCTTCGTCGGCGCCGCCACCTTTGAGGCCCTGTCGGGCAATCCCGTGCACACCGGTGTGTTCACCGACGTGCACGAGGTTCCGCACGTCCGGATCGGCCAGGAGGCCGATCTCGTCGTCGTCGCACCCGCTACCGCGGACCTGCTCGCGCGTGCCGTGGCAGGCCGCGCCGACGACCTGTTGACCGCCACGCTGCTCACGGCGCGATGTCCGGTGCTGTTCGCGCCCGCAATGCATACCGAGATGTGGTTTCACCCGGCCACCGTCGACAACGTGGCCACATTGCGCCGTCGGGGCGCTGTGGTGCTCGAACCGGCGTCCGGCCGGCTCACAGGGGCCGACAGCGGTGCGGGACGGCTCCCCGAGGCCGAAGAGATCGCCACGTTCGCCCAGTTGCTGCTGGAGCGGGGCGACGCCCTGCCCTATGACCTGGCCGGCGTCAAGGCGCTGGTGACGGCCGGCGGCACTCGTGAACCCATCGATCCGGTGCGGTTCATCGGTAACCGCAGCTCGGGCAAGCAGGGATACGCCGTGGCCCGGGTCCTGGCCCAGCGCGGCGCCGACGTGACGCTCGTCGCGGGTAACACCGCCGGTCTGGTCGACCCGGCCGGCGTCGACGTCGTACACATCGGTTCTGCCGCCCAGTTGCGAGACGCGGTGTCCAAGTACGCCCCCGAGGCCAACGTTCTGGTGATGGCCGCAGCCGTTGCCGACTTCCGGCCCGCGCAGGTGGCCACCAGCAAGATCAAGAAGGGCAGCGCCTCCGAGCCCAATTCCATCGACCTCGTCCGCAACGACGACGTGCTCGCCGGAGCAGTGCGCGCCCGGACCGAGGGACAGCTGCCGAACATGCGGGCCATCGTCGGCTTCGCCGCCGAGACCGGCGATGCCAATGGCGACGTGCTGTTCCACGCCAGAGCCAAGCTCCAGCGCAAGGGATGCGATCTGCTGGTGGTGAACGCAGTGGGGGAGAACCGTGCGTTCGAGGTGGACAACAACGACGGTTGGTTGCTGAGCGCGGACGGCGCCGAGGCTGCACTCGAGCACGGTTCGAAGACGCTGATGGCCACCCGTATCGTGGACGCGATCGGGGCGTTCCTGGGCAAGCACGACGGGTGACGTCACGTACTCAATGTGCGGATAAGGGTTGCGCATCGGCGTCCCACGCGCTTGGGTGCAACAGGGCATAGATATTATTCGCCTAACTAAGTAGTTTTGAGACTGAAAACTTTTTCAGATCGGCAAGGAAGGAAGCGGACCGTGAGCGAAGGTCGCCTGTTTACCAGTGAGTCGGTAACCGAAGGGCACCCCGACAAGATCTGTGATGCGATCAGCGACTCGGTGCTCGACGCGCTGCTGGAGCAGGACCCCAAGTCGCGGGTCGCGGTGGAAACGCTGGTGACCACCGGCCAGGTGCACGTCGCCGGCG
This sequence comes from Mycobacterium shunyiense, assembly GCF_058270035.1. Taxonomy (NCBI): domain Bacteria; kingdom Bacillati; phylum Actinomycetota; class Actinomycetes; order Mycobacteriales; family Mycobacteriaceae; genus Mycobacterium; species Mycobacterium shunyiense. The sequence goes on along the minus strand of NZ_JBZDPT010000043.1, from coordinate 76,127 downwards.
AGGTCACCACCTCCGCCTACGCCGACATCCCGAAGATCGTGCGTGACCGCATCCTGGAGATCGGTTACGACTCGTCCACCAAGGGCTTCGACGGCGCCTCGTGCGGTGTGAACATCGCCATCGGCGCGCAGTCGCCTGACATCGCCCAGGGCGTGGACACCGCCCACGAGGCGCGTGTCGAAGGAGCCGGCGATCCGCTGGATTCCCAGGGCGCCGGTGACCAGGGCCTGATGTTCGGGTACGCCATCGGCGACACCCCCGAACTGATGCCGCTGCCTATCGCACTGGCCCACCGGCTGTCGCGGAGGCTGACCGAGGTCCGCAAGAACGGCGTGCTCGATTACCTGCGCCCGGACGGCAAGACGCAGGTCACCATCCAGTACGACGGCAAGACCCCGGTGCGGCTGGACACCGTGGTGCTCTCGACGCAGCACGCCGACGGCATCGACCTCGATGGCACCCTGACCCCGGACATCCGGGAGAAGGTCGTCAACACCGTGCTGGCCGATCTCAACCACGAGACGCTGGACACCTCCGATTTCCGCCTGCTGGTCAACCCGACCGGCAAGTTCGTGCTGGGCGGGCCGATGGGTGACGCCGGTCTGACCGGCCGCAAGATCATCGTCGACACCTACGGCGGCTGGGCCCGTCACGGTGGCGGCGCCTTCTCCGGCAAGGATCCGTCAAAGGTGGACCGTTCGGCCGCGTACGCGATGCGCTGGGTGGCCAAGAACGTCGTCGCCGCCGGCCTGGCGGAGCGCGTCGAGGTCCAGGTGGCCTACGCGATCGGCAAGGCGGCCCCGGTCGGCCTGTTCGTCGAGACGTTCGGCACCGAGACCGTCGACCCGGCCCGCATCGAGAAGGCCATCAGCAGCGTGTTCGATTTGCGCCCCGGCGCGATCATCCGTGACCTGGACCTGCTGCGGCCGATCTACGCCCAGACGGCGGCCTACGGCCACTTCGGGCGCACCGACATCGAACTGCCCTGGGAGCAGCTCAACAAGGTCGAGGACCTGAAGGCCTCGGTCTAGCAATTCCTGCCAACAGCCCCCGATCGCTGATCGGGGGCTGTTGTGTTTCCCGGCACCGTCACCGCGAGATCAACGCCATGGTCGTGATTCTTCGGGCGGAGCGACCATGGCGTTGATCTGGGCGGGGTTGATCAGGTGCGGTAGCGCTCTACGACGCGGCCGGCGAGTGTGCGTGCGCGCACCAGTCCGGCATCGGTGCCGAACAGCTCGCGACGGGTGTTGCCCGCACACAGGTAGGCATCGACCCGGAAGGCGTCTTCGGCGGGATCGGGTGAACCCGCTACGGAGAATTCGTTTTCCAGCAGATCCAGCCACTCCTGCTTGAGATTTCGCACCGCGTCGGCCACGGGGCCGGTTCGATGCCCGAACTCGACCGATGTCGCCGATACGAAGCAGCCGCCCGGGAACACCTCGGCGCGCAGGTACGCCAACCAGGAATCGAGAAGGGCATCGAGCCGCGCGGCTCCGGGCGGACAGCTCAGCGCCGGACGGATTACGACGTCGATGTAGACCTGGCGCGCTTCAGCTACTGCGGCCAGTTGGATCGCCTCCCGGTTGTCGAAGACCGTGAGGATTCCGCTTTTGCTCACCCCGGTCGAGGTGGACAGGCCACCCACGGTGATCCCGTCCAGGCCGTGTGTGGTGGCGATGTCTGCAGCAGTACGCGCGACCAGCCGACGGGTGGCATCGCCACGCGCTCTCCGCCCGTCAGCTGCAGGCAAATCGGTCATCAGTTCACAGTAGCCACACTCTGGACGTGGGGCGGCCGAGTCGCGTACGGTCGACATTGGCCAATATGCGACCGATCGGTCGTATAGATCGGAGGAGTGATGACCACCGGCTTCAAGGCGCTACTGGAACGCCAGATCGCCATCGAGACAACACCTTCCGTGGTCTGGGAGATCATCCGCGACGTCCGACGCATGTCACAGTGGAGCCCGCAGGTGATATCGGTGAAGCTGCGCGAACCCGACGATGACATCCGGCTGGGTTCCACGTTCACCAACCTCAACCACCAGGGTGAGCTTGAGTGGATCACGCACGGCGAGGTGGTGCGGTACGAGCCGGAGAAAGAGATCGCCTTCCGCATCGCCGAGAACTATGCGATCTGGTCGTTCTCGATCAGCGCTGACGATGCCGGTGCCACGGTGCTGACACAACGGCGCGAGACCCCCGACGGAATATCGCAACTTTCGCTCGATCTGACCGAGTCGCACCTCGGCGGACAGCAGGCCTTCACCGAACAACTGGAAGTCGGAATGGAGCAGACCCTCGCCGCCATCAAGGCATGCGCCGAGGCCTGACGAGCTAGGAGGTGAACGAGTAGTCGTCGAGGTCGAAAGTCCTGCTGCGCCAGTAGGCTTCGACTGTGGTGGCGGGCCTCAGTGGCACGTCACCGTTGCGGTCGAAGTAGTAGCTGTTGGCCAGGTTGCAGCTGTCCTGCCAGAAGATCTGGCGGTGACGCTTGCGCATCATCTCCGCGAAATACCGGTCGTTGGCCTCCCGGCGGACCTCGACGCGGCGGGCCGCACGACGGTCGGCCTGCGCGATACACCGCACCAGATGCCGGGTTTGGGCCTCGATCAGCGCGAAGTACGACGACCCGACGTAGCCGTACGGACCCATCACCGAGAAGAAGTTGGCGAATCCGGGGACGCTGACGCCTTCGTAGGCCTGCATTCGGTGCTGCATCCAGAACTCGCTGAGTGACTGTCCGCCCGACCCCACGATCTCGAAGGGCAGCGCATCCACGTCCATCACCTTGAAGCCGGTGGCCAGGATGAGCACGTCGACGTCGTGACTCTCCCCGTCAGCCGTCGCGACACCGGATCCGGTGATCTTGTCGATCGGTTCGGTGACCAACCGGACATTGTCCCGGTTGAAGGTGGCCAGGTAGCTGTTGTGGAAGCCGGGTCGTTTACATCCCACCGCGTACCGCGGCGTGAGTTTGTCGCGTACCTCGGGATCACGGACCTGTTGGCGCAGATAGGCCCGTCCGGCTGCACCGGCGCGCTGGGCGAAGGGGTTGATGGTGAAGTACTGCGCGGCCAGCGGGAAGGTGAATTCCACATACGCTTGGCTGATCAGCCGGTGCAACGTCCGGCCGCCGGGCAGCCGCATCAGTCTGCGCGCGACCGGTGGGATCGGCACGTCGAACTTGGGGAAGCACCAGATCGGCGTCCGTTGAAAGACGGTGAGCTGCTCGACCTTCGGGGCTATCTCGGGGATCACCTGGACCGCAGAGGCACCGGTGCCGATGATGGCCACCCGTTTGCCGGTGAGATCCTGGGTGTGGTCCCACCGGGCGGTGTGCACGGTGGTCCCGGCGAAGGAGTCCACGCCGTCGATCTCCGGCAGCTTCGGGATGGTCAACACGCCGCTGGCATTGACCAGGAATCGGGCCGTCAGTATCTCGCCCGACTCGAGTTCGGCCCGCCACAGGTTCTCGTCGTCATCGAAGACCGCTCGTGCGACGGTGGCGTTGAACCGGATCCGGGGGCGCAGGCCGTATTTGTCGACGCAGGTGTCGGCGTAGGTGCGCAACTCGTTTCCGGGGGCGTAGGTGCGGGACCAATCCCGCGACTGTTCGAACGAGAACTGGTAGGAGAACGATGGGATATCCACGGCCACACCGGGATAGGTGTTCCAGAACCAGGTCCCGCCAGCCCCGTTGCCGGCCTCCAGGATCTGGTAGTCGTGCAGTCCGGCCTTATCCAGCGCGATGGCCGTACCGATGCCGGAGAATCCGGCGCCGATGATGAGCGTGTGAAAGTCGGGCATCAGGCCACCTCCCGGCTGCGTCCGATCATGTGGACGCCGTGTTTGGGTCGCAATGTCAACGTAGCCTCCATCTCCACCGAGTGGCCAGGATCGAGATCGAAAACGAACCGTTGGCTCATGATCGCGGCGATCAACACCATCTCCATCAGGGCGAAACTCTGCCCGATACAGATCCGGCGTCCGCCGCCGAACGGCAGGTAGGCCGAGCGCGGCCGGTTCTTGGCGGCGTCACCGAGAAATCGGTTGGGGTCAAAGGTGTCCGGATCGGGCCACCACCGCTTGTCGTGGTGGATCTGATGAATCGGGATGATGACCGTCGTGCCCGGACGAATATGGTGGCCGTCGATTTCGTCGGGCTCGACCGCCTCGCGCGCGATGATCCATACCGCGGAGTGACAACGCTGCGACTCCTGTAGACACGCAGTGGTCCACGGCATCCGGGTCAGGTCGCCTGCCGTCGGACGGCCCGCTCCCAGCACGGAGTCCACCTCGGCCAGCATCCGGTCCCGGGCGTCGGGGTGGCGGGCCATCAGGTACCAGAACCACGACATCGCGTTGGCCGTAGTCTCGTGCCCCGCGAGCATGAAAGTCAGCGCTTCGTCCCGGACCCGCTGGCGGGGCCAGGTGCCATCGTCCGCGCCGAACAACACGTTGAGCAGGTCGGCCGATTCGGTGGGGTGGGCGAGACGTTCGTCGAGCACGGCGTTCACCGCGGCATCCAGGGCCAGGGCGATCCGCTGGCCTTCGCGCAGCGGGGGCGGCAGTGGGATCCCGGAATACGTGCTCGTTGCCATGGCCTCGTAGACCGGGCGGGGGAGCAGGCCCAAAAGGCCCAGCCGGGCCAGCTTCTCGGTGCGCCTGAGCCCGCGTGTGGTGAGGTCTCGCATGCTGTGCACGATTGGTCCGAAATCCTGACTGAACAGGGCATTGGACACGACCCGCAGAGTGGTTTCCACCATGGCGGCGTGCATGTCGAATCGGACGCCGTCACCGCCTTCGGCGAGCTCGTCGGAGGCTCGCGCGATCGGGGCGATCATCAGGTCGACGATGTCGTTGAGATGGCGACGCGCGAACGTCGGGTTCAGCGCCGCCCGGTGGGAGGCCCAGGAGTCACCCTCGTCGGTCAACAGGTTTATCCCCGCTGCGGCACGGATCGGTTCGTACTCGTTGGATTTGACGTAGCGAAGGCGCGCCTGGTGCAGCACGTGATCGACGTAGTCAGGATGTGCGATCGATACGAAACGTCTTCCTGCGCAGCGGTATCGGGTGATGTCCCGGCCCTGTGTCCGGGTCAGGAAGCCGCTGTCGGTGCTGAATCCGACCGTGATCGCCTCGCGGGTCATGGTCCACGTGCTCAGTCGTGCCGCCGGTGCCGCCATGAATTCAGCGTATGAATGACAAGGGGACGCGGGAATGGGACTATCGGACACAGAGTTGGGATTTTGGGACAGCGGGCGGGGAGCCAATGGCCAGGTCAGGATCGATCTCGCGGTCAACATGGTCGGCCGACGTGTGCCATCCGATCCACGCCACCCGCGTGTTGTGCGAGGTGGCGGTCGAGCGCGGGGTCCCGGCGGCACAGGTCCTGGCCGGGACCGGCATCACGCCGGCAGACCTCGATGATCCCGACTGCGTGATCAGCGCACACGACGAGATCCTGGCCGTCCGTCGGCTGCAGGCTCGGCTGCCCGACGCGCCCGGACTGGGGGCCGATGTGGGTGGCAGGTCGGCGCTGACGCACATGGGCCTGTTCGGGTTCGCGGTCATGTCGTGTGCCACGTTGCGTGAATTGTTCAGCATAGGGATGCGCTACTTCGCCCTGACCACATTGCAGATCGATCTTCAGCTGTTCGAGGGCGTCGACGAATGCGTGCTGGAACTCAACGTGGACCACCTGCCCGGCGATGTCCAACGCTTCTTCATCGAACGTGATGTCGCCGGAATTGTCGCCACGACCGCAAGTTTCGCCGCTCCGGTGGTGGCCCAGTACGCCGACCGCATATTCGCCGAGGTGTCGATCGATGAGCACGTACTGCAACCGTTACTGACCCTGATGCCGCTACCGGACGTGGCGTTCGGCCGTGCCCACTCCCGACTGCACTTCCCTCGCGCCATGCTGGACGAGCCCCTGCCGCAAGCCGATCCCTACACCCTCGATCTGTGCATCGCCCAGTGCGATGTGTTGATGCAGCGCTACGAGCAGCGTCGTGGGATCACTGCGGTGGTGCGCAGCAAGCTTTTTCGCGACCCGGGCCGGATTCCGGCACTGCCAGAGGTCGCCGCCGAACTGGGTGTCCATCCGCGGACCCTGCGACGCCGCCTGGCCGACGAGGGAACCACGTTCCGGGCACTGGTCAACGAGGCCCGGTCGGCGCTCGCCGTCGATCTGCTGTGCAGCGTCGGGCTGACGGTCGAGGAGGTTTCGCGACGTCTCGGCTACAGCGAGACCTCGACGTTCTGCCATGCGTTCAAACGCTGGCACGGCATGCCGCCCAGTGCGTTTCACGTCGTGGCACACATGTGAATCGGGCGCAGGGCGCCCGTGGCCCCCTGCGCGGCACGGTCATGTTGCCGCGGATTACTTGATGTCAGTAACGAGTAGGGGATTGGTCTCGGCCATCTTCTCGAGTACCTGAAGCGTGCCCGCGACGCCGTTGTCCAGCGCTTGTGCGGCGGTGACCGTGTCGTCGGTAACTCCCACAAGCTGTACGAAGCGCAGGCTGCCCCGGCCGGTGTCGACCTGCGCGAGTTGAGGGTCTTCGACGAACATGATTGCGGTCAGGTCGGTTTGGGGATCACCGAGCGTAATCGGGCCACCGACCTTGATGCGGTGACCGATATCCAGCGCATCTGTCCCGCTGAAAACCAGGTCACCCAGCCGTTGGAGGAGACGCAGCGACCAGGTGGGGACTTGTGCTGGCAGCGGTTGAGTGAGGTCGATGTCGGCGGCCACCCGGAAGGTCCACTCAAAGTCGGCCCAGGTGTCATCCTCGTCGGACGATGGGTCGGACGCGAACACGTTGGAGAACCCGTAGGTGACCAGATGCCAGTGAGGTTGTGGGGCAGATGTATTCGGGTAGGCGGTGATTCCCCAAATGCCTTGACCGGGCAGACGTGCATCGGTGCGGCCGAAGTGAGGTGCGACATCGCCCAGCCCTGGGTACAGCCGCGCGAAGGCGGCATCGATTGCGTCCCACCCGGGGGCGGAATCGTCATCGTCGTCATCATCGTAGTCATCACGCCGGTCGAAGCGCTCACCAAGCGGCTTGGCAGGCAGCACGCCGAAGATGATCGGGAACACGGATCCGATGTAGGGCAACAGGAATAGTAGGGACATCCATCCTGACAAGTCGGCGTCATGGAGTCGACGGACCATGAGTGCCCAGCTTGGAACCGCGCACACTAGTACGAATACCGCCACGGGTACAAGGGACAAGCGCCCGAGCGCGCTGGGATCACCGGCTACGGCGACGATGGCCAAGCAGAAAACGGTGGCTACTGCGACGGCCAGCTGGACCCACCAATACTCGCTGCGTGACGCGCGGCCGGAGAAGCGGGCGTAGCTGCGGAAGAAGCGCGAGATTGCCTGTCCGAGTGATGCTCCGTACAGCGGCAACGTGAGGTCGCGCGGATCGGTCGCGCCGAGTGGCTCGGATGGGTACTCCGTGCCGGACGAGGTTTCCTCGTTGCGGGTCATTGGTTCCTCTGCTCGATATTCGGTTGTGCGCGGAACCGTCCGGTTCCGCCGCCCCGTCAACGGACGGCTGAGATCACAGCGGACGCTAGCACCGTTGCGCCAAGCAATGCATGCAATGTTCTGCCATGTCCGGGTACAACCCGACACGGCGTCACACTTATCCGATTGAACGGCCCGTGGCCGCATTCCGTTTCACACTGGACGGGGTCCGGCGGCGAAAAGGGGTGCGACCACGATGGGATGCGATGACGTTCCAGAGCTCAACCGCAGGAGAACGCTGCTGGGGCTGGCCGCGGTCGGTGGTGTGGTGGCAGTCGGGGTGGGCGGGCTCGCCGAAGCAGCGGGCTGGCTACGGCCCGACGCGCTGACACCGGCAGATTTCGCCGACCGCTTCGAGCAGGTCTCCGGCCTTCACAAGGGATTCCGCCGCAACCACGCCAAGGGTCTGGCCGCGACGGGAACGTTCACCAGCACGGGCGCGGGTGCCCAGGTGAGCAGGGCGGCGGTGTTCAAACCCGGCACGGTGCCCGTCGTGGGACGGTTCTCGCTGTCCGGGGGGCTGCCCGATCAACCCGACAAACCCGACACGGTCAGGGGGCTGGGTCTGATGTTCCGGCTGCCCGACGGCGAGCAGTGGCGCGTCGCGATGGTGAATCTTCCGGTGTTCCCCGACAGCACCCCGCGGGGCTTCTATGACCGGATGCTGGCCTCGCGTCCCGTTCCAGAGACCGGCAAGGCGGATCCGCAGGCGATGGCGGCGTTCCTGGCCGACCACCCGGAGACCGCCGCGGCGATGAAGATCATCAAGCAGGCTCCGCCGAGTGCAGGGTTCGCCGACAGTACGTACCGCGGCCTCAACGCGTTCCGAGCTACCAACGGCCATGGCGAGACGACGGCGATCAGGTGGGCGGCCGTGCCGATAACAGGGGAGCCGCCCGCCGGGCAGCCCCACGGCGACGACAGGAACGTCCTCTTCGACGCACTCATCGACACCGTTGCCCGTGGCCCGGTCAGCTGGAAGCTCATCCTCACCCTGGCCGATCCCACCGACCCCACCCATGACGCCACCCTGCCGTGGCCGCAGAACCGCGCCACCGTCAATGCGGGCACCATCACCATCGACGCCGTGCAGACCGAGGCCCCCGGCAACGCCCGCGACATCAACTTCGACCCGCTCGTGCTGCCCGACGGGCTGGCCGTCTCCGACGATCCGCTGCCGAGCGCACGGTCGGCGGTCTATGCCCGCTCGTTCAACCGGCGGGCCCGAGAACCCAAGTCGCCCAGCGCAGTCGTCGTCCCCGGGGGTGCGCGATGACCACCGAAACGAACGCGCCGATCACGAAGTTCAACCTGGCCGCGCGGCTGCTGCACTGGTCGATGGCGGCCATGGTGATCGCACAGTTCTTCATCGGCGTCACCATGATTGCCGCGCTCAGCTACTACCCGTTGTTGCTCGCGATCCACCGGCCGCTGGGCATCGCCATCCTGGTGTTCGCGATCGTTCGGTTGGTCAACCGGCTCACCCGCCGGCTGCCGCCGTTCCTGGCGACGATGGGCCCGTTGGAACGCCGTATCGCCGGTTACTCCGAATACCTGCTGTACGCATTGCTTTTGGCGCAACCGTTGATCGGGTGGGCGATGCTGTCGGCTGCCCAGTCGCCGGTCGTGTTGGTCGGGGCGCTGCACCTTCCGGCGATCGCCCCGCACAACATCACCCTGTACGCGGCCTTGCGTACCGCCCACACCGTGGCCGCCTACCTGCTGTTCGCGACCTTCACTGCACATATCTGCGCCGTCTTGTTCCACACCCTGGCGCTACGCGACGGGATCCTCCGTCGAATGTCGTTGTGGCCCAGCAGAAACGGTCAGTCGTGAAGGGCTGCCCGTAGCGCGACCATCGCCCGGTCGAACGATTCGGTGGCCGCCGGGACCACGCCGACGTAGCCGAGGTAGCCGTGCACCAGAGTCTCGGCGTGGTCCAACTGCACGGGAACGCCGGCAGCAGACAACATCTCGGCGTAACGGATGCCGTCGTCACGCAACGGGTCGTGCCCGGCCACCGCGACATAGGCGGGTGCGAGTCCGGAAAGGTCCGCCGCACGGGCCGGCACCAACGTGGCCGGCGGGTCCGACAGATCCACATGCCCGGCGTACCAGCGGGAGAATCCTGTGACGGCATCGAGCCCCAGGATCGGTGCCTCGGCGTTCTCGGTGAACGACGGCAGGCTGGTGTCCCAGGTGGTGGCCGGGTACCAGAGCAGCTGGAAGCGCAGCCCTGGAACACCGGCGTCACGAATCAGCTGCGCCACGACGGCGCTGAGATTGCCACCCGCCGAATCGCCGGCCACGGCCATCCGGTCGGCGTCGACGCCCAGTTCAGCGGCGTTGGCGGCCACCCACTGCGTCGCCGCCCACACGTCGTCCACGGCGGCGGGGTAGGGGTGCTCGGGGGCCAGCCGGTACTCCACCGACACCACGACGGCGTCGGCGGAGACGGCATGCTGGCGGGCGGTGCCGTCGTAACTGTCCAGGTCACCCAGTGCCCAGCCGCCGCCATGGATGAACACCACGACCGGCAGCGTCGTGCCGTCGGCGGTCGGCGGTCGGTACACCCGAACCGGGATCGGGCCGACCGGCCCGGGGATCTCACGGTCCTCGGTCTTCACATCGGGATGGACCGGCAACCGCGGAATCTCACTGAACTGGCGGCGGGCCTCCTCGACACCGATGTCGGTCGACAGTTGGAACGGCACTGCCTCCAGTACCTTCTGCAGGATGGCATCGACAGCTGGTTTCTCGTCAGCAACGGACATTCCGCAACCGTACGCACACCGCGTCACGGTGTGGCTGTGGGTGGTGGCCGCGGTCGTCGCGGCGGGCTACGGGGTGTTCCTGATCGTCACGGCGACGCGGTTGCCGACGGGAGCCGACCTGACGGGGCAATTCACCCTCCAACCTGCGGTGAAGGCGCTCACAGCGGTCCTGCTGGCTGCGGCCGCGTGCGCCCATCCGATCGTTCGGGAACGGCGCTGGCTCATCGGTGCGCTGCTGTTCTCCGCACTCGGCGACTTCCTGCTCGCCATCCCGTGGTGGGAGCCGTCCTTTGTCTTGGGGCTCGCGGCATTCCTGGTTGCGCACCTGTGCTTTCTGGGCGTGCTGGTGCCGCTGGCGCGGCGTTCCACCCCGCGGCTGATCGCGGTGGCCGTCACCATCCTCGCCTGCGTGGCGCTGCTGACCTGGTTCTGGCCCCGGCTCGTCGAACAGGGGATGGCCGTCCCGGTCGTCGCCTACATCGCGGTGCTCGGAGCCATGGTGTCCACCGCGTTGCTGGCCCAGCTGCCCACTCCGTGGACCGCTCTCGGCGGCGTGTGCTTCGCGGCGTCGGACGCCATGATCGGCATCAGCCAGTTCGTGCGCGGCGATCAACTGCTCGCCGTCCCGATCTGGTTCGGCTACGCGGCGTCACTGGTGCTGATCACGGCAGGACTGTTCTTCGGGCGCTCGACACAACCTCCTGCTAAACCTGCACAGTGACGATCACCCGCCGCGCCGCCGAACACGAGCCCATTGCGCGGGTGCTTCCTCTGCTCACGGTTCCGCACCTGGACCGGGAGTTCGACTATCTGGTGTCGGAGGAGCAATCTGACGACGCCCAGCCCGGTGTGCGGGTCCGGGTGCGGTTCAACGGCAGGCTGGTCGACGCTTACCTCCTGGAACGACGCTCCGACACCGACCACACCGGAAAGCTCGGCTGGCTCGATCGGGTGGTCTCGCCGGAGCCGGTGCTCACCCCCGAGGTCCGGCGGCTCGTCGATGCCGTCGCTGCTCGCTACGCCGGCACCCGTGCGGATGTACTGCGCCTGGCGGTGCCTCCGCGTCACGCCAGGGTCGAGAAGCAGACCGCGGAGGAACCGGAACCCGTCACGGCGGTCCCGGTGGACACCAGCGCCTGGGCACGCTACGGCCGCGGAGAACAGTTCCTGACCGCGGTCGGTGAGGGTCGCGCGGCGCGCGCGGCATGGCAGGCACTGCCCGGCGAGAACTGGGCACTGAGGCTGGCCGAGGCGGCCGCGGTGGCGGTGAACGCGGGGCTGGGTGTGGTCGCTGTCGTACCCGATCAGCGCGATGTGGACGCGCTGTATGCCGCAGCGACCCAACAGGTGCCGGTGTCACGGGTGGTGGCGTTGTCGGCCGGATTGGGCCCCTCGGCCCGGTACCGCCGCTGGCTTGCGGCGCTGCGGGGACAGGCTCAGGTGGTGATCGGCACCCGCAGTGCGGTGTTCGCCCCCGTGGCCAATCTCGGCCTGGTCCTGGTGTGGGACGACGGCGACGACAACCTCGCCGAGCCGCGCGCGCCCTATCCGCACGCCCGCGAGGTCGCCATGCTGCGCGCCCACCAGGTGCGCTGTGCCGCGATCATCGGTGGCTATGCGCGCAGCGCCGAGGCGCAGGCGCTGGTGCGGACCCGCTGGGCCCACGATGTGGTGGCGGCTCGGCCGGTGGTGCGGGCCGCCGCACCGCGAGTCGTCGCGTTGGAGGACAGCGGCTACGCCCAGGAACGCGATCCGGCCGCCCACAGCGCGCGGCTGCCGTCCATGGCGCTGCAGGCGGCCCGGTCGGCGTTGCAGGCGCAGCACCCGGTGCTCATCCAGGTTCCTCGGCGCGGATACGTGCCCGCGTTGGCCTGTGCGCGATGCCGCGCGGTGACACGCTGCCGGCACTGCACGGGCCCGCTGGCCCTGCCGGACCGGGGGAGCGCGGCTGCCGAATGTCGCTGGTGCGGCCGGGCCGAGCCCGCATTGCGTTGTGTGCGTTGCGGTTCGGATGCGGTCCGGGCGGTCGTGGTCGGGGCCCGGCGGACGGCCGAAGAGCTGGGCCGGGCCTTTCCCGGCACGTCGGTGATCACCTCCGGCGGCGACGCCGTGGTCGATGTGGTGAAGGCCGGCCCGGCTCTGGTGGTCAGCACCCCCGGCGCGGAGCCCGTGGCCGACGGCGGTTACGGCGCGGCCCTGTTGCTCGACGCGTGGGCACTTCTGGGCCGGCAGGATCTCCGGGCCGCCGAGGACACGATGCGCCGGTGGATGGCTGCGGCGGCCCTGGTGCGGCCGCGCACCGAAGGCGGTGTGGTGGCCGTGGTCGCCGAGTCGGCGATCGCCACCGTGCAGGCGCTGATCCGGTGGGATCCGGTCGGACATGCCGACACCGAACTCGATGCCCGCGGTGAGGTGGGATTGCCGCCGGCGGTGCACATGGCGGCCATCGACGGGACGACGACGGCGGTCGAGGCGCTGCTCGACACTGCCCAACTGCCCGACACCGCGGAAGTCCTCGGGCCGGTGGAACTGCCGCCCGGCGCCCGCCGCCCGCCGGGACTGGCGTCCGATGCCGAGGTGAGCCGGATGCTGGTCCGGGTGCCGCGTGATGGTGGTCTGGAGTTGGCGGCCGCGCTGCGGCGAGCCACCGCGGTGCTCAGCGCGCGCAAAGATCAGCAACCATGTCGTATCCAAATCGACCCGCTCCACATCGGATAGGGCGGATACTTCACCCGTTATCGGTGAGTGCCGAATCAGGAGGCTGCGATGCGCCGGGTGTGGTCGTGGTTGTTCACGTTGGGGCTCATCGCCTTTGGTCTGCTGTGGCCGCTCGTGTTCACGGGTGGGTCCGCGTCGGGCCCCGGCCCCGTCGACCCGGTGGTGATCACCGATTACCGCGCGGATTTCACCGTAGACGCCGACGGTCGGATGACCGCGGTGGAGACCATCACCGGGGATTTTCCCGGCGGGCGGCACGGCATCTTCCGGTACTGGGATGTGGCCAACCAGAACAACTCCCGGCTGCGGCAGATACCCGAGATCACCTCGATCACGATGGACGGCTCATCGGTTCCGTATGAACTGTTGTGGGAAACCGGTAAACGGTTCCGGGTGGCCAAGATCGGCGACCCGGGCTCGACGCTGAACTGGGGCAGCCACGTTTTCGAGATCCGGTACACGATCGACGGTGTCCTCGACCCGGGACGCAACGGCGCTCACCGTCAGTTCGCCTCGAACACCGGAAACCCCGACGCGCGGTCGGCGTTCTACTGGAACGTCGTCGCGCCCGCCTGGAACAACACGATCGAGCGGGCCGACATCTCGGTCACCCTGCCGGCGGAGGTGACCGGTGCCGGTTGCAGCGTCGGATTCGGCGTCGGCAGTGCGTGCACGGAGCTGCGCACCGACGGCAACACCGTGCGGTTGTCCGCGACCAATCTGGAGCCCCACACGCCGGTGACGCTGCGCGCCGGAGTCGACATCGCCGCTCCGGCGCAGGTGAGCCTGCCGTGGCCATACACCTGGGACCGCATCCTCGGTCGGTCGGTGACCGCACTGGCGTGGGTCGCGCTGGTGGCCGTCGGGATGGGCCTGCTCGCCTACTTCTGGACGCGCACCACTGTCGAACCGCCACCGGGATTCCCGGTGCAGTACGCGCCGCCCGATGGGCTCGGCCCGGTGCAGACCGAGTACATCCGCACCGAGACCATTCCGAAGAACGGGCTCAGCGCGACGCTGTTCCACCTCGCCGAGCGCGGGCTTGTCGAGCTGCGGCAGGTCAGTGACAAGCATTGGAAGATCAAGGGCCTGGCCAAGCCGGCCGAGTGGTCCGGAGTGGATCCGGTCGCCATCGACGTGGGCGCAGCACTCAAGGTGATGTCGGTGGGCGCCGAGTTCTCCGCCAAGAACACCGCGGCTTCGGGGAAGAAGCTCAGCAAGGCCAAGGCCGACATGGCCGTTGCCGTGCGGAAGTGGGCACTCGACGGCGGATTCATGGTCAGGCGTCGTAAGGAATTGTGGATCCGCGTCGCCAATGTGGTGGCGTTCTTCGCGGCGCTGGCCGGTTTCTTCCTCTGGTTCGGCATCACATTGTGGGGGTTGCCCTTCGCAGTGTTCTTCCTGTGCTCGCTGCGCGGCTGGTCCGGGGGCGTGGGTACCCGGCGGACTCCGGCCGGTCGGGAACTGTGGTCGCGCGCAGAAGGTTTTCATCGCCTGCTGTCCACAGATTCGGCTGAGTCCAGGTTCGATTTCGCCGCGCGCAAGGACCTGTACCTGGCCTACATCCCGTTCGCGGTGGCGGGCGGCGCCGCCGCACTGTGGGCGAAGAAGTATCAGGACACGATGGGGGCTCCTGCACCCCAACCAAATTGGTACGACTCGTCGTCATCGTCATCGGACAGCACCCACGGTTTTGCCGGCGGATCCGGCGGCGCGGATTTCGACAGTTTCGAGTCGGCACTGTCATCATCGATCGGGGCGTACACCGCCTCGCAGTCATCGTCGTCGTCTTCGTCGAGCGGCGGATCATCGTCGTCTGGTGGAGGCGGGGGCGGTGGTGGTGGAGGGGGAGGAGGCGGCTCATGGTGAGACTGCTGTTGGTCGTCGTGCTGGCGCTCGCGGTGGCGGTGTTGGTGGGCTTCGTCGTGGGCTATAACAAGCTGCGCGCGGCGGACGTGCGCGTCGCCGAGGCGCTCGGCGGCATCGATGTGGAGCTGACCCGCCGTGCGGCTCTGATTCCGGCGCTGGTTCAGGCCGTCGCGACGTTCGCCTCGCATGAGACGGCGGTTCTCGGCCGGGTCAGTGGTGCGCAGGCCGCGCTGGCCTCGGCGACCGGCAGCGCCTCGGTGGTTCAGCGCAGCGCTGCCGAGCGTGATCTGGACAGCGCGCTGACCGGCGTGCTGGCACTGGGATCGTCCTACCCGCAACTCAATTCGTCGGCCAACTTCCTGAACCTGCAGGAGAACCTGGCCGACACGGAGAACAAGCTGGCGTTCGCCCGGCAGTACTACAACGACGCGGTGGCCACCCTCAACCGGCTCGTCGGAACGATCCCGTGGGTGTACCTCGCGCCGCTGGCCGGCGTCTCCGAGCGGGAGTACTACCGCCCGCCGCATTAGGGAAGCAGCACCCCGAATCCCTAAACTGGTCGGGTGCGTCTTGTCTTTGCCGGAACCCCAGAGCCCGCCCTCCCGTCGTTGCAGCGGCTGATCGACTCGCCCCGCCACGATGTGGTCGCGGTCCTGACCCGGCCCGACGCCGCCGCCGGGCGCCGCGGGAAACCCGCTCCGTCACCGGTCGCGAAGCTGGCGCTCGAGCACGACATACCGGTCCTGCGACCGGCTAAGCCCAACTCCGACGAGTTTGTCGCCGAGCTGTCCGAGCTGGCGCCGGACTGCTGTGCGGTGGTCGCCTACGGTGCGCTGCTGAGCGAGCGACTGCTCGCGGTGCCACAGCACGGCTGGATCAATCTGCACTTCTCGTTGCTGCCGGCCTGGCGCGGGGCCGCTCCGGTGCAGGCCTCCCTGGCGGCGGGTGAAGAGGTGACCGGAGCGACGACGTTCCTGATCGAGCCGGCCCTCGATTCCGGTCCGGTCTACGGGGTGGTGACCGAGCGGGTGCGCGACACCGACACGGCGGGCGAACTGCTTGGGCGACTTGCTGATTCGGGTGCCGCGTTGCTGGAGTCGACCCTGGACGGGATCGCCGAGGGAGCGCTGACCGCGGTGCCGCAGCCTGCCGTCGGAGTCAGCCTGGCACCCAAGATCACCGTGGAGTCGGCCCGGGTGCGCTGGGATCTGCCGGCCCACGTCATCGACCGCCGGATCCGCGCCGTCACCCCGAATCCCGGTGCGTGGACGATGATCGGGGACCTGCGGGTCAAGGTCGGGCCGGTCACGGTGGAGCCGTCGGAAGATTCGTTGGACCCCGGCGAGATCCGCGTCGAACGCAACGCGGTGCTGGTCGGTACCAGTTCCCAACCCGTCCGGCTCGGGCAGATCCAGCCGCCCGGAAAGAAACTCATGAACGCGGCCGACTGGACCCGCGGGGCGCGGCTCGACGAATCGGTGCGCGCCTCATGAGCAACAGGCCGAACCGTCCCAACCGTCCGCCGCAACGCAACCGCCAACACCGGCGCACCCCGCTGGATCCAGCTCGGGGGGCCGCCTTCGATGTGCTGCGCGCGGTGTCGGAGCGTGATTCCTACGCCAACCTGGCCTTGCCCGCGCTGCTGCGGGAGCGGGGGATCGAGGGCCGCGACGCGGCCTTCGCGACCGAGCTGACGTACGGCGCGTGTCGCACCCGGGGACTGCTCGACGCCGTCATCGAGGCGGCCGCCGGGCGTCCACCCGAGCGGATCGATCCGGTGCTGCTCGATCTGTTGCGTCTGGGCACCTATCAGCTGCTGCGCACCCGGGTCGAGCCGCACGCCGCGGTGTCCACCACCGTCGAACAGGCCGGCATCGAATTCGACACGGCCCGAGCTGGTTTCGTCAACGGTGTGCTCCGGACCATCTCGCGTAGTACGGAGCAGGAATGGATGGAGCAGCTGGCTCCGCCGGCAGCCACCGACCCGGTCGGACACGCCGCATTCCTGCACGCCCACCCGCGGTGGATCGCCCAGGCCTTCACCGACGCGCTGGGCGCCAGGGCGGGGGAGCTCGACGCCCTGCTGACCAGTGACGACGAGCGTCCCCTGGTGCACCTGGCGGCACGGCCGACCGCACTGACCGCGGCCGAACTGGCGGAACAAGCTGATGGCGCCGTCGGCCGCTACTCGCCGTATGCCGTCTATCTGCCGGGCGGTGATCCTGGACAGTTGGCGGCCGTGCGCGATGGTGCGGCCCAGGTGCAGGACGAAGGCAGCCAGCTGGTGGCCCGCGCCCTGACCCTGGCCGAGCTCGACGGCCCGGACAACGGCCGCTGGCTGGACCTGTGCGCCGGCCCGGGTGGCAAGACCGCTTTGCTGGCCGCGATCGGTGCGGCTTCGGGGGCCAGGGTCACCGCGGTCGAGCCCGCGCCGCGTCGCGCCGACCTGGTCGAGGAGAACACCCGCGGGCTCGACGTCGACGTGCGCCGCGTGGACGGGCGGGAATCGGATCTCGAACCAGGATTCGATCGCGTCCTCGTCGACGCCCCCTGCACCGGGCTGGGTGCGCTGCGCCGACGGCCCGAGGCGCGGTGGCGACGCCAGCCCGGCGACGTTCCCGGACTGGCGAAACTGCAGCGTGAACTGCTGGCGGCGGCCATCGCCGTGACCCGCCCCGGCGGCGTTGTCCTCTACGCGACCTGTTCGCCGCACCTCGCCGAAACCGTCGGGGTGGTGGCCGACGCCGTCCGCCGCCATCCGGTGACCCAACTGGACACCCGGGAGTTGTTTGCCCCGGCCGACGACCTGGGCGACGGACCGCACGTTCAGCTGTGGCCGCATCGGCATGGGACCGATGCGATGTTCAGTGCAGCCCTGAAGGTTCACCGATGAGCGCTTGCGCGAAGAGCATGACTTAGGCTGACCGCCATGGCAGAACCCCTGATCGCCCCGTCCATCCTGTCCGCTGACTTCGCGCGGCTGGCCGATGAGGTCGCTGCGGTGGCCGGGGCGGACTGGTTGCATGTCGACGTCATGGACAACCACTTCGTGCCCAACCTGACGCTGGGCATGCCCGTCGTGGAGTCGTTGCTCAAGGTGACCGACATCCCGATGGACTGCCACCTGATGATCGATCGGCCGGAGCGCTGGGCGCCGCCGTACGCCGAGGCGGGTGCCTACAACGTCACCTTTCACGCCGAGGCGACCGACAACCCGATCGGCGTGGCCCGCGATATCCGCGCCGCCGGCGCCAAGGCCGGCCTTTCGGTGAAACCCGGCACCCCGCTGGAGCCGTACCTGGAGATCCTCAAGGAATTCGACACCCTCCTGGTGATGTCGGTGGAGCCCGGGTTCGGTGGGCAGAAGTTCATCCCGGAGGTGCTCACCAAGGTGAGCACGGTGCGCCGCCTCGTCGACTCCGGCGAGCTGACCATCGTCGTGGAGATCGACGGCGGCATCAACGCCGACACCATCGAGCAGGCGGCAGAGGCCGGTGTGGACTGCTTTGTCGCCGGCTCCGCGGTGTACAGCGCGGCCGATCCGGCCGCCGCGGTGAGTTCCCTGCGCCAGCAGGCGGCGAGCGCCTCGAGACATCTGACGCTATGACGCTCGAGTCCGTGATGCGGCTGGCCATCGAGCAAGCCGAACAGGTCAAGGGCTCGACCTATCCCAATCCGCCCGTCGGCGCGGTGATCCTGGACCGTGACGGGCAGATCGCCGGGGTCGGGGGAACGCAACCGGTCGGCGGCCCGCACGCCGAGGTGGTGGCACTGCAGGCGGCCGGTGACCGGGCCAAGGGCGGCACCGCCGTCGTCACCCTGGAGCCGTGCAACCACCATGGCCGAACCCCACCGTGTGTAGATGCGCTTCTGGCATCAGGGGTTTCGAATGTCACATACGCGGTGTCCGACCCCAATCCGGCCGCGGCGGGCGGGGCGCAACGCCTCGCCGATGCCGGCGTCACCGTCAGCGCCGGACTCCTGGCCGACGAGGTCGAGAAGGGGCCGTTGCGTGAGTGGCTGCACAAGCAGCGCACCGGATCACCCCATGTCACATGGAAATTCGCCACCAGCGTGGACGGTCGTAGCGCCGCTGCCGACGGTTCCAGCCAGTGGATCACCAGTGAGGCCGCCCGCGCGGACGTTCATCGCAAGCGGGCGGCGGCGGATGCCATCGTGGTCGGTACCGGGACGGTGTTCGTCGACGATCCGACGCTGACTGCACGTCGGGCCGACGGCACGCTCACCGATCACCAACCGCTGCGGGTGGTGGTGGGGATGCGGGAGGTGTCGTTGGACGCCAAGGTGCTCAACGACGATTCGCATACGATGCTGATCCGGACGCATGATCCGCACGAAGTGATGCGGTCGCTCGGCGACCGGACCGACGTCTTTCTGGAAGGCGGGCCGACCCTGGCCGGGGCCTTCCTGCGGGCCGGGGTGGTCAACCGGATCGTGGCTTACGTCGCACCGATTCTGCTGGGCGGGCCGATCACCGCGGTCGACGACATCGGGGTGCTGAGCATGGTGCACGCGCAGCGCTGGCGGTTCGATGGCATCACTGCCATCGGTCCGGATGTTCGCCTGAGCCTCGTGCCCAACTGACAGAAGGCGCGCAGCCATTAGCCAGCCTAGGTTAGGGTGACCTAAGTTACGGTCCTGAAATGACGAGCATTGTCGGTCATGATCGGTACACTCGTACCAAAGCGCGTTCGCTGCCGAATGTGCACCGGGTGTACACGAGCAAAGGACGCACATATGACTGCCCTGCAGGATTGGCTCCCCAGCACATCATGGGCCCCCCGCACGCTCCGCGCGCTGGTGAGTGTCCCGCTACGCCTCGTGCTGCCCAGCCGGCCGGAGGAGGCCGACCGGGCACCACGTTTGCTGCGTCCCGGGGTGGAGCGCTGCTGAAACCGATCAGCTGGATCGGTGGCGCCCTGGCGGCTGGTCGGTGCGCTGATCCTCTTGGTCGGCGGTCTGGACCGGCAGGGCCTCCGTCGGCAGGAACAGCTGCCCGGTTGACGTGTCATCGTCCGCACCGGTGTCGCCACTCTCGGGAGGTCCCGCCAACTCGTCGACGTGGACGTTGCGCGCGGCGATCAGCAGGCCGAGCACCGCACCCACCACACAGACGATCGCGGTGATACCGAAGATGTCGCCGTACATCGACACATACGCCTCGCGATAGCGGACGGCCTGTGAAGCCAGCCGCTCCTGCAGCGACATCTGGCTGGTGTTCGCCGCAGCCGCCAGGCTGGCCAGGTGCTGATTGAAGCGGAACAGACCCCAGGCGGACAGTGCCGCCATGCCGATCAGCATGCCGATCATCCGGGCCACCACGACGAATGCCGAGGCGATGCCGTGCTGCGCGGCGGGTACCACCCGTAGCGTGGCCGACGTCAGCGGGGCGATCACCAACCCGAGGCCCAGACCCACGATCGCCAGATCGGTGTCGAGCACCGGCAACTGGAACAGGACAAGGTCGTGGGTCCTGTCGAGCACGTCGATCGACCAGTGGGTGATCAGCCAGAAGCCGCCGGCCGCGATCATCAGGCCGACGAAGCTGACGATGCGATCCCCGACCCGGGTGGCGATCCAGCCACCGATCAGCGCGCCGATCGGCAGGGCGATCAGGAATCGCAGCAGCAGGAAGGCGGCGTCGTACTTGTCCTTGCCGAGCACGCCCTGGCCGAACAGTTCGACGTTGACCAGCGTGACCATCAGGGCGGCACCGGTGCACAAGGAGGCGGCAAGCGCGGCCAGGAACGGCCGGAACTTCACCCCGGCGGGTTCGATCAGCCGCGTGCGGGCCAACTTCTCCCAGACGAAGAACGCGACAGCCGCCACCAACGCGCCGATCAGCAGCGGTGGGCCCCACTCGGGCAGCACGTGCTTGCCGTCCGGCTCCGGGTTGTACAGACCCACGACAGCCAGGCCCAAGGCAATGGCCAGCAGGAGGCCGCCGACGACATCAACCTTTTCGCGGTGGTCGCTGGGCTCCTTGCCCGGCAGGCTGAAGTGGATCATCGCCATCGCGATGATGGCCAGCGGCACGTTGATCCAGAACACGGCCTGCCAGTGATGGAACAGCGCGACGGCGCCGATGCCGTACAGCGGGCCCAAGACGCTGCCGAACTCCTGCGCGGCACCGACGCCGCCCAGCACGGCAGCGCGACTGCGCGCCGCCCACAGATCAGCGGCCAGCGCCAGCGTCACCGGCAACAACGCACCGCTCGCGGTGCCCTGCACCACGCGGCCGATGACCAGGGTGGTCAGGTCGCCGGACAGTGCGGTGATCACCGAACCGACCGCGAAACCGGCCAGACCGACCTGGATCAGCATCTTGCGGCCGAACCGGTCCGAGGCCCGGCCCAGCAGCGGCATGGCAGCGATATAGCCCAGCAGATAGCCGGTGATGATCGGCGTGACCTGCTGGATCTTGTTTATCGCGATCCCGACGTCGGACATGATGTCGGTCATGATCGTGACCACGACATAGGTGTCGAGGGCGCCGAGCAGCACGGCGAGGCTGCCCGCGCTGATCGCGATGTGGCGGCTGCGGCCGGCGCTCACCGCCTGCGCGGCCCGCATCAGGACGCGGGCTTGGCGACGGTGACCTGCTTACCCCAGTCAGTCAGGGTCATGGTGACGCTGTTTCCGGGGGTGGGCTCAAGCTTGGCCTGCAGAAGGGTGTGGTCCCCGTCCTCGGTGATCCAGGCGGTTCCCGGGACCGGGCCGGTGGCCTTGAGCTGGGGGGCGATCTTGTTGACCGCATCGGCGCTCACGTTGCCGGTCACCCGGACGCCCTCGGTGCCGTTGATCGACTCGCGGCCGTCGGCCTTCGCGTCGCTGAAGTTCGCCAGCACGTTGGCCAATCCGGTGTCGGGGTTCAAGATGGCCGAGATGTCGTAGATCTTTTCGGCCGGCCCGTAATTGGACAGCGGGTCACCGGGGGTCAGCGCGGCGTACAGGTCGCCACCGGAGACGACGAACTTTGCGTCAGCCAGTTTCTGACCCATGAAGATGAGATCGGCGGTGCCCTCGGCGGCCACCTCGGGGGCATTGGTCAGGTCACCGTCGAGCTTCTCGACGGGAAGACCCTCGATGGTGCCTTGCACGGTGAGGAGGAGATGGACGCTCTGCTGAGCCTTGGTCGAGGCCGCCGACTCCTGAAGGAGTTGGCCGGCGTCGGGCAGCGGGGCGCTCGACTTCTCCGAGGACGATGACGAACAACCCGCGACCAGCGCGGTCGCGGCGAAGAGGATTGCGAGTAAGGACTGGACTGCGAAGCGTGGGCGCGTCTGCATTACTGCATCGTAGAGGCTTCCGACGGTCGGGCGTTTTCTCCAACTCCGGGTTGAGGCGAATACTCTGGTCGCCGTGTTCACCGGAATCGTTGAAGAGCTGGGTGTCCTGGTCGACAAGGCGGAGCTGACGGATGCCGCCCGGTTCACCATCCGCGGCCCTGTGGTCACCGCCGACGCCGGCCACGGCGATTCGATCGCGGTGAACGGGGTCTGCCTGACCGTGGTCGACGTGCTGCCCGACGGAGCATTCACCGCCGACGTCATGGGGGAGACGCTGAACCGGTCGAGTCTGGGCGGGGTCGGCGTCGGCAGCCAGGTGAACCTGGAGCGGGCTGCCGCGGTCAACAGTCGCCTCGGTGGTCACATCGTGCAGGGCCACGTGGACGGCACCGGCACTGTGATTTCCCGCACGCCCTTCGACCACTGGGAAGTGGTGCGCATCGGCCTTCCGGTCACGCTGTCGCGCTACGTGGTCGAGAAGGGTTCGATCACCGTCGACGGCGTCTCGCTGACGGTGTCCGCGGTCGGTGACGACTGGTTCGAAGTGTCGCTGATTCCCACCACGCGTGAGCTCACCACGCTGGGGCAGGCGGCCGTGGGGACGACGGTCAATCTCGAGGTCGACATCATCGCGAAGTACGTGGAACGGCTGATGGCCGGTCCCGGTGAGTAAGAGCTGGCAATAACCGCTGGATTTCGGTGGTTCATACTGGAGTCGGCATATGGTCCCGCTTTGGGGACCTGGCATTCGAACAGGCAAGGTGGCGCAGATGACCAGGCTCGATTCCGTCGAGAGGGCGATAGCCGATATCGCGGCGGGCAAAGCCGTGGTGGTGATCGACGACGAGGACCGCGAGAACGAAGGCGACCTCATCTTCGCTGCCGAGAAGGCCACCCCCGAACTCGTTGCGTTCATGGTCCGCTACACCTCCGGTTACCTGTGTGTGCCGTTGGACGGCGAGATCTGCGACCGGCTGGGGTTGCTGCCCATGTACGCGGTCAACCAGGACAAGCACGGCACCGCCTACACCGTCACCGTTGACGCGAAAAAGGATGTGGGAACCGGCATCTCGGCGTCGGACCGGGCCACCACCATGCGTGCCCTCGCCGATCCGGGTTCGGTGATCGACGACTTCACCAAGCCCGGTCATGTGGTTCCACTGCGGGCCAAGGACGGTGGAGTGCTGCGCCGCCCCGGGCACACCGAGGCTGCCGTGGACCTGGCCCGTCTGGCCGGGCTGCAGCCCGCCGGCGCGATCTGCGAGATCGTCAGCCAGAAGGACGAAGGCGATATGGCGCGCACCGATGAGCTGCGGGTCTTCGCCGACGATCACGACCTGGCACTGATCTCGATCGCCGACCTGATCGAGTGGCGGCGCAAGCACGAGAAGCACATCGAGCGCATCGCCGAGGCGCGGATCCCCACCCGGCACGGCGAGTTCGTGGCAGTCGGCTACAAGAGCATCTACGAGGACGTCGAGCATGTCGCGCTGGTCCGCGGCGACATTTCCGGACCGGCGAGCGACGGCCACGACGTCCTGGTCCGGGTGCACTCCGAATGCCTGACCGGTGACGTGTTCGGCTCCCGGCGCTGTGACTGCGGCCCGCAGCTCGACGCCGCGATGGCAATGGTGGCGCGGGAAGGCCGTGGCGTCGTGCTCTACATGCGCGGCCACGAGGGCCGGGGCATCGGTCTGATGCACAAGCTGCAGGCCTATCAGCTGCAGGACGCCGGTGAGGACACCGTCGACGCGAACCTGAAGCTCGGCCTGCCCGCCGACGCCCGTGACTACGGCATCGGTGCGCAGATCCTGGTCGATCTGGGAATCCGGTCGATGCGACTGCTGACCAACAACCCGGCCAAGCGCGTCGGACTCGACGGCTACGGGCTCCACATCATCGAGCGCGTGCCGCTGCCGGTACGGGCCAACTCGGAGAACATCCGCTACCTGATGACCAAGCGGGACCGGATGGGCCACGACCTCGTCGGCCTCGAAGACTACGACGAAGCGGTGAGCATGGACGACTACGACGAGGCGGTGTACCTGCTCGGTGACCGCCGGCCGCCCAGCGCGACCGATTCGGGTTCGAGCCTGTGAGCGCCCACGGAGTCCCTGATCTGCCCCAGGTGGACGCTTCGAAGGTGAAGCTGGCGATCGTAGCCAGCACCTGGCACACACAGATCTGCGATGCACTGCTCGACGGCGCACGCAAGGTCGCCGCCGACGCCGGTATCGCCGAGCCGACGGTGGTCCGCGTGCTCGGGGCCATCGAAATCCCCGTGGTGGCACAGGCATTGGCCGCCACCCATGACGCGGTGGTGGCGCTCGGTGTCGTGATCCGTGGCCAGACCCCACATTTCGATTACGTGTGTGATGCGGTGACGCAGGGCTTGACGCGGGTGTCACTCGATGCGTCCACCCCGGTCGCCAACGGCGTGTTGACGACCGACAACGAGGCACAGGCCCTCGACCGTGCCGGGTTGCCGGATTCCACCGAGGACAAGGGCGCTCAGGCGGCGGCAGCAGCCCTGTCCACCGCGCTGACGTTGCGCGAGCTGCGCGCCAAGGCATGACCGACAGATGACTGACAAGAAGACCGAGAAGAAGGCCGGAGACCGCTGGGACCTCGAGATCCGGCCTTACCGGACACCATATTTCGCCTACGGTGCGGCTCTGATCATCTTCCTGGCGCACGTGGCGGTCGGTGTGCTGCTGAAGGTGGGCTCCACCGGCGTGGTCTTCCAGGCCTCGGACCAGATCGCGATCGCCTTGCTCGGCGCGATCATCGGCGGAGTGGTGCTGATGTTCGCCCGGCCTCGGCTGAAGGTCGGGCCGGCGGGCGTGGCTGTGCGGAATCTCGTCAGCTTCAAGGTGTTTCCGTGGTCTGAGGTACTCGGCATCACCTTCCCGGTCGGGGCTCGGTGGGCCCGACTGGACCTGCCCGACGATGAGTACATCGCGGTGATGGCGATCCAGGCGATCGACAAGGGACGTGCCGTCGCGGCCATGGACGAGGTCCGGGCTCTGCTCGACCGGTATCGCTCAGATCTGGGCTGACACCGAGCGGTCAGCCGGCATCGCCGAGCACCAGACCTTCGCGGCGGGGGTCGGCCCCGCCGACCCAGCCCGGCGACGTGCGTACCAGGGCTGAGAGCCCACTTGACTGATCGGCCAGGGAAACCTGATGCCCCAGCGCGCGCAGGCCCTCGACCAGCTGATCGCGGTCGCCGTTGGCGACGGTGTCGACCAACGGATGCTCACCTCCGACGTTGGTGACGGGCGTGTTGGCCGCGCCGAAATCGATCATCGATACGGCCTGCTGCGGATCCAGGTTCCAATCCATGATGCCGACAAGGGTTTTCACCACGAACTGGATGATCACCGAACCGCCGGGGGAGCCCAGGACCGCATACAGCGGACCTCGTTGGGGGCCGGCCTTGTCGAATACCAGGGTGGGGGCCATGGTGCTGCGCGGGCGCTTGCCGGGCTGGACGCGATTGGGTATCGGCGTCCCTTCGACACTGGTCGGCTCGGCCGAGAAGTCGGTGAGCTGGTTGTTGAGCAGGAAGCCGTCGACCATGTGGAACGACCCGAACGCCGACTCGATGGTGGTGGTCAGCGAAGCTGCATTGCCGAAGCGGTCGATCACGCTGATCTGGCTGGTGCCGTGTTCCGGGGCGGGCGGGATGGTCATCGGTGGGGCGAAGTCCCCGGGTGCGGCTATGCCCATCGTGTGGCCTCGGGAGATCAGTGCGGCCCGGCCGGTGAGGTAGGCGCCGTCGAGCAGGGTTTCGGGTGATCCACCGGGCAGCGGGACGAAATCGGTGTCGGCGACGTAGCGATCGCGATCGGCGTAGGCGAGACGCTCGGCCTCGGAGATCAGGTGTACGCCGGTCACCGATGGATGACCGCCGTTGAGGTCGACGCGGTCCGGCTTGTAATCGCTCATCGGGAAGTGTTCGAGCATGCCGAGGGTGGCCGCTACCGCGATGCCGCCCGACGATGGGGGCGGCATTCCGCAGACCTCGCGGCCACGGTAGGTGGTGCACACCGGATCACGCTGTTTGACCGTGTATCCGGCGAGATCCTGCTCGGTCATGACGCTGGGCGTGCGCCCGCCGCTGGTGTCGGTGGCGGAGGCCACGACAGCACGGGCGATGTCACCGGTATAGAAGGCCTTGGCCCCCTCGGATGCAATGGCGCCCAAGGTTTTCGCGTAGGCCGGGTTGGTCATGCGGGTGCCAACGGGTTTGGGGCTGCCGTCGGGGTTGAGGAAGTAGCCGGCGGCGGCGGGGTCCAGCCGAAGTTGTGCATCGGCATTGTCGATGGCGGCCGCCAGGCGCGGGCTGACGTCGAACCCCCGATCGGCCATCGACACAGCCGGGTCGAAGAGATCGCGCCAGGCCTTCTTGCCGAACTGGCGGTGGACGTCGTCGAGCAGTCGCACGATGCCGGGTACCCCGATGGAGCGGCCCGACGCCCTGGCGTCGGGTTTGGGGACCACCCGGTCGGTCTCCGACACCCAGCGCAGGTAGTTCTCGGTCGCTGCTGCCGGCGCGGTCTCACGCCCGTCGTAGGCGTGCACTGCGTTGCCCACGGCGTCGTAGTACAGCAGGAAGCCGCCGCCGCCGATCCCGGAGGACTGCGGTTCGACCAGGCCGAGCACGGCCTGCGCTGTGACCAGGGCGTCCGCCGCGGTGCCTCCGTCGCGTAGCACCTTGCAGGCGGCTTCGGTGGCCAGGGGATTGGCGGTGGCCACCGCGTAGGTGGAGGTGTGGACGGCCGTCATGTCGCTGCGGTACCCGGTACCGATCTCGGGGTTGGTCGCCAGGTCCGGTGTCGGCGGTGCCGGCGGTTTGGCTGGTGTCGGCGGTGCCGGCGCCTTGGGCTCCGGGGTGCCGTTGGACAGGATTTGGCACGGTCCGGCATCGGTCCTCGCGGGGCGCCGAATGCCGTCCGAGCATCCGGCAAGGATCACAGCGACGACACTGAGCAGCGCGATGACCGAACGGGTGGACGCCAGCAACCGCACAGTTCGACGGTAGCGGAGTTCGGTCGGATCGCGGCAGTAACCTGGAAACCGTGCCCGATCCAGCGACGTACCGGCCGGCGCCCGGATCGATCCCCGTGGAGCCTGGCGTGTACCGGTTCCGGGACCCGCATGGTCGGGTCATCTATGTCGGTAAGGCCAAGAGCCTGCGTAGCCGCCTGACGTCCTATTTCGCCGATGTGGCGAGCCTTGCGCCGCGCACCCGGCAGATGGTGATGACGGCGGGCAGTGTCGAGTGGACCGTGGTCACCACCGAGGTCGAGGCACTGCAGTTGGAGTACAACTGGATCAAGGAGTTCGATCCACGCTTCAACATCCGCTACCGCGACGACAAGACGTACCCGGTGCTGGCGGTGACGCTCAACGAGGAGTACCCGCGACTGATGGTGTACCGCGGGCCACGGCGCAAGGGTGTGCGGTACTTCGGCCCGTATTCGCATGCCTGGGCCATCCGCGAGACACTCGATCTGCTGACTCGCGTTTTTCCGGCCAGGACCTGCTCGGCGGGAGTGTTCAAGCGGCACAGGCAGATCGACCGTCCATGTCTGCTCGGCTACATCGACAAGTGCTCGGCGCCGTGCGTCGGTCGGGTCAGCGCCGAGGAGCACCGACGGATCGTGCTGGATTTCTGCGACTTCCTGGCAGGCAAGACCGATCGGCTGGCCCGTGACATGGAACAGCAGATGATGGCCGCTGCCGAGGATTTGGATTTCGAGCGGGCAGCCAGGCTGCGCGACGACATCGCGGCGCTCAAGCGTGCGCTGGAGAAGCAGGCCGTGGTGCTCGGCGACGGCACCGATGCCGACGTGGTGGCGTTCGCCGATGACGATCTTGAGGCAGCCGTGCAGGTGTTCCACGTACGTGGGGGCCGGGTGCGTGGCCAGCGGGGATGGATCGTCGAGAAGTCTTCGGAGCCGGAGGCGACCCGTGATTCGGCCCCAGAGCAATCCGGGCAGGAGCATCTGGTTGAGCAGTTCCTCACCCAGTTCTACGGCGAGCAGGCCGAACTGGGCGGTGCGGCCGACGAGGCCACCAACCCGGTGCCGCGTGAGGTTCTGGTGCCGGTGCTGCCGCCGAATGCCGACGAACTGGCGGCATGGTTGTCGGGGCTTCGTGGTTCGCGGGTGAGCCTGCGGGTGCCGGTGCGTGGTGACAAGCGCACCCTGGCCGAGACTGTCCAACGCAACGCACGTGAGGCACTGGCCCAGCACAAGCTCAAGCGCGCCGGCGACTTCAACGCGAGATCGGAAGCGCTGCAGAGCATTCAGGATTCCCTCGGGTTGGCCGATGCGCCGCTGCGGATCGAATGCGTGGATATCAGCCACGTACAGGGCACGGACGTGGTCGCCTCGCTGGTGGTATTCGAGGATGGCCTGCCGCGCAAGTCGGACTACCGGCACTACGCGATCCGTGAGGCTGCCGGCGACGGCCGCTCGGACGATGTCGCCTCGATCGCCGAGGTGACGCGACGTCGTTTCCTGCGGCACGTGAGCGATACGCAGCCGGAGGTAGGTGCCGATCAGCGTCCCCGCCGGTTCGCCTATCCACCCAATCTGTTCGTGGTTGACGGCGGGGCCCCTCAGGTCAACGCGGCGGCCGCGGTCCTCGACGAACTGGGGGTCACCGACGTCGCGGTGATCGGGTTGGCCAAGCGGTTGGAGGAAGTGTGGGTGCCGGCTGAGCCTGACCCACTGATCTTCCCGCGGAACAGCGAGGGGCTTTATCTGTTGCAACGCGTGCGTGATGAGGCACACCGGTTCGCGATCAGCTACCACCGCAGCAAACGGTCGAAGCGGATGACCGCCTCGGCGCTCGACTCGGTGCGTGGCCTGGGCGAACAGCGTCGCAAGGCGTTGGTGACACACTTCGGCTCCGTGGCGCGGCTCAAGGAGGCCACGGTCGAGGAGATCACCGCGGTGCCGGGGATCGGGGTGGCGACGGCGCAGGCCGTCCTGGCTGCGCTCGGCGGCGGGCCGCCAAGTGACGACGGCGGCGGGCCGCCAAGTGACGACGGCGGCGGGCCGCAAAATGAAGACAGCGGCAGGCCGCCATCGCCCGAAAGCGGTGAGCCGTCATCGGTCGAATGCGGTGGCCCGCGAAGTGAGAACAGCGCCGGACTGGGCGATTCAGGGGCGCCCGCAACGGTTATCGAGGATGATCGACGCAGGGTGTCGGGATGACGGGTAACGGGGACATGACTAGCCAGGCGGATCGCGCATGAACGAACATCTGCGCGAGGGCGGCATCATCGGTGGTGCGGACGCAGATTCGGGGATCGACGTGGTCCTGGTCACCGGCCTGTCGGGAGCCGGCCGCGGTACTGCGGCCAAGGTGTTGGAGGACCTCGGCTGGTACGTCGCCGACAACCTGCCACCGGAGCTGATCGCCCGCATGGTCGAGTTGGGGTTGGCCGCCGGATCGCGGATCACCCAGTTGGCCGTGGTGATGGATGTGCGGTCACGGGGCTTCACCGGTGATCTGGATTGGGTGCGCAATGAATTGGCCGCACGGAGCATCACCCCGAGGGTGCTGTTCCTGGAGGCGTCCGACGACATTCTGGTGCGCCGCTACGAGCAGAACCGCCGCAGCCACCCGCTGCAGGGCACGCAGACCCTGGCCGAGGGGATCGCTGCCGAGCGGGCGTTGCTGGCGCCCGTGCGCGCGGCGGCTGACCTGGTGATCGACACATCTGCCCTCCCGGTGCCGGCGTTACGTGAGAGCATCGAGCGTGCGTTCGGCGGTGAGACCGTCGCCTACACGAATGTCACTGTGGAGTCCTTCGGTTACAAGTACGGCCTGCCGATGGATGCGGACACGGTGATGGATGTGCGGTTTCTGCCGAACCCGCACTGGGTGGACGAGTTGCGGCCGCACACCGGCCAGCATCCGGATGTGCGTGATTACGTACTGGGACAACCAGGCGCCAGGGAATTTCTCGACACCTACCATCGTCTGTTGGACGTGGTGATCGCCGGTTACCGCCGGGAGGGGAAGCGTTATATGACCGTCGCCATCGGGTGTACCGGCGGCAAGCACCGAAGCGTGGCGATCGCCGAGGCGCTGGCGGAGCGGTTGCAGGGCGGTGACGGGCTCACCGTTCATGTGCTGCATCGGGATCTGGGTCGCGAATGACGCCGCGGATCGTGGCCCTCGGTGGAGGGCACGGGTTGTACGCCACCTTGTCGGCGGCCCGGCGGCTCAGCCCACATGTGACGGCCGTGGTGACGGTTGCCGACGACGGCGGTTCATCGGGACGGCTCCGCAGCGAACTTGACGTAGTGCCACCCGGCGACTTGCGAATGGCGTTGGCGGCCTTGGCTTCTGACAGTCCGCACGGCCGATTGTGGGCGACGATCATTCAGCACCGGTTCGGTGGCAGCGGCGCACTGGCCGGGCATCCGATCGGCAACCTGATATTGGCGGGCCTCAGTGAGGTGCTGGCCGATCCGGTCGCGGCACTCGACGAGCTCGGACGCATTCTGGGGGTGAAGGGCCGGGTGCTGCCGATGTGCCCCATCGCCCTGCAGATCGAGGCCGACGTGGCGGGTCTGGAGTCCGACCCTCGGATGAGCCGGGTGATCCGCGGCCAGGTGGCGATCGCCACCACGGTGGGCAAGGTGCGCCGGGTGCGGTTGCTGCCAGGCGATCCGCCGGCCACCCGGCAGGCGGTGGAGGCCATCATGAGTGCCGACCTCGTGGTGCTCGGGCCGGGCTCGTGGTTCACCAGTGTGATCCCGCACGTCTTGGTGCCGCAGTTGGCGGCGGCATTGCGGGCGACGACGGCGCGGCGAGCGCTCGTGTTGAATCTGGCTGCAGAGCCGGGCGAAACGGCAGGGTTCTCGGCCGAGCGTCACATCCACGTTCTGGCCCAGCATGCTCCGGACTTCAGCGTGCATGACATCATCGTCGATGCCAGCCGAGTGCCGAGCGACCGTGAACGGGAGCAACTCAGCCGCACAGCCAACATCCTCAATGCCCGCGTTGAGTTTGCTGACGTGTCCCGACCTGGTACACCTTTACATGACCCGGCGAAGTTGGCCGCGGTGCTGGAGGGGGTCCGGTTGCGTGCGACGGGGCCGGGCCGGGCTGTGCAGGAGTCCACCGTTCCGACGCCCGCTGCGAGGTCGGTCGACGTGGCGCACCAGGAGCCGGCGCCGAATACACCGAGAGGGGACGATCCGTGGCGATGACAGCCGAAGTGAAGGACGAGCTGAGCCGCCTGGTAGTCAACTCGGTGAGCGCTCGCCGCGCGGAGGTGGCGTCGTTGTTGCGTTTTGCCGGTGGCCTGCACATCGTGGCCGGCCGGGTGGTGGTGGAAGCCGAGGTCGATCTCGGGATCATCGCGCGACGCCTGCGCAAGGACATCTACGACCTTTACGGGTATAACGCGGTGGTCCACGTCCTGTCGGCCAGCGGTATCCGCAAGAACACCCGCTATGTGGTGCGGGTGGCCGCCGACGGCGAGGCGTTGGCGCGGCAGACCGGATTGCTCGACCTTCGTGGACGCCCGGTACGTGGCCTGCCCGCGCAGGTGGTCGGCGGCAGCGTCGGTGACGCCGAGGCCGCGTGGCGCGGGGCGTTCCTCGCTCACGGATCGTTGACCGAGCCTGGCCGCTCGTCGGCGCTCGAGGTCAGTTGCCCCGGCCCGGAGGCGGCCCTGGCCCTCGTCGGTGCCGCGCGGCGGCTCGGGGTCAGTGCCAAGGCCCGCGAGGTGCGGGGTGCTGACCGGGTGGTGGTCCGTGACGGCGAGGCGATCGGGGCGTTGCTGACCCGGATGGGGGCCCAGGACACGCGGCTGACGTGGGAGGAACGGCGCATGCGCCGCGAGGTCCGCGCCACTGCCAATCGCCTGGCCAATTTCGACGACGCGAACCTGCGCCGGTCGGCGCGTGCCGCGGTGGCCGCGGCCGCCCGGGTGGAGCGTGCGTTGGACATCCTCGGTGACGGGGTGCCCGATCACCTGGCCGCGGCGGGCAAGCTGCGTGTGGAGCACCGGCAGGCGTCGCTGGAGGAGTTGGGCCGGCTCGCCGATCCGCCGATGACGAAAGATGCTGTGGCCGGCCGTATCCGGCGCCTGCTGTCGATGGCCGATCGCAAGGCGAAGCAGGAAGGGCTGCCTGACACCGAATCGGCGGTGACTCCGGACCTTCTCGACGACGCCTGAACCGCGGCCGGCGTCCAGGTCAGGTGAACGCCGCGCCTGATGTCCGTAATGAACAGCGGATGGGGCTCGGCCATCGTCATGCCTCAGGATCGGTGCCACTGCCTGACCCCGGTCCCCGCGCTTGGTTGTGGTCCTGTTGCGCCTGGGCGAGGTCAACCAACTCGCCGTAACCCTTGCTCAGCGCCTGAGGATCCGCGGCGTTTCTCGCCACCCACGAAAGAAATTGTTCGGCAATGAGATCCACGATCTGGCTGTGTGATGGATCCCGCAGATCAAGTATCAGGACATTGTGTTCATTCAGTTCACGAATTTCTTGTCGCGCCGGCCCCTCGGGCAGGGTGTCCTCAAGAAAGTCGAACAAGAATGACGTCATGGAGCTGCTCCATGACCAGTCACCGTCCCGGAAACGAACAAAACCGCCCATACAATTCTCTCTGTGGTCGTGTGTTCGCACTGCACGAGCACGTCGGCGGTTCGTGTATCGCCCCCGGCCGCACGAGGTTCGGGGAACGGATTCCAGTGCGCTGCCCACTCAGTTCGCGTCCTGCGGTCGCGACGCGTTCGCGGACAGTCTCAATTGATTCCATCTGTGCCCTGAACTTTCCAGCCGCGTGTCCGGCACGTGTAGTTGCGGGAGTCCAGGCGCAGCATAAGCAATCGGCGTCTGTCGGGGCTTGTGGGCCACGGAATCAACTGGGGGAAGACCGGTTTCGGCAGGGCCAGTTGGCCGGCGCGTGTTCCGTGGGGTCAGTTGTGCAGTGGGTGGCTACGGTATTCGGGCTTCGGTGGGCCGAATTCGATGGCGTTGTCGTCGAGGCCGTTGGTGATGGTGATCCGGTCGTGGGCGAACCCGAAGCTGACCGCGACCATCTCGTTGGCGAGGTCGGTTTCGCTGCCGCTCCACGCCAGAAGTTCGACGGTGTGGAGCTGTTGTCCGTGAAAGGCTGAAAGCCGCCGACATGCGTCGTCTCGCCACGTCAGGGAGATGTCCTTCGGATCCTCGCCGTAGGCGATCGGCTCACAGGGGTCGATGTTGTTCCAGGTGATGGACAGATCGTCGACTTTCTGGTGGGTGAGCTCTACCTGCTCGCCTTCGAAGTCCAGCAGGACGGGGCAGTCGGCGACCCACTCATCGGCGACGCGGTCCCAGACCAGCCAGCTGCGGGTGAGGCGGCGTCCGATCTGTGCGTGCAATCGGCGTCCGTGGGCGCGAGCAATTGTGTGCCGGCCGACGAGCCACTGCGGCTGATAGCCCGGGATCCCGAAGAAGGACACCCGCCGATTATTCCGATCGACCGCTGACAGGCCCAAGGAATATTTCGGATAACGAACACTATCTGAAAACTCAGATAGCGACTACTATCTGAAATATGGTCGACGATCGAAGCGATGATGAGACGACGCCGGCGCGGCGGACGCGGGCAGAGAACCAGGCCCGGACCCGGGCGGCGCTCTTGGACGCCGCCGCCCAGACGTGTGCCCGCAAGGGCTACGCCGCGGCGTCGGTGGACGAGATCGCTGCGGCGGCGGGGTATTCGGTCGGCGCGGTTTATTCGAACTTCTCCAGCAAGGAGCAGCTGTTCTCCGAGCTGATGAACGAACGTGCCTCCGGTCGGCTCGACCAGGTGGCGCAGACCATCTCCGAGAACGCCGACGGCCCACTGGCCGCGCTGGGGCGGATGCTCGTCGAGATCGCCGATAACGACATCGAGTTCGAGGCGATCCAGGCCGAATTCTGGTTGCACGCGGTGCGCAATCCCGATGGTATGCAGATCTTGCAGGACCGGTCCGCCCGCACACTGGCCTCTCTGCGCGAGATCCTCGCCGAGGCGCTCGAGCGCAACAACGTCGACGACAGCGTCTCGTTGGACGGATTCACCGTCGTGGTCCTAGCGCTGTTCCAGGGGCTGATCCGGCAGCGCCGCATCGACCCGACGAGGGTGCCCGAGGAACTGTTCGGCCAAGCGCTGACCTGGCAGTTGGCCGGTATGCCCAAGAAAGCCAAGGGGTAGTCGCGATGGATCCGTTGCGTATCGGGCTCTACGCCATGCCCGCTTTCTTCGTCCTGATGGCGGTCGAGTTCCTCAGCTACCACTTCGACAAAGACATGGACAAGGACAAGGACACAGACAAGAACGGCGATTCCGCCCGGCCCCGAGCCGGCATCTCCTGGCGGGATACCGGCACAAACCTCTCGATCTACGCGCTGGGTTTCATCCTGCGGCCATTGGACAAGTTCATCGCGGTACCGATGGTGGCGATCGCCGCTGCCGTGACACCACTGCACCTCTCGGCTTCGCACTGGTGGGTCTGGGTGCTGGCCATCGTGCTGGCTGACCTGGCCTACTACCTGCAACACCGGATGTCCCACCGCATCCGGATGTTCTGGGCTGCCCACAACGTGCACCACTCGAGTCAGTACTTCAACCTGTCCACTGCCACGCGGCTGTCCTGGCTGATTCCCGGGTCGTTTCTGTCCACGATCGGTTATGCGGGGTTGGCCCTCATCGGGATCCCGGCCTGGCTGGTGTTCCTGTCGCAGGCGATCGTTCTGCTCTACCAGTTCCCAATCCATACCGAGCGCATCGACCGGTTGCCCCGCGCGATCGAGTATGTGTTCAACACCCCGTCGCACCACCGCGTGCATCACGGCGCCAACAACCCTTACCTCGACAAGAACTACGCGGGCATCTTCATCCTGTGGGACCGGATGTTCGGGACCTTCGTTGCTGAAGATGAGCCCGTCCGGTACGGCCTCACCAAGAACATCGACACCCACAACCCGATCAAGGTGAACTACCACGAGTTCGTGGCCATGGTCGGTGACGTCTGGCGGGCCCGAACCTGGCGCGGCCGCCTCGGCTATCTGTTCGGTCCTCCCGGATGGAGCGAAAATGCCGATGCCACAACGGCTGTCGAAGCCTACGCGCAGAAGGTGCCGGTCGAGAACGCGATGAGCTGAGGGCGGGCGACCAGATCTGATCGGCGTGCCGCCCATCCGCGATGGCGGCGGCTCCGAATACCTGATGACGCCGCAGCAGGCTGCGTCACGGGAAGAAGGAGCAAGCCATGCTGGACCGCTTCATCGGCTTGATCGGCGACACCGTTGCGCTGGCCGGGTCGGTCATCGGATGCCGGAGGGGCACCGAGGAACCGTCCTACCGGGCTGAACCGCTGATCGATGGGGTCGAGCTGCGTCACTACCTGCCGCGCCTGGCCGCCGAGACCACCGTCTTCGCTGACAGTAGGGAGGCTGCGCTCCACACCGGATTCCGCAGGTTGGCCGGCTATATATTCGGCGGGAACCACCGCCACGGAGCGGTCGCCGCCTCGGCGTCCGAACGCGAGACCGCCCGAGGTGGGCAGAAGATCGCGATGACCGCGCCGGTGGCGCAAGACGGCGATGCCGAGCAGGGGTGGGACGTCCGGTTCTATCTACCTGCTGCGTGGACGGTGCAGACACTTCCCGAGCCTGATGACAACCGGGTCCGGATCGTGGAGTTGCCCGCTCAGACCGTCGCGGTGCTGCGATTCAGTGGTGATCGTCGAGCGGATGCCATCTCTCGGCGCACGGAGCAACTTCGGGAGGCGCTGCGGGCCACCGGCTTCGACAGCGGGGACGAGGCGACGGCCTGGTTCTACGACCCGCCATGGACGCTACCGCCGCTGCGGCGAAACGAGGTCGCCGTACCGGTCGATGTGTAGTCCGGCCACTTCGCTGGGCGTGCGCCTTCAGCAAAAGGTCAGCGGGGTGATAAGTGAGCCACGCTGATGTCATTGCGGCGTTGTAGTGTGTGGCGACCAACTGGACGTCAATCCAGTTCACGACCCCCGATTGAGGCAGCGGCCGCAATGCGACTGATTCTTGAGCTGATCCGCCCCTACCGGTTGCTGATCGCCGGGATCTTTGCCGTGCTGCTGGTGCAGATCGCCACCGGCCTGGCCGCGCCGTGGCCGCTGAAGGTCGTACTCGACAGCGTGGTCGGTCACCACCCGCTGCCCGGATGGCTGCATGGCATGCTGCAACCGCTGCTGGGCGGCGAAACCAAGATGCACATCGCCGGTCTCGCGGCGATCATGGTCCTGGTCATCGCCGTGGTGGCAGCGATCGCGTCGTACATCTCCAACTACCTGACCGAAACCGTCGGCCAGCGCATCGGCAACGACCTGCGCACCCGCGCCTACCATCACTTGCAGCAGTTGTCGCTCAACTACTTCGACACCCACCGCGTCGGCCCCATCTTGAGCACGCTCACCGATGACGTCGACACCATCCAGAGCTTCGCGTCGTCCTCGACCCTGGGCATCGCGACCGACCTGCTGACCATCGTCGGGATGCTGGCCATGATGCTGTGGCTGCAGTGGGATTTCACGCTCATCGCGCTCGCCGTGGCGCCCTTGCTCCTGTTGTTCGTGTCCCGGATCCGGAAGGCCGTGAAGGCGGCGACCCATGAGGTGCGCAGACGGGAATCCGACATCGTCGCGGTCGCGGAGGAGGGCCTGCAGTCCATCCGGGTGGTCAAGGCGTTCGATCGCGAGGACATGCAGGAGCGTGAGCTGGCGGCAGCCGGCCAGCAGGCCGTCGATGCGGCACTCAATGCGCGGCGCGTGAAATCGGTGGTGTCACCCATCGTCGGCGTCGTGGTGGCCGCCTGTACCGCGGTGGTGCTGTGGCGCGGGTCGGCGCTCATCCTCGCGGGCGCGATGACGGCGGGCACGTTGACCGTCTTCATCTCCTATCTGGCCTCGTTCTTCAAGCCGGTGCAGGATCTGGCCAAGCTCACCAACACCATCGCCATGGCCTCGGTCGGGGTCGACCGTGTCAACGCCCTGCTCACCGCGGAGACGTCGGTCGAGGAAAAACCCGACGCCATCGACACCGAGCGCATCAAGGGCGCGATCAGCTTCGAGCGGGTGGCGTTCAGCTACGACAGCGAGACACCCGTGCTGCGCGACGTCACCTTTGAGGTGAAACCGGGTCAACTCGTCGGCGTCGTCGGACACACCGGAAGCGGAAAATCCAGCCTGGTCAGCCTGATTCCGCGGTTCTACGACCCCAGCATGGGCACCGTCCGCGTCGACGGGGTCGACCTGCGCGATTACAAACTTCACGAACTCCGCCGCCAGATCGCCTACGTATTGCAGGACACGGTCCTGTTTCGGGGCACCATCCGCGACAACATCGCCTTCGGCCGGCCCGACGCCGACCACGACGAGATCGTCGAAATGGCCAAACTGGCCAACGCCCACGAGTTCATCTCCGAGATGCCGCAGGGCTACGACAGTCCGGTGGGGGAGCGTGGCCTCACCCTCTCCGGCGGCCAGCGTCAGCGCATCGGCATCGCCCGTGCGCTCATCCGGGACAGCCCGATCCTCATCCTCGACGAACCGACCGCAGCGCTGGACGCCGAGTCCGAGCGTCTCGTGATGTCCGCGTTGCAGCGGTTGATGAAAGACCGCACGGTGATCACGATTGCCCATCGGCTCAGCACAATTCGTGACGCGGACACGATCGTGGTGCTCGAGGAGGGCCGTGTCGTCGAGCAGGGCACGCACACCGAACTACTCACCGCCGGCGGCAGATATGCCGAACTGCACCGCATCCAATACGAGGACGAGACAACGTGACGCGTTCGCTGATCATCCTGCCCGACGACTCGGCGAAGCCCGTGATCGATGCGATCGGGGAGTCCACCCGGTCGGTGCGCATCAAGATGTTCGCCTTCAGCCACCGGCCGCTGTTGGAAGCGGTGGTGGCGGCCCACCGGCGTGGTGTCGACGTCAAGGTCATGCTCAACCCCGAGCGGCGTGACGGCGAGACCGACAACGACGTTGCCCGGGAGACGTTGCAGCGGTTCGGTATCGCGGTCCGCGAGAGCAACCCGGCCTTCGACCTCACGCACGAGAAGTCCATGGTCGTCGACGACGAGCGAGCGTTCGTCGAGTCGCTGAACTGGACAGAGGAGAACTTCACCGTGACGCGGGACTACGCCGTCGTCACTCCCAGCGCCTACGAGGTCGCCGAGATCATCGACTGCTTCGAGGCCGACTGGGCGCGTGAGGACTTCGATCCGGGCGGTGGAGCACACCTGATCTGGTGCCCCACCAACGGCAGGCATCGCATCGCCGAGTTCATCGACACCGCCAAGCACACGTTGTTCGTCCAGAACGAGCGTTATCAGGACCCGGTGATCATCGAGCGGTTGGTGCGCGCGGCGCACCGCGGGGTGAAGGTTCATGTCATGGCCCGCGCGGCCCACCACCTCAAGTCGGGCAAGCTGCTCGAAGGCGTCAGCGGGATGCGCATCCTCGACGACGTCGGCATCAAGATCCACCGCCTCAAGCACATGAAGCTGCACGCGAAAATGATCCTCGCCGATCACGAGCGGGCGATAGTCGGCTCGATCAACTTCTCTCCGGGCAGCTTCGACCACCGCCGCGAATTGGCCATCGAAGTGACCGACCACCACATCATCAAGCGCCTCAACGAGGTGGCCCATCACGACTGGAAACACTCCGAACCGATGGACTTGTCAGACGACGGGCTGATCGCCGATCTGGTGGGTCAGGATCCGCACGAAGTCGACCAACTAGCCCTACGCGACCGCGAAATCTGATGCACTGGCCGGACCGCGCGGCACGGCGTTTACGCCACTAGGCTGGCGGCGGGCAGTTCAGTTAACGGCAACTGTAGGGAGAATCACGTGACTATCCGGGTAGGCGTTAACGGCTTCGGCCGCATCGGGCGCAACTTCTACCGGGCCCTGGCAACGCAGCAGGCCGAGGGCAAGAACACTGATATCGAGATCGTGGCGGTCAACGACCTCACCGACAACGCCACCCTGGCTCACCTGCTGAAGTTCGATTCAATCCTGGGCCGTCTGCCGCAGGACGTCAGCCTCGAGGGTGAAGACACCATCGTCATCGGCGACAAGAAGATCAAGGCCCTCGAAGTAAAGGAAGGTCCGGCAGCCCTGCCGTGGGGCGACCTCGGAGTCGATGTGGTCGTCGAGTCGACCGGCATCTTCACCAAGCGCGAAAAGGCCCAGGGTCACCTGGACGCGGGCGCCAAGAAGGTCATCATCTCCGCGCCCGCCTCCGGTGAGGACATCACCATCGTGCTGGGTGTGAACGACGACAAGTACGACGGCAGCCAGAACATCATCTCCAACGCCTCCTGCACCACCAACTGTCTCGGCCCGTTGGCCAAGGTCCTCAACGACGAGTTCGGCATCGTCAAGGGCCTGATGACCACCATCCACGCCTACACCCAGGATCAGAACCTGCAGGACGGTCCGCACAAGGATCTGCGCCGTGCTCGCGCTGCCGCGCTGAACATCGTCCCGACCTCCACCGGTGCCGCCAAGGCCATCGGTCTGGTGCTGCCTGAGCTCAAGGGCAAGCTCGACGGCTACGCTCTGCGCGTGCCGATTCCCACGGGATCGGTCACCGACCTGACCGCCGAGCTTGCCAAGTCGGCTTCCGCCGACGAGATCAACGCCGCGATGAAGGCCGCAGCCGAGGGACCGATGAAGGGGATCATGAAGTACTACGACGCGCCTATCGTGTCGAGCGACATCGTCACCGATCCGCACAGTTCGATCTTCGACTCGGGTCTGACCAAGGTCATCGACAATCAGGCCAAGGTCGTCTCCTGGTATGACAACGAGTGGGGATATTCCAACCGCCTCGCCGATCTTGTTGAACTCGTAGGGAAGTCGCTCTAATACCAATGACTGTCAAGACACTCGCTGACCTGTTGGCCGAAGGTGTGGAGGGGCGGGGCGTCCTGGTGCGCTCCGACCTAAACGTCCCGCTCGACGACGAGGGCAATATCACCGATCCCGGCCGCATCATCGCCTCGGTGCCGACGCTCAAAGCGCTGGCCGAGGCCGGTGCCAAGGTCGTCGTCACCGCGCACCTGGGCCGCCCCAAGGGCGCCCCGGACTCGAAGTTGTCGCTGGCCCCGGTCGCCGCGGCGCTGGGGGAGAAGCTCGGGCGCCACGTGCAGCTGGCCGGTGACGTGGTCGGCACCGACGCCCTGGCCCGGGCCGAGGGCCTGACCGACGGTGACGTCTTGCTGCTGGAGAACATCCGCTTCGACCCGCGGGAGACCAGCAAGGACGACGCCGAGCGGTTGGCGCTGGCCAAGGCGCTGGCCGCCCTGGTCGAGGGTGCCGACGGCTCGCCGGGTGCCTTCGTCTCCGACGGCTTCGGCGTGGTGCACCGCAAGCAGGCCTCGGTCTACGACATCGCCACCTTGCTGCCGCACTACGCCGGCACGCTCGTGGACGCCGAGGTCAAGGTGCTGGAGCAGCTGACCAGCTCGACCGAGCGTCCCTACGCGGTCGTGCTCGGTGGCTCCAAGGTCTCCGACAAACTCGCGGTCATCGAGAATCTCGCGACCAAGGCCGACAGCATCATCATCGGCGGCGGCATGTGCTTCACCTTCCTTGCCTCCCAGGGGGTTTCGGTGGGTACCTCGCTGCTGCAGGAGGAGATGATCGATACCTGCAAGCGGCTGCTCGACACCTACGCCGACGTGATCCATCTCCCGGTGGACATTGTCGTGGCCGACAAGTTCGCCGCCGACGCCGAGTCGCAGACGGTGGCCTCCGACCGCATCCCTGACGGCAAGATGGGCCTCGACATCGGTCCGGAGTCGGTCAAGCGCTTCACCGCACTGCTGTCCAACGCCAAGACCGTGTTCTGGAACGGCCCCATGGGCGTGTTCGAGTTCCCGTCCTTCGCCGAAGGAACCCGGGGAGTGGCCGAAGCGATCATCGGCGCCACCGAGAAGGGCGCATTCAGCGTCGTCGGTGGTGGTGACTCTGCGGCGGCGGTGCGTCAGCTCGGCCTGCCCGACGACGGTTTCTCCCATATCTCGACCGGTGGCGGCGCGTCGCTGGAATACCTTGAGGGCAAGACCCTGCCCGGCATCGAAGTACTGGAGTCGTAGAACATGGCCCGTAAGCCACTCATCGCCGGCAACTGGAAGATGAACCTCAACCACTTCGAGGCCATCGCGCTGGTGCAGAAGATCGCATTCGCCTTGCCGGACAAGTACTTCGACAAGGTGGATGTGACGGTTATTCCACCGTTCACCGATCTGCGCAGCGTGCAGACCCTGGTCGACGGCGACAAACTGCGGCTCACCTACGGCGCCCAGGACGTGTCCAAGCATGATTCGGGCGCCTACACGGGTGAGATCAGCGGAGCGTTCCTGGCGAAGCTCGGCTGCAGTTTCGTGGTGGTGGGGCACTCCGAGCGGCGTACCTACCACGGCGAAACCGACGAGCTGGTGGCTGCCAAGGCGGCCGCGGCGTTCAAACACGGCATCACGCCGATCATCTGCATTGGTGAGCAGCTTGAGGTGCGTGAGGCAGGTAACCACGTCGAGTACAACGTGAACTCGTTGCGCGGCTCCCTGGCCGGTCTGAGCAAGGAGCAGATCGGCCAGGCCGTCATCGCCTACGAGCCGGTGTGGGCGATCGGCACCGGTCGGGTGGCCAGCGCGGCCGATGCCCAGGAGGTCTGCAAGGCGATCCGCGGCGAACTGGGGAACCTGGCATCGCCGCAGCTCGCGGCCGGCGTCAGGGTCCTGTACGGAGGGTCGGTGAACGCCAAGAACGTCGGCGAGATCGTCGCCCAGGGCGATGTCGACGGTGCCCTGGTCGGTGGCGCGTCGCTGGACGGCGAGCAGTTCGCCACGCTGTCGGCGATCGCCGCGGGCGGACCACTGCCGTAACCCCGGGGACCTGGGCCGGACACTGCACCCGGTAGTCTTACAGCCATGGAATTGGCTCTGCA
Organism: Mycobacterium shunyiense; assembly: GCF_058270035.1. Classification (NCBI taxonomy): domain Bacteria; kingdom Bacillati; phylum Actinomycetota; class Actinomycetes; order Mycobacteriales; family Mycobacteriaceae; genus Mycobacterium; species Mycobacterium shunyiense. Next base: position 33,882 of record NZ_JBZDPT010000043.1, on the reverse strand, counting down.
GATCACTCTGGTCGTGACCAGCGTGCTGGTCGTGCTCCTGGTGCTGCTGCATCGCGCCAAAGGTGGCGGTCTGTCCACCCTGTTCGGTGGCGGTGTCCAGTCCAGCCTGTCCGGCTCCACCGTGGTCGAGAAGAACCTCGACCGGTTGACGCTCTTCGTGACCGGCATCTGGCTGGTGTCGATCGTCGGCGTCGCGCTGCTGATCAAGTACGGCTAACCCTGGTTGTCCGGATACTCCCGCCAGTCGGGGGTATTGCGGTGCCCGCTCGCTACTGGCGTGGTGCCGCGGCCGTTCGGGCGGCGTGACCCGCAGTTCACCCTGAACGGAAACGTCGTGCCGTCCGCGGGATGGGGCCGGACCGTTCTCCCGGTTCTTCCCGGCAGGCACTTTCTACATATCGAAATTCCGGCCAGCGCTTCCTCTTCTGACCCGGGGTGCGGCACGCCGGCGTGGCAACGATACTGAGGACATGGCTGACGGTCCCGACACCGCCCTGGATCCGATCGGTGCGGTTCAGCGCACTCCGGTGGGCCGCGAGGCCACCGAGCCGATGCGTGAGGACATCCGGTTACTCGGTGCGATCCTCGGCGACACCGTGCGCGAACAGAACGGAGACGAGGTCTTCGACCTGGTCGAACGGGCCCGGGTCGAGTCCTTCCGGGTTCGCCGCTCGGAGATCGACCGGGCCGAGCTGGCCGACCTGTTCACCGATATCGATGTGCACCAAGCGATCCCGGTCATCCGTGCCTTCACCCACTTCGCGCTGCTGGCCAACGTCGCCGAGGACATCCACCGCGAGCGCCGACGCGCCGTGCACGAGGCCGCCGGCGAGCCACCGCAGGACAGCAGTTTGGCCGCCACCTATCTCAAGCTCGATCGGGCCGACCTGGCAGCGTCCTCCGTCGCCGACGCGTTGAGCGGTGCCCTGGTGTCACCCGTGATCACCGCGCATCCCACCGAGACCCGGCGTCGCACCGTCTTCGACACCCAGCATCGGGTCACCGAGTTGATGCGGCTGCGCATGAACGGACTCACCCGCACCGCCGACGGCCGGGACGTCGAGATCGAGTTGCGCCGCAACATCCTGACGCTGTGGCAGACCGCACTCGTACGGTTGTCGCGACTCAAGATCTCCGACGAGATCGAGACCGGGCTGCGGTACTACCCCGCGGCATTCTTCGAGGTGATCCCACAGGTGAACGCCGAGGTGCGGAACGCGTTGCAGGCGCGCTGGCCGGGGGAGAACCTGTTGGAGCAGCCGATCCTGCGGCCGGGAAGCTGGATCGGCGGTGACCGGGACGGTAACCCCAATGTCGATGCGGGCGTGGTGCGGCTCGCCACCGGGCGCGCCGCTCACGTCGCCTTCGCGCACTACTTCACCGAGATCACCGCGCTGGAAGAAGAGCTGTCGATGTCAGCCCGGCTGGTCACGGTCACCGACGAGCTGACCGCGCTGGCCGAAGCCTGCCATGAGCCGGCACGCGCCGACGAGCCCTACCGGAGGGCGTTGCGGGTGATCCACGCCCGTCTGACCGCCACCGGTCGCGAGATCCTGGACGACCAGCCCGAACACGAGCTCGACCTCGGTCTTGCCGCGTATGCCACTCCGGAAGAGTTCCTGGCCGACCTCGACATCGTGGACGCCTCGCTGCGCGGCCACGGCAGCGCGGTGCTGGCCGACGATCGGCTGAGCCGGTTGCGAGAAGCAGTGCGGGTCTTCGGTTTTCATCTGAGCGGCCTGGACATGCGCCAGAATTCCGAGGTACACGAGCAGGTGGTCGGCGAGCTGCTGGCCTGGGCCGGAGTCCATCCCGACTACGCTTCTCTGCCCGAAGCGCAGCGGGTGGAATTGCTCGCGGCCGAGATCTCCACCAGACGTCCACTGATCGGTGAGGGTGCCGAGCTCTCGGAGCTGACCCGCAAGGAACTCGACACCGTGGGTGCCGCAGCGCGGGCTGTCGCCGTCTTCGGCGCACAGGCGGTACCCAACTACATCATCTCCATGTGCCAGTCGGTGTCCGACCTGCTCGAAGCGGCGATCCTGCTCAAAGAAGCCGGCCTGCTCGACGTTTCGGGTGCGGCTCACGGCGAGGTATACGCACCCGTCGGCATCGTGCCGCTGTTCGAAACCATCGAGGATCTCCAACAGGGTTCGGCTGTTCTGGAGACTGCGCTCGCGTTACCGGTCTACCGCAGCATCGTCGCTGCGCGGGGACAACATCAGGAAGTGATGTTGGGCTATTCGGACTCGAACAAGGACGGCGGTTATCTGGCGGCGAACTGGGCGTTATACCGAGCCGAGCTGGACCTCGTCGAAGCGGCGCGCACGACCGGGATCCGGTTGCGTCTGTTCCACGGACGGGGCGGTACCGTCGGCCGAGGCGGCGGGCCGAGTTATGACGCGATCCTGGCGCAACCGCCCGGTGCGGTGAACGGATCGCTGCGGATCACCGAGCAGGGTGAGGTGATCGCGGCCAAGTACGCGGAGCCACGCATCGCGCACCGCAACCTGGAGACGCTGTTGGCCGCGACGCTGGAATCCACCTTGCTCGACGTCGAGGGGCTCGGCGACGACGCCGACCCCGCCTACCAGGTGCTCGACGAGCTCGCTGCCCTGGCACAACGGGCGTACGCCGAATTGGTCCATGAGACACCTGGATTCGTCGAGTACTTCAAGGCGTCCACACCGGTCAGCGAGATCGGTGCACTCAACATCGGCAGCCGGCCCAGCTCACGCAAACCGACCACCTCCATCGCCGATCTGCGGGCCATCCCGTGGGTGCTCGCCTGGAGCCAGTCCCGCGTGATGCTGCCGGGTTGGTACGGCACGGGCACCGCGTTCGCGCAGTGGATTGCCGACGACGACACCAGGCTCTCGGTGTTGCAGGACCTGTATCGGCGCTGGCCCTTCTTCCGCACGGTGTTGTCGAATATGGCCCAGGTGCTGGCCAAGTCGGACATGGGTTTGGCGGCACGGTATTCCGAGCTGGTCGACGACGAGGAATTGCGGGCCCGGGTGTTCGACAAGATTGTCGCCGAGCACACCCGCACCATCGAGATGTACAAGCTGATCACCGGTCAGGACGACCTGCTGGCTGACAACCCGGCGCTGGCCCGCTCGGTGTTCAACCGGTTCCCCTACCTCGAACCGCTCAATCACCTTCAGGTCGAGCTGCTGCGCCGGTACCGCGGCGGGGATACCGACGAACGGGTACAGCGCGGAATCCTGCTCACCATGAGCGGTTTGGCGACAGCGCTGCGCAACAGCGGCTGAATTGTTGCTGCCGCAACGGTGGCTAGATTGTTGCTGCCGCAACGGTGGCTAGATTGTTGCTGCCGCAACGGTGGCTACCTCACCAGGACATCGGCCAGCCGCAACGACACCCGCGCCCGGCGGTCGGCATAACCGCGTGCCGCACGCTGAATCTCTGCCGTCTGTTCCGTTCGGACGCGTTGATAGCGTTGCAGCGCTTCGGCGTAGTCGCCGTCAGACACCGTGGCGATCTGGGTGGCCAACTCGGCGGCGTCCTGGATGGCCTGATTGGCGCCCTGGCCACCGAACGGCGTCATAGGGTGTGCCGCATCCCCGAGTAGCGCGACGCGCGCAGTGGTCCACCGGTCGATCGGGTCGCGGTCGTACACCGGATGCATGTACACCGGACTCGTGGCGGCGCGCAGCATCCGACCGACCGCGGGGTCGAACTCGTCGAACTGGGCGGCGAGTGCCTGTAGGTCCGCCTGGGCCGACCAAAGGTGCAGCGGAGGCTCGTCCACCCCGAGGGTGGCATCGACGGCCACCTGCCTGCCGGCTCGCACCGGCATGGCGATGACGTGCTTGGCGTAGTCCGCCGAATGCCAGGACCGCAGCCGGTCATTGGGAATCTCTAGGCATTCGGCGGGGCTGACGGCTCGGAAGATCACCGAGCCGCAGTAGTGAATGTCATCGTCGCTGAACATCTTCCGTGCTCGCGAACGCAGCCCGTCTGCGGCGATCACCAAGGCGGCCCGGACCACCTCACCATCGGTGAAGGTCAGCTCGACGTGGTCGTCACGCTCGGTGATACCGGACAGTTCGTGGCGAAGGCGCACCTGCTCGGATCCCACCGCCGAGACCAGCAGGCCGTGCAGATCCGCGCGGTGCACGGTGCGGGGAGCAAGGTCGGAGTCGGCGTAGCCGAACCGGCCGTGTTCGGCGCCGGCCTCCGGCGTTGCCGCGTAGTCGGTGATCTTCTCCAACTGTCCGAGCTGATCGCGGTTCTCGAAGTACTGGGTGGCCGAGGAGATTTCGTCGAACGCATCGGCAATACCCCACTCACCGAACAATCGGAGGGTCTGCGGCGAGATACCCAGTGGGCCGCCGACCTCGCCGAGTTCGCGGGTCTTGTCGAAGACGACGGGCCGGTGACCGTGGCGCTGCAGGGCGACGGCGGCGGCGAGGCCACCGAGGCCTGCGCCGATGATGGCGATATCCATCGAGATTCCTCTCGGGTTCATGGGATCCGAACCAGGGCTTCGGTGTCGAGGTGGACATCGGGCAGGACGTCGGGCCGGTAACTGGTGACGGTTCGGACATTGCAGAGCGGCAGCCACAGCCCGGTTTCGACGATGCGGCGTTGGATCGCATCCACGAGCCCGCGGCGGCCGTCTGGATCCGCACAGATGAGCTGGGCGTCGAGCATGGCGTCCAGGTCATCTGGGGCGTTGCGGCGGTTCATGTTTCGCTGGGTCACGGCGAACTGATAGCGCAGCAGGTCGGGGTCGGCACCGGTGAAGTAGAAGAACCGGAAGTCGTAGTCGCCGGCCTCCTGGCGGCTTCGCAGTTCCGGGAAGTCGACGTCGGCGAGGACCAGCTCGATACCGTGTTCTCTCCACTGTGCTGCAACTGCGGTGAGGACGGCGGCGTCGACAGGGGAGAACGTGCTGTTGAACACCACGTCGAGCGAAAGCCGCTGCGCATCCGCGGTGGCGAGGAGTCGGCGCGCCGTCACCGGGTCGTAGGCCAACTCGGCGGAGCAGTCCCGGTACCCGTCGGTCGTCGGGGTCAGCACCGATGAGGCGACGGAGTATCCGTGGCCATCGAGGATCGGTCGCAGCGCGGAACGGTTGATCAGCAGCGACAGTGCTCGGCGCACAGCAGGATCGGTCAGCGGTCCACGGGAAGCGTTGGGACACAATCCGTAACTGATCCCCGGGTTGCGGATCTCGGCGAGGTGATGGCCGTCGATCGCGCCGGCGTACAGGTCGCCGGTATCGGTCTGCTCGAACATCAATCGGCGCGAGCCGTCGGTCAGCCCGCCCGTGACCGGGCGCCATCGGCCGGTGCCCAGACCCTGCGCGTTGCGGATCGCCAGATTGACAGTGGCCAGTGACCGCAGGAACGCCGCATTGTGACGCGCGAAGTGAAACGTCACGGTGTCGGTTCCCGCCTCGACTGATTGGAGCCCGGCGAGCATCGTCACCGCGGCAGGACGCGGTGAGACCTCCTGGAGCGCAGTGATACCAGCAAAGCTCTGCACGACGGCCTCCGGGGTCAGCGGTGTGCCGTCGGAGAAATGCCGATCGGGGGCGATCGTCACCTCCAGGGTCAGCGGGTCGCAATAGTGCCACGAGGTGGCCAGCCACGGCAGGAGCCTGCCGGTTCCCGGATCGGTGTCGAGGAGGCTCTCATAGATCAGCCGGCAGTAAGTTTTCGAGATGCTGTTGTAGGCCAGGCGCGGGTCGCTGGTGAGCTGATGGGTCGGCCAGCCGAACGTGAGGTCGCGCATCATCGCACCGGCGCCAATCTCGTTGCCTGCCATGCCGAACGGGCCGCGAGCGCCGCCACCACCCCGATCGCCGTCACCAGCACTGCCGCTCCGCTGAACAGTTCGGCGCCGAACCCGTCGATCATCGTCGCCCCGGTCGCCACTCCGATCGCCGCGCCCAACGCCCGAAGGTAGTGGTACAGGCTGGAATCGAAGGCCACCTGAGTCGAATTTGTCAGCACGTTGGCTGCCAACGAACTCCAGAGGAACCCCATCGCGCAACCCATCAACGCGGCGCTGCCCAGCGGCACGTGTCCGAACAGGCTCAGACCCGCCACGATCAGGAAGACCGAGCCTGTGCACACCAGCCGGGTGCTCTTCGAATTGTCTCCGGGCCTACCGAATCTCAGCATCGGGATCAGCCCGGCGAAGAACGCCATTGGCAACAGGAACAGTGCCGAGGCATAGGAATCCAGTCCGCGAACCTGCTGCAGCACATACACCACGGAGAGGGTGAACACGTTGGTCGCGATGCCGGCCATGAATACCACGACCAGACTTCCCGACAGGACCCGGGTCTGGGACCGGCTGCGCAGAACGATCACGGCGATCCCGAGCAGGATCGCCACGATCAGCAATGCCACCTCGGCGTACACCGTGGTGGACCGACCGATCGTCAGGAAGACCGCGAGCTGAACCACCGCGAGCGCCACCAGCGGGGTCGCCACCCGTCCGGTCGTGGCGGTGTCATCGGTGTCTGGCGTGGCGGGCGCAATGGCCAACAGCGCCATCGCCGCGACGGTGGTCACCACGGTTTCGTAGGGGAACGAGCGCCAGCCCCACAGATCGTTGAGCAGGGCGGTGATCAGCGGTGAGCACAGGGCTGAGGCCGAGACCACCAGGCCCCAGGTACCAAGGACCGCCGAGTGATGGTCGGGATAGAACTGAGCTCGGATGATCCGGAAGATCTGCGGTGCGAGCACCGCCGAGGCGATGCCCTGCAGGAAGCGCAACGCGATGAGGACCCAGAACTCGGGGCTGAGTCCGACGGCGATACCGAGGACCGCCAGGACCCCCGAACTGGCGAAGAACAGAGTCGTGGGTCGGTACCGGTGCGACAGCAGGCCCGCAGGCAGCAACGCCAGACAGAATCCGGCGAGGAACGCCACGCCGATATAGGCGGCCCGTGAGAACGGGATGCCGAAATACTCGGCAATCGCCGAGTTCAACAGCACAGCCGACGACGAATTGGAGTAGAGGGTGTATTCGGTCAGGTAGAGCGATGCCGCAACGGCATATAGGGACGGCTTCATGACGCCTCGAAGCTGATAGCAGGAGTAAATGGGCAGCGAAAGCTAACCCGAGATCCTCTTCAGCGGCGCCAGACGTGCTCGATTCCAGATCGAAGCCAGCAAACTGGGTGCGAACGCCGCGGCAGCACGCACGGCACGTGCGTCTGCTCGATCGAATCCGGCACCCATGGGCACCACTGTAACCGAGGTGCCGACCGGACCCGCCCTACAGGCCTGTGCTCTTGCGGACCCGGTCGATCATTCCGCGCACCGCACTCTCCGTTGCGGCCAACGGTGCCATCACGGCCTCGCCGATACCGACGATGACCTCGACGCGGTCCACGATCGACTCCAGGCGCTCGACCATACCGATGAGGCGAGGCGCGAGTTCGTCGATGCGGGTGATGGTTTCGTTGAAGCGGTCGAGCGTGGAATCCAGGCCGCCGGTGGACCTGTTCAGGTCGACCAGGGTGCTGCTGAGATCGGTGAGCAGGGTGTCTACCTGCTCGACGGTCATATCGGCATTGAGTGCGGCCTGCGTCAGCGTCCGGATGCGCTGCCGCCCGGAGTTCGGGCGGGCGCGGCCGTCCCCTTTGTCTGCCATGGCACACAGTATGGCCGCTGGGGAACCAAACGCGGGCCAACCGCGTCTGAATGGTTGTGCGGCAATTCTGCGAACACCGAGTCCGGTCGGCGGTGGTGACCGACCTGGCCACGCCCAACCGTCAGGTGGCCGACTACGTGGCCGGCTATGCCGAGGCCCTGGCCGACCGAACCGCCGAGCGGAAGCGCAGCAACTCCGACGACTAGTCGACTGGCTCAGAGCTTGCTTGCGGCAGCCTCGTCGAGCAGCCACACCGTCCGGTCGCGACCGACGGCGCCCGCGGCGGGGATGTCGACCGGATCGGCACCACCGAGCGCGGCGGCGACCGCGTCGGCCTTGGCTTCTCCGGACACCACCAGCCACACCTCGCGGGAGTTACGAATCGCGGGGAGTGTCAACGTGATACGTCGTGGCGGTGGCTTGGGGGAGTCGGGCACCCCCACCACCATGCGGTCGTTCTCACGCACCGCGGCAGTGTCCGGGAACAGTGAGTTGACATGTCCCTCACCGCCCATGCCGAGCAGATGCACATCGAACTCGGGGCCGGGAGCGTCGAAGTTGGCGGCCAGCAGTTGTGCGTACCCGGCGGCGGCCGCGGTGAGATCGTCACCGAATTCGCCATCGCTGGCAGCCATCGCGTGCACGTTGACGTCCGAGATCCCGACATGGTCCAGCAGTGCCTCGCGGGCCTGCTTGTCGTTGCGTTCGTCGTCGTCCTGCGGCACGAAACGCTCGTCGCCCCAGTAGACGTGCACCTTCGACCAGTCGATCTCGCCGCTGCGCTCTCCGACCCGCTTGAGCAGGCCGATTCCCGTGCCTCCGCCGGTGAGCACGATGTTGGCATGACCTCGCTCGGAGATCGCCGACGTGATGGCTCCTACCAACCGGTCTCCGGCTGCGGTCACCAGCGCGTCGGTGTCGGCGTAACGCTCGATAACAGTGCTCATACGTATTGGACCTTGTCGATTCCCGTGAGTGCGTCGTAGTAGATTTCGTCGGCGTCGAGCCGGCGCAGATCCTCTGCCAGGCACTCCTTGGCTTCGCGGCGGGCCAAGGGCACCAATGCATCCGGCTTGCCGGTGCGGCTCAGTACCGCCGTGACGCCGGTCTGCGGCCGCGCCAGGGTCACGGTTTCACTGGGCCGGGTCAGCTCGACCTTCAAGTCACCCGTCGTCCGGGTCACCGGCCCGTCGATGCGGTTGGCCAGCCAGCCGGCCAGGATGTCGAGCGCGGGCTCGTCCTTGAGCCCGGACACGAGCGCCGAGGTGATGGGTTCGTGTGGCGGCTGATCGATCGCGGCGGCCAGCAAGGCGCGCCAGTAGGTGACGCGGCTCCAAGCGAGATCGGTGTCACCATCGGTGTAACCGTTGAGCCTGCTCTTGATACAGGCCAGCGGATCAGAGCCATTCGTGGCGTCGGTGATCCGGCGAATCGCCAACTTGCCCAGCGGATCCTGTGCCGGGAAGGCGGGGGCGAGGTCGGGCCACCAGGTCACCACCGGCGTGTCCGGCAACAGGAACGGCGTCACGACACTGCTGGCGTGGTTGGCCAGCGGACCGGACAACCGCAGCACCACCACCTCGTTGGCGCCGGCATCGCGGCCCACCCGCAACTGGGCGTCCAGTCGGGCCTCCGTGGTCAAGCGATCGCCGGGGATGACCACGATCACCCGGCAGGGATGCTCACGGCTGGCCCAGTTGGCCGCCTCGATCGACTCCTCAAGCACCGCTTCGGTATCGGGGGCGATGACCAACGTCAGCACCCGGCCGAGGGTGATCGCACCGCCCTCTTCGCGCAGAGCGACGATCTTCTTGTTGATCGCCCCGGTATTGGTCTCGGGCAGATCGACAATCACGGCCGCCTCCATTCCCGGCCTGACCGGCGCAGCATCTCGAACGACGATTCAGGGCCCCAGGTTCCGGACTCGTAGGAATCGGGCTTACCGTGGGTAGCCCAGTACTCGAGTGCGGGATCCAGGATTTTCCAACACAATTCGACCTCGGCATTGACCGGGAACAGCGATGGCTCGCCCAGCAACACGTCGAGGATCAGGCGCTCGTAGGCTTCCGGCGACTCCTCGGCGAAGGCCGAACCGTAGGAGAAGTCCATGCTGACATCGCGGACCTCCATGATGTGGCCCGGGACCTTGGACCCGAACCGCAGCGTGATGCCTTCGTCCGGTTGGACCCGGATCACCAGCGCATTCTGGCCGAGCTCATCGGTCATCGTGGCATCGAAGGGCAGGTGCGGTGCCCGCTTGAAGAGCAGCGCGATCTCGGTGACCCTGCGGCCCAAGCGTTTTCCGGTGCGCAGATAGAACGGCACGCCCGCCCAGCGTCGGGTGTCCACGTCCAGTGTGATGGCTGCGAACGTCTCGGTGGTGGATGTCTTGGAGAAGCCTTCCTCGTCCAACAGCCCGACGACCTTCTCGCCGCCCTGCCAGCCCGCGGCGTACTGCCCCCGCGACGTGGTCTCGTCCAGCGGCTCGGCAAGCCGGGTGGCCGAGAGCACTTTGATCTTCTCGGCCTGCAGTTCGGCGGGGGAGAAGCTCACCGGCTCTTCCATCGCCGTCAGTGCCAGCAGCTGCAGCAGATGGTTCTGGATGACGTCGCGGGCGGCGCCGACTCCGTCGTAGTAGCCGCCCCGCCCGCCGAGCCCGATGTCCTCGGCCATGGTGATCTGGACACTGTCGACGTAGTGGGAGTTCAGCACCGGCTCGAACATCTCGTTGGCGAAGCGCAGTGCCAGGAGGTTCTGGACGGTTTCCTTGCCCAGGTAGTGGTCGATGCGGAACACCGACGACTCCGGGAACACGCTGTTGACCACAGCGTTGAGTTCCTCGGCGCTCTTGAGGTCGTGACCGAACGGCTTCTCGATGACCACCCGGCTCCAGCTGCCCTCCGGCTTGTCGGCCAGCCCGGATTTGCTCAGCTGCTCGCAGACCTGGGGGAACGCCTTCGGCGGAATCGACAGGTAGAACGCGTGATTGCCGCTGGTGCCGCGCTCGACGTCGAGTTTGTGCAGGGTGTCCTTGAGCCGTTCGAACGACTCGTCGTCGTCGAATGTGCCCTGCACGAACCGGAATCCCTCCGCCAGGCGGTCCCAGACCTCCTGGCGGAAGGGAGTGCGGGCGTGCTGCTTGACCGCGTCGAAGACGATCTTGCCGAAATCCTCGTCCGCCCAGTCGCGGCGGGCGAAGCCCACCAGCGCGAAGCTGGGTGGCAGCAGACCGCGGTTGGCCAGGTCATAGATGGCCGGCATCAACTTCTTGCGGGCCAGATCGCCGGTCACACCGAAGATCACCACCGCACACGGGCCCGCGATGCGGGGCATGCGCTTGTCGCGCTTGTCCCGCAACGGGTTACGCCAGGCGGTCTCCGGCCTGTCGTTGAGCGGGCTCATTTCTTGGCGGCGTCGAGTTGGCCCTGTGTCGCGTCGAGCAGTTCCTGCCACGACTTTTCGAACTTGTCCACACCCTCGTCCACGAGCACCTTGAACACATCGACCAGGTCGATGCCGACGGCGCTGAGCTTGTCGAAGATCTCCTGCGACGCCGCAGCGGTCCCGGTGATGGTGTCCCCGGTGATCTTGCCGTGGTCGGCGAACGCTTCCAGCGTCTTCTCCGGCAACGTGTTCACCGTGTGCGGCGCAACCAGTTCGGTGACGTAGAGGGTGTCCGAGTAGTCCGGATTCTTGACACCGGTGGAAGCCCAGAGCACGCGCTGCACCCGGGCGCCGTTGTCCTTGAGCGCCGCGAAGCGCTCCCCGCCGAAGACTTCCTCGTAGGCGGCGTAGGCGAGCCGCGAGTTCGCCACACCGGCCTTGCCGCGCAGGGCCAGTGCATCCTCGGAGCCGAGCTTCTCCAGCCGGTTGTCGATCTCGGTGTCCACGCGGGACACGAAGAACGAAGCGACGGAGTGGATCTTGGACAGATCGTGGCCGGCCTCGCGGGCCTTCTCCAGCCCGGACAGGTAGGCGTCCATCACTGCCCGGTGCCGCTCCACCGAGAAGATCAGCGTGACGTTGACCGAGATGCCCTCGGCGATCACCGCGGTGATCGCGGGCAGCCCCGCCAGCGTGGCCGGGATCTTGATCAGCAGGTTCGGGCGGTCGACGGTCTTCCACAGGTCGATGGCCTGCAGGATCGTCTTGTCGGTTTCGTGGGCCAGCCGCGGGTCCACCTCGATGGATACCCGGCCGTCGACCCCGTCGGAGGCCTCGTACTGCTTGGCCAGGACATCGCAGGCGTTGCGGACGTCGTCGGTGGTCACCGTGCGGATGGTGTCGTCCACGTCGGCTCCCTGCTTGGCGAGCTCGGCGACCTGGGCGTCATACGCGGTGCCCTTCGACAGCGCGGCCTGGAAGATCGACGGGTTGGTGGTGACGCCCACGACGCTGCGGGTATCGATCAGATTCTGCAGATTGCCGGTCTGCAACCGCTCGCGCGACAAATCGTCGAGCCAGACGGATACACCCGCGGCGCTCAGCGCCGCGAGATTCGGGTTCTGAGTCATGTTCGCCTTCTCCTGCCAGTCGTGAAGTTAGTTGTCGCGACCGCGGTGCGGTCAGTTGTCCAGCGATCGTTCCGCCGCGGCCGCCACGGCCTCGGCGGTGAAACCGAACTCACGGAACAGCGTCTTGTCGTCGGCAGAGGCACCGTAGTGCTCGATCGAGACGATCTCGCCGGTGTCTCCGACCAGCTTGTACCAACTCTGCGCCACTGCGGCCTCGACCGCCACCCGGGCCGAAACCGCCGGCGGCAGCACCGAATCGCGGTACTCCTTGGGCTGGGATTCGAACCACTCGACACACGGCATCGACACCACGCTCGCGTTGATGTCCTTGTCCGCCAACAGCTTCTGTGCTGCGACGGCGAGCTGCAGCTCGGAGCCCGTGCCGATGATCACCACGTCGGGATTCTCCTCCGGGGTGCCGCCCAGCACGTAGCCGCCGCGGGCCACGCCTTCGGCGCTGGTGCCTTCGATCACAGGTACACCCTGGCGGGTCAGGATCAGGCCCACGGGGCCGGTGCTGGCGGTGCGCTCCAGCACGGTCTTCCAGGCGTAGGCGGTCTCGTTCGGGTCGCCCGGACGCACCACCGACAGATTCGGGATCGCCCGCAGCGCCGCCAGGTGTTCGATCGGCTGGTGCGTCGGGCCGTCCTCGCCGAGGCCGATCGAATCGTGTGTCCAGACGTAGATCGGATCGATGTTCATCAACGAGGCCAAACGCACGGCCGGCCGCATGTAATCCGAGAACTGGAGGAACGTTCCGCCGTAGGGCCGGGTCGGGCCGTGCAGCACGATGCCGGACAGGATCGCGCCCATCGCGTGCTCGCGGATACCGAAGTGCAGGGTGCGCCCGTACCAGGTCGCGTTCCAGTCCTCGGTCGAGATCGACGGCGGCCCGAACGAATTGGCACCCTTGATCGTGGTGTTGTTGCTGCCGGCGAGATCGGCCGAACCACCCCACAACTCGGGCAGCGTCTGTCCGACGGCGGCCAGCACGGCACCGGAGGCGGCGCGGGTGGCCACGGGCTTGGAGTCCAGGTCCCAGTGCGGCAGGTCGGCGTCCCAGCCCTCGGGAAGCTCCTTGGCCTGCAGCCGGTCGAGCAGGGCCTTGCGCTCGGGCTCCCGCTTGGCCCAGGCGTCGAACGACACCTGCCATTCGTCGTGGACCTGCTTGCCGCGGGTCACCAGTTCACGGGTGTGGGCGATGACGTCGTCGCGCACCTCGAAGCTCTTGTCCGGGTCGAACCCGAGGACCTTCTTGGTGGCGGCCACCTCGTCGGCGCCCAGCGCCGAGCCGTGCACGCCACCGGTGTTCATCTTGGTGGGGGCGGGGTAGCCGATGATGGTGCGCAACGCGATGAACGACGGCTTGTCGGTCACCTTCTTGGCCTCGGCGATGGCCTGCTCGATACCGACTACATTCTCGCCGCCCTCGACTTCCTGGACGTGCCAGCCGTAGGCGCGGTACCGCGCGGGGACATCCTCGCTCAGCGCGATGTCGGTGTTGTGCTCGATGGAGATCTTGTTGTCGTCCCAGAACACGATGAGGTTGCCGAGCTGCTGGGTGCCCGCGAGCGACGACGCTTCGCTGGTGACGCCCTCTTCCATGTCGCCGTCAGAGGCCACCACATAGATGTAGTGGTCGAAGGGGCTCTCGCCCGGGGCGGTGTCCGGATCGAACAGGCCGCGCTCGTAACGGGCGGCCATCGCCATACCGACGGCCGAGGCCAGGCCCTGGCCCAGCGGGCCGGTGGTGATCTCCACACCCTTGGTGTGGTGGTACTCGGGATGGCCGGGGGTCAGCGAGCCCCAGGTGCGCAGCGCCTCGATGTCGGCCAGTTCGAGGCCGAAACCGCCGAGGTAGAGCTGGAGGTACAGGGTGAGGCTGGAGTGCCCACAGGACAGTACGAAGCGGTCCCGACCGATCCACTCGGTGTCGCTGGGATCGTGCCGGAGCTGCCGCTGGAACAGCGTGTAGGCCAGCGGTGCCAGGCTCATCGCGGTTCCCGGGTGGCCGTTGCCGACCTTCTGCACCGCGTCAGCCGCGAGCACCCGGACGGTGTCGACGGCAACGCTGTCGACTTCGGTCCAGTCATCTGGGTGGTTGGGCTGGGTGAGAGCGGTGATCTCTTCGGCGGTGGTCACTAAGCTCACTTCCTCGTCTTCTATCTGCCGGCACGTGCGCGCAGTTGCCATGCTGCTACGACAAACACCCTAGTGGGGCGGAGTCATCCGATGCAGACTGGTTGGCGCACCGATACCCGCTCGTTTACCCGGTTGTTGCCCCGAACAGACCCTGCGGTGCCGAGGCGTTCGGGCGGCGGTCTACCATCGTGTGTAGTAGAAGCCGCGTGACGCCACCCGAGGAGTTATTTGCGTGAGCATTCGCGAGCGCCGGCTCATCAATGGGGCGCCGAGCCGAGTACGGTCCACCTTCCTGTCGTATTTGGCGTTGACCAAGCCGCGTGTGATCGAGTTGTTGCTGGTCACCACCATTCCGGCCATGTTGCTGGCCGAACGGGGCACGGTTGACCCGCTGCTGATCCTCAACACCCTGATCGGCGGCATGCTTGCCGCGGCAGGCGCCAACACGCTCAACTGTGTGGCCGACGCCGACATCGACAAGGTGATGAAGCGCACCGCCCGCCGCCCGTTGGCTCAGGCCTCCGTGCCGACGCGGCATGCACTGATCTTCGGGTTGGTGCTGTCGGTGACGTCGTTCTGCTGGCTGACCTGGACGTCGAACCTGCTGTCCGGGGTGCTGGCCGTGGCCACCATCGCGTTCTACGTCTTCGTCTACACCCTGCTGCTCAAACGCCGCACCTCCCAGAACGTGGTGTGGGGCGGAGCGGCCGGTTGCATGCCGGTGATGATCGGTTGGTCCGCGGTGACCGGCACCATCCAGTGGCCGGCGGTGGTGATGTTCCTGATCATCTTCTTCTGGACACCGCCGCACACGTGGGCACTCGCGATGCGTTACAAGGACGACTACAAGGCGGCCGGCGTGCCGATGTTGCCCGCCGTGGCCACCGAGCGTCAGGTCACCCGCCAGATCCTGATCTACACCTGGTTGACGGTCCTCACCACGCTGGCGCTGGCGCTGGCCACCGGATGGCTGTACGGCGCTGTTGCCCTACTGGCGGGCGCCTGGTTCCTGGTGATGGCGCACCAACTGTACTCCGGGGTGAAGCGCGGTGAGCCGGTGAAGCCGCTGCGGTTGTTCCTGCAGTCGAACAACTACCTGGCTGTCGTGTTCTGTGCATTGGCCATCGACTCGGCGCTGGCGCTGCCGACGCTCTTCGGTCACTAGGTCGACGAACCCGCGGTCCGCACCTGCGGGGTGTGGCAGCGTTGTGGCATGACCGAATCGGTGAGTCCCGACAACTTCGCACGTGCCGAATCCGACCTGTACTTCGCCAGTATCGTCAACGACGGCGGTTTCGGGCAGTTCTTCCACAACCGTGAGATGAGCTCGATCGAGCATCAGATCGTCATCCGGCAGAACCGCGACACCCTGTACTCCGCGGCGGTCTTCGATCTCGATGCCGGGCCGGTCACCATCACGCTGCCCGAGTGCGCCGGCCGGTTCATGTCCCTGCAGATCATCAGCGAGGACCACTACACCACCAACGTCGTCTACGCGCCTGCCGAGCTGACGTTCAGTCGCGATTCCGTCGATAGCCGCTATGCGGCAGCGGCAGTACGCATCCTGGCCGATCCCGCCGACGCAGCGGACCTTGCCGCGGTGCATGCGCTGCAGGACGCGATCGTGGTCTCACAGGACGATGCGCCGGGATTGTTCGAGGTTCCGCCGTGGGATCCGGTCAGTCAGAAGACAGTTCGGGACGCACTCATCAGCCTGTCGACCACTCTTGCCGACACCCGATCGATGTTCGGTCCAAGGTATGAGGTGGAGCCGGTGCGTCACCTGATCGGCTCGGCGTTCGCCTGGGGCGGCAACCCGGAACGCGATGCGCTGTATCTCACCGTGGTGCCACCGGCGAACGACGGCGCCACAGTGCACCGGCTGACCGTGAAAGACGTCCCGGTCGACGGGTTCTGGTCCATCACGGTCTACAACAAGGACGGCTACCTCACGTCGAATGCGCAGAACGCCTATTCGGTGAACAACGTCACCGCCGTCAAGGACGACGACGGCGCCACCACGGTGCAGTTCGGCGGCAGTGACGAAGGCGGCGCGGTGGCCAACCTGCTGCCCGTCACCGAGGGCTGGAATTACCTCGTGCGGTTGTACCGGCCGAGGCCCGAGATCCTCGACGGATCCTGGACGTTCCCCGCCGCGCAGCCGGTCTAGGGGACCAGCACGACCGAGCCGACGGTCTTGCGGCCCTGCAGGTCGGTGTGGGCCCGGGCGGCCTCGGCCAGCGGGTAGCGCCCGCCGACGGTGATGGTGATCGACCCGTCTGCGATCGCATTGATCAATTCACCTGCACGCCAGGAGAATTCGTCGGGCGTGCGAGTGTGGTGGGCCAGCGTCGGCCGGGTCAGGAACACCGAGCCCGCCGCGTTGAGCCGTTGCGGGTCCACCGGTGGCACCGGCCCGCTGGCCGCGCCGAACAGCGCCAGCGTGCCCCGCACCGCGAGGCTGTCCAGGCTGGCGTCGAACGTCGACGCACCGACCCCGTCATATACGGCGGCGACCCCCGCCCCGCCGGTGAGATCACGGATCTTGTCTCCGAACTCGGTCGGGTCCTCGGGGTATTCGAGGACCTCGATCGCGCCGGCCTGCCGGGACAGTTCGGCCTTCTCCGGAGTCGAGGCGGTAGTGATCACCCGGGTGCCGATGCTGGTGGCCCACTGGGTGAGGATCAGGCCGACGCCGCCTGCCCCGGCATGCACCAGCACGGTGTCGTTCGGCTGCACCGGATAGGTGGACTTGATCAGGTAGTGCGCGGTCATGCCCTTCAGCAGAGCCGAGGCGATTGCGTCGGGAGCCACCCCTTCAGGCACATACGCGACGAAATCAGCTGGGGCAATACAGAAGTCGGCGTAGGCGCCGATCGCATTGGCGGTGACCACGCGGTCACCGACAGCCAGCGCGGCCACGTCGTCGCCGACGGCGGCGACCGTGCCGCAGACTTCGGACCCGACGACGAAGGGCAGGTCACGCGGATACAACCCGGATCGGAAGTAGGTGTCGATGAAGTTGACGCCGATGGCCTCGGCCTTGATTAGGACCTCGCCGGGCCCCGGGGCGGGCTCGGGCCGTTCGACGTAGCTCAGGACTTCGGGTCCGCCGGTCTCGGCAACTTCGATGGCATACACGCCATCCATCATCCACACCTATCATCGCGGGGGTGAAGCTCGCCCGTCCGGATGCGTTCCATCCCCGCATCGTGTTGGCCGGCTGCGCGGCACTGCCAGACGGGGACGGCGACGACGCCGGCCTGGTGACGGCGCTGCGCAACCGCGGCCTGCATGCCCGCTGGCTGCCGTGGGACGACCCGGCCACCCTCGACGCCGACGTGGTGATCCTGCGGGCCACCTGGGACTACGCCGAGCGCCTCGAGGAGTTCCTGTCATGGACGCGCTCGGTGCGTCACCTGATCAACCCGCCGGGAGTCGTGGCGTGGAATACCGACAAGCGCTACCTCGACGATCTGCACAGCATGGGGATTCCGGTGGTACCGACCGGATACTTCGCGGTCGGTGAACAGGTCATCGTGCCCGACGGTGAAGTGGTGGTGAAGCCCGCGGTCGGTGCGGGCTCGCGCGGGGCGCAACGATTCGTCGACACCTCCGAGGCTCTGGCCCACGCGGCGGCACTGCACGCCACGGGTCGCGCCGTGTTGGTGCAACCGTACGACCACCGGATCGCCGAAGGAGAGACCGCACTGGTGTTCCTTGGCGGCAAGGAGTCCCACGCGTTCATCAAGGGACCGATGCTGCCTCCGCCCGGACAGTCACCCGAGTTCGAGGAGACCGGGACCTACGCGCACGAGTCGTTGTCGCCGGCCGATCCTGACGACGAGGTGTGGCGGGTCGGGCGCCTGGCGATCGACGCGGTGATCCGGTCGTTCTACCTTCAGCCCGAGGAGTTGGTTTACGCCCGTGTCGACGTGATCGGCGGCCCGGACGATCCTCGCGTGTTGGAGCTGGAGCTGGTCGAGCCAGGGCTGGGTTTCCGGCAGCTCGATCAGGTCGATCGGGAAGACGCCGAGCGGCGGTTCGCCGTCGGTGTGGAGGGCGCGCTCGAACGGCTCGGCCTGGGCCCCTTGTCGCACCGCGGTTTCTGACCTCCACATGACCTGGCCGCCCTAGAGTCGGCGCGATGGACACCTTTGAAGGACGGGGCGCCGTGGTCACCGGCGGCGCCAGCGGCATCGGCCTGGCGACGGCGCGTCAGTTCGCCGCGCGGGGCGCCCGGGTTGTGCTTGCCGACCACGATGCGGCGGCGCTCGACCGAGCCGTCGCACAATTGCGGTCCGAGGGGCACGACGCACACGGCGTGCCGTGCGATGTCCGCGAGCTCGAACAGGTCACCCACCTCGCCGACGAGGCCTTCGGGCTGCTCGGTGCCGTGCACGTGGTGTTCAACAACGCCGGCGTGGCTGTCGACGGCCCGGTCGCCCAGATGACCCACGACGACTGGCATTTCGTCCTTGACGTCGACCTGTGGGGGCCGATTCACGGCGTCGAGGCGTTTCTGCCCCGCCTCATCGAGCAGGGCCAGGGCGGGCATCTGCTGTTCACCGCGTCTTTCGCCGGGCTGGTCCCCAACGTCGGCCTCGGCGCGTACTGCGTGGCCAAATACGGTGTGGTCGCACTGGCTGAGGTGCTCGCCCGCGAGGTCGGCAACGACGGCATCGGGGTTTCGGTGTTGTGCCCGATGATGGTTGGCACCAACCTTCTTGCCACCTCGGCGCGAGCCCGCGGAGAGGCGGTCGAGGACCAACTCATCGCCGGCAACGACGTTCTCGACGTCGACGAGGTTGCCCGGCTCACCGCCGAGGCGGTCCTTGCCGACCGGCTGTATGTGCTGACGCACGAGGCGTCACGAACGTCGATCCGCCGCAGATTCGATCGGATCGACGCGACCTTCGACGCACAGAGCGCCGCCGGGTGGAGCCACTGAGGCGGGCGGGACCGGACTAGGTGCCGGCCGGGACCCGCTCCCGCATCGAGGCCCACAGCGCCGCGGTGGCCGCGGTACAGGTGGCCGCACCGGCGACGTGGACGGCGACCAGGACGGCGGGAACGCCGGTATAGAACTGCACGATCCCGACGAGCCCCTGTGCGCACACCACCACGACCAGGACGGCGAGCCGGATCATGACCGGTCGAGAGGCGCGCACCGCGGTGAGGCCGAATCCCAGCGCGACGATCAGGGACAGGTACGCGACCAGCAGCGACGAATGCATGTGCACCAACGTGGTGATCTCGACCTCAAGTCGCGGCACCACGCGGTCGAGGCTCTTGTCCCCGGCATGCGGACCGGCGCCCGTCACCAGCGTGCCCGTCACCAGGACGGCGGCCAGGACGATTGCACTCAGG
This sequence comes from Mycobacterium shunyiense, assembly GCF_058270035.1. Taxonomy (NCBI): domain Bacteria; kingdom Bacillati; phylum Actinomycetota; class Actinomycetes; order Mycobacteriales; family Mycobacteriaceae; genus Mycobacterium; species Mycobacterium shunyiense. The sequence continues at coordinate 14,215 of NZ_JBZDPT010000043.1, read as the reverse complement.
ACCGTCAACTGCCGCAACGGTTTCGGCACGGTCGCGGTGGGCGCGCCGTCGTCGGATTGACCGATTTTGACGAACAGCAGCACCGCGAGCCACACCATTGCCATGGATGCGAGCAGGTGGATGGCCACGGTCCACCACAACAGGCCGGTCCGCACCGTGATGCCGCCGATGATGGCCTGGACCACGGTGGAGGCCGGCATCAGCCAGGCGTAGATCAGCACCTCTCGGCGGCGACGGGCCCGGGTCACGGCCAGGACGGCCGCAATGGCGGTCAGCACCACCAGGAAGGTGATCATCCGGTTGCCGAACTCGACCACCTGATGCACGACGGCGACCTCGGCGTGCGGGACGGGGGTGAAGCTGCCCGGGAAGCACTGGGGCCAGGTGGGGCAGCCCAGGCCGGACGCGGTGACGCGCACGATCGCCCCGGTGACCGAGATGCCGCCCTGGGTGAGGATCACCAGGAATGCGATCAGGCGCTGGACCCGGAGACTTGGCAGGGGCAGCAGGTCGACCATTCGCTGGAAAGCTGTTCCGCCGGGCACGGCCTGATCGTAGTTGATCAGGAACTACAACCCGTAGTAGGGCCGGTGTGGATCAGGTGAAGCGGAACCAGCGCAGCGCGCAGATCGCGGCGACGGCACCCCAGACCACCAGCACGGCCACGCCGAACCAGTCCATCGACAGTGTCATCGCCTGGGTCAGGGACTCGGTGAGGGCTCCCGACGGTGTCAGCCGGGCCGCCCAGCGCAGGGCCGACGGCACGGGGCCACCTTCGAGGGTCAGCGCGCCCAGACCGGCGAACACGAACCACAGCAGGTTCGCCAGCGCCAGCACGATCTCGGCCTTGAGGGTGCCGCCGAGCAGCAACCCCAGCGCGGCGAAGGTGGCCGTGCCCAGCGCGATGATCACCGCACCGAGCGCCAACCCCAGCGGCGAAGGCCGCCAACCCAGCGCAAAACCGATGGCGCCCAACAAGATTGCCTGCAAGAACACGACAGTGACGACCGCCAGTGACTTGCCCGCGATGATTCCCCACACCGGAAGCGCGGTCGCGCCCAGCCGTTTCAGGGCGCCGTAGCGACGGTCGAAGGCCACCGCGATGGCCTGCCCGGTGAATGCCGTGGAGATCAGGGCCAGCGCCATGATCGCCGGGGTGAAGGTCCCGGCCCGGTCGTCGCCGAACGAGCCAAGGGGCAGCAGCGTCATCCCGACCAGCAGCGTGATCGGGATGAACATGGTCAACAGCAGCTGTTCACCGTTGCGCAGCAGCAGCTTCAGTTCCAGCTGGTACTGCGCGGCGAGCATCGCCGGCACCTTGGCCGGACGGGGATCGGGGGAGAAGGTGCCCGGGGCGAACCGGTTCGGAGCGCTCGTCATGACCGCAGCTCCCGTCCTGTGAGGTCGAGGAATACATCTTCGAGACTGCGCTGCTCCACCCGCATGTCGGTGGCCAGCACGTTGAGTCGGGCGCACCACGCCGTGACGGTGGCCAACACCTGCGGGTCGATGTGCCCCTCGACCAGGTACTCGCCGGGTGCCGTCTCGGTGGCCTTGTATTTCTCCGGCAGGGCCGCGGAGAGCAGGGACAGGTCGAGCTTGCGCGGCGCACTGAAACGCAGCTGGTTCTCGGCGCCGCTGTGGGTCAGCTCGGCGGGTGTGCCGGTGGCGACCGCCACGCCGTGATCGATGATCACGATCCGATCCGCGAGTTCCTCGGCCTCGGCGAGGTGATGGGTGGTCAGCACGACCGTCACGCCGTCCCGGCGCAGCGCATCGATCAACTCCCACACCACGATTCGGGCGTGGGCGTCCATTCCTGCGGTCGGCTCGTCGAGGAATACCAGCTCGGGGCGACCCACCACGGCGCAGGCCAACGCCAGGCGCTGTTGCTGGCCGCCCGACAGTCGCCGGTAGGTGGTGCGGGCGGATTCGGTCAGGCCGAGGGTGTCCATCAACCAGGCCGGATCGAGAGGGTCGGCAGCGTAGGAGGCCACGAGATCGAGCATTTCGCCCGCTTTCGCAGCGGGGTACCCGCCGCCGCCCTGCAGCATCACGCCGATCCGCTCACGGAGTTGGGCGTTGTCGGCAACGGGGTCCAACCCGAGGATCTCAACTCGGCCGTCGTCCGGGCGGATGAATCCCTCGCACATCTCGACGGTGGTGGTCTTGCCTGCGCCGTTGGGTCCGAGCAGAGCCAGCACCTCGGCGCGCTGCACTTCGAGGTCCAAATTGGACACCGCCGTCGTCGCGCCGTAGCGCTTGCTGACGCCGCGGAGCAGCACCGGTTGATCAGAACGCGAGGTCACGGGGATTCAGCGTAGGCGTCGGGGGATTGCGTAGGTGTCGGCGGTGCGTCCGTGTCGGTCTGGCGTGACGCGCGCCACGGCAGCCGGCGCCAGGTTATGCCGATCAGGATCAGCACGATCAACGTGCTGGCCAGCGTGGCCATCACGATCTGGAACAACGTGAACCGGTCGCCGTTGGCCGTCGGGCCGAAGATCCCGACGACCAGGGTTATGGCGATCGTGGACCCACGGAAACCGGGCCGGGTGGCCCACGCGGCCAGCGGGATCACCGCCCACAGCAGGTACCACGGCTGCACCACCGGGAACAGCAGGATGGTTCCGCCCAAGGCGACGCCCAATCCACCCACGGGGTGCAGCCGGCCGCGCATCACGGCCAACAACAGCCAGCTGACCAGGATTGCGATCAGGAAGACGCCGATGGCGCGGGTCAGGGCGAGCACTGCGGTGGTGTGGTCGCCAAGCCCCAGCAGGATGCCGACCTGACCGGTGCCCAATGCCAGCAGGGTCGGCGGCGACATCCAGCTGCGCACCACGTTGGCGGTGCCGAGGGTGGACAGCCAGCCGAAGCCGAGCCCGCTGGCCCAGCCGATCAGGCCCATCACGGCCAGCGAGATCACGCCGAGCGGGACACTGGCCACGAAGAACGCCTTGATCGTGCCGCCCAGGCGCCAGGCCAGGGCCATCGCGACGAACCCGAGTGCGAGCAACGACGGCAGCTTGACCTGCGAGGACAGTGTGATGAGGACGGTGCCGAACAAGAGCATCCCCGCGGGATACCAGCGGTCCCAGTCCTCGCGTGAGTGTGGCCAGGTCAGCGGCCGGGGAATTATGGGAGCGGCGACTGATCCCGATGTCGCCGACCTGGCAGCTCCGATGCCCCGCAGCGCGAACTCGGTCCCGGCCAGCATCAGGCCGAGCATCAGCGCCTCGTTGTGGATACCGGCCACCAGATGCATGAAGAGCAGGGGATTACATGCGCCGAGCCACAGTGCGCTGACCTCGGCGACGCCGCAGCGCCGGGCCAACCGGGGCGTCGCCCACACGATGAGCCCGACACCGAGCAGCACCACGGCGCGGTGACACAGCACGGCGGCGACGATGTTCTCACCGGTCAAGGCGGAGATGCTCTCGCCGATCCACAGGAACAGCGGTCCGTACGGGGCCGGGGTCTCGCGCCACAGACTGGGTACCGACAACGTGAACACGTGATCGAGGCCGAGACCGGTCGCCGGGCCGACCTGATAGGGGTTGAGGCCGATGTACCCGATCTCACTCTGGGCCAGGTAGGAGTAGACGTCCTTGCTGTACATCGGGGGTGCGATCAGCAGCGGGATGGCCCACAGCAACAGGGTGCGGTCGAGCTGGCTGCGTGACATCCGGCGGGGGCCCAGAGCGAAGCGTCCGAGCATCAGCCAGGCCAGCGCCATCATCACCGCACCGGTGGTGGTCATGGTGAGAGACACGGTCTGGATGCGGGACGGCAGGTTGAGCAGCCGCACGCCGAACGTCGGATCCTGCACGACGGGACGGGCGCCGGCACCGAGGGCGCCGATCGCCATCAGTACGGTGCCGGTGGCACCGAAAAGCCGGGTACGACGCAGCGCGACGACCTCGGCGGGGTTGAGTGGGGATCCGACTGTGCGTTCGTCGCCGTGCCACCGGGCGATAGATGTGCTGAAGGTCGACAGGCGGCTTGCCATCAGGGCAGCGTAACCGTCGGCCGCGGCGGTCTTCGCCGGGCAACGGTGGCCCAGGTCACGTAAGGGTGCCCTTGGTGGATCCCTGAGCGGAATTCCGTCACAATGGTGTTGTGAAAATGGGTCGGACGACTGCGGGCTCTGCTTCGGCTGGTGCGCCGAAGCCGGTCAACGACGTCGTGCCGGCATCGGACGGGCATACCCGCCGCGCGATCATCCACCTGTTGCTCGAAGGCCCGATCACCGCGGGGCAGATCGGTGACCGGCTCGGCATCTCGGCCGCCGGTGTACGCCGCCACCTCGATGCCCTGATCGAAGCCGGCGATGCGCAGGCCAGTGCCGCGGCCGCCTGGCAGCACAACGGCCGGGGCCGCCCGGCCAAGCGCTACCGCTTGACGGCTGCGGGGCGCGCCAAGCTCGGCCACACGTACGACGATCTCGCCGTCGCCGCGATTCGGCAATTGCGCGAGATCGGCGGCAAGGACGCCGTACGGACCTTCGCTCGGCGCCGGATGGACACCATCCTGGCCGGCGTGACCGAGGGGTCCGAGGGCGTCGCCGACACCGCCCAGCGTGTCGCCGACGCACTGACCCGGGCCGGGTATGCCACCACCACGAACCCGGTGGACGGCCCGATTCGCGGGGTGCAGATCTGCCAGCATCACTGTCCGGTATCGCACGTCGCCGAGGAGTTCCCGGTGTTGTGCGAGGCGGAGAGTGAGGCGTTCGCCGAGATTCTGGGCACCCACGTGCAGCGACTGGCGACCATCGTCAACGGTGACTGCGCCTGCACCACCCACGTTCCACTCGATGCGGACGGCCCAGCCCGGACGGCCGCAGCGACAAGCCAAACGACAGCGAGCAACAAGCAAGGAGCGGCGACATGACCATCACGCCCGAAACGCCATTGACCCAGGAAGAGACCATCGCGTCGCTGGGCAACTACGGCTACGGCTGGTCGGACTCGGACGTCGCGGGCGCCAGTGCGCAGCGCGGCCTGTCGGAAGCCGTCGTGCGTGACATCTCGGCCAAGAAGAACGAGCCGGAGTGGATGCTGGAGTCCCGGCTCAAGGCACTGCGCACGTTCGACAAGAAGCCCATGCCGAACTGGGGTTCCAACCTCGAGGGCATCGACTTCGACAACATCAAGTACTTCGTGCGCTCCACCGAGAAGCAGGCGGCTTCCTGGGAGGAGCTGCCCGAGGACATTCGCAATACCTATGACCGCCTTGGCATTCCGGAGGCCGAGAAGCAGCGTCTGGTGGCGGGTGTGGCTGCGCAGTACGAGTCCGAGGTCGTGTACCACCAGATCCGCGAGGACCTAGAGGCGCTCGGCGTGATCTTCCTCGACACCGACTCGGGCCTGCGCGAGCACCCGGAGATCTTCCAGAAGTACTTCGGCACGGTGATCCCGGCCGGCGACAACAAGTTCTCGGCACTCAACACCGCGGTGTGGTCGGGTGGTTCGTTCATCTATGTCCCGCCGGGTGTGCACGTCGACATCCCGCTGCAGGCCTACTTCCGGATCAACACCGAGAACATGGGGCAGTTCGAGCGGACGCTGATCATCGCCGACGAGGGCTCCTACGTTCACTACGTCGAGGGTTGTACCGCACCGATCTACAAGTCGGATTCGCTGCACTCGGCCGTCGTCGAGATCATCGTCAAGCCGGGCGCCCGCGTCCGCTACACGACGATCCAGAACTGGTCCAACAACGTCTTCAACCTGGTCACCAAGCGTGCCCGGGCCGAGGCCGGCGCCACGATGGAGTGGATCGACGGGAACATCGGTTCCAAGGTCACCATGAAGTACCCGGCGGTGTGGATGACCGGTGAGCACGCCAAGGGCGAGGTGCTCTCGGTGGCGTTCGCCGGCGAGGGACAGCACCAGGACACCGGCGCCAAGATGCTGCACCTGGCCCCGAACACGTCGAGCAACATCGTGTCCAAGTCGGTGGCCCGCGGCGGTGGCCGCGCGTCCTACCGCGGACTCGTCCAGGTCAACAAGGGCGCGCACGGCAGCAAGTCGAGCGTGAAATGCGATGCGCTGCTGGTCGATACGATCAGCCGGTCGGATACCTACCCGTACGTGGACATCCGCGAGGACGACGTCACGATGGGCCACGAGGCCACGGTGTCCAAGGTCAGCGAGGATCAGCTCTTCTATCTGATGAGCCGCGGTCTGACCGAGGACGAGGCGATGGCGATGGTGGTGCGCGGCTTCGTCGAGCCCATCGCCAAGGAACTGCCCATGGAATACGCGCTCGAGCTCAATCGGCTGATCGAGCTGCAGATGGAAGGCGCGGTCGGTTAAGTGGCACAGAATCTCACTGAAGCGGTCGAGGGGATCGCGACTAATAAGGGCGAGCTGTTCGCATCCTTCGACGTCAACGCCTTCGAGGTGCCTGGCGGTCGCGACGAGCTGTGGCGGTTCACCCCGCTGAAGCGGCTTCGCGGCCTGCACGACGGTTCGGCCGTTGCGAACGGCAAGGCCGGCATCACGGTGACCGAGCGCCCGGGCGTGACGGTCGAGACCGTCGGCCGTGACGACAAGCGGCTCGGCGAGGGCGGAGTACCCACCGATCGCGTTGCTGCCCAGGCATACTCGTCGTTCGAGACCGCGACGGTGGTGACGGTCAAGCGTGACACCGAGGTGGCCGAGCCCATCGAGATCGTGATCGACGGACCCGGCGCGGACACCGTGGGTTACGGGCATCTGCAGATCCGGGTCGAGGAACTGTCCCGGGCGATCGTGGTGGTCGACCTGCGCGGCAGCGGAACCTACGCCGACAACGTCGAGATCATCGTCGGTGATGCGGCCGGTCTTGGACTGATCTGGATCGCCGACTGGGCCGACGACATGGTGCATGTCAGCGCGCACCACGCCAAGCTCGGTAAGGACGCGGTGCTCGGACACGTCAACGTCACCCTCGGTGGCGATGTCGTGCGCACCTCGGCCACCGTGCGATTCACGGGGCCCGGCGGTGACGCCAAGATGCTCGGCACCTACTTCGCCGACGACGGTCAGTTCTTCGAGTCGCGGCTGCTGGTCGATCATGCTCAGCCGCACTGTAAGTCCGACGTCCTCTACAAGGGCGCGTTGCAGGGCGATCCGGATTCCAAGAAGCCTGACGCGCACACGGTGTGGATCGGCGACGTGCTGATCCGCGCCGAGGCCACCGGCACCGACACCTTCGAGGTGAACCGCAACCTGGTGCTCACCGATGGTGCCCGCGCCGATTCGGTGCCCAACCTCGAGATCGAGACCGGCGAGATCGTCGGCGCCGGGCACGCCAGTGCCACCGGACGTTTCGACGACGAGCAGTTGTTCTACCTGCGTGCCCGTGGCATCCCCGAAGATCAGGCCCGACGTCTTGTCGTGCGCGGATTCTTCAACGAGATCATCGCCAAGATCGCTGTCCCCGAGGTGCGCGAGCGTCTGACCGCAGCCATCGAAAAAGAACTTGCCATCACTGAATCGAGAGCCAACTAGTCATGACCACTCTGGAAATCAAGGACCTGCACGTCTCGGTCAACGCCGCCGAAGGCGCTGAGAACACCGAGATCCCGATCCTCAAGGGTGTCGACCTCACCGTGAAGTCGGGGGAGACCCACGCGGTGATGGGCCCCAACGGCTCGGGCAAGTCGACCCTGTCCTATGCGATCGCCGGTCACCCGAAGTACACCGTGACCTCAGGGTCGATCACGCTCGACGGGCAGGACGTCCTCGAGATGAGCATCGACGAGCGGGCGCGCGCGGGCCTCTTCCTGGCCATGCAGTACCCCGTCGAGGTGCCCGGCGTGTCGATGTCGAACTTCCTGCGCACCGCGGCCACCGCGGTCCGCGGCGAGGCCCCGAAGTTGCGGCACTGGGTCAAGGAAGTCAAGGGCGCGATGGACGATCTGGAGATCGACCCGGCGTTCGGTGAGCGCAGCGTCAACGAGGGATTCTCCGGTGGCGAGAAGAAGCGCCACGAGATCCTGCAGCTCGGTCTGCTCAAGCCCAAGATCGCAATCCTCGACGAGACCGACTCGGGTCTGGACGTCGACGCGCTGCGCATCGTGAGCGAGGGTGTCAACCGCTACGCCGAGGCCGAGCACGGCGGCATCCTGCTGATCACCCACTACACCCGGATCCTGCGCTACATCCGTCCGCAGTTCGTGCACGTGTTCGTCGGCGGCCGCATCGTGGAATCGGGCGGCCCGGAACTCGCCGACGAGCTCGAAGAGAACGGATACGTGCGCTTCACGCAGGCGGTCGGAGCCTGACATGACAGCCGCACGGACTATCGACCCCACCGTGCTGGCTGAGGTCAGGGCGGACTTCCCGATTCTGAGCCGGGTCATGCGCGGTGGAAAGCAGTTGGCGTACCTGGATTCCGGGGCGACGTCGCAGAAGCCGCTGCAGGTGCTCGACGCCGAACGGCGCTTCCTGACCACTTCCAACGGTGCCGTGCACCGCGGTGCGCACCAGCTGATGGAAGAGGCCACCGACGCCTACGAGCAGGGCCGCGCGGACATCGCGGCGTTCGTCGGTGCCGATCCGGATGAGCTGGTGTTCACCAAGAACGCCACCGAGTCGCTCAACCTCGTCGCATACGTGCTGGGGGACGAGCGGTTCGAGCATGCAGTCGGCCCCGGTGACGTCATCGTCACCACCGAGCTGGAGCACCACGCGAACCTGATTCCCTGGCAGGAGCTGGCCCAGCGCACCGGTGCGACGCTGCGTTGGTATGGCGTGACTGACGACGGCCGCATCGATTTGGATTCCCTGGAGCTCGACGAGCGGGTGAAAGTGGTGGCCTTCAGCCATCATTCGAATGTCACGGGCGCCGTTGCCCCGGTGGCCGAACTGGTGTCGCGGGCCAAGGCGGTGGGTGCGCTCACGGTGCTGGACGCCTGCCAGTCGGTGCCCCATCAGCCGGTTGACTTTCACGCGCTCGACGTCGATTTCGCGGCATTCTCGGGTCACAAGATGCTTGGCCCTACCGGTATCGGTGTGCTCTACGGGCGACTCGCGCTGCTGAACTCGATGCCGCCGTTCATCACCGGCGGCTCGATGATCGAGACCGTCACGATGGAGCAAACCACCTACGCGCCGGCGCCGCAGCGATTCGAGGCAGGCACGCCGATGACCTCGCAGGTGGTCGGATTGGCCGCAGCCGCAAGGTATTTGAGCGCGATCGGGATGGACGCCGTCGAGGCTCACGAAGCCGAACTGGTGGCAGCCGCGCTGGAAGGTCTTGCCTCGGTTCCGCAGGTTCGGATCATCGGGCCGACGACGATGGAACATCGGGGGTCCCCGGTGAGTTTCGTGGTCGACGGGATCCATGCCCACGATGTCGGGCAGGTGCTCGACGACGAGGGCGTCGCCGTGCGCGTCGGACACCACTGCGCCTGGCCGCTGCACCGTCGCTTCGGGATCGCCGCCACCGCTCGTGGGTCCTTCGCGGTCTACAACACGCTCGACGAGGTCGACCGCCTGGTGGCCGGCATCAGACGCGCCGTGGAGTTCTTCTCGTGAAAATGGAACAGATGTACCAGGAAGTGATCCTGGACCACTACAAACATCCGCACAATCGCGGACTCCGGGAGCCTTTCGCCGCCGAGGTACATCACGTCAACCCGACCTGCGGGGACGAGGTGACGCTGCGGGTAACGCTGTCCGACGACGCGGAGACGGTGGCGGACATCTCGTATGACGGGCAGGGCTGCTCTATCAGCCAGGCTGCCACCTCGGTGCTCACCGATCAGGTGATCGGTCAGAGCGTCGGAGACGCCCTCAAGACGGTCGAGGCGTTCACCGAGATGATTTCCTCACGCGGCAACGTGGAGGGGGACGAAGATGTAATCGGTGACGGCATCGCGTTCGCCGGTGTCGCCAAGTATCCGGCGCGGGTGAAGTGCGCGCTGCTGGGTTGGATGGCTTTTAAAGACGCGTTGGCACAGGCCAGCGACGACGTGGAGGACAAGCGATGAGTGATACCGCTTCTGACGAGCTGCTCGCCGATGTCGAGGAGGCCATGCGCGACGTGGTTGATCCCGAGCTGGGCATCAACGTCGTCGACCTGGGCCTGGTCTACGGACTCAACGTCGAGCAGGGCGATGAAGGCGCGGTTGCGCTGATCGACATGACGCTCACCTCGGCAGCATGCCCGCTGACCGACGTGATCGAGGATCAGTCGCGCACCGCGCTCGTGGGCGCGGGCCTGGTCAACGAGATCAAGATCAATTGGGTCTGGAACCCGCCGTGGGGCCCGGACAAGATCACCGACGACGGTCGCGAGCAGTTGCGCGCGCTCGGGTTCACCGTCTAGCTGTACCTAGCCGCCAAGGTCGTCGGACTGTCGGTCCTCAGTGCTACCAATATCGCCACCAGGCGAATACGGAGGCACACATGGGACACAGTCCTGAGGTAAAGGTCGTCGGTGACCGGCTGTTTTTGGGGCCGGCAACGGTGACGTTCGAGCGGACCCTTCGTATTCCGGAAACCGGATTACACCCGCTCCCACCGAGTCTCGGTTCGTTTCCGCTGCGTCGGGTCCAGGACTATCCCCATCGGGTCCCCGCCGAGTGGCTGGCGCACGGCGGGGTCATGCTGCCGGTCTATCAGCGTGAGGCGATGTGGCTGTCGTTCGGCTCAGATGAACCCGCCGCGCTGCAGATCGGCATCGGGAAGGTGTGCGCGGTCAGCGGCGAGGGCTGGACCGACCGGCTGGCCCATGATCCGCAGAACTACGTCGCTCTACCCGAGCAGCCATGGCTCGACGGCATCAACGCCGGTGACGGGTTCATCCGACAGTTCGTGGCCGTGCCGCTCGGTTCCGGGGCAACGGTCGAAGGGCAGGTCACCGGCGAGGAAGTCCACGGCGGTGTCCAGCTGCGCGCGGTCGGTCTGACGCCAGAGGCCCTCGACGAGTGGCGGGCGCGTCGTCTGATCGAAGAAGCGACGGTGGATTTCGATGACTGCGGTCCGCTCCCGGCGCCCTGTGCAGCAGCGTCGATGGGTCTGGGCGCCGGCGGCAGGATGCGGCAGGAGGTATACGTCGACGACCGCCCGCTGTCCGACTACGACGAGGACCGTTCGTGGCGGGTGTTCGTGCATCTCTGCAGCGCGGCGCAGTGGACTGCGATCACCGGTGAGGTGCCGCCGCCCACGCCGGTGGACCGCGACGCCTATGTCGAAGCCGGTCTGCCATGGTTCGACTATTACGACGCGGACGCCCAGGATCTGGCAGCCACCGAGGTGTTGAAGAACGTCAAGAGTGTCGGGGAGTGGTTCGGGGAAGGCGAGATGCCGTTTGTCCCTGTTGATCCCGCGAAAGTCGTCACGGTGAAGGGCACGCCGGGTGATGCTGTGGCCGATGGAGATTGGTAGCGGGCGGTGCTGACCGTCCCGGCGTTCGTCTGGCGCCGCGGCTTTTGGGGCCGAGCGCTGCTGATCGGCGGCAGCGTGGGATTCGTGCTGGGCGTGCTCTCCTGGCTGGACTCCGGATTCTGGATCTCCGGCGTGCTGGTCCTCGTCATCGTGGGCACGTTCTACGGCGTCTGGATGGCGCGCCGGATGGCCCGGTACTGGCCGATGTCGGGACAGCTGACCGGCGCTGATCGGGTCAGGGTCGTTGCCTTTGCCCGCCGTGGTGAGCACATCGACGACCCACGACTGGTCGAGGCCGCCCGCGACTACGACCGCGGCGTGCATGAGGCCGCCGAGGCAGCCAGACCGTTTCGCTGGCTCTTGCCGGTGGTGCTCATCGTCGCCGCGGCAAGCGCGTTGTGGGACGCCGTATTCGGGTCGGTCGGCAATGCCGTCGTCTCGGTCGTCTACCTGGTGGCCTTGGCGGTCGAATTGTTCTGGTGGCCGCAGCGGCACGCGCACCTGCTGGCCAATGTCCGGCAGGCCTGTGGATAACTTCGCCACCGCACGGATTTTCGACGGCTTTCTGTCGGCCTCCGTCGTTAGCTTCCAGCGCATCGGGAGCCGACGGGGTTCCCGAACAGCCGGAAGGAACTCCCCATGCACTCAGACGTCGAAAAATTGCACCAAGCGTGCCTGCGCGATCTCGGTGATCCGCAGCGCTGGTTCAGTCCGCTCGGATATCCAGAATCACTGGCGTTGTGCGTGATTGATTCGATCTACTCGACCGGGGCGCAACGTGCCTCTGTGGAGAAGATCATCGCCCGATACCGCGGCTATCGGGCTGCGCAGGGCGCGGACGCCGATACTGACGGCGCGGTCGAACTTCTTCAGAACATCGCCGAGTTGGGCGGGCCGGACTCATGGGCGACGCAGATCGGAAATCGTCGGCCCACCTCGACCATGGCGAACGCGCCCTTGAAGTCGATTGCCGTCAAACAGGTTGCGGAAGCGCTTGTCGCACTGGATGTTCGCACGACCGCGGACCTGCGCACCCTGGTTGAGGAGGACGACCGCCGGGATCAGGTCGCGAAGGCATGGTGCGCGGTGTCCGGGCAGCGGTCGGGCGTCACCTGGGAGTACACGCTGAAGCTCACACAGATCCCTGGGGCGAGGGCCGGCCGTGTGGTGGCGGCGTACGTGTCCCGCCAAATCGGCGCTCTCAGTGCCGAATGCGCAGCTGAGATGGTGCGTGAGGTAGCTGCATCCGCGGGGTGGAATGTGTTCGCGCTCGATCACGCGATATGGCGGTTCGAATCCGGACGACCACATCAACGCGATCTCGCGTCGTGAGGTTGTTGCCGCTCGGGGACTGCGGACTTTTTCGCCGAACCGAGCGGCACCAAACCGCCTGTCTCAGAAGGGTGGTGGTGGTCCGTATTGTTCGGCGAGCCAGGCTTGGTAGTCGCGTTCGTAGGCGAGGTCGTTGTTGAGTTCGGCGCGCAGGCGTCGTTCTTCGGCGATGCGGTCTTGGCGGTCTTGTTCGCGGGTGCGTGAGCGTTTGGGCATCTTCGCACCGCGATTGGGGCTGGGCGCTTCAGGTTCGGGGTCGGGGAGGTTGAGGTCCCCGGTCGGTTGGGCCAGAGTCGGGAACAGGGCGGCGCCGTGAGGTTCGGTGCTGTGGGTGTGTCCGGTGGGGGTGGTGAATTCGATGGTGCCGTCGGGTCGTTGACGATCGGTCCAGCCGGGGCAGAACGTTTTCACCAAATGGTGTGCCCGGCAAAAGAGTTTGGTGTTCGACGGATGCGTCGGCCCGGCGGGCCAGGGTGCGGTGTGGTCGATGTCGCAGCGTTCGGCCGGGGCGTCACAGCCGGGGAACCGGCACGTCAGATCGCGCCACCGGATGAATTCTGACAAGGCCACCGAGGGGCGGTACTGCGGCTCGCCGGCCGCAGCGGGCATGCGCACCGGTTTGACCTTCGCGGTGGCGGCCAGATCACGCACGGACTCGGCGGGCAGGATGCCGTGGCCGACCAGATACCCCGGATCATCCGAGGTGCCGTTCACGGTGGATTGGTCGGCCAGCACATGCACCATCGCGGCATCGGCGGCCGCCCGCTGCTGTGCGGCCGGGCAGTCCTCGCGCCGACACAGACACGGCAGGTGCGATTCCAGTCGGGCCACCGGCCCCACCGCATCGGCGCGGCGCTGCTCGCGGGTACGCGGATCGTGGCTGCAGACCGTGGCGGCGACGGCATCGAGACGTTGATTCAGCGCGACCCCGTCAGCGGCGTGGATGTTGGCCCACACCGAGGCCATGCCGGGGCTGCTCGCCTCGACCTGCACAAACCGCCCGTCATCGATCGGGGGTGGGACCCGTACCCCGTTGGGGTCGAGTTTGGCGATCCATTGATCCACCCGGTCCCGCAACTGCCGTTCAGACAACCGCATCCATTGATGTGCCCGGGCCGCGAGTTCCTCATCCAGTCCGGCCCACACTGCGGGGTCGACGATGCCGGTGCGGGCGATGAGCATCCGCACCACCCGATAATCGATATCCCCGACGGCGAACCGGGCGGCCACCAACGGGAGTTTGTCGCGTAATACCCGGGCGTGATGAATCTGGGTGCCGGCCCGGCCCCGGCTGATCCGCAACGCCGCCGACACTTCGGCAGAGACTTCTTCGAACGGGTCGGTGGTCCAAAAGATCGACTCGGCCAACTCCTGTTCCCGCAGGCTGTCCAACGCCCCGATCGCAGCCAGCCGCCCCGCGATCGCCGCCGACTCCGCGCGCGCCGCGGCACTGATCTTGTCGATCAGCGCGACATCGGAATCAGTGTCGAACATGTGTG
>NZ_JBZDPT010000042.1:0-1052 GCF_058270035.1 Mycobacterium shunyiense | reverse complement strand
CCACGACGAACTCACCCCAGCCGAGTTTGCCCTACAGTGGGCCACGACCCACCAACCCCAAGTCGCATAGCGACTGGACCACCAAACGGGTCCCCCTCACTATCGACTACCAAAGACGACGCCAACTGGACTACTCGGATCTACTGGCGACGGACGTGTGGATCGACATCTGCCAACGCGTAGGGTTCAACCGCAACGACTCCGTCCTGTACTTGCCGTTCGCTCGGGCGTGGTTGTTCGAGCGCCTGAGCACCCGGCCGGCGGGTATGTCTGGGTTCATGCAAGGGATTCCTCGGGCTCAGGACAGGAGAGACAAGTTTGTGGAGCGATTCACTCCGGGTCTCGTTACCGCGCTCGACAGCGAAGCCGAGAAGTTCCTCAAGGACAACAACATTGTTGACGAACCACTATGGTGGGCGCCGCCTCTCAGCATCGTCGGTGACCTGGAGCTTCCGGGACCTGACCCAGACAGTGTGCCGATATCCGAGTTGCATCTAGCGTTGGGCGCCAAAGGGATGACACTTTATACCGCGGCGCAGCACTTCGACGTGCCCAGCCCCGTTATTCGACTCCTGCTCGAACGGTTCCCGATGGAAGGGCAACACGTGTCGCATAACTACGCGAAACCCACGAGACGAGTCGGACACTGAAGACCCCGTGATGCCGCATCATCGCGAATGGATGGGTGGTCAGAATCCATCGGGATATCATCTCGGCGCACCCGTTCGTAACCGCGTTTGGCCTCAGATCAGTGCGTTGCCAGCGGCAGTAGGGATGCGTAGCTTTGACGATCCTCCACGCGGAACGCGCACACCGAGCTTCTTGCCTGGAGATGGCGCCGCCTCTTCGCGTGGCGTCCATCGCTGATCGTGCAGCGAAAGCAAACGGCATACAGTCCTTTGGATGAGTGGCTAAACTGAAGTTGCCGCGATCACGATGGACGTGGAAGTCGTGAGGTGAGCCCGTTGTAGTGGTCCAGTCGTTATGGGACTCTGTTGCCCGAGTGCTCGGGCAGGAAGAATCACCAACGACATGGCAACGAATAAGCGCCG
>NZ_JBZDPT010000041.1:0-950 GCF_058270035.1 Mycobacterium shunyiense | reverse complement strand
GCTAGGGCGTGTCTGACAAAACTAGAAGCCAGAGGGTGACGGCGCGTAGGACAGCTGCTGCCCGGTAGACGACGGCGAGTTTGTCGTAACGTGTGGCCAGGCCGCGCCATTGCTTGACGACGTTGAAGTTCCTTTCAACGACGTTGCGGCCTTTGTAGTCCTGGGCATCGAAGACCGGGGGCCGACCACCGCCTTGGCCACGTCGTTTGCGGTTGGCGATCTGATCGGCGGGTTCGGGTATCGCCGCGCCGATACGACGGCACCGCAACAAGGTTCGGATCGCACGACTGGAATACGCCTTATCGCCGCGCACCCGGTCCGGGCGTGTACGCGCTCGGCCACCTCGGCGGCGAGGGACTTTCAGGTGGGCGAGCAAATGCTCGAATACCGGACCATCATGGGATTGGCCCGGACCGACAAGCACCACCAACGGCCTGCCATGGCCATCGACAAGCTGATGAATCTTGCTGGTCAACCCGCCACGAGAACGGCCAATGCCGTGGTCAGGCGGCTCGATGAGCAGATTCGTGTAATTCGACCCAGCCCCCTGTGTCGCGGGTGATGTTCGTGGCGTGCTGATGAGCACGGGCGATGGTGGAATCCACCGACACCGCCCAGTCGATCCCCCCGCCCTCATCGGCCATGCTCAGCAACCGCGATAGGACCATATCCCAGGTCCCGTCAGCACTCATGCGTCGATGCCAGGTCCAGATGCTTTGCCACGGACCGAACACCTCGGGCACATCACGCCAGGCAATGCCACAGCGGTACCGGTAGATGATGCCTTCGACCATCGAGCGGGCATCACTAAAAGGCCTGCCACGCTTACCTGTTCGAACAGGAAGAAGATCAGCGATCAGATCCCACTGAGCATCGGAAAGCAACTGAAAACGCGACACACCCCAAGTCTGGACCGCCACATCCAAAATGTTTGTCAGACACGCCCTAGT
>NZ_JBZDPT010000040.1:293795-395623 GCF_058270035.1 Mycobacterium shunyiense | reverse complement strand
CTCGCCCGCATCGTCTACCGCCGACTCCATACCGACGAACAAGCACGCCTCAACGACCCCCAACCCGCCGCCGCTTGACATAGGAGCAATGCTCGCGGTGAAAGGGTTACGCGAGGAGGTCCGTACGCTCCACGGTCAGCTGGTTAAACTCGCGCGTGCCGGTTCGGGTGCGCTGGTCGAGGTCGCTGAGGATCCGTTTGACACCGGTGATCGCTTGGTCGACCTTCTCCTGGGCCTCGATAATGCGGTCACGAACGGCGAAATCGGTGAAGAAGTTGTCGAACCACACGTCGAAGACCCTTGTGAAAGAGCTGAGTTCGACGAGTCGGACGCCTTCCAAGTGCACATCGGCGAGTTCGGTGCTGAACCGCTTGAGATCAGTGTCGGCCGAACGCAGTGACGCCGCAACGACGTCGAGTTTGTCTTCCTTGACCATGCTGGCGATGAATCCGCCGTCGAACCAGGTGTCGTACGCCGACCAGGACCGGGCGCTGTCGAGCTGCGCGGCGGCACTGCGCAGCTCTTTCAACGCCCGCTGCCCGGCGGAACGCGCCTGCTCGAGCTCCCTGAGTTCGGCCGTCAATTGCCCACGCATTCCAGAGATTTCAAGAAGTCTGGCCGCGCCCGGGCCATCGTTGTCCTGTAGCCAGCGTTCCTTCGCGTCCAACGCCCGCTCCAACTCAATCCCGACATCACCAAGTGCCGCGAGGCGTTCCGTGAGCTGCTCGACATGACGCTGGTCGGCATCGGCGCGGGCCCGTTGAGTGAGGTAGTCGTAGTGGGCGGATTGGCGCTCAGCAGTTTCGCGGGCCACGTCATCCTCGTGGGAACCCTTGAGATTTGCCCAGATCTTGGTCAGCGAGAAGGATTCCAGCTTGTGGACGTCCCGATCCTCTGCAAGCACCCGGCGGCCGGCTGTTTGTGCGCGGGTGGCGGACTCCTCGGCGTGCAACTGCGCGGCGTTGAGTTGGCGCTTGATTGATTCGGCCTGCCGCACCGCGGCGATGGCCGCAGCGAGTTGGTCGTCAGGGGCAGGTGTCATAGCGACAGCCTATGGGCGCTCGCAGCCGGCGAGTGACGCCAAAATGCCGATGCTGCGCGGCGCGTTGACCAGCAGACACGCACGCTCGCGGTGGAAGGTGGCTAGGCCGAGGCCTCGACGATGTTGACCATCGTCCGGACACCGACGCCCAACGCACGTTCGTCGATGTCGAACGTCGGCTGATGTAGATCGAGTTGCGGCCCTTGTCCGCTCCAGACGCCGAGCCGCCCCATGGCACCGGGCACGTCTTCGAGGTACCACGAGAAATCCTCGCCACCGCCGGACTGATGGGTGTCGGCGAGCACGTCGGGGCCGATGGCCTCGATGGCGTGCGTGAGGATGCGGGTGGACACCTCTTCGTTGACCACCGGGGGCACGCCGCGCCGGTAATTGAGGCTGTGCGAGATGTTCAGCGGCGCGAGCAGCGACGTAACCGTCTCTTCCACAATCGATTCCAGCGTCAGCCAGGTATCGCGACTTGCCGTGCGGATGGTCCCGGCCAGGGTGCCGATCTGCGGGATGGCATTGGCGGCCACACCCGCATTGACCGCGCCCCACACCATCACGGTGTCGTGGCGGGGGTCGATGCGACGGGACAGCACGCCGGGCAGCCCGGTGATCAACGTTCCCAGCCCGTAGACCAGGTCACCGGTCAGGTGCGGCCGGGAGGTGTGCCCGCCGGGCGAGTGCAGGGTGATCTCGATGGAATCTGCAGCCGACGTGATCGGTCCGGGCTTAGTGGCGACCTGGCCTACGACCAGCCGAGGGTCGCAGTGCAGAGCGAAGATCCGGCTCACCCCGGTCAGCACACCCGCGTTGATCGCGTCGATCGCGCCGCCGGGCATCAGCTCCTCGGCCGCTTGGAACAGCAATCGGACGCCGACCGGCAGCTCCGGCACCGACGCCAACGCCATCGCAGCGCCGAGCAGTACCGCGGTGTGGGCGTCGTGCCCGCAGGCGTGCGCGACGTTGGGCACCGTGGAGGCGTAGGACGCGCCCGTGCGGTCGGCCATCGGCAGGGCGTCCATGTCGGCGCGCAGCGCGATCCGCGGGCGGTCCTCCGGCCCGAAGTCACACGTCAACCCGGTGCCGCCGGGTAGCACCTTGGGGTTCAGCCCGGCCTCGGCCAGGTGGCGGGCCACGAACTCGGTGGTCGCGAACTCCTGGCGACCAAGTTCCGGATGGGCGTGCAGGTGCCGCCGCCACGACACCATCTCGTCGTAGTTGGCCGACAACCAGCGGGCAGCCGCGTGCTGCAGCACACTCATGACGCCTGCCTCCTCTGCAGCGCCTCCAGGACCCGGTCCCGCTGCGCAGGCGTCTCGGCCAGCTGAACGACGCTGCGGGCCAACATGATTGCACCTTCCAACACGGCCTTGTCAGCACTCGGACCCGCCGCGGCAGCCGTGAACGCCGGTTGGTGGATCGCGGCGCCGCCCGAGTCGATACCGATCACCGGATGGATGCCGGGCATCACCTGACTGATGTTGCCCATGTCGGTACTGCCCAGTGGCACACTCGCCTCCACGTTCTCCGGCAACGGGTTACGGCCCAGGCGCAGCATCTCGGCGCGGATGGTCTCCGAGAGCCACGGATCGGGCACAAGTTCGGCGTAGGCCGGGCCGATCTCGGTGACCTGGTGCTCGCAGCCCGTCGCCAGTGCCCCGGCCGAAAAACAGCCCGCCATCCGGTCTTCCAGCTCGCGCAGGGCCGACATGTCGGTGGCCCGCATCGTGTATCTCATTTCGGCCCGACCGGGAATGACGTTGGTGGCCTGCCCGCCGTGGGTGACGATGCCGTGCACCATCTGCCCCGGCATGAGCTGCTGACGCAGCAGCCCGATCGCGACCTGCGCGACGGTGACCGCGTCACCGGCGTTGACACCCAGATAGGGCGCGACGGCGGCGTGCGATTCCCGGCCGGTGTAATTCACCGTCACCTCGGAGAGCGCCAGCGAGCGCGCCGCGGCGATGTCCACGGGCCCGGGATGCAGCATGACCGTGGCGGCGATGTCGTCGAACACACCGGCATTGAGCAGCAAGACTTTTCCGCCACCGAGTTCCTCGGCCGGGGTGCCGATCAACACGACGGTCAGGCCGAGCTCGTCGGCGACATCGGCAAGAGCCAGCGCGGCGCCGACCGCCGAGGCCGCGATGATGTTGTGTCCGCAGGCATGCCCGATCTCGGGCAGGGCGTCGTACTCCGCGCAGATCCCGATCACCAGCGGGCCGCTGCCGTAGGAGGCCCGGAACGCGGTGTCCAGCCCGCCGGCTGCCGCGGTGATCTCGAAGCCGTACTCGGCCACCAGCGCCTGGGTCTTGGCGCAGCTGCGGTGCTCGGCGAACGCCAACTCAGGCTCGGCATGTATCGAGTGGGAGAGTTCGACGAGGTCGCCACGACGCCGGTTGATGGCGTCCTCGACGCTCAGCGAGGCGGTGGCAGACGGCATCCTCGCAGTATCTCACTGCCCGTTTCCGGCGGTTAAGCTCGCCTATCGTGACCGATCCCCAGGCATCCAGCCAGGCAGCCGCCGCCATCGCCGAACGGACCGGCGTCGAACGCCACGATGTCGCGGTGGTGCTCGGATCGGGTTGGGCACCCGCGGTAACCGAGCTGGGCGAGCCGGTGGCAACGGTGCCGATGGCCGATCTCCCCGGCTTCACCCCGCCGACCGCGACCGGCCACGGCGGCCTGGTGCACTCGGTGCGCCTCGGGAGTCACCGCGTGCTGGTGCTGGCCGGGCGCATCCACGCTTATGAGGGCCACGACCTGCAGCATGTGGTGCATCCGGTCCGGACGGCTGCGGCAACGGGCGTGTCCACCGTGGTTCTGACCAACGCGGCCGGCGGGCTGCGTGCCGAGTATCAGGTGGGCCAGCCGGTACTGATCAATGACCACCTCAACCTCACGGCGCGGTCGCCGCTGGTAGGTGCGCAGTTCGTCGACCTGGTCGACGCCTACTCCCCCAAACTTCGAGCGCTGGCCCGAGAGATCGAGCCGACCCTGGCCGAGGGCGTCTACGCCGGGCTGCCCGGCCCGCATTACGAGACACCGGCCGAGATCCGGATGCTGCGCACCCTGGGAGCCGATCTGGTCGGCATGTCGACGGTGCACGAGACCATCGCTGCCCGGGCCGCCGGCCTGCAGGTGCTGGGCATCTCGATGGTGACCAACCTGGCTGCCGGGATGACGGGTGAACCGCTCAGCCACACCGAGGTCCTCGAGGCCGGGCGTCAGTCCGCAACCCGGATGGGTTCCCTGCTGGCTTCGGTGATCAGACAGATCTAGCCGACGAGATACCGCTGCAGGGTGGGTGCGATCCAGTCGACGACCTCCTGGCGCGACATGGTGACCAGAGGCGGGAATTCCAGGACATAGCGGCACAACGCCATGCCCAGTACCTGGGACGCGGCGAGGCTGGCCCGCACCGGGGTGTCGGGAGCGTCGCCAGTGGTCTGCGCTATCGCCGGGGCGAGTTGTGCGGCGAAGATCGTGCGCATCCGCTCGGCCACTGCCTCGTTGGTGACGCCGGCTCGCAACAGGATCAACAGCGCCTCGTCGCGCTCCCAGCGTTCGAGGAAATGCGCGGCCAGCGCGGCGCCGATCTCTTCGCGTGGGATCCGCGTGAGATCCGGTAGTTCCAAATCGAATTCGGCGGCCGCGGCGAACAGCCGCTCCTTGTTGCCGTAGTAGCGCATCACCATCGCCGGGTCGATCCCGGCGTCGGCCGCAATCGCCCGGATCGTCGCGCGCTCGTATCCGTCGGCGGCGAAGCGCTCCCGAGCCGCGGCGAGGATCACGGACTTGGTCTCGGCTGCCGGTCGTCGCATGTCAACAAGTGTAGGTCAACAACCGTTGACATCCAGTCCCCACAGGCCTAATTTGATGTCAACAAGCGTTGACCAACAGTTGTTGACAAAGGAGTCGAAGATGCAAGCGCTCACCACCGACGTCCTGATCGTCGGAGCCGGACCCGTCGGCCTGACCGCCGCCATCGTGCTCATCCAGCACGGTCACGAGGTGACCGTCGTGGATCGACAGGCCGAGGGCACCAACACCTCGCGGGCCGCCGTGGTCCACCCGCACACCCTGGAATTGCTGGAGCCCTACGGGGTGGTCGCGGACCTCGTCGCTCGCGGCGTGCACACGCCGACCTTCGCCATCCGGGACCGCGACGATCTCCTGATCGCGGTACCGTTCAGCCAGCTGCCGACCCGCTACCCGTACACACTGATGATCTCGCAGGCCGACACCGAGGCGTTCCTGCTCAATCGGCTCGAGGAGCTGGGCGGCAAGGTCGTCCGCCCCGCTTCGGTCATCGGGATCCAGCAGACCGCCGACCAGGCGATGGCCACGTTCGCCGATGGCCAGCAGATCCGGGCCCGGTACCTGATCGGAGCCGACGGCATGCACAGCACCGTCCGCGAACACGCCGGGATCGCGTTCAACGGCGGCACCTACGGCGAGTCGTTCGCGCTGGCCGATGTCCGGCTGTCCGGCGGCGTGCCGGCCGACGAGGTGATCCTGTACTTCTCGCCGGCCGGGCTGGTCGTCGTCGCACCACTGCCCGACGGGATGTACCGCATCGTCGCGACGGTGGACGAAGCCCCGCAGCACCCGGACGTCGCGTTTGTGCAGTCGCTGCTGGATGAGCGCGGCCCGGTGGCCGAGCCCGCGGTGGTCGAAGAGGTGGTGTGGGGCTCCAGGTTCCGGGTGCATCACCGAGTTGCCGACGCGTTCCGCGACCACCGCATCCTGCTGGCAGGCGACGCCGCCCACGTGCACTCCCCCGCCGGCGGGCAGGGGATGAACCTCGGCATCGAGGATGCCGTCGTCCTCGGCGAGCACCTGGCGCAGGTACTGGACGCCGGAGCCGACAACGCCGTGCTCGACGAGTACGCGGCCACCCGCCGCCACACCGCACGTCGTGTGGTCTCGATGACCAGCCGGCTCACCGAACTCGCCACCGCATCGGCCCGCCGCCGCCCGCTCCGCAATCGCGTCATGCGACTGGCCGGCAAACTGCCCGCCGTCCGCCGCGCGCTTGCCTGGCAGTTGTCCGGCCTGAACCGGCGATGAGCAGGCCGATCAGCTATCGCCCGACGGCGGCCACCGGTTCGTCGGCCTCCCGGTCGTGAGCCTCGTCGCGGCGCCGGGCCAGCCGGGCCATGACCCGCGCCATGAGCGGGGCGGCGAACAGCATCAGCAGCACCCGGAGCACCTGGGCGGCGATGATGAAGGTGACGTTGGACCCCGTCTCCACCGCGGTGGCGAGCACCGCATAGACGCCACCCGGACTGGTCGCCAGGTAGCCCTCCAATTGCGTCATCCCGGTGACGTTGGCCAGCACCACCCCGAGTCCGGCGGTCGCCACGCCGAGCACGACTATCAATGTCAACGCCAACGGAAGTATCCGGCCGATCGCCCGTAGCGAGTCGCGGGTGAAGGCGATGCCGGCCTGCCAGCCGATCACCATGTAGGCGGCCTGCACCAGAAGCACCGGAACGGCCAGCCCGAAGGACAGACCCGTGAGCTGCAGTGCCACCGTCAGGGCCAGCGGGCCGAGCAGTCCGGCGCCCGGCAACCTGGCCCAACGCCCGCCGACCACCCCGACTGCGACGATCGCGGCAAGCATGGCCAGGCTGAGATACCAAGGTGCCGAAGCAGTTTCAGCCGGGTCCGACGGCGGATGCGACCGGTCGGCGTGGAAGACCAGGGTCACCACGAGCGGAATGGTCCCGGTGACCAGTGCCACCCGAAGATATTGGACGACGGAGACGACGCGATCGTCGCCGCCGAGTTCCCGGGCGATGGCCACCAGGCCCGACGCGCCCCCGGCCACGAGCGCCAGCGAGCCGGTCAGCGGACTGACGTCGCGGTGCAGACCGAGCAATCCGCCGGCGAGGATGCTGAGCAGCAACGTGGCCACGGTGATCACCAGCACGATCAGCCAGTCCGATCCGAGCGCACTGACGGCGTCCCGATGGACCATCGTGCCGATGTACACGCCCAGCACACCCTGGGCGATCACCCCCGCCGGGCGCGGCATCTGTTCCGGGGCGAGCGAGACCAGCGCCAGCACGATGCCTACCGCGAGTCCCGCGAACAGTGCGGCCGAGGGCACGTCGACGAGGGTGAGCGGGACGGTGACGGCGACGGTCGCGACGAGAAGCAACATCCACCGCAGCGTCCGCGCCATCCCCGTCATGCACCTCCTACCGAGATAGTAAGGGATACCTTCGCAATATTCACGGTGTAATGGTATTCAAATGCTTCAATCGCGTCGAATACCAAGGTATAACCTTCTCATGGCGGCAACATCGGCGACTGACCTGCGCGAGTCGATGATGGCGGTGACCCGGCAGATGCGGCGGCACCGTCCGGATCACGGCCTGACGTTGAGCCAGCTGGAGCTGCTGGGCGAGGCGAGCCGCAGCGGAACCACCACCCCGGCCGAGATGGGCGCGCGGCTGCATGTGCGGGCCCAGTCACTGACCGACAGCATCAACGAACTGGTGCGCCGTGGGCTGATCGCGCGACGTCCCGACGAGAACGACCGCCGCCGTCAGCTCATCGAGATCACCTCGGCAGGAGCTGCGTTGCTGCAGGCCGACCGCGACGAACGCGATGCCTGGCTGCACGCCACGATGCGGGAGAACCTCACCGATCTGGAGTTCGATCTGCTGATGCTGGTGGCACCGGTCCTGCGCAAGCTGGCGTACTCCGACGCCGCTGCGGGCACACTTGGGTCATGACCACCATCGCGACCGCCGCCGCCGAATGGATCGCGCATGACCCCGACCCTCAAACCGCGGCCGAATTGTCCTCTTGCACTCCCGAAGAACTCGACCGCCGGTTCAGCAATCCGTTGACCTTCGGCACCGCCGGGCTGCGCGGACCGTTGCGGGGCGGGCCCGATGCCATGAACCTGGCCGTCGTCATCCGTACCACCTGGGCACTGGCCCAGGTCCTGAAGGACAGATGCCTGGGCGGGTCGCACGTGGTGGTGGGCCGCGATGCTCGGCACCGTTCCGACGAGTTCGCTCTGGCGGCCGCCGAAGTCCTTGCCGCCGAGGGTTTCCAGGTTGTCCTCATGATGGCCGCAGTCCCCACACCGATCGTCGCCTACACCGTTCGGCACCTGCCTGCCGTTGCCGGCATCCAGATCACCGCGTCGCACAATCCGCCGACCGACAACGGCTACAAAGTGTTTCTCGACGGTGGCATGCAGATCATCTCCCCTGCCGACCGTGAGATCGAGGCAGCGGTGGCTCGGGCGCCGTACGCAGATGAAATCCGCCGATCTCCCGTGGAAACCGGTGGGCGCCATCAGGTCTACGGATACCTGGAGCGGGCCGCCCGGGTCCGTCGCAGCACAGGTTCGGTGCGGGTGGCGCTGACGCCCCTGCACGGAGTCGGTGGCGAGTACGCGCTTGACGCCCTGGCCCTGGCCGGATTCGACGACGTGCACGTGGTCGAGGAACAGTTCGCGCCCGACCCGGACTTCCCCACGGTCAGCTTCCCCAATCCCGAGGAGCCGGGTGCGGTCGACGCGCTACTCGCCCTGGCTGACGACATCGACGCCGAGATCGCGATAGCCCTTGACCCCGATGCCGATCGGTGCGCCGTCGGGGTGCCGGGCCCAGACGGCTGGCGGATGCTCACCGGTGACGAAACCGGCTGGCTGCTCGGCGATTACATCTTGTCTCAGCTCGAGCCCGGCCCGGTGAGCGAAGCTGCCCTGGTCGCCAGCACCGTGGTGTCTTCGCGGATGCTGGCCGCCATCGCGGCGGCGCACGGTGCCCAGCACGCGGAAACCCTCACCGGATTCAAGTGGTTGGCCCGCGCCCAGTCACCCGGTAACACCCTGGTCTACGCCTACGAGGAGGCGATCGGGCATTGTGTCGACCCGGCCTCGGTACGCGACAAGGACGGGATCAGCGCGGCCATCCTGGCCGCTGATCTGACGGCCGCACTACGCGCTCAGGGGCGCAGCATGCTCGACGCCCTGGATGCGCTGGCCAAGGCGCACGGCGTGCACGTGACGGGCGCGGTCACGCGCCACGTCGACGACGCCGAAACAGCCATGGCCCGATTGCGCGAGGCCCCGCCGACCGAACTGGCCGGGATCGCCGTCACCGTCGAAGATCTGCTGGAGCGGCGTGGACAACAACGCACCGATGCCCTGATCTTCACCGGTGATGACGCCGGCACCTCGGTCCGCGTGGTGGTACGTCCATCGGGAACCGAGCCGAAACTCAAGTCCTACACCGAAGTTCGTTGTGCACCGACCGATGATCTGGATACCGCACGGGCCCACGCTCAGAAGCTGAGCCAGGACCTCGCCGACGCCGCTGCGCGCTGGTAGCCGGATACGTAATGCCGGACTGGACTTATCAACCGCTTGGCCCGATCGCGTCCGCCGTCCTCGGGGAACATCGCACCCAGCGCTGGGCGCTGCGGTTTCTGGCCATGCTGGTCGAGGCCGGCGGGTATCGCTGGATCCCAAAGGTTTTCGATCACCCGCCGGTCCCGCCGGAGTGGATAGGCCGCTTCGGGGCGGTGGTCCCGCCGTCGGTGGCGCGCGACGCCGTACTGGTGTTGCCGGTCCAGGGTGCCGGCATCATCGAGATCGCGCCCGTGACCGCCGCTGACGTCGAAACCGTACGTCGAGCCGCCACGGGTCGGCGCTGCCGTGTCGTCGCGCGCGTCGATTCCACCGAGGTCGCCGACCTACTCGCTACTGACGTGGACCAGGTAGTCGTCGGTGCAGCCGGTGAGGATCGCTACCTGTCGGATCCTGACGTCACGACCGCCGTTGCGGCGCTGCAGGATCCGGACGCCATCGTGCTGGCCAGGCCGAGCGTACTGCTCGCGACCGGGCCCGGCTGGTTCAACCGCGTGATCGAGGCGGCCTCGCAGACATCGGCGCCGCCGCCGAGCCTGGCCGATGCCGGGCTCAACCCGTTTCGCTGGCCGGGCTGGCTGTGGGGTGTGCTGGCCGGACTCGGATTGATGGTGGCGGGTGCCGGTGCCGGCGCCATCACGCTCGGTCCGGTGTTGCTCAGTTATGACCGTTCCTATCTCGGTCTCGGGGTGGATGACCTGCGCCAGATCAACGACAACCTGGTGCATTTCATCCAACATGATCGGATCAGTATGGCGGGCAACATGATCGGCCTCGGCATGCTGTACGCCGGTCTGTCCTGGGGTGGAATCAGGCGCGGCTTGGCATGGGCGCGCACGGCCCTGCTCATCTCGGGCCTCGTCGCGTTCCTCACGCTGTTCTACTTCGTCGGGACAGGGTTCGTCGATCCCCTGCACACGCTGGTGGTCGTGACGCTGTTCCCGATGCTGCTGGCCGCGGTCTGGAACAAACCCGACCCGCCACAATGGCGGTCGCTGCCGGACGGCCCGGAATCACAGCGCCGGCGCGCGTTGTGGGGACAGTTGCTGTTCATCGGACTCGGCGCCGGGCTCGCCGTCGCCGGGGCGACCATCTCGTTCGTCGGGCTGACCGACGTGTTCGTCAGCACCGACCTGGGCTACCTGCACACCCACGGTGCGACGCTGCGGGCCGCCGAACCGCAACTGCTCGGCTTCATCGCCCACGACCGGGCCGGATTCGGTGGGGCTCTGATCGGTTCCGGGCTTGCGATCGCATTGATCGCGCTGTGGGGATTCCGCCGCGGCGAGCGCTGGGTGTGGTGGTCGTTGTTGATCGGGTTCGTGACGGGCACGTTGCCTGCGCTGGCCGTGCACTACGCGATCGGGTACACGACCTTCATCCATCTGCTGCCGGTGTATGTGCTCATGCTGGCCACCGCGGCGGCGCTGGTGTTGTCCCGGCCGTACCTGACCGCGACCGAGCCTGAGCGGCCTTAGCGCGGGCCGAACTGACGGTCCCCGGCGTCGCCGAGCCCCGGGACGATGTAGGCGATCTCGTTGAGGCCCTCGTCGATGGTCGCGGTGATCAACCGGATCTCGGGGGCGACCTTCTCCAGCGCGGCGATCCCCTGCGGAGCACACACCACACACACCGCGGTGATGTCGTCGGCGTTGCGCTCTTTCAGCAGGTTGAGGGTGTAGGCCATCGATCCGCCCGTCGCCAGCATCGGGTCGAGCACGAACACCGACCGCGTACTCAGGTCGTCGGGCAGCGACGCCAGGTAGGGCGTGGGCTGGTGCGTCGACTCATCGCGCGCCATCCCGACGAACCCGACCTGTGCCTCCGGGATCAGAGCGTGCGCCTGGTCGACCATCCCGAGCCCCGCCCGCAGCACCGGCACCAACAGCGGCGGATTGGCCAACCGCGACCCGGTGGTATCGGTCACCGGGGTGCGCACCGCGATCTGCTCGCAGGGAGCGTCCCGGGTCGCCTCGTACACCAGCATCATCGTCAGATCGCGCAGCGCCGCACGGAACCCTGCGTTGTCGGTCCGCTCGTCCCGCAGGGTGGTCAGCCGCGCGGCGGCCAGGGGGTGGTCGACGACGCGCACATCCATGCGCTGACCTTAACGGTCGGCGCCGTCGGCGTGCATGTCTATCCGGTGTCCACCCCACGGACTACGAGGACCACGGATTCTCAAGGGTCCGCTACGAGCTTTCGCGAACCAGGCTGAGGACACATTCGTTCTTGTTCTCAAACGCTGGAGTTCTGATCATGACGAGAGTCGTAACCGCCCCGTCAGCCGATATCACGTCAGTAGCCGACTCTGACGCGCAACTGGCGGCTCGGTTCGTGCGCGACGCCATGCCATTTCACTCCGTCCTGCTGCGCACCGCGCGGCGCCTGACGCACAGCCAGGCCGACGCCGAGGACCTGGTCCAAGACACATTGATGAATGCCTACACCGGTTTCCACCGGTTCGAACCGGGCACCAATCTCCGTGCGTGGCTGTTCCGCATCCTGCACAACCGGTGGATCAGCACGCACCGCATGAAGCAACGTCGTCCCGACACGTTCGCCGTCCCCGAGTTCACCGATAGCGACATGTTCGGCAGCGCAACCCATTCCACGACCGTCCAGCGCTCCGCCGAGGACCTTGCGCTCGACCTGTTCTGCGACGACCGGATCCGTGATGCGTTGCAGGCACTGCCCGAGGGTTTCCGAACGGTGTTGTACTACGCCGACATCGAGGGCTGCACATATGCCGAGGTCGCTGCACGCATGGGAATCCCGCTGGGAACCGTCATGTCACGCATCGCCCGCAGCCGCGAACGCCTGCGGGCCACACTCGCCGATGTCGCAGACGACCGCTGGATCACCCACGAACACGGCGGCACCCGAAATGTCGCGTGACGAACAACGAGAGGACACCATGGAATCCGGATCGACAGAACTCAACGGCTATCGCGCACTGGTCACCGGCGGCACCGCGGGCATCGGCCTGGCCTGTGCCGACCTGCTGGCCCGAGCCGGCGCGGCGGTGACCATCACCGGGCGAGATGAACAACGGGGACGCGACGCCGCGGCCACGCTCGGTGGGGACGTCCGGTTCGTCAGCGCCGACCTCGCCGACCTCGACTCGGTGCGATCTCTCGCACAGCAATGCGGCGAGCTCGACATCCTGGTCAACAACGCCGCGGCGTTCCCCGGAGCACTCACCGTCGAACAGGATGTCGCCTCCTTCGAGCGGACTTTCGACACCAACGTGCGGGGCACCTATTTCCTCGTCGCACAGCTGGTGGGCGGCATGCTCGAACGCGGCCGCGGCAGCATCGTCAACGTCACCTCGATGGTCGCGTCCAAGGGCGTGCCAGGTGCCTCGACCTACAGTGCTTCCAAGGCCGCCGTCGAATCGCTGACCCGCACCTGGGCCGCCGAATTCGGTTCCGGCGGAGTGCGAGTCAACAGTGTCGCGCCGGGGCCCACCCGCACCGAAGGCGTCGCGGCTCAATGGGGCGACACCAACGAGGAACTCGGCCGCGCCCTGCCCCTGGGACGCACGGCAACCCCGGAGGAGATCGCCCACGCGGTGCTGTTCCTGAGTTCGCCGCGGGCGGCATTCATCACCGGCTCGGTGTTGCATGCCGACGGCGGTGGTACTGCCATCTGAGCGGGCAAGCACCGGAACGGCGGGCCGGGCAGCCGGGCGTACGCCGATTTCCACACCAGGGCAGCCACCCCGGCGCACCAACAACCCTGGCGTGGGAAACGACGCGGGAGCACGACCACCCGAACGCGGCGCGAATCACGCGGAACCGATCAGCGGCGGCGGACGTCCTAACCACATGACCGCCGACCCCCTGCGCGCCGACCTGACGGGCATCCACGCCCTCGGCGGCGCCTTCGACGCACACGCCGCCGATCTCAGCGCGGTGGCGGCAACCCTGCGGTCGATGCCGTCACCGGCAGGCGCCCTCGGCCCGATCGGCGAACGATTCGTAGCCGCGTTCGCCGCATCCGTCAGCGCCCACGTCGACGCGGTGGCGGCGCTGAGTGCCCGGGCCGACGCGGGTGCCGTCAGCGCCGGGGCCACCGCCGCCGGCTACGACGCCGCTGGTCAGCGGGCGGCCGCACTGTTGCCGCGGGTATAGCCCGTGCCCGCGTCCGCCGCCGCGCTGGCCACGCCGCTGTATGCGCTGCGTGACCTGGTGGGCAGTGGCCCGCCGGAAACCGGGCCCACCGTGACGACGCTGGACGCGGCGCATTCCGCATTGTCGGATATCGCCGCGGCACTCGGCCGATCGTGGGAACGCGCCGCCGGCGACTGGTCGGGTACGGCGGCAACAGCGGCCGCCAACTTCGCCGCAGGTACCGCGGCGGAGGTGACCGAGCTGGCCGCGCAGGCTCAGGTACTGAGCGCTGCTGCCCGGCGTGCGGGCTCAGCCGTGGCGGAGGCGAGGTCGCGACTGCAGGCGATCATCGACCGCTTCGAGGATCGCGCCGCATTGTTGATCCCCCATCTCGACGAACCCGGTGTGGCTCAGGAGCTGCAGGCCGAGGCGCGGCGCGCGGTCGCTGAGGCGTCGGCCGTCGTCGACGAACTGCGCGCTGAACTGGACGGTCACGCCGGCGCGGTCACCGCCGGGATGCACGCGGGCTCGACGGGGCTCCCGGCCGGTGCCCCGACGTCGTCGGGATTCCCAGGGTCGGGATTCTCAGGGGCGGGATTCCCAGGCGCCGGGCCTACGGAGGCCGGGTTCTCCGGCGCGGGGTTCTCGGGAGGCACACCGCTGGGCAGCTGGGGTGGCGCCGCAGACCTACCGGCGGCATCGGGTGTCGATCGCTCCGAAGCGCCGGCCGGGCTCCGTGACCCGGGGATGTTCGGCGACGGCGTGGCGGTGCGGCTGCCCGACGGCAGTACCGCGGTAGCCCCCAATGCCGTGGCAGCCAGCGCCGTGCGACATGCGCTGACACAGCTCGGGGTTCCCTACCGGTGGGGCGGCACGACACCGGGCGTCGGACTGGACTGCAGCGGGCTGACTCAATGGGCCTATCACGAAGCCGGGCTGGACATTCCGCGGCTGGCCCAGGAGCAGGACATCGGCAAGGCGGTCTCGGCGGGGACCCTGCGCCCGGGTGACCTGGCGGTATGGGACGGCCATGTCGCCATGATCGTCGGCGAGAACACGATGATCGAGGCGGGCGACCCGGTCAAACTCTCGCCCGTCCGAACGACGAATGCCGGGCAGGGCTTTCAGGGGTTCTGGCGCCCCACGGTGTGATACCACCCGAACCGGTCCCCGAACGGGAGACAACCTGACTGGCGTCAGAGGCGTCCCATTAGGCTGTGCCGCATGGCTGCTGACATCGTGCCGATCAGGCTCGGGCTGACCAAGGGCGACCTCTACACACTGTGGGCTCCGCGTTGGCGGGATGCCGGTGACGAGTGGGAGGCCTTCCTCGGCGAGGGTGACGCCCTGTTCGCCTTCGAATCGGTCGCTGACCTCGCGGCTTTCGTCCGCACCAACACCGACAACGATCTCGCCGACCACCCGGCGTGGGAGAAGCTGACCGCAGCCAACGCCCACAAGCTGCAGCCGGCCGACGACCGTGAATACGACATCGTCGGGCTGCCGGACCTGGTCGCCGACAAGCCGACCGAAGAGTCCGTCGCGACGGTGCACCGCACGCTGGTGGTGGTGTCCTCGATCGGCTCGGTGTGTGAACTGGCGGCCATCAGCAAGTTCTTCAACGGCAACCCGGTGCTCGGCACCGTCGGTGGTGGGTTGGAAGGCTTCACCGGCCGCTCCGGGCGCAAGCGTTGGGCCGAGATCGAAGCCGTGATCGCGCGGGGCTGGGACGGCGTGCTCGACGCCATCGACGAGATCGTCACCGTTCCCGAAGACATCGACGAAGCCGCGGTCAAGAAGGCCGAGGCCGAGCTCGAGGAAGACGCCCCTGAGGAGGACGAGGACGACCTCGCCGTCGACGCTGACACCGAAGATTCCGAGGGCGACGACGAAGACGACGAGGACGCGGAGCCCGCGCGCAGCGTTGCCGACACCGCTGTCCTGGGCGACGACGAGGACTTCTGGCACAAGGTCGGTATCGACCCGGTGCGCATCATGACCGGCTCGGGAACCGTCTACACCTTGCGCTGCTACCTCGACGACGATCCGGTCTTCCTCGGCCGCAACGGTCGCATCAGCGTGTTCAGCTCCGAGCGGGCCCTTGCTCGCTACCTGGCCGACGAGCACGACCACGACCTGTCCGACCTGGCCACCTATGACGACATCAGGACCGCCGCCACCGATGGCTCCCTGCGGGTCGAGGTCGCAGAGGAGAACGTCTACGTCTTGTCGGGCATCTCCGACGACATTGCCGACGGACCCGACGCGGTCGACCACGACCAGCTGGAGTTGGCCGTCGAGCTGCTGCGCGATGTCAGCGACTACTCCGAGGACAAGACCGTCGATGAGACGCTCGCCGAGACCAAGGCCCTCGGCAAGTTCGTGAGCTATGTGCTCGGCGACGAGGGCGCCCGCAAGCCCGACGGGCCGTACGCCCAGGCCGTCGAGCAGTGGGACGCGTTGGAGCGTTTTGTGGAGTCGCGCCTGCGGGCGGAGTAGCCCCCGAGCCGATGAGTTCTGGCCGCGCCGGCGGTCAGATCACTCATGACCGCATCGACCAGCCTTTCCACGCACACCGTCGAGGTTCCCGGCGCGCGCCTGCACTACGAGGTGCGCGGCGAGGGCCCGCTGTTGCTGATCCTCGGTGCGCCGATGGCCGCCGCCGAATTCGCGCCGCTGGCCCACGCGCTGGCCGGTGACCGCACAGTGGTGACGGCCGATCCGCGCGGCGTCGCGCGCAGCTGCCTCGACGATCCGACCGAGAACTCCATCCCGGAGCGCCGGGCTGACGACGTCGCTGCGATCCTCGATGATCTGGGCGCCGACTCCGCTGACGTGTTCGGCTCGTCCGGCGGTGCGGTGACGGGTCTGTCATTGGTGGCCCGTCACCCCGGCCGGGTGCGCATCCTCGTCGCGCACGAACCTCCGCTGCTGGAGTTGCTACCCGATGCCGCCGCGCAACGCGCCGCGACCGACGACATCATCGCGACGTTCAACCGCGACGGGATGTTCGCGGGCTGGGGCAAGTTCATGGCCAACGCCGGCTTCGACGTACCGCCCGGGGCACCGGAGATGCCCGCGCCGAGCGATCAGGAACTGCGCGACACGGACCACTTCTTCAACCACGAACTCCGGGGCACCACCCGCTACCTGCCCGATGTCGCCGCGCTGAAGAACGGACGGGTCGTGCTGGGACTCGGTGAGGAGTCCGGGCGCCTGTTGACGAAGCGGACCACCATGGCACTGGCCGACCTGCTGGGCGTGCGTCCGGTGAAATTCCCCGGCGACCATGGTGGATTCATGGCTGCGCCAAGGGCTTTCGCCGACGTACTCCGTGGGGTGTTGCGCGGCTGACCTGTCCGGCGACGGTCAGTGTTTGGTGACCTTCGGCGGCTGCCAGGTGCCGTTGAGCGCCGCCTCCTTGGGCCAGTACAACCGCAGGATCATCTGGAACGGTCCGTCCGGCGCCGGCAGCCAGTTCGCCTCTTTCTCCGCGCCGGGCGACTGATTCTGCACGTAGATCGTGACACCACCGTCGGGATCTTTGACCAGGCTCGGCAGCATCGGCGAATTGATGAGGTACCGGTTGATCGGGTTGGCCACCAACAGGCTCTGCGGCATCTTGTACATCGTCGTCGACCAGAAGGAGTTGACCGGCGGCAACTGCCCGGGCGCGAACCGCACGGTGTAGTTGTTGTTTCCGGCCAACGGTGCCCCGGTCGAGTCGACGGCCAGCACCGGGTAGATGGCCTCCTGCGCGGTGTTGCCGTAGATGCCCAGCACCGCGGCAGCCATGCGGTAGAGGTAGTTGTCCTTCAACGCTTCCCGCGTGCCGAACAGATCGGCCGACGTCACCTGGCCGGAATCCAGCTTGTCTTTCTTGAAGGTGTTGACCTCGGCCCAGGCGTCGGCCATCCCGTCCTGCACGGCTTGCAGGGTTTCCTTGCTCATGGTGTCGGGGTTGAAGTCGCCGTCGGGGCCGATTCCGATGGTGGCGAAGCGAGCCCGAAGTTCCTTCTCGGAAGGCACTTCTGGCGCATACTTCAGAAGAAAGTTGAGGATCTGGAAGAACTTGGGCGACGTCTTCTGCTCGTCGGGGGTCAGCGGCGCGATGAAGTCGACCGCAGGAGCGGTCGGTGCGGGCTGCTTGGCGAAGGCCGAGAGCGGCTCGACGGTATAGCCGGCCTGGATCTTCTTGACGTTGTCGATGTCCTTCGGATCGAACAGCTGAGTGCGGTAGATGACCAACGCGAAATCGGTGTCGGAGCGGATCACCTCGGTGATGCCGGCGGGCTTGTCGCCCTTCCAACTCGGGCCGGCCAGCAGGTACTTGCCGCCGCCGTTCCCGGTGGCGCGACTGCCGACGTAGGCGAAGTTATAGGTGTAGCTGTCGATGAACTGCAGCGAGTAGTACCGGCCTGCCTCGATCGGCGGCACGGTGAGCACCAACGGTTCTGCGCGTAGGTCAGCGCCCAACATCGTGTAGGGAGTATCGGAGTTGGGCGTCTGGATCGTGGTGTCCTCGGGCGTGAACACCCGCGCAATGCTGTGCGTCTGGTTCCAGTCACCCTTGTACTGGGAGTTGGCCTGGTCGACGAAATAGGCGTGCTGGATGCGATACGAATCGACCATCGGGAAGCCGTATATGTAAGCCTCCTTGACGATCTGGCGCACCGTCTCCGGTGTCGGCGCCGCACCGGTCGACTCCTTGGACCCACCACAGCTGACCACGGCCGCAAGCAGCAGGGCGGTCAGTCCGAACGACAAATACTTCATCCATCACTCCTGATCGAGTCGAAACTGGCACTGGCGCGGCAGATCCACTACCGCGCCAGTCGAAATTGTCTTTCTCAGCAGGGATCGCCGGGAGGGGTGAAGTAGGGAACGCCTTCGACGGTGTAGCACGGGGCTTCGCCCGGTACGTAGGGGACATGTGCGGCCGCGATGGCCGCGCCGGTAGCAACATCGCCGGCGATGTTGGTGCAACCTCCGGCGGCGAAATGGCGTCCGTCCGCTCCGGCGCAGACGTCGGCGCCGGCGGTCGGTACCGCGACAACCGGAAGGAACACCGCCGCCGTTGCCAGCACTGCGCCGGACAACACCGTGGTGAGGGGTCGGGCCATGGGGTCTCCTTGTTGATCCGGGCACGATCTTGCGTCGGGCCTGCTGGATTGTCGCAGCCGTAAACGCTGCCGTTACAGCGTTTCCAGTGGAAATTTTCGGTGGGGAGAATTTGCCCGACGCGGTGACTCAGCCGACCAGGACCGCGTACCGGGGTTTGATGACTTCGTCGATGATGGCGAGCCGTTCATCGAAGGGGATGAAGGCCGACTTCATCGCATTGATGGTGAACCGCTCCAGGTCGCTCCAGCCGTAGCCGAAGGCCTCGACCAGGCGCAGCATCTCCTGGCTCATGGTGGTGTCGCTCATCAGCCGGTTGTCGGTATTGACGGTGACGCGGAACCGCAGCCGTGCCAGCCGGTCGAACGGATGCTCGGCGATGCTGGGCGCCGCCCCGGTCTGTACGTTGCTGCTGGGGCACATCTCCAGCGGAATTCGCTTGTCCCGCAGGATGGATGCGAGCCGGCCCAGATGCTGGGTACCGTCGTCGAACTCGGTGATGTCATCGACGATGCGCACCCCGTGGCCCAGCCGGTCAGCCCCGCAGAATGCGATGGCCTCATGGATGGACGGCAAGCCGAACGCCTCACCGGCATGAATTGTGAAGCGCGCGTTGTTTCCTCGCATGTATTCGAACGCGTCGAGGTGCCGGGTGGGCGGGTACCCTGCCTCCGCCCCCGCGATGTCGAAACCGACAACGCCCTTGTCGCGGAAGCGGATTGCCAGTTCGGCGATCTCCCGGGAGCGAGCAGCGTGACGCATCGCAGTGACCAGGCAGCGCACGGTGATGGTCCGCCCCTCGGCCGCGGCCGCCTTCTCGCCGTCGGCGAAGCCGGCCAGCACGGCGTCGACCACCTCGTCGAGAGACAGGCCGCGGTCGATGTGCAGTTCGGGGGCGAACCGGATCTCGGCGTAGACGACGTTGTCGGCGGCGAGGTCCTCGACGCACTCGTAGGCGACGCGGTGCAACGCCTCCGGAGTCTGCATGACCCCGACGGTGTGGGCGAACGGCTCCAGGTAGCGCACCAACGAGCCGCTGTGCGCGGCGGTGCGGAAGAACGTGGCCAGCTCGTCGACCTCGGTGGCCGGCAGGTCGTCATAGCCGAGCTGGTCGGCCAGGTCGAGCACCGTGGCAGGCCTCAGGCCGCCGTCGAGGTGGTCGTGCAGCAGGGCCTTGGGAGCGTGCTGGATCTTGTCCAGACTCAGCGGCGTACTCATGCCCCCATCATGCGCGTCAGCGGCGCCGCCGCGCCGCCGAAACCGGGCCGTGGCGGGTGACGATCAGACCAATAGCGGCCTATTCGTGAGTGTCTGCCGATTGGCGCCGCGTCAGCCGATCCGGTCGATGATCAGGGGTCGCTGCATGGGCGCGGTGTCGCCGACCGTCCAGGCGCCGTCGAGCTCAGCAAGAGCACCCCGCAGCCGCTCGGGCGTTTCGGTGTACAAGGTGAACAGCGCCTCGCCTGCGGCGACCGGCTCCCCCGGCTTGCGGTGGATCCGCACGCCGGCGCCGAACTGCACCGGTTCGCCCGGCTGGGCACGGCCGGCGCCCAACCGCCACGCCGCCAGCGCCACCCCCATGGCGTCGAGATCGCCCATGATGCCGCCGTGCGGGGCCGTCACGGTCTCCGTAGCCGTCCCGATCGGTAGCGGGCGGGTGAGATCCCCGCCCTGGGCCGCCACCAGCGCACGGAAGCAATCCATCGCACTGCCGTCCCGCAGGGTCTCGGCCGGATCGGAGTCACCGATACCGGCCGCATCGAGCATCTCGGTCGCGAGCGCCAGCGTCAGCGCGACCACGTCGGACGGCCCGCCGCCGGCCAGGACCTCCAGCGATTCGCCGACCTCCACGGAGTTGCCGACGGTCCGGCCCAGCGGGCAGTTCATGTCGGTGAGAAGGGCCCGGGTCGGCACCCCGTTGGCATTGCCGAGGTCGACCATGGTGGCGGCCAGCGCCCGCGCCTCGGACTCGACCTTCATGAACGCCCCGCGCCCCACCTTGACGTCGAGCACCAGCGACCGCGCCCCTTCGGCCAGCTTCTTGCTCATGATGGAACTCGCGATCAGCGGCAGTGAGTCGACCGTCGAGGTGATGTCGCGCAATGCGTAGATCTTGCGATCGGCCGGCGCCAGCTCGCCTGCGGCGAACACCGCCGCACCGATGTCCCGAAGTTGTTGCCGGATCCGGTCTTTCGACAGCTCGGCGGTGAATCCCTGAATCGCCTCGAGCTTGTCGAGCGTGCCGCCGGTATGCCCGAGCCCGCGCCCGGAGGCCTGCGGCACGGCTGCGCCACAGGCCATCACCACCGGCAGCAGCGGAATGGTGATCTTGTCCCCCACCCCGCCCGTGGAGTGCTTGTCGACCAGGGCCAGTGGGCGGCTCGGCGCGGCCGCACGGCGGAGATCAGAGAAGTCGAACCGGTCCCCGGAATTGATCATGGCGGCGGTCCAGCGGGTGGTCTCGTCCGGGTTCATCCCGCGTAAGAAGATCGCCATCAGTAGCGCCGACATCTGTTCGTCGGCGACCTGTCCGTGGGTGTAGCCGTCGATCACCCAATCGATCGCGGCGTCGGACAGCACACCGCCGTCACGTTTGGTCCGGATGACGGTGGGGGCGTCGAGATGCGACATGGCCGTCAACCTACTCGCCAGTAACCCGGAGTTGTTGGACCACTTGGCCTTACCTGCGCTCCAGGTCGTCGGGCCCGAACGCGTCGGGCAGTAGCTCCCGCAGCGGCCGCGGGCCCTGAGAATGGTCGATGAGCAACTCGGGGCCGCCGTGCTCGAGCAGTACCTGCCGACAACGTCCACAGGGCATC
Source organism: Mycobacterium shunyiense (assembly GCF_058270035.1). Lineage (NCBI taxonomy): Bacteria > Bacillati > Actinomycetota > Actinomycetes > Mycobacteriales > Mycobacteriaceae > Mycobacterium > Mycobacterium shunyiense. Next base: position 374,122 of record NZ_JBZDPT010000040.1, on the reverse strand, counting down.
AACGCGCCCCCGTCGGGGCCCACACACGCCAGTGCGACGAGCCTTCCGCCGCCTCCGGAATGCAGGGCGCAGGCCACAGCACACTCGGCACAGAGACCTAGGCCATATGAGACATTCTCCACATTGCATCCGGTCACGACGCGGCCGTCGTCGACGAGCGCGGCGGCTCCCACCGGGAATCCCGAATAGGGCGCGTAGGCGTGGGATGAAGCCTCGATCGCCTTGTAACGCAACAGGTTCCAGTCGACATCGACCGTCATGCGACCACTCCCGGCAAAGGTTCTGAATGCATTCCGAAACCCCAATTCCCGACCCGCACAGTAAGATAGGTAAGCCTAACTTTCTCGCTTTTTTGCGGTAGAACGGCTCAACCGTAATTCCTTCGCCAGCACAAATGGGTTTAGAGTCGCCCCGAGGTTTGGGGCTAATTCACAGGCAGGTCCCGAACGTCCACCGAAGACGTTGGAGGGCGAGATGAGTACTCAGACGGAGGTGCCGGCTCCGCAACCCAGGAAAACCCGTCGGCGCACCCTGTACAAGGGTGACCCGGGAATGTGGTCCTGGGTACTACACCGTATTACCGGTGCCACGATTTTCTTCTTCCTGTTTGTACATGTCCTTGATACCGCGCTGGTCCGGGTGAGCCCGCAGGCCTACAACGAGGTCATCGAGACGTACAAGACGCCCATCGTCGGCCTGATGGAGATGGGCCTGGTCGCCGCAGTGCTCTTCCACGCACTGAACGGCATCCGCGTCATCCTCATCGACTTCTGGCAGCAGGGTCCCCGCTACCAGCGGCAGATGCTCGCGGTCGCCGTCGGCGTCTTTGCCGTGGTCCTCATCGCAGCACTAGGAGTTCTCGGTATGCACATGGCGGAGCGGTTCCTGTGAGCGCGCCAGGAGCGGGCGAGTCGCGGTTGGGCCGTCCGGCGCCGGTGATGGAACGCGAGCACGACCGGCCGGCCGCGCTGGACCACCCGCGCGCACCCCGTCGCCCCCGCGGTATCCCCTACTTCGAGAAGTACGCCTGGCTGTTCATGCGGTTCTCCGGCCTGGCGCTGGTGTTCCTCGCGCTCGGCCACCTGTTCATCATGCTGATGTGGCAGGACGGCGTGTACCGCATCGACTTCAACTACGTCGCACAGCGCTGGGCCTCCCCGTTCTGGCAGATCTGGGACATGGCCCTGCTGTGGCTCGCGATGATCCACGGGGCCAACGGCCTGCGCACCATCATCGGCGACTATGCCCGTAAGAACGTCACGAAGTTCTACCTGAATTCGCTGCTGCTGCTGGCGACAGGGTTCACGTTGGTTCTGGGTACCTACGTCCTGGTCACCTTCGACCCGAATATTGGGGGTTAACCAATGATTCAGGAACACCGCTACGACGTCGTCATCGTCGGCGCCGGCGGCGCCGGCATGCGCGCTGCCGTCGAGGCCGGCCCGCGCGTCCGTACCGCAGTGCTCACCAAGCTGTACCCGACCCGGTCCCACACCGGCGCGGCCCAGGGCGGCATGTGCGCCGCATTGGCCAACGTCGAAGAGGACAACTGGGAATGGCACACCTTCGACACCGTCAAGGGCGGCGATTACCTCGCTGACCAGGACGCCGTCGAGATCATGGCCAAGGAGGCCATCGACGCGGTGCTGGACCTCGAGAAGATGGGCATGCCGTTCAACCGGACGCCCGAGGGCCGCATCGACCAGCGCCGGTTCGGCGGGCACACCCGCGATCACGGCAAGGCCCCGGTGCGCCGGGCCTGTTACGCCGCCGACCGCACCGGCCACATGATCCTGCAGACGCTGTACCAAAACTGCGTCAAGCACGACGTGGAGTTCTTCAACGAGTTCTACGCACTGGACATCGCGCTGACCGACACCCCGACGGGCCCGGTGGCCACCGGCGTCATCGCCTACGAGCTGGCGACCGGCGACATCCACATCTTCCACGCCAAGGCGGTCGTCTTCGCCACCGGCGGTTCGGGCCGGATGTACAAGACCACCTCCAACGCCCACACGCTGACCGGTGACGGCCTGGGCATCATCTTCCGCAAGGGACTTCCCTTGGAAGACATGGAATTTCACCAGTTCCACCCGACCGGCCTGGCCGGCCTGGGCATCCTGATCTCCGAAGCCGTGCGCGGCGAGGGCGGCCGGTTGCTCAACGGCGAGGGCGAGCGGTTCATGGAGCGCTACGCGCCGACGATCGTCGACCTTGCGCCGCGTGACATCGTCGCCCGTTCGATGGTGCTCGAGGTGCTCGAAGGCCGAGGCGCCGGACCGAACAAGGACTACGTTTACATCGACGTGCGCCACCTCGGCGAGGAAGTGCTGGAAGCCAAGCTGCCGGACATCACCGAGTTCGCCCGCACCTACCTGGGTGTGGACCCGGTGACCGAACTGGTGCCGGTGTACCCGACCTGCCACTACGTCATGGGCGGTATCCCGACCACGATCCACGGCCAGGTGCTGCGCGACAACACCAACGTCATCCCGGGCCTGTACGCCGCCGGTGAATGTGCGTGCGTGTCGGTGCACGGCGCCAACCGCCTTGGCACCAACTCGCTGCTGGACATCAACGTGTTCGGCCGTCGCGCCGGGATCGCCGCCGCCGAGTACGCCGCCAACCACAACCACGTCGACCTGCCGGAGAACCCGGCGGACATGGTGGTCGGCTGGGTCGGCGACATCCTCTCCGAGCATGGCAACGAGCGCGTCGCCGACATCCGCACTGCCCTGCAGCAGTCGATGGACAACAACGCCGCGGTGTTCCGCACCGAGGAGACGCTCAAGCAGGCGCTGACCGACATCCATGCACTCAAGGAGCGGTACAGCCGAATCACCGTGCACGACAAGGGCAAGCGCTACAACAGCGACCTGCTCGAGGCGATCGAGCTGGGCTTCCTGCTGGAGCTGGCCGAGGTCACCGTGGTCGGTGCGCTAAACCGCAAGGAATCCCGCGGCGGGCACGCGCGTGAGGATTACCCCGACCGCGACGACACCAACTACATGCGCCACACCATGGCCTACAAGGAGGGCAGCGAGCTGCTGTCCGACATCCGGCTGGACTACAAGCCCGTGGTCCAGACCCGGTACGAGCCGATGGAAAGGAAGTACTGACCGTGAGTGCACCTGTCATCGACAAGCCCGAAGCCGGCGATCCGCCGCTGCCCCCGGTCCCCGAGGGCGCGGTCATGGTCACCCTCAAGATCGCCCGGTTCAACCCCGAGGACCCCGACGCCGCAGGCTGGCAGAGCTTCCGGGTTCCGTGCCTGCCCTCGGACCGGCTGCTCAACCTGCTGCTGTACGTAAAGGGCTACCTGGACGGCACGCTGACCTTCCGACGCTCCTGCGCCCACGGTGTGTGCGGCTCGGATGCCATGCGGATCAACGGTGTGAACCGGCTGGCCTGCAAGGTGCTCATGCGTGACCTGCTGCCCAAGAAGGCGAGCAAGCAGCTCACCATCACCATCGAGCCGATCCGCGGCCTGCCCGTGGAGAAGGACCTCGTGGTGGACATGGAGCCGTTCTTCGACGCCTACCGCGCCGTGAAGCCGTACCTGATCACCAGTGGTAACCCGCCCACCAAGGAGCGCATCCAGAGCGCCACCGACCGGGCCCGCTACGACGACACCACCAAGTGCATCCTGTGTGCGTGCTGCACCACCAGCTGCCCGGTGTACTGGAGCGAAGGGTCGTACTTCGGCCCGGCCGCGATCGTCAACGCGCACCGGTTCATCTTCGATTCGCGTGACGAGGCGGCCGCCGAGCGGCTGGACATCCTCAACGAGGTCGACGGTGTGTGGCGCTGCCGCACCACGTTCAACTGCACCGAGGCCTGCCCTCGTGGCATCCAGGTGACCCAGGCGATCCAGGAGGTCAAGCGCGCTCTGATGTTCGCGCGCTAGGTTTCTCTTTTCCCGAGTCTGAGCTTGTGTACGAGATTTCGCGAGAATCTCGAACACAAGCTCAGTTTCGTCAGTAGGGAGCGCCGGCCGCCTGCAACGCGTGGCGGGTGCGGTCGATCACTGCGCGAGGACGATTCTTCAGCAAGTCAGCCCCGACCCGGACCAGCCGCCAGCCAAGTTCGCGATACTGCGCGTCCTGGTCGATGTCCTTGGTGCGTTGTCGCGGATCGGTCCAGTGCTGGATCCCGTCGTATTGAACCCCGACCTTCCACCTCGGCCAGCCCATGTCGATACGGCCGATGAAGGTGTACTCATCGAAGACGTTGATCTGAGTGTGCGATGGACGCATGCCTGCCTCCGTGTACAGCAGACGCAGCCGGGTCTCCTGTGGCGATTCCGCACCGTCATCGGCGAGGTCGAGCACCTCGCGGAGCTGAACGAGACCGCGCATCCCCTTGTGCCGCAACACAAGCGGGTGCACTTCCGAGATCTTCAGGGAAGTGGCCTGTAGCAGCGCATCCACACGAATCACAGCTGTCGTGAGTCCACGCCGACGGCCGAGGTCGAAGGCCGTTCTGTGGGGAGTTGTGGTCTTGATGCCGCGCACCAGGCAGATCTCATCGTCGGCGAGAGCATCACTGTGCAACACGATGCCAGCGGTCTTGTGCTGGCTGGGTTGGTTGAGTTCGGCGGGGTGTTTGGCGTCGATCCATTCCGAACGGTGCAGCGCAGCGGCTGACAGGGCTGCCACCGTCGCGCGCCGGCCCGACCAGAGCCAGGCCGCCACTGCCTTGTCTTCCGGAGTGAGGTTGGTGCCCCGCGGGACGTAAACGCCCCTGTACACCGCGTCGTACCGAGTGCGCAGCTGGTACCGGTTGAGCTTGCCGGACGCCAGCGCCTCGGAACCCAGAAACGGCATGTAGTTACGACGCCGAGGGCTCATCGCCGGTTCCCCGCGCACCGAACCGCGTTCGGCGCTACTCCCCGATCGTGCGTAACTCCCAGGGCTGCATGCCGATGACCTCCGCCAGGTTCCGTTGCAGCGCAACACCGGCCGGCAGCGTGCGGTAGAAGATGTTGACCTCGGCGATCTTGCCGTCCGCGTCGAGCAGGACGAGAAATACCCCGTTGACTGCAGCGTCTCCGACTTGTAGGCGGAAGTGCGCGGCGTGGTGGGTGTCGCCGCTGAGCACCTCCATGTAGGTGTCATCGGACGCGAGTCCGTTGACGGCCTTGATGGTTCCCACCGCGACCTCGCGGCCGGTGATCGGCTCATCGCCGAACGGGCCGTACAGCACCACATCCTCGGCCAGCAGACCGCTGAGGGCGTCTTCGTCTGCGCCGCCGTTGATACAGTCGACGAAGGACGCCAAGGTGTCGCGGTGCGGGGCGAATGTGGTCACGGATACTCCTCGTGGCATCGGGCGAAATTCATTGGTGGGCAACAGATCTTCTTATCTCCGAGAAGTAGTGGCCGTTGTCCAAGTCGGCGAGCAGTTTGGGCTGAGCGGGTTCCCAGCCCAGGGCCTGGCGGGTGATGAGGTTGGAGGCCGGAAGGTTCATCGTGACCAGATTCGTGAACATGCCGAAGTATCCCGGCAGCATCAGTGCGTCCACCGGCACACTCACGGTGGGCAGGCCCAGACGGCTGCCGATGGCCTCGGCGATGTCGCGGAACGCGATTCCCTCGTCCTCGACCGCGTGCCAGTAGCTGCCGGCCGGACCCTTCTCCAGCGCCAACCGGAACAGGGTGGCGATATCGCTGATGTGCACCGCATTCCACAGATTCGCGCCATCGCCGGGGTAAGCAGCGAAACCCTTCGCCTTCGCAAGTGCGATCAGGCCGGGGAGGAACCCGGCAGTGTCGGTCGTGTCGTGCGCGATGGTGGGAAACCGCACGATCGACGACCGCACTCCCCGCTCGGCGAGTCCGATTACGGCGAGTTCCACGGCGTTACGGAATCGCAGGGTGCCCGAGTACTCCTGCCCGGCGGGCAGGGCCGGGTCCTCCTCGGTGGCCGGGCGCCCCAGCTTCCCGAATGACGACGAGGCAATACTGCCCGCCGCGACCAACGGCTTTCCGGTTCCCGCGAGTGCCTCCCCGTAGGCGTGGATGACCGGGACCTCCGCGGCGGTCACCGCGTCGATCCCGCCGGCGGGCAGCAGATCTTGCCGGTGCGCGACGTGGATGACGCCGTCGGAGTCCGCGGCCGCCTCCTTGAGCCCGTCGAGGTCCTCGAGGCTGCCGCGACGCACCTTCGCGCCGAGTGCGGACACGGCCGCCGCAGCCGTGTCGGATCGAGCCAGCCCGGTGACCTCGTGCCCGGCCGCGATGAGCTCGGGAATGATGTGCGTACCGGAATGACCGGTCCCGCCAGTGACGAAAACACGCATGTGACTGTCCTTTTCAGGGTAGCGGCAGATCAGTTGAGGGCGTTGACGCCGAGGAAGAAGTTGGTGTGCCCGACGGAGTGGTTGACGAGGCTTATCTCCAGCAGGCCCGCGCTCTCCAGGGCCCGCGCCATCAGCAGCGGCCCGGCGTCCAGCGGACGCAGCCCCAGGCTCTCGATGAACGCCGACACGCGCGCCTTGGCCTGCGCGTCGTCGCCGGCGATGAAGACGTCCACCGGGCGGCCGTCGGACAGAACGTTGGAGAACAGGGTGTTGAACGCTTTGACGACGTGCGCGCCGGCGGGGACAGCCTTGGCGATCTCCTGCGCGCCGGAACTGCCGTCGGGGGTGACGAAGCCCGTCATGTCGGCCGCGACAGGGTTGGTGATGTCGACGATGACCTTGCCGCGCAGGGCATCCGCGTACTCGCTGACCACCGCCGCCGCGCTGGCATACGGCACAGCGAGGACGACGATGTCCCCCGTCGGGCCATTGCCGGCCATCCCTACTGTGGCGCCGTCGAGTTCGGCAGCCAATTCCTTCGCTTTCACCGGGTCGCGGCCGATGATCTCGACGGCGTTGCCGCCGGCGAGCGCCCGGTCCGCGAAGGCGCGGGCCATGTTTCCCAGGCCGATGATGCTGATGCTGCTCATGAGGTGTCCCATCGTGATTGACGATCAAAAAGGTTGACGTGTCAACATTAAGCCGGATTTTGATGATGCGTCAACCAATCGCGGTAACATCAAGGCCCATGGAGCCGAACTGGCTGAACCCTCGCGAAGACCGCGCCTGGCGAGCGTTCATACACGCCCATCAACAGATCGAAGCCCACCTGAGCCGACGCCTACAGGAATCGGGACTGTCCGGAGCCGACTACGAGGTCCTCGCGGCACTCTCGGCCCTCGACGGAGACCGCATGCCCGCACACGCCCTCTGCAATGCCCTGAACTGGGAGAAGAGCCGCCTCTCCCACCAGTTGCGGCGTATGCAGAAGGACGGCCTGATCAACCGCGAACCCAACCCCGACGACGCCCGCAGCACCATGGTCTGCCTGCTGCCGGCCGGCCGCGCCACCATCGAGCAGGCTGCACCCGGCCACGTGCAGGATGTCCGCCGCAACTTCATCGACCTGTTCACCCCAACCGAGCTCGACATGCTCGCCGACCTCAACGAACGAATCCTGCAGCACCTGACCGAGGACGACGACCCGCCCCGCTGAGGCGGCTAGTTCTCGCCCACGCCGGACGTTGGCGCTGCCGCCGGGATGGCCTTGTCGATCAGAACGGCTGCGATAGCGGCTGCGGTGGCGAAGGTTTCGGTATTGAGGACCCGGTTGCGGGCCGACGCGCCATCCAGGAGCAGCGCCAGCTGTTCGCCGAGCTGTTCGGGGTTGGTGACACCGGCCTCGCGGGCGGTTTCGACGAGCCGCGCGGCAAAGGCCAACTTATAGTCGCGGGCGTGGAGGCGTGCCGGGTGGCCCGGGTCGTTGATTTCGACAGCCGCCGCGATGAACGGGCACAGGGGCGCGTGGATATCGAAGACGGCCAGTAGCCGTTCGCGGGGGGTGAGGTCGGTGCGGTCGAACACCTCGGGCAGGACGTCGGGATCGAAACGGCGTAGATGTTCGGCGATCAGCTCGTCCTTGCTGGTGAAGTGCTGGTAGAAGGTGCGCTTGGACACCTGGGCCACCGCGCAGAGCTCGTCCATGCCGGTGCTGTTGATGCCTTGATCGCGGAACAGTTGTCGTGACGCGCCGAGGATGCGCTCTCGTGCGCCCCTGCCGCGGCGCAGGCCTCGCGGCCCCTTCTCCAGCTCCGTCATATGCCCAGCGTAGCCCAATCGGGTACCGATCGGTGTGCATAGCTTGCGCTCGACATCGCCTTCCATTAAGTTAAGCACTCAGATCGGTGTACCTAACATCGGCAGTCTCGGAGAGATGGAGCGATCGTGGGAAAACTTGATGGCAAGGTCGCGGTGATCACCGGCGCGACGAGTGGGATGGCACTGGCCGGTGCCAAGTTGTTCGCCGACGAGGGAGCCCACGTCTTCATCTCGGGGCGGCGGAAGGATGCACTGGACGAAGCCGTCGAACAGATCGGGCGGAATGCGACTGGCGTACAGGGTGATTCCGCCGACCTCGACGATATGGACCACTTGTTCGACACGGTCAAGCGGGAGAAGGGCGCGATCGACGTGTTGTGGGCGAGCGCCGGGGTGGGCAAGCAGAGCAGGCTCGGTGACATCACCGAGGAGGACTTTCACGACGCTTTCTGGCTGAACGCGCGCGGCACCCTGTTCACGGTCCAGAAGGCGCTGCCGCTGTTCAACGATGGCGGCTCGATCTTCATGACCGGGTCGAACGCATCGCTGCGGGGCTACCCAAATTGGAGTGTCTACGCGGGAAGCAAGGCCGTGCTGCCCGCCTACGCACGGGTGTGGGTGTCGGAGTTGAGGGACCGGAAGATCCGGGTGAACGTGCTGACCCCCGGCCAGGTCGCCTCGCCGATGTTGGCGGAGGTGATGGACGAGGAGATGAAGGCGCAGTTCGAGTCCGTGATCCCACGGCGAGAGATGGGCGACCCAACGGAGATCGCTTCGGCCGCATTGTTCCTCGCCTCCGACGACTCGAGCTATGTCAACGGCATGGAACTGGTGGTCGACGGCGGCACGACGGTGATCTGAGGAGCGACCATGACCACATTCGCCGCACACCGCGACACCGTGGAGGCGTTCGTCGACTGCATGCACGGCGGCGCCGACAAAGACGCTCTTTCCGCGATTCTCGCCGAGGACGTGGTGCTGTACGGCCCGCTCGGCGATGAGCCGGTCACCGGCCGCGAGGCAGTGCTGGAAGCCATCCAGACCGTCAGCGCGGTGGCCGCCGACCTCACCTACAAGGAAGTCCTCAGCGGAACGACACACCACGCCGCGCACTTCCGGCTCCAGGTCGACGACGCGATGGTCGACGGTATGGACTGCTTCCGGCTCGACGCCGACGGCAGGATCGCCGAGGTGACGATATGGTGGCGCCCGCTGCCTGCCGGCGTCCAGATGCAGGGGCACCTTGCCCGTCTCCTCGGCGTCAAGCCGTGGGAACTCCTCACCCCACTCTGACCGCCGGGCTACGCCCGCCGAACCTGAGCTTGTGTGCGAGATTCCAGCGAAAACTCACACATAAGCTCAGGCTCGCCTGTCACACATTCCGGGGCCATCTCGTCTAACGGATATGACCGAGACGAAGACACGAATCCCCGCTGTAACCCCCAAACAAGCCGGCCTGCTGACCCGCGCCATGTATTGGTACGCCAAGCGCCAGTTCGGTGAGGTGCCTGAGCCGTTCGCGGTGGCCGCTCACCATCCGCGTCTGTTGGTCGCCAACGGTGTCCACGAGATGCTGCTGCAGGGCGGCTCCAAGAAACTGCCCGCCACCGTTCGCGAGCTCGCGGTGTTCTGGACCGCCCGCACCGTCGGCTGCTCGTGGTGCGTGGACTTCGGCTCCATGCTGATGCGGTTGGAGAACCTCGACGTGGAACGGCTCAAGTCGATCGACGACTACGCCACCTCGCCGCTGTTCACCGACGACGAGCGCGCCGCGATCGCCTATGCGAACGCGATGACCACCGACCCGCACACCGTCACCGACGAGCAGGTGGCCGATCTGCAACGCCGGTTCGGCGACGACGGCGTGATCGAGCTGACCTATCAGATCGGAGTAGAGAACATGCGGTCGCGGATGTACGCGGCGCTGGGCATCACCGAGCAGGGCTTCAACTCCGGCGATGCGTGCCGGGTGCCTTGGGCGGAGTGAGCGCGGGGAGCAGTGACTCCGGAGTGAACGTCGGGGGGCTGGCTCCAAGATGCGGCCAGGTGGTAGAACACGTTACAGAAACAGTGGCCCCCGCTGCTGAAACCACCTGCTCAGCGAGGAGCGCCCATGCACTGGTACACCGGCAACACGTTCTACGACACCGTGCTGACCGCGGCCTTCGCATTCGCCGTGTTCGTGATCATCGGCGGCTTCTTCGCGCAGAGCTCGTACGGACGTTTCTCGACAACGAAACTCGGCCTCAACCTGAACCCGAAGCTCGGCTGGTGGCTGATGGAGATCCCCGCGACCGTGGTGTTCTTGATCAGCTACCTGGCCGGGCCCAACCGGTTCGAGCCGACGTCCCTGGTACTGGCCGGAATCTGGATGCTGCACTACGCCAACCGGGGCTGGTTCTTCCCGCTGGCGATCCGCCAGATGCCAGGCAAGCGCGGCACCTTCAACGTCTCGGTGATCGTGATGGGCATGCTGGTCACATCGATGCACGGCTACCTCAACGGGACCCTGTTCAGCCATGACTTCTTCGGGCAGTACACCACCGCGTGGTTGACCGACCCGCGATTCCTGGTGGGGTTGGTGATCTACCTGTGCGGGTTCGCGCTGTTGGTCAACTCCGAGTCGATCGTGCGAAACCTGCGTGAGAAGAACAACCCCGGCGTTGCCGAGTACCGGATCCCGTTCGGCGGCGGCTTCCGATTCGTCACCAGCCCGGCATATCTGGGCGAGATCATCGCCTGGTCCGGGTTCGCGCTACTGACCTGGGCCCTACCCGGCGTCGCGATCCTGCTGATCACTGCAGGCAACCTGGTTCCCCGGGCGCTGGGCACCCACGGCTGGTACCAGGAGAAGTTCCCCGAGTACCCCACCGATCGCAAGGCGTTGATCCCCTACGTCCTGTGAGCGTCACGCCTCCGCGGGCGTGATCTCGATGTAAGCCGTGGGTACCCCGGCCAGTTGACTGCCGTAGTCGAGGCTGCGTTCGAACACCTTCATCGGAGCACTCCAGTTGGCGGCGATGACCGCCTCGGCGTGGGCGTGTTCGGCCTCGGGCAAAATGCGCGCCACGCCGGCAACGACGGGCCCACTGGGCTTCCCGCGCAGATTGCTCGCGACCACAAGGACTTTCGGGTTGTGGCGGATTCGCTTGACCTTCCCGGTCGACGGATCTGTGCGCACATAGATCTTGCCGCCGGCCACACCGTGGTTGATCGGGCTGGGCATCGCCTCACCTGATCGCCTGAAGGTCACCAACACGATCTGGCGGTAGTCCTCAAACCCGGTGAAGTCCGATCCGGTCGGTGCGCCGATGTCGAAGGCGTCGCGATGGCGCATCTTGTCCATGCCACGGAACATCATTCGGCTCAATGTGTGGGCCAAGGTGCCCGGTTCGTTCGGCATCATTGAGCACCTCGCAGGGGCGATCCGGTGAACTTGTCAGGGTTGGCGATGTCCCAGACCGCACAGACCAAGCCGTCGCGAACGGTGAAGATCGTCACCCGCGGCATCATCTCGGGGTAGCCGTCACCGGCGGGAGCGCCTGCCGTGTAGACCCCCAGCTGGCCGTTGACGAGCGCAAATTGACTGCCTGCCAACCAGTTCGGGCCATACTTCTTGGACAGACCGAGGATGAACCGGGCCACCTTGTCCGGCCCGTGGATGACGCGGGCAGCGGTCGGGGCACGACGGTTCGAATCACCGGTGAACGTGACGTCGGGATGCAGCAGCCGGACGACGGCATCGAGCTCCCCCGACGCCAGGGCGGCCATCAGCTCGCCAGCGACCTGATTGTGCAGGTCGTCGGGCGACGAAGCAGGCGGATTGTCGGACACCGCGCGGCGCGCCCGCGAAGCCAACTGGCGGGCCGAGGCATCGCTGACACCGAGCACGCCGGCGATCTCGCTGAAGGGCAGGCCGAACCCGTCGTGCAACACGAACGCCACACGCTGATCCGGGGTGAGCCGCTCCAACACCACCATCGCGGCGAACCGGGCGTCTTCCCCGGCCACCACCGCGTTGAGCGGGTCGTTGGCGTCGAGCCCGGTCACGACAGGCTCCGGCAGCCATTCCCCGTAATAGGCCTCACGGCGGTGGGCAGCCGAGCGCAGCCGGTCCAGACCCAGCCGGCTCACCACAGTGGTCAGCCAGGCCCGCAGGTCGGCGATCGTGGTCTGGTTGGATTCCCAGCGGATCCACGCGTCCTGGACGATGTCCTCGGCATCGGCGAAGGTTCCGGTGAGGCGATAGGCCACGGCAAGCAGATGTGGCCGCAACTCCTCGAACTCGCCGACCCGAGCGCTCGCGGTCATGCCCCCAGTTTAGGGCGCGCCCTCAGACACCGATCATGACGTACGTCTTGCGGATCGCCTCAGTGACGAACCACGTCCCGCGCCACCCTCGGGGCAGGACCAGCAGCGTGCCCGGCCCGATGTCGGCGCTCGTTCCGTCCTCGCCGACCACGCTGCCGGCGCCCGAGATGATGTGACAGACCTCTGTCGCACTCGAACGGTCCGCGGTGAACTCCCCCGGGCCGCATTCCCACACCCCGGTGTCGGTCACCGCATCGGCCCAGACACTGATCGCAGATTCCAGCTGACCGCTGACACTCGTCGGTTTCGGTTGCGGCTCGGGCAGTTCGGCAGTTGCGGCGTCAACATGCAGCAGGTTCACAGTCGTCTCCATGGCGTCAGCGCCCCGTGATCTTGTTGGCCACCCGTGCCAGCCCACTGGTACCGGCCAGCCCGCGGGTCGACTCGCGACGGTCAGCGGTGCGGTACAGCGCATACATCGCCTGGACCCCGAGCCACCGGAATGGCTCCGGTTCCCACTTGCGGACCCGTCGCCCCACCCAGGGCAACCGGGTGAGCGCGGTGTCACGCTTGAGGACGAGGTCGGCAAGTGTGTGCCCGGCCAGGTTGGTGGTGGTCAGACCGCTGCCGACATACCCTCCCGCGGTGCCGAGCCCGCTGGCCTGGTCGAAGTCCACGGTGGCGGTCCAGTCGCGTGGCACTCCGAGCACACCGCACCAGGCGTGCTCGATCGGAACATCGCGGGTCGCGGGGAACATGTCGCGAACGAGCGCCCCGAGAGCGTCGATGGTCCACTGCTGGGTGGCGCCGCGATGGTCGAGCGCTGAGCCGTACCGGTAGGGAATTCCACGGCCGCCCAGGGCAATTCGATTGTCCGCCGTACGCTGGGCGTACATGTAGCCGTGCGCGTAGTCGCCGAGGAGCTCGGCCCCCTTCCAGCCGACCTCCTGCAACACGGATTCCGGAAGCGGTTCGGTCACCACCATCGACGAATTCATCGGCAGCCACGCGCGGCGTTGTCCCGGCATGGTCGCGGTGAAACCTTCGAGACAGCGCAGGATCACGGGGGCGCGGACATCGCCGCGCGCCGTGATGGCACGACCAGCCTTGATGTCGGTCACCTCGGTCTGCTCGTAGATGGCGACGCCCATGCCCTCCACCACGCGGGCCAGGCCGCCGACCAGCTTGGCCGGCTGCACCCGTGCGCAGTGCGGGGTGAACAACGCACCCATGGCGCCTTCTACCCGGATGCGGGCGTTGGACTCGTCACCGGTGAGCACAACGAAGTCGTCCTCGGTCGCACCCCAGCTCCGCTCGTAGTCGAGCGACTCACGCAGCCTGCCCATCTGGGCCTGGTTGCGTGCCACGTGCAGCACACCGTCCTTGACGATGTCGGCCTCGATACCCTCGGATTTCGTGACGTCGATGACCTCGTCGACGGCACCCCGCATGGCCCGCACGAGTTCCACGACGCCGCCATGACCGTGCGTGGAGGCATAGGCGTCGCGGGACCCGGCGAGTTCCGCAGACAGCCATCCACCGTTACGACCGGACGCCCCGAATCCGGCGAACTCCTTCTCCAGCATCACGATTCGCAGGTCAGGCTGCTCCCGCTTGAGGTAATACGCTGCCCACAAGCCGGTCAGCCCCGCCCCGACGATGCAGACGTCGGCTTCGAGCGACCCCGGCAAGGGCGGTCTCGATTTCGGAAAACCCGCCGCGCGATACCAGAACGACACACTGCCGTTCACGAAGTCATTGGCGAGACCGCTGGTCGTGCGACCGTCGGGGGACATCTTGGTTCTCCTGTACTTGTGGCTGTTGTCAGTGATGGATACGCCGGCCGACGTCATGTGTCGGCGGGCAGGATCGTGGCGACATCCGGATCGAAGGTCAACCAGACCTTCTGCCCCGCTTGGGTCGGCGTGATGCTGTCCGCGCTTTCCCGGACGAGCGCGACGGCGCCGTCGGGCAGGCTGACCTCGACCTTGCGGGAGGAGCCCAGGTAGATTTCCTGAATCACGGTGCCCGGCACCGCATTGACGGCCTCGGGCTCCCCGTCGCCGGTGAGGATGCGGATCCGCTCCGGACGCACCACCACGGCCACAGCGTCACCACTGGCAGCATCGCCCCGGCCGGCCACGATCCGCCGCCCATAGGCGTTCACCGCGAGCCCGTCTTCGAGCTTTCCGTAGAACAGCGACGACTCCCCGAGGAACCGGGCCACGAAGATGCTCTTCGGGCGCTCATAAAGATCTGTGGGCGAACCGATCTGTTCGATTCTGGCCTTGTTGAACACCGCGATGCGGTCCGACAGCACCAGGGCCTCGTCCTGATCGTGCGTGACGTAGACGAACGTGGTGCCGAGTTCGCCGTGGATACGCTTGATCTCCAGTTGCAGCGAATCGCGCAGTTTCTTGTCCAGCGCACCGAGCGGTTCGTCCATCAGCAGCACGCGCGGTTCGTAGACCATGGCGCGGGCGAACGCGACCCGCTGCTGCTGACCACCGGACAGTTCCTTGGGCATCCGCTTGCCGTAGCCGTCGAGGCCGACCGTCCGCAGCGCGGCGGCCACCTTCTCGCGACGCTGAGCCTTGGCCATCTTGCGTTGCCGCAGCGGGTATTCGACGTTGTCGATCACCGTCATGTGCGGGAACAGCGCGTAGTGCTGGAACACCATGCCGATGTTGCGGCGGTACGGCGGCAGATCGGCCACCGGCCGCCCGTCGATCAACAGCTCGCCCTCCGTGACGTCGGCGAAACCGGCAATCATGTTGAGCGTGGTGGTCTTTCCCGACCCGCTGGGGCCGAGAAGGGTGAGGAACTCACCCGGCCGCGCGTCGAGGTCGATGGCGTTGACGACGGTCTCCGACCCGTAGGTCTTGGTCAGGCGCCGCATGGTGATCGACGCTCCGTGCGGGGTTTGGTCAGTGGACACGGTTCCTCCTGCGCGAATAGATGCCCGCGACGACCGTCAGACACGTCGTGAGGGCAAGGATGAGGGTGGCGGCCGCAGCGATGGTGGGATCGGTGTCACGGGTGACCGAGGCATACATCTTGACCGGCAACGTCTGCAGATACGGGTTCTGGATGAACAGCGACAACACCACTTCGTCGAAGCTCGTCGCGAACGCGAACAGCGCACCCGAGAGCACCCCTGGGGCCACCGACGGCAGTGTGACGGTACGGAAGGTGGTCCAGCGGCCGGCACCACAGATCGCCGCGGCATCCTCCAGGCGCCGGTCGAACCCCTGCAGGCTGGCCATCACCGGCACGATGACGAAGGGCAGCGCCAACATGCTGTGTGCGACGACGAAGCCGAACACCGTCCCGAGCAGGTTCAACCTCAGGAACAACGCGTACAGGCCGACCGCGACCACGATCACCGGAACGACCATGGGAGCCAACAGGAATGCGCGTATCCCCTGCCGGCCGGCCAGCGAAGTGCGGCTGAGCGCCACCGCCGCGGCAGTGCCGAACAAGGTGGCGAACACGGCCACCAGGACGCCGACTTCCAGGCTCGCCTTCAGGGCCGAGATCCACGCCGGGTCCTCGAAGAACGTGTGATACCACCGCGTCGACCATCCGGTCGGCGGGAACGCGAACGAGGGCCGGTCGGTGAAGCTCAGCGGCACCACGATCAACGACGGTGCGACCAGCCATAATCCGACACCCGCGCAGAACAGTCCGAGCAGAACGTTCCAGAACGTCTTCATGTGCCGTGTCATGTCGTGCGCTCCTTCCGGTTTCGGCGCAGCAGGTACATCAGGGCCGCGAGGACCAAGAAGGTGACGAGCAGCAGGACCACGCCCATCGCACCTCCCCTGCCCCAGGCCAGCAGGCTCGTGACCTGCACGTAGATCTGCTGACTGATCAGGGCGTCATCCGGAGCGCCGAGCAACGCCGGGGTGACGTAGAAGCCGAGGCTGCTGATGAACACCATCAGGCAGCCCGCTCCCACGCCGGGCATCGACAACGGAACCCAGATCCTGGCGAACGAGATCACCGGTCGCGCACCGAGACTCGACGATGCGAGCACGAGCCTGCGGTCGATACCGGACATCACGGCGTACAGCGGCAGCACCATGAACGGCAGCAGGATCTGGCTCATCCCGATGACCACGCCCAGATTGGTGCGCAGCAACGGCACACCGCCCAGCCCGACGAAGGACAGCAGGGTTTGGATCGGTCCGCCGTCCTCCAGCAGGATCACCCAGGCGAAGGTGCGCACCATCAGGCTGGTCCAGAACGGCACCAGCACGATCAGTGTCAGCGCGATACGCACCGCCGGTCCGAACGCGACCATGGCGTACGCGTACGGGTAGCCGAGAACCAGGCAGATCGCCGTGACCTCCAGGCCCGTGGTGAACGTGCGCAACAGAACGCTGCGTTGCACGGAATCGCCCAGGTACCAGGCGAAATTGCCGAAGCCGAGTTCTGGATCGCTGAATGCCTGCCAGAACATGATGGCCAGCGGCAGTCCGAACACCCCGGCCACGAGCAGGATCGACGGCAGCAACAACCCGACGTCGCCCAATCTCCGCCCCGAAGGCGGGGCGGTTGTCTGGATCTTGGGTGGCGCACCACCGGCCAGAACATCGACCATCGACATACGACGAAACCCTCCTAGCCCGCGAGCCAGGCCGTGTACTTGGAGGCGATGTCCTCCTGGTGTTCGGCCCAGTAATCGAGGTCGAGCGGGAACTTGTCCTTCTCCCGCTCCGGCGTGGTGGTCAGATACGACCGGGCGAGGTCATCGAGTTGAGGCTTGGCATCGACGTTGATCGGGCTGTACGACGTCAGTTCAGCGAGCTTGGCCTGCTGCTGCGCACCGAGATAGAAGTTGATGAACGCCATGGACGCCTTGGGATTCCGGGCGCCGATCGGCACGGCGATCGTGTCGGCCTCGGGCATCCACTGGTCCCACATCGGAGCGAATGGCGCGCCGTTCTTGACCGCCGAGTAGGCGCGACCGCTCCACACGAGCGCCATGTCGACCTGGCCGGATTCGATGAGCTGTTGAGACTGTGCGCCGGTGGTCCAGAAGATTGTGTCATTGCGGATGGAGTTCATCTTCTTGAGCGCGCGGTCGAGATCGATCGGGTAGACCGCGTCGGGTGCGACACCGTCGGCGAGGAGGGCCCCCTCGGGCACTCCGGGGTCAAGCTCACCGGGCACGCCCTCGATGGCCCGCTTGCCGGGGAACTTCGCGGTGTCGTAGAAGTCGGCCCACGTCTTCGGCGGGTTCGCACCGTACTTCTTGGTGTTGTAGACCACGATCAGGCCGTAACCCATTGCCGGAACGGAACAGTCGTCGGTCTTGGTCCCCGCGGGCAGCTTGCTGATGTCCACGATGCTGGTGTCGAGCGGCATGAATAGCTTGCCGCAGTTCTTGGCGGTGAACACGTTCGTGCTGTCGACCACGTCCCAGGTCACGTTCTTGGAGTCGACCTGGGCTTTGATCTTCGAATTCTCGGTGGGCCCGTCCTGCAACACTTTTGCCCCGGACTGCGCCGCGAACGGTTCGATCGCGGCCTTCGCCTGACCGTCCTGGAAGATGCCGCCGTAGGAGACGAACGTCATCGTGGTGCCCTTGAGCGCACCCTCCTTGATGGTGCCCGCCTGCGGCGGTCCGCTCCCGAGGTCGACGTCGGCGGCCTGGCCGGGACCTGCCGGGGTACACGCGGTGGCCAGGAGGACGCCTGCGGCGATCAAGGCGGGCACACTGCGGGCTACACGTGACTTGTTCATTTGCGGATCTCCTTTGATCTGGGCGGAAAGGTGTTCGCGGATGCGGTCACATCCGCAGCGGGCGAGCGGCCCGTCAGGTCGGCCAGTCAGTCGGGGGGCTGACGATCCAGATGAGTTCGACCGGCGCGTCACTCAAGTTGTGAACGGTGTGCGGCATGGATGTCCGGTACTCCGCGCTGTCGCCCGGTTCGAGCAGGTAGCGCTCGCCGTCGAGCTCAAGCGTCGGAGTACCGGCGATGACGATGAGAATCTCCTGCGCGTCACCGTGCACATACGCCTCGCCCGCACTCGAGCCGGGCGACAGTTCCCCCGCGTACACCTCGAGGTTGCGAAGCGGCTTCTGCGACAACAGGTACTTCGAGCTCAGCTCCGACACCTCGATGGTGGGACGGGCCGCCTTCCGGAGAATGCGGACGTCGCTGACCTCGTCGTCGGTGAAAAGGTCGGGCAGGACGATGCCCAGTGATTGCGCCAATCGGCGCAACGTTCCGACACTGGCGTTGACCTGGCCGCGCTCGACCTGGCTGAGGAAGCCCGGGGAGATACCGGCCCGGTCGGCCAGCTGCCGAAGAGACATCTTCCGCGCGGCGCGGAACTGCCGGATCCGGGCACCGACCACGGTGTCTGCCGTCGTCCCAGCGGGATCGGGCTCGACAGTCGCACTCATATCGAAACATCCGTTCGTCTCATAAGAGCAAGAGGATTGTTTTCAGCGAACACTTTGTTCGCTCCGGCCGAACCCTATGTCTGCTTCGAGTGCGCGCGCAAGGCCTGGATCACATTCCCCACACTTTGTGGGATAGGACACACTGGCGCGTTATCAGCAGCTGTCGGCAGAAATACCGATGATCAGCCCGGTCAAATACGCCGCCAACGACTGATTCCGTAGAACGCCCGCAGGCCTTCTAGTGCCTGCCGAGCACATGCGGGCCGGTGCGCGCGGGCACGCCCTGAGAGAAGCGCGCCAACGACCAGGCGGCCACATCGGCGTCCGGCACGCGTCCCTCGGCCAGATCCGCCAGCACCTCGCCCATCAGCGCGGAGTACTTGAAGCCCTCCCCCGAGTCCCCGCAGGCGACCACGATCCCACCGGCGAGCCGATCGACGACGAAGGTGCCGTCGGGAGAGTCGGTCCAACTGCACACCTGGGCGTCGAGAACCGTCGGATCCACCGAGGACATATCGGCGCACACCCGGTCACGCAGCACGGCAGTCCGCTCGGCATCGGGCGTCCGATCGATGTCGCCGGCACGGTAGTCCCGCAAGGGCTTGTCCAAACCGATCTTGTACCCCGCGCCCGGCGAGGGCATGGCATAGATGCCGGGGCGGTCCTCACCCGGCCCGTCGAACAGGCACGGAAAGTCGTCGGTGGCAGCAGGATCCGCCGGATCACCGAAGTACACCACCTGTTCCAGGTATGGGTGCAGCGACAGCTCGAGGCCGAGCGGCGACAACAGCGGCCCCGACCCCGGCCCCGCAGCGATCACCACGACGTCGGCGTCGATGGTGTCACCGTCGTCCAGGACCACCCGCACGCCGTTGGCCACCGTCTCGACTGCAGCCACATCCCGCTCCAGAACCGTTGCGCCGGCAGCACTCCGGAAGAGGCTCAGCTGCGCCCTGAGCGATTCTCCGGCCAGGACGACACCCGCCACCGGCTGCCACAGGGCATGGCGCCCGTCGCCGCGCAGACCGGGGAAGAACCGGCCCACATCGCCAGGAGCCACGCTCGTGTACGACACCCCGAGAGCGTCCAGCGTCGACTGCACGCCAGGCAGTGACTGGTCGTCACGCCACAGCAGGCCATGGGTGAGGAACACCGGGGTGCCGGCGCGTTCGGCCAGGCGCCGCATCGCGTCAACTCCACGCTGCGCCAACCGAACCCGGAGCGGGTCGGGATCGGCCAGCCGCCACAACCGGGTCGACCCTCCGGATGACGACAGCGTGTTGAGCGGGCCGTAGCGATCGATCAGCGTCACCCGGTGCCCGCGGCGGGCAAGTTCGGCCGCAGTGGGCAGACCCCAGGCGCCGGCGCCGATCACCACGCACTTCATGGCCACGGCGGCATTCCCTCCAGATGCGTCAGCGCTTGTTGAAAACCGTTCGGTGCCATTCTTTTTCGGCAACCCCGGTGATGTCGCTCATCACATGTTTGATGGTGAGGTACTCCTCGAACGAGTAATCGCTCATGTCCTTGCCGAAGCCCGACGCGCCGACGCCACCATGCGGCATCTCGCTGATGATCGGGATGTGGTCGTTGACCCACACGCATCCGGCGTTGATCTCGCGAGAGGCGCGCTGGGCGCGGTACACGTCGCGGGTCCAGGCCGAGGCTGCCAGACCATAGACGGTGTCATTGGCCTGCCGGATCGCGTCGTCGTCATCGGTGAACGGCCGCACGGTGAGCACCGGACCGAAGATCTCGTCGCGATAGACCTCGGAGGTCTCGGCGACGTCGGCGATCAGGGTGGGCCGGTAGAACGCACCCGGGAGATCGGGCGCAACCCCGCCGGTGACGACGCGGCCGCCCTGCTCGGGTGCGCGCGCCACCATCTGCGCGACCTTGTCGCGGTGGGCGAACGAGATGAGCGGGCCCAGGTCGGTGTCGGGATCGTGCGGATCTCCGACGACCATCTTGCTCATCACCTCGGCGACGCCGGCGACGAAGTCGTCGTACAGGTCCCGGGCCACGATCGCCCTGGTCGCAGCGGTGCAGTCCTGGCCCGTGTTGATCAGCGAACCGGCCACCGCCCCCTGGATCGCGGCGTCCAGATCGGCGTCGTCGAACACCACGAACGGCGCCTTGCCACCCAGCTCAAGCTGGGTGCGGTGGCCGTGGACGGCGGCGGCCGCCATCACCTTGCGGCCGACGGCGGTCGAGCCGGTGAAGGTGACGACATCCACGTCGCGGTGCCCGGCAAGGGCGTTGCCCACGTCGGCGCCACCACCGGTGACCACGTTCAACACTCCGTCGGGCAGCCCGGCCTCGGTGGCCAGCCGCGCCAGAGTGAGGGTGGTCAGCGGGGTGATCTCGGCCGGCTTGATGACGACCGAGCAGCCGGCCGCCAGCGCCGGGATGACCTTCCACACCGCCATCTGCAGCGGGTAGTTCCACGGGGTGATGGTGGCGACGACGCCGACGGCTTCGCGCCGAATGCTGGAGGTGTGGTCACCGGAGTACTCGGCCGTGGCCTTGCCCTCCAGGTGGCGGGCCGCACCGGCGAAGTAGTCGATGTTGTCGATGCTGCCCGGCACGTCGAACTCGGTGGCCAGGCGCACCGGCTTGCCGGTCTGGCTGACCTCCTCGGCAATCAGCTGATCAGCATGTTCGTCGGCGAGCTTGGCCAGCTTGGCCAGCACCGCGGACCGCTCGGCGGGTGTCGCCTTGGACCACCCGGGGAACGCCTGGCGGGCGGCAGCGACGGCGTTGTCGACGTCGTCCGGGGTGGCCAGGGCGTAATCGGCAACGGCCTGCCCGGTGGCCGGGTCGATGATCTGGTGGGTCGGCCCGGAGGTCGCCACGGGCGCCCCGTTGATCCAGCTGCTTGTCACATTCACTGCCACGCTCATGGAGCCCCACGGTAACCGATGCCACATTTCTTCTCTACGCAATCCCGCGTTGGACCCGGTTCAAACAAGGGATTTCATCGATTCGATTGCCACAAACGACGGATTCCGTGCACAATCGGAGGCATGAGCAACCCTGAGGGTGACGACCTTCAGCCCGTCCCGCTGCGGGTGAACAACAATTCTCGCACCGCCTTTCAACTCGACGACCTGTCGAAGGCGATCATCGAGAAGCTGCAGGCCGACGGCCGCCGTTCGTATGCCGGGATCGGTAAGGCCGTGGGCCTGTCCGAGGCCGCGGTGCGCCAACGCGTGCAACGCATGGTCGACGCGGGTGTCATGCAGATCGTCGCGGTCACCGATCCGCTGCAACTCGGGTTCGCGCGCCAGGCGATGATCGGCATCCGGTGCACCGGCGACACCCTCAAGCTGGCCGAGAAACTGTCCGCCATCGACGCCGTCGACTACGTGGTACTGACCGCGGGATCGTTCGACGCCATCTGCGAAGTGGTCTGCGAAGACGACGACAGCCTGCTCGAACTTCTCAACACCCAGATCCGCTCGCTGCCGGGAGTGATAACCACCGAAACCCTTGTTTACCTGAAACTCGTCAAACAGCAATACAATTGGGGAACGCGATGACTATCGCAGAACACGCACCAACCACCTCCACCACAGATCTGGCCGCCAAGGCGAACCGCCACCTGTGGGGACACTTCGCCCGACACGGCGAAGGCATCACACCGCCCATCATCACCCGCGGCGAGGGTGTCCGGATCTTCGACGACAAGGGCAAGAGCTACATCGACGGCCTGTCCGGCCTTTTCGTCGTCCAGGTGGGCCACGGCCGCAAGGAACTTGCCGAGGCTGCCGCCAAGCAGGCCGAGAAGCTGTCCTTCTTCCCGCTGTGGTCCTACGCCACGCCGCCGGCCATCGAACTCGCCGAACGCGTGGCCAACTACGCCCCCGGCGACCTGAACCGGGTCTTCTTCACCACCGGCGGCGGCGAGGCCGTCGAGAGCGCCTGGAAACTGGCCAAGCAGTACTTCAAGCTGACCGGAAAACCCGGTAAGCACAAAGTGGTTTCGCGCGCGATCGCCTACCACGGCACCCCGCAGGGCGCGCTGGCGATCACCGGCATCCCGGCGTTCAAGGCTCCGTTCGAGCCGCTGACCCCCGGCGGCTTCCGCGCTCCGAACACCAACTTCTACCGGGCACCTGCCGAATACGCGCACGACGAAAAGGCTTTCGGCCGTTACTGCGCGGACCGGATCGCCGAGGCCATCGAGTTCGAGGGACCCGAGACCGTCGCTGCGGTGTTCCTCGAGCCGGTGCAGAACGCGGGGGGTTGCTTCCCACCCCCGCCCGGCTACTTCGAGCGGGTCCGCGAGATCTGCGACCAGTACGACGTGCTGCTGGTGTCCGACGAGGTGATCTGCGCCTACGGTCGCATCGGGTCGATGTTCGCCTGCGACGACTTGGGCTACGTGCCCGACATCATCACCAGCGCCAAGGGCCTGACCTCGGGCTATTCACCGCTGGGGGCGATGGTGGCCAGTGACCGCCTCTTCGAACCGTTCAACGACGGCAAGACCGTCTTTGGCCACGGCTATACCTTTGGCGGACACCCGGTTTCAGCCGCGGTCGCCATGGCCAACCTCGACATCTTCGAGCGCGAGGGCATCAACGACCACGTCAAGCAAGCCGCCCCGGCGTTCCGGGCCACCCTGGAGAAGCTCTACGACCTACCGATCGTCGGCGACGTCCGCGGCGAGGGCTTCTTCTACGGGATCGAACTCGTCAAGGACAAGGCCACCAAGGAGACGTTCAACGACGAGGAGTCCGAGCGCCTGCTGCGCGGGTTCCTGACGCCGGCACTGTGGGAGGCCGGCTTGTACTGCCGCGCCGACGACCGTGGCGACCCAGTGATCCAGCTGGCCCCGCCACTGATCAGCGGGCAGGCCGAGTTCGACGCGATCTACGAGATCCTGCACGGCGTGCTGTCCGAGGCAGGAAAGCTGTTGTAGCCCCACCCCTTTG
This sequence comes from Mycobacterium shunyiense, assembly GCF_058270035.1. Lineage (NCBI taxonomy): Bacteria > Bacillati > Actinomycetota > Actinomycetes > Mycobacteriales > Mycobacteriaceae > Mycobacterium > Mycobacterium shunyiense. The sequence continues at coordinate 350,334 of NZ_JBZDPT010000040.1, read as the reverse complement.
CGTCGAAACGGCATTCCGGCAGAAGAAGTTCGAGTAACTCTCTGCCGGAATGCCGTTTCGACGGCAGACTGGCGGCGTGCCACGTAAACCCCCGATCGATCCGGTTCGTTGGACTCCGCCTCCCATTGACGAGTTGCCGAACTTCGGCCCTGCCGAACTGACCATCGTCCCGCTGCCTGGCGACGGGCCCGAGGATGTCGTGGTCGACGCCTCCGGGCAACTGTGGACCGGGCTGGTCGATGGACGCATCGTGCGGGTGTCGCCCGACGGAGCGGCTGAAGTGGTGGGCAATACCGGCGGACGTCCGCTGGGCCTGCATGTCGCCCGCGACGGCCGGTTGCTCATCTGCGACAGCCACCGCGGACTGCTGGCATTGGAACCTGCTACCGGAGTGTTGTCCACGCTGGTGGAATCGGTGGATGGCCGCCCGTTGAGGTTCTGCTCGAATGTCACCGAGACGGCCGACGGCACAATCTATTTCACCGAGTCGACCAGTCATTTCCATTTCGAGCATTTCGCCGGCGCCGTCATGGAAGCCCGCGGCCGCGGCAGCCTGTTCAGGTTGAATACCGACGGCTCGGTCACCACACTGCTGAACGGCCTGTACTTCGCCAACGGCGTGACCACCACCGCCGACGAGTCGGCGTTGGTGTTCGCCGAAACTCAGGGCCGGCGCTTGTCGAAGTACTGGCTGAGCGGGCCGCAGGCCGGGTCGGTGACGCCGCTGGCGGTGCACCTGCCCGGGTACCCGGACAACATCTCCACCGGCGCCGACGGCCGGATCTGGGTGGCGATGGTGTCTCCGCCCAACGCCGCCGCAGAGGCCCTCGCACCGCGCGCGCCGGTGATCCGAAAACTGCTGTGGCAGTTGCCTGACCGACTCCAACCCAAGATCCGTCCCCAGGTGTGGGTGCTGGCCTTCGACGCCGACTCCGGCGAGGCGCTCGCCGGGCTGCGTACCACCCGGCCGGATTTCGGCACTGTCACCGGGGTCGTGGAATCCGCAGGCAGGCTGTGGATGTCGACGATCGCCTTCCCGGCGCTGGCCTGTGCCGACCTTCGCGACTTGGGTTAGTTGCGGTTCTTCAAGGCATCGCCGACGCGTCTGGCGCTGTCCCCCAGAGCGTTCATCTGTTCCCGGTCCAGCGGCGCGAGATAGAACTGCCGCACCAGCATGGCGTATGTGCGCAGCACCGGCCGCAGATAGTCCTGACCCTGCCGGGTGATCCCGACGGCGATTCCCCGCTTGTCCTCGCGGCTACGAAACCTGCGGACCAATCCTCGTTCCTCCAGGCGAGGCCTCCTCTGCAAAGTAAAGCCAGACCCGCCAACAGCGCTGCCGAGCTTCCTCCGGGTCGGGGGACGCCGGGTAACCGGCAAGCATTCGGGTCCCATCCTCCGCGGGGCCCGAATGTCTGCCCGGATCGACATGCCGAGCCGACCACGCATGCCCACCGCCGCATACAGCACGTTCACATTTGTCACACAAACCACACACGTCACAGCGTGGCAAACGGGAAATTGTGTCCGAGTCACCTAATCTTCGGACACGATGGCGACCTTGCGGAGGACTACCCAGCGCGCAGTGTCCGTGTTTGCGGCACTGACGATGCTGACGGCACCCCTGATGACGGCCGGCGTAGCCAATGCTGACCCGGCGCCCGAATGCCCGTACAAGGTCACCACTCCCCCTGCGGTCGACGCCTCGGAAGTGCCCAAGCCAGGCGAGGTCACACCGGGACCACTGCCCGTACCCGCCAAGACGGTTGGCGGTGAGGCGCTCTCAGGCTGCGGAGTGATCACCGCCGCAAACACTCCGCCACTGCCCAACGATGTCTCCGCCGAGGCCTGGGTGGTCGCCGACCTCGACAGTGGCGACATCATCGCCGCCCGCGACCCGCACGGCCGGCACCGCCCGGCCAGCATCATCAAGGTATTGGTGGCCACCGCTGCGCTCAACGAACTCAACCTCAACAAGTTGGTTGCCGGTACCCAGGACGACGCAAACTCCGAGGGCACCCGGGTAGGCGTCGGGCCCGGCGGTCAGTACACGATCAACGACCTGCTGCACGGTCTGTTGATGCACTCCGGCAACGACGCCGCACATGCCCTCGCGGTTCAGCTGGGCGGCATGGACCCCGCGCTACAGAAACTGAACATCCTGGCGGGCAAGCTCGGCGGGCGCGATACCCGCGCGGCCACCCCGTCTGGCCTGGACGGCCCCGGCATGAGCACCTCTGCCTACGACATCGCCCTGTTCTACCGCTACGCCTGGCAGAACCCGGCATTCGCCGACATCGTCGCCACCCAGACCTACGACTTCCCAGGCCGTGACGGCAATCCGTCCTACCCGGTGGAGAACGACAACAAGCTGCTCTACAACTACCCGGGCGCGATGGGCGGCAAGACCGGATACACGGATGACGCGGGGCAGACCTTCGTGGGCGCGGCCAACCGTGACGGCCGCCGCCTGGTGGCCATCCTCATGAAGGGCACCCGGGTCCCGATCGCGCCGTGGGAGCAAGCCGCACACCTGCTCGATTACGGGTTCGCCACTCCCCCGGGAACCAAGGTCGGAACTCTCGTCGACCCCGATCCGTCCCTGACCGCCCCCAAGGCCGACCCAGCGGCCGCTGCGCAAGCGGCTTCGGTGCTGCCTCCGGCAGATGCCCTGCCCGTGCGGGTCGGCGTCGGGATCGTCGGGGCCCTGATCGTGTTGATGCTGATGATGGGCGCACGGTCACTGAACCGCCGAACCATTCGCTGATCTGCGATTTATCGGCATCTGCGAAATGCTTCGGCGGCAACCTCTTCGGATTGCACGCAGCCGGCCATAGTGCGCCCCGGGATGGACACCTTCATCTGCTATGTAGATGACATCCATCGAAAACGCTCGTTGGATGCGATGACTCAATCGTGTTCGACTAGATGGCGTGATCTTCGGACAAGGCCCGTCTCAGCAGGAGGAGTTCTAGAAGTGTCGACCGAATTATCTGACGCCGAAAACGCTGCACCGGCCCCCCGCGCCCCACTCAAGTCCATGCTTTCAGGCTGGACATTGACGTGGTTCCTCATCGTGGCGATCGCCGTCGGCTCAACCCTCGCGGCGTGGGTGGTGGGCGGCGTCAACGGAGCCAACCTCGGCATCCGCATCACTGCCCGGACATCGGCGATCCTGTTCCTGCTCGCCTTCACCGCGTCGTCGCTGTACCAGTTGTGGCCGAACAACACCACCAAGTGGATCCGCCGCAACCGACGCTATCTCGGCGTCGGCTTCGCCGGATCTCACTTCGTCCACGCCGCATTCATCGTCACGACAATCGTTCTGAACCAACAGCGGTTCGAGACCCGCGTCGTCGATCCCACCCCCCACGGTGTCTTTGTCCTGGACTTCATCGCCTACGGATTCATCATCGCGATGACCATCACCTCGTTCGACCGCATCTCCAAGCGCATGCAGTACTCGACGTGGAAGAACCTGCACCTCACCGGCAGCTACGTCATCTGGTTCACGTTCTTCATCGCCTACTGGCGTCGAGGCGTCACCTACACGGACTTCTACGGACCGTTCCTCATGATTGTCCTGGCCGCGCTGATCATCCGGTTCATCGCCAAGGCGAAGCGAGGTGCGGCGAAGGCCTCGCGCACCTAGCAACGGCGCACCCTTGCCAATGTCTGACCGATCGGTCTAATCTCAGACCATGCGGTCTGAACGCACGAAAACGTTTACCGAACAGGCCCGGCGCCGGCAGATCGTCGAGGGCGCCCTGGAGGTGATCGCCGAACAGGGCTATCCGCAGGCTTCCCTGGCGCGCATCGCCGAGCACATCGGGATCGCGAAAAGCGCTGTGCTCTACCACTTCACCAGCAAGTCCGAAGTCGTCGAGGCGGTCTTCACCGAGATCTTCACGCGTGGTGCCGCAGTGATCGTGCCCGCGGTGAATGCCGAAACCACCGCGGCGGCAAAGCTTTCCGCTTACATCCGGGCCAACGTGGCGTTCGTCGCGGCCAACCGAGCCGCGGCCGTGGCAATGCTCGAGCTCATCTCCGGCTACCGGGACGCAAACGGACTACGGGTTGACCAAGCGGCCGCCAAAGCCGTTCAAGACCATCCGCCGACCGGGGATCTGGCCGCCCTGGACCCGCTGACCGTCTTCGAGGCCGGAATGAACGACGGCGAATTCCGGGAACTGTCACCGCTGTTCATGAAGAACATCCTGCGCGGCGCGTTGGACAGTGCGGCGCAAGAGTACGCCCGAGATCCCGACTACGACGTGATCGGCCACGGCGAGGTGCTTGTCGAGATCTTCGCGAAGGCCACGGCACGATGACCACCGTCATGATCGCGGCGTTCGGCACCCGCGGCGACGTCGCACCGTACACGGGGCTGGCCCGACACCTGATCGAATGCGGTTACCAGGTGGTGATCGCCGCGCAGGAACCCTACCGCGCGCTCGTCACCGACACCGGTGTCGACTTCCGACCGCTGCCCGGGGACACCGAACAGGCGACCAGGAACTCCCCCGCGGCACAAGCTTTCGTCGATGGTGGCCGAATGCGGCCATCGACTCGATTGCTGGACGAGATGCGCTCGGACATGCGCGATCTGGGTGTGGCCCTGGCCGATACCGCGGCCGACGCGGACCTGCTTCTGCTGCCCGCGGTGGCAGCGGTCGTGGGATACCACGTGGCCGAGGGACTCGGCATCCCGAGCGCCGGTGTGTTTCTCCAGCCCACCGCACCGACCGGCGACTTCCCACCATCGGTGCTCAGCGCGAGATCTTTCGGCCGTTGTGGCAATCGAATGTTGGGGCGTATCGGCGCCGTCGGCGAAAAGGCCTATCTACCAGTGATCAACGAGCTTCGCGCCGGCCTGGGCCTGACGGCCACATCACGCACGGACTACCAGCGGCGACGTACGGCCGGCTGGCCGATCCTGCACGGCTTCAGCCCACACATCGTGCCCAAGCCCGGGGACTGGCCGCCGCATCTCCACGTGACGGGCTACTGGTGGCCACAGCACCCCGGCGGATGGCAGCCACCAACACGGCTCACCGATTTTCTGCAGGCCGGACCGCCGCCGGTCTACATCGGACTCGGAAGCACCGCAACGGCGCACGGTCCCCAACTCTCAGAGATCATCGGGGCCGCGGTCCGCCGTGCAGGGGTTCGGGCCGTGGTCCAGCGCGGCTGGGCCGGTCTTCGGTGCGACAGTGACGAGGTCATCACGATCGGTGACGTCCCGCATTCCTGGCTGCTTCCTCAGATGTCGGCGGCGGTCCACCACTGCGGCGCGGGCACCACGGCAGCGGCGTTACGCGCCGGTATCCCGTCGGTGCCGGTGACAGGAATCATGGACCAACCCTTCTGGGCCGCGCGAATGCACCGACTCGGTGTGGCGGCCCTGCCGATGCAGCGCCGATCGCTGAACGCCGAGTCCTTGTCGCGCAGCATCCGCGACGTTGTCACCACCGGGTCGTACCGCGCTCGGGCCCAGGAACTCTCGAAGCAGCTCGATCGCGAGGACGGTGCCGCGAACGCCGCCGCCGTCATCACCAAACTGCTCGATCGATCACAGGAGGTGCACCATGGCAAGTGAGGAATTGATGGGCCACGCCCTGCTGGCCGGCGGGATCGTGCTCGCCGGCGGCGCGATCGGCGCCGGAATCGGCGACGGGCTGGCCGGCTCGCAATTCATCGCCGGTGTCGCGCGCCAGCCAGAGGCCCAAGCACGTTTGTACACACCGTTTTTCATCACCGTCAGCCTGGTGGAGGCCACGTTCTTCATCAACATCGCCTTCATGGCGTTGTTCGTGTTCGCCACCCCGGGAGGGTAAGTGGCGACCATCGCGATCATCGCCATCGGCAGTCGCGGTGATGTCGCACCGCTGACCGGGGTCGGTATGCGGCTGCGGCAAGCCGGCCATCGCGTGATCATGTTGGCATTTCAGGCATTCGCCGATCTGGTGACCGGATGCGGGCTGGAGTTCCGCGGCCTCGACGACGGCCCCGACGACAACACAGCCGATCTATCGGACGTGTCGGCACGCCAGGCCGCGCAGGCGATGGCAGCGTTCCTCTCCCCACGCGGCATGCGAGGGTTGGGCGAGGGCGTGCTGGCCGCCGTGGGCGACGAGGGGATCGACGCCCTGCTGCTGTCGCCGTTCGCCGAACTGGTCGGCCATCCGCTGGCCGAGGCGCTCGCCATCCCCAGCATCGGCGTGCGGTTGCAGCCCATGTCGACGACTGCGGACCACCCGCCGGCGTTGATGGGAGCGTGGACCGCCGGTCGGTACGGAAACCGGGCGGCGGCGCGGATCGGCGAGACGATGATCGACGGCCTATACGGCAGGACTACCAACCACTTTCGCGAGAGACTCGGTCTGTCGAAGGCCTCGGCTCGATCACTACGACGGCAACGCAGCGACGTTCATTGGCCCATCCTGTACGGCTACTCCCCTGCGGTTGCGCCGAGGCCGTCGGACTGGAGAACGGGGATCGACGTCGTCGGCTACTGGTGGCCGGCCCGCCCGGTCGGGTGGCAACCACCCGCCGAACTGGTGAGGTTCCTCGACGCCGGCCCACCGCCGGTTGTCATCGGTTTCGGCAGCACCGTCAACAGCCGCGTCGCGGCCGAGACCTTGTCCACCGTTGTGGCGCAGGCCGTTCGAACCACAGGCACCCGGGCAGTGATCCAGGCCGGATGGTCGGGACTCGATGCCTGCGGCGACGACGTGCTCGCCGTCGGCGAGGTGCCACACGACTGGTTGTTCCCACGGGCGGCAGCCGTCGTACATCATTGCGGCGCGGGCACGACAGCCGCCGGCCTGCGGGCGGGCGTACCAACAATTGCGGTCCCGGCCGGCTTCGGAGACCAACCGTTCTGGGCACAACGGCTCGTCGAACTCGGCGTCAGCCCGCCACCGCTCCGGCAGAATCGCCTCAACCCCGACAATCTGGCCACATCGATTCGAACAGTGTTGTCGACCAATACATTTCGAGACAGCGCCGAAAGCCTTGCCGTCCAGATCAACGCCGAGGACGGTGCGGGCAAGGTGGCCTCGATCGTGGAGGAGGCTCTCAGCTACCGGTAACGAATTCGCCGATTCGGCTGACACATAATTGCCGAGCGAGTTAAATACGTCCCGGGCCTGCCAATCCGCCGCCGCTCTCGGCGGTTTGGCAGGCTCATCACTGCCAACGTCGCAGTAGCTGCTCGGCGCCGTCGGACAGCGACCGCACGATTTCGGCAGCACCGGCCTCCCGCTGCACCGCACCTACGCCCTGTCCCGCGTTGACGGGCGATCCACGCAGCACTCGCTCGGGAATCGTCGCCGGCCACCGATAGCCGGCGGCGACGTCGTAGCCGGTGGTGAGCTCGGTGTCGTCACCCGCCGCGGCCAGCAACGCATCACGCGCCGGCGCCGGCGTCAGCGCCTCGACACACGCCGCGAATGCCGTGCCGACCCAGGCGGCATCCGCTCCCGCCGCCAGCACCGCAGCCACCGCGCGCGGTGAGGAGATCCCGCCGGCGGCCAGTACCGGTATGTCGACGGCGTCGAGTACCTCGGTCAACAGCGGCAGCGTCCCGACCGTTGGCTCACCGTGGCCGCCACCTTCGGCGCCCCGGGCCACCACCACGTCGACACCGGCGTCGACTGCACGCCGGGCGGCATCGACCGTCGCCACCTGGGTTGTCACCGTGAGGCCCGCATCATGCGCCCGACGCACCCAGTGCCAGTCATCCCCGAAGCTCACGCTCAACAGCGCCGGCTGGGCGGCCAAGGCCACGTCGAACAGATCGGGCCGATCCTGGGCAACCCAGTGCACCAGGCCAATTCCGAATCGCTGCCCGTCGAGTTGAGCCAACTCGGCGGTCAACTGGTCAGCTGTCGCCGAGCTGCCCATGCCGACCATGCCCAGACCGCCGGCAGCCGAGACCGCGGCGGCCAGCCGGCCTCCTGCCGCACCGCCCATCGGCGCGTTGACGATTGGGACATCGATGCCGATCGACCGCGACCAGGTGGTTGCCAAGCTCACAGCCCGCAATGTTACGTCGTTGTTACAATGGGAGTCGCCAGCACATGGCACCGGACGAGGCGCACCCGTACCCGGCCAGCGACAAGACGGGGTGTTTGGAGGTGTGCCATGGCATGGCTGATTCTCGTCGTCTCAGGTGTCCTGGAAGCGGTCTGGGCGACTGCCCTGAGCAAGACAGAGGGTTTCACCCGTCTGGTTCCGTCGGTGATTTTCGGTGTGGCCCTTGTGTTGTCGATGATCGGGCTGGCAATCGCGATGCGCAGCCTGCCGCCCGGCACCAGCTATGCGATCTGGGTCGGCATCGGCGCGGTGCTCACCATCGCCTTCGCCATGATCACCGGCGCCGAGTCCGCGTCGGTCATCAAGGTTCTACTGATGCTCGGCGTCGTCGGCTGCATCGTGGGCCTCAAGGCCGTCAGCCACTAGACGTCTTCCCGCCCCGCTTTGTCACGCCAGCGTGGCTGTCGACCGCCGGCGCCACTCCAGCGTGACAAAGTGCGGCGGGTGCGCACTCCAGCGTGACGCTCGACCGCCGGCGCCACTCCAGCGTGACAAAGCCGTGGGTGAGCCGCAGCCACCGACCACCGGCCGTCCGCCACTAGCGGCGCAGCAGGCGCGAAAGCCCCAGAGCACCAATGGCTCCCATGGCGGCCGCGGCCAAGGCTCCGGTCACCCCGATCCCCTCGTGGACCTGCACCCTGGTGACGATCTGCGCAGGATCCGGCGGTGGCACCGGCGCCTCGGCCAGGCTCTCCGTGGACGTCGCCGCCCAGGCCGTCGCGAACAAGATCAGCCGCGCGGTGACATAGGCGAACACCATCAAGCCCAGCACGGGGCCGAACGTCGCCCCAGCCGGGCCGTTCAGCACGGACTGCAGGTAGATCGACGCCACCTGCTTGAAGATCTCGAAACCCACGGCAGCCAGGAGGCCGGCCCGGATCGACCGGCGGAACGGCACCGGTTCGCGCGGCAACCGGGAGATGATCCAGGTGAACAACAGCCACGAGATCGAGACCGACACCGCGATCGAGATGACGCGCAACCCGCCGCCGAGTAGGGCGCCGTCGTGAAGGCCGATCCAGCGCAATATCTTCCGCATCAAGGAGGGGTCCCCGAGCACGGTCAGCCCGATGGTGACCACCATCGCCAGGAACGCCGACACCAGTGCGAGCAGATCCGACAGCTTGTTGCCGACGAAGCTGGACTCGGCGTGTTGCTCCCACATCTGGCTCAGTGCCTCACGCAGATTGGCCATCCAGCCCAGTCCGGCCCACGCCGCGGTCGCAAGGCCGATCACGCCGACCGTGCCGCGCGAGGCGATGGCCGAGTCCATCAGCGTGACCAGTTGCTGGCCGAGGTCACCGGACACCGCCTCACGGATCCGATGCTCGATTTCTTCGAGCAGATCCGGACGGCGCGACAGCAGGAAGCCACCGGCGGCGAACCCGACCATCAGTAGCGGGAACAGGGCGAAGATCGTGAAATAGGTGATGCCAGCGGCGTAGAAGTTGCCGTTGCAGTCGTTATAGCGCTCCTGCGCCCGCATCACGTGGTCGAACCAGGGGAAGCGGGCGCGGGCCCGTGCCAGTAATCCCGGCTTCTCCGGCTCGTTCACCGCCGACCCTCCCCTGGCCACTCATCACGTTTGCTGGAGAAACCCTATCTTGTCGTAAACCCGGGCGAGGGTCTTCCCCGCGACCTCCCGGGCGTGTTCCGCCCCGGCGGCCAGAACCGACTGGAGTTCGGTCGGATCGGCCAGGAGTTCATCGACCCTGGTCTTGATCGGCGTGACGAACTCGACCACGGCCTCGGCGGTCTCCTTCTTGAGATCGCCGTAGCCGCGGCCCGCATAGCCTTCGACCAGCTTGTCGATGTCGGCCCCGGTCACCGCAGACTGGATGGTGAGCAGGTTGGAGATACCCGGCTTGTTCTCCTGATCGAACCGGATCTCACGCTCGCTGTCGGTCACCGCGGAGCGGATCTTCTTGGCTGTGGCCTTCGGATCGTCGAGCAGGCTGATCAGCCCGGCATCGGACGCCGCAGACTTGCTCATCTTCGCCGACGGATCCTGCAGGTCGTAGATCTTGGCCGTGGCCTTCGGAATCATCGCCTCGGGCACCACGAACGTGTCGGGGAACCGGGCGTTGAACCGCTGCGCCAGGTCGCGGGCCAGCTCCAGGTGCTGACGCTGATCCTCTCCGACCGGCACCAGATCGGTGTCGTAGAGCAGGACGTCGGCGGCCATCAGCACCGGATAGGTGAACAGGCCCACGGTGGTGGCGTCCGCACCCTGCTTCTGCGACTTGTCCTTGAACTGTGTCATCCGCGATGCCTGGCCGAAGCCGGTGAAACATCCGAGCACCCAAGCCAATTGGCTGTGCTCGGGGACATGGCTCTGGACGAACACGGTGCTGCGCGCCGGATCGATGCCCAGCGCCAGGTACTGCGCGGCGGTCACCAGCGTGCGCCGACGCAGGGTCTCGGGATCCTGCGGCACGGTGATGGCGTGCTGGTCGACGACGCAGAAGAACGCCTCGTACCCATCCTGTAGCTGCGCCCAGTGCGTGACGGCACCCAGGGCATTACCGAGGTGCAGGGAGTCCGAGGTGGGCTGAGCGCCCGAGAATACGACCTGTTTGCTTCCGCTACTCATGATGCTGTTGATTTTCGCACTGGCGTCATCCGCATTATTCAGGGGTCAGCCGCTGCAGGACCCGCAAGAACACTTTTCGCTCCTCGGCAGTCAGCTCGCCCAGCCAGCGCTCCTCCCCGCGCTGGATCTCCCGTTGGACCGCATCCTTGACGGCCCGGCCCGCCTCGGTGATGCCCAACAGCCGGACCCGACGGTCGTCGGGATCGGCCTCGCGCTCGATGAAGCCCTGCTGCTGCAGGTCATCGAGGGTGCGGATGATGCGGGTCTTGTCCGCGCCGATCGACTCGGCCAGCGCCGCCTGCGTCCGCACCGAGGACCGGTCGAGGGCGAGCAGGACGACGTAACCCCACATCGACACACCGTGAGCGTCGAGGACCGGTTGTTCGGCGGCCATCAGCTCCCGCAACAGCGGGGCGAGCATGGCTGCCAGATCCGGACGCTTCGACACCCTGATCAGCGTAGGCGTTGCCATATGATGTGCTCACGCTTATCGTAAGCGTATGCCTACTATTGAAATAGACCCACGTACCTTTCACCGCGTCGCCGTGCTGCGCTCCGTCGAAGCCGTCGACGCGGTCCGCGCGTCCGACCTGGACCGGCCCACTCCCTGCACCGGGTGGACGCTCGCCGACCTGCTGGCCCACATGACCGTGCAGCACCACGGATTCGCCGCGGCCGCGCGCGGAAATGGCGCCGACGAAGCGGTATGGCAGGTGGCGACGGTGGCCGACGCCGTCCGCGCCGACCCGGCCGGCACCTATGCCGCCGCTGCCCACGAGGTGCTGGACGCGTTCGCCGCCGACGGAATCACCGAGGCAACGTTCACCTTGCCCGAGTTCGGTCCGGATGCGACGTTCCCCGGCGCCCTGGCGATCGGCTTCCACTTCGTCGACTACGCCGTCCACGGGTGGGATGTCGCGGCTTCGATGGGTATGCCGTACCAACTGCCCGACGACGCTGTCACCGCATTGCTGCCACTGGTCATGGGGATTCCCGACGGGGACTTCCGTGACAGTGCGGCCTCACCGTTCGACCGCGCGGTCGACGCCGCGGCCGCAACGGATTTCGAGAAGGTCCTGCTGCATCTCGGCCGGAGGCCGAGCTGGCCTCAGCCGTAGTTGACCGTCACGGGTGAGTGATCCGACCACCGCAGCGCGTACAACTCGGCCCGGTCCACCCGGGCTGTGGTCGCCCGGCCGGCCAAGGTTGGGCTGGCCAGGTGGTAGTCGATGCGCCAGCCGGCGTCGTTGTCGAAAGCCTTACCGCGCCACGACCACCAGCTGTACGGTCCGGCCACGTCGGGATGTAGCACCCGCACCACATCCACCCAGCCGGTGCCCAAGAGTTCGGTGAGCCAGGCCCGCTCACCGGGCAGGAAGCCGGCCTTCTTGACGTTGCCCTTCCAGTTCTTGATGTCGTTCTCGGTGTGGGCGATGTTCCAGTCCCCGCACAGCACCGCGTCATGCTCCAGCAGCTCGGCCATCCGGGCGGCGACGGTGGCCATGAACCGTTCCTTCTCCAGCTGACGGTCCGTCTCCGCCTCGCCCGTCGGGACGTACACGCTGGCCACCGTCACTCCCGCGGTGTCCACCTCGAGGTAGCGGCCGTGGGCCTCGAACTCGTCGGACATCAACAGTCGCGCAGCCTCGATGGGGTGCCGGGACAACACCGCAACCCCGTTGCGGCCCTTGACATGCGGGACGGCCGAGGCCAGATTCCACCCGTCGGCCAGAGCTGGGGCCAGGGCATCGTTGAGCTGCTCGTCGTCGGCGCGGGTCTCCTGCAGGCACACCACCTCCGCCTCGGTTTCCTTCAGCCAGGGCAGCAGGCCCAGATTCTCGGTGGACCGCTGCTTGACCGCGGCGCGAATGCCGTTGACGTTGATGGTGCTGACAGTCAGAGGTGCCGGAGATGCCACGCCCAGACCCTACCGATCCGCACCGACAGGCCCTTGCGGTACCGGCGGTATCACCTTAATGTCGGGCGACATGGCTGAACGTGCCCCCATTCACCTTGGATCAGGCGAACCGATCCTGCTGCTGCACCCGTTCCTGCTGTCGCAGAGCGTGTGGAAGTACGTCGCACCCCAACTCGCGCAGACCGGGCGCTACGAGGTGTTCGCGCCCACCATGGCCGGCCACCACGGCGGTCCGCATGCCCCGATGCTTCTCGACGTCGCAACCCTGGCGGACGACGTCGAACGCCGGCTCGACGAGCTGGGCTGGTGCACCGCGCACATCGTCGGGAACTCGCTCGGCGGCTGGGTGGCCTTCGAACTGGAACGCCGTGGCCGGGCCCGCACGCTGACCGGCATCGCTCCCGCGGGAGGCTGGTCGCGGTTCACCCCGGCGAAGTACGAGATCATCGCCAAGTTCATGGCGGCCCTGCCGGTCGTGCTGTCCACCGCGGTGTTGCGCCAGCAGCTGCTCAAACTCCCGATGACGAAGCAGATCTCATATCTGGCCGTGAGCGCGACCCCCGAGGTACTCAACGACAGCGACCGTCGCGATCTGATCGACGATCTGGCACACTGCCCGGCCTACTTCAAGCTCATGCTCAAGGCACTGACCACCGCGGGACTGATGGAGATCAAGAACTCGCGGACCCCAACCCAACTCGTGATCTGCGAGAAGGACCGGGTGCTGCCCGCGCCTCGATTCACCCGGCACTTCACCAAGAGCCTGGCACCCGATGCCGTGGTCACCACGCTGAAAGGTGTGGGACACGTCCCGATGTTCGAGGCACCCGACACCATCACCCGGCTGATCACCGAGTTCGTCGACCGGCACACGGACCAAACGCGCGCGACAGGCTAGCCCGCGTCCGCAGGCGCCAAGGACTGACCGCCAGACAGCAGTCCGGGCGGCGCCGGGATATCCCGTCGCCGCCCTGACTTGCCACCTAAGCCTTCTCGGAAGCCGCCAACGCGTCGTTGAGCGTCTTGCTCGGACGCATCACCGCAGCGGTCTTCTCGGCATCCGGGTAGTAGTAGCCGCCGATGTCGGCCGGCTTGCCCTGCGCCGCATTGAGTTCGGCGACGATGGCCTGTTCGTGCTCGCCGAGAGACTTGGCCAGCGGCGCGAAGTGCGCGGCCAGTTCCTTGTCCTCGGTCTGCTCGGCCAGTGCCTGCGCCCAGTACAGCGCCAGGTAGAACTGGCTGCCGCGGTTGTCCAGCTCACCGGTCTTGCGCGAGGGAGACTTGTTCTCGTTCAACAACTCTCCGGTCGCGGTGTCCAGCGCGGCGGCCAGCACCTTGGCCTTGGCGTTGTCGGTCTTGTTGCCGAGGTCCTCCAGGCTGGCGCCCAGCGCCAGGAATTCGCCGAGCGAGTCCCAACGCAGGTGGTTCTCTTCCACCAGCTGATGGACGTGCTTGGGGGCCGAGCCGCCCGCACCGGTCTCGTACAGCCCGCCACCGGCCATCAGCGGCACGATCGAGAGCATCTTGGCGCTGGTACCCAACTCCAGGATCGGGAACAGGTCGGTCAGGTAGTCACGCAGGATGTTGCCGGTCACCGAGATGGTGTCCTTGCCGCGGATCAGCCGCTCCAGGGTGTAGCGCATGGCCCAGACCTGCGGCAGGATCGTGATCTCCAGGCCCTCGGTGTCCTCTTCCTTGAGGTAGGCCTTGACCTTCTTGCGCAGCTCGTTCTCGTGCGGGCGCTCGTCATCGAGCCAGAACACGGCAGGCATACCGGACAACCGAGCCCGGTTGACGGCCAGCTTGACCCAGTCGCGAATCGGGGCATCCTTGACGATCGGCATCCGCCAGATGTCGCCCTCCTCGACCTCCTGGCTCAGCAGCACCTCACCGGAATCGATGTCGACGATCTTGGCGACACCGGCCTGCGGGATCTCGAAGGTCTTGTCGTGGCTGCCGTACTCCTCGGCCTTCTGCGCCATCAGGCCGACGTTGGGCACCGTGCCCATCGTGGTCGGGTCGAACTGACCGTGGGTCTTACAGAAGTTGATCACTTCCTGGTACATCCGGGAGAAGGTCGACTCCGGGTTGACCGCCTTGGTGTCCTTGGTGCGGCCGTCGGCGCCGTACATCTTGCCGCCGAGGCGGATCATGGCCGGCATCGACGCGTCGACGATGACGTCCGACGGCGAGTGGAAGTTCGAGATGCCCTTGGCCGAATCCACCATGGCCAGTTCGGGCCGGTGCTCGTGGCAGCGGTGCAGGTCCTCGATGATCTCTTCCCGCTGCGAGGCCGGCAGCGCCTCGATCTTGCTGTAGAGATCCGACAGACCGTTGTTGACGTTGACCCCGAGCTCGTCGAACAGCTTCTCGTGCTTGGCGAAGGCGTCCTTGTAGAAGACCTTGACGGCGTGGCCGAACACGATCGGGTGGCTGACCTTCATCATGGTCGCCTTGACGTGCAGCGAGAACATCACGCCCGTCTTGTAGGCGTCCTCGATCTGCTCCTCGTAGAACTCGATCAGCGCCTTCTTGCTCATGTACATCGAGTCGATGACGTCGCCCTCGTCGAGCTTCACCTCGGGCTTGAGCACGATGGTCTCGCCGCCGGACGTCTCCAGCTCCATGCGTACGTTGCGCGCCTTGTCCAGGGTCATCGACTTCTCACCGTGGTAGAAGTCGCCGGTCTTCATGGTGGCCACGTGGGTACGCGACGCCTGCGACCACTCGCCCATGCTGTGCGGGTGTTTGCGCGCGTATTCCTTGACCGCCTTGGGAGCGCGGCGGTCCGAGTTGCCTTCACGCAGAACGGGGTTCACTGCGCTGCCGAGGATCTTCGAGTAGCGATCGCGGATCGCCTTCTCCTCGTCGGTCTTCGGGTCGCCCGGGAAGTCGGGCACCGCGTAGCCCTTTTCCTGCAACTCCTTGACCGCGGCCACGAGCTGCGGGACCGACGCGCTGATGTTGGGCAGCTTGATGATGTTGGTTTCGGGCAGCTGAGTGAGACGCCCCAGTTCGCCCAGGTTGTCCGGGACCTTCTGGTCGTCGGTCAGGTAGTCACCGAATTCGGCCAGGATGCGGGCCGCAACCGAGATGTCACTGGTCTGGATATCGATACCCGCCGGCTCTGCAAAGGCGCGGATGATCGGCAAGAAGGAGTACGTCGCAAGCAGCGGCGCCTCGTCGGTCAGCGTGTAGATGATGGTCGGCTGCTGGGCAGTCATGGTTGCTCTCCCGGCGTCAGTCTGGGTTGGACGAGGATCACTCGTTCTCACCCGCGGTTATTCGCTGCTCTGTTATCGCGGGCCAGACTACAAGGGAGCGGATCGCCGCGAAGGAGCAGCTTTCATTACTGACCAGTAACTTTGGCTTACGTTCAGGCGCCCGACACCTCCACGCACCCGCCGAACCGAACGTGTTTCAGTCCCGTCCGCGCAGAACCGGCAAACACGCTGAAGAACCGACTGGCACCGCCTCAGCGCGTTGCGATAAGCTGCAGGCCGGTCATGAGTGTCAGCATCAAGCCCCGGCTTGCTGGCCGGCAACCCTCCAACCGCGGTGGGGTGCCCCGGGTGATGACCAGGTTGAGCAGTCGTTCGCGGCTGTAAGGCAAGCGCGGGTCCGAAGGTACGGGCCCCCAGACAGACAGGGAAACCTGATGGAGGCCAGCCATGTGTATGTGTCCATGAACTGTCGATGTTCGCGTGTCGTCGTAGTCGACGAGCGAGACGTCCGGTAGCCGACCCACACCCCTACCTTCCTCATCCCCTCACCCGGAGGAGACATCAAGCCATGACAACCGCCGAAAACTGGTCGTTCGAGACCAAGCAGGTCCATGCCGGTCAGACGCCGGACAGCGCCACCAACGCCCGCGCCCTGCCGATCTACCAGACGACGTCCTATACGTTCCGCGACACCGACCACGCGGCCGCCCTGTTCGGGCTGGCCGAGCCGGGCAACATCTACACCCGGATCATGAATCCCACGACCGACGTGGTCGAGCAGCGCATCGCCGCACTCGAAGGCGGCGTCGCCGCGCTGCTGCTGTCCTCCGGGCAGGCCGCCGAGACTTTCGCCATCCTCAACCTGGCCGGCGCCGGTGACCACATCGTGTCCAGCCCACGCCTGTACGGCGGCACGTACAACCTCTTCCACTACACGCTGCCCAAGCTCGGCATCGAGGTCAGCTTCGTCAAAGACCCTGATGCTCCCGACTCATGGCGGGCGGCCGTGCGGCCGAACACCAAGGCCTTCTTCGCCGAGACGATCTCCAACCCCCAGATCGACATCCTCGACATCCCGAACGTGTCCGCCGTGGCACACGAGAACGGTGTCCCGCTGATCGTCGACAACACCATCGCCACGCCCTACCTGATCCAGCCCATCGCCCTCGGCGCCGACATCGTGGTGCACTCGGCCACCAAGTACCTGGGCGGGCACGGTTCGGCGATTGCCGGTGTGATCGTCGACAGTGGCAACTTCGACTGGACCAACGGACGCTTCCCGGGGTTCACCGAGCCGGACCCCAGCTACCACGGCGTGATCTTCGCCGAGCTCGGCGCACCCGCCTACGCGCTCAAGGCCCGCGTGCAGCTGCTGCGCGATCTGGGCAGCGCCCTGTCGCCGTTCAACGCCTTTTTGATCGCGCAGGGATTGGAAACGCTGTCGCTGCGTGTTGAACGCCACGTGGCCAATGCGCAGAAGGTCGCCGAGTACCTGGCCGGGCACTCCGGCGTCACCTCGGTGAATTACGCCGGACTCCCCACCTCTCCCTGGTATGAGCTGGGGCAGAAGCTGGCACCCAAGGGCACCGGCGCCGTGCTGGCATTCGAGTTGGCGGGCGGTGTGGAAGCGGGCAAGGCGTTCGTCAACGCCCTCACGTTGCACAGCCACGTCGCCAACATCGGTGACGTGCGCTCGTTGGTGATCCACCCCGCCTCGACCACGCACGCACAGCTCTCCCCCGAGGAGCAGCTGTCCACCGGCGTGACCCCCGGCCTGGTGCGGCTGGCCGTCGGTATCGAGGGCATCGACGACATCCTGGCCGACCTGGAGCAGGGATTCGCCGCCGCCCGTCCGTTCAGCGGCGTCGCGCAGACTGCGGCGACGGTGTAGGACGGCGAGAGAAGACCGGCATGACGATCACCGAAGAACCCGCCGTGTCCACCGTCCCGTTGCCCGCCGAAGGCGAGATCAGCGTGGTGCACATCGGTGCCCTGACGCTGGAGAACGGCACTGTCCTGCCCGACGTGTCGATCGCCGTGCAGCGCTGGGGCAAGCTGTCCCCCGCACGCGACAACGTGGTGATGGTGCTGCACGCGCTGACCGGCGACTCCCATGTCACCGGACCGGCCGGCGACGGCCATCCGACCGCGGGTTGGTGGGACGGGGTGGCCGGACCGGGCGCCCCGATCGATACCGACCAGTGGTGCGCGATCTCGACCAACGTGCTCGGCGGCTGCCAGGGCTCGACCGGACCGGGTTCCCTTGCCCCCGACGGAAAGCCATGGGGCTCACGGTTTCCCCAGATCACAATCCGCGACCAGGTCGAGGCCGACCGGGCTGCACTGGCCGCCCTCGGTATCACCGAGGTCGCCGCGGTGGTCGGCGGGTCGATGGGCGGCGCCCGAGCGCTGGAATGGCTCGTCGGGCACCCCGACGAGGTTCGGGCCGGGTTGGTACTGGCCGTCGGGGCCCGTGCGACCGCCGACCAGATCGGCACCCAGAGCACCCAGGTGGCCGCGATCAAGGCCGATCCGGACTGGCAGGGCGGTGATTACTACGACACCGGCCGGTCACCGTCGGCCGGAATGGAGATCGCCCGGCGCTTCGCGCACCTGACCTATCGCGGTGAAGAGGAACTCGACGACCGCTTCGGAAACGACGCCCAGGGCGACGAGGACCCGACCGACGGCGGGCGTTACGGGGTGCAGAGCTACCTCGAGTACCAGGGCGGCAAACTGGCCCGCCGATTCGACCCTGGCACCTATGTGACTCTCTCGGATGCGCTGTCCACCCACGATGTGGGCCGCGGACGCGGCGGAGTCGCCAGCGCACTGCGTAGCTGTCCGGTGCCCGTCATCGTCGGCGGGATCACCTCCGACCGGCTCTACCCCATCCGGCTGCAACAGGAACTGGCCGAGTTGCTGCCGGGCTGCAACGGCCTCGACGTGGTCGACTCAGCGTTCGGCCACGACGGCTTCCTGGTCGAGACGGAGGTGGTGGGTAAATTGATCCGCCGCACACTGGAGCTGGCACAGCGGTGAGTTCACCCAAGGCGCGTTCCCTGTCCTTCGGCTCAGAGGCCGCCGCCTACGAACGCGGCCGGCCGTCGTATCCGCCGGAGGCGATCGACTGGCTGCTACCCGAGGGTGCCCACGACGTGCTGGATCTGGGCGCAGGTACCGGCAAGCTGACCACCCGGCTCGTCGAGCGCGGGCTGGACGTCATCGCCGTCGACCCCATTCCGGAAATGCTTGAGCTGCTGACGAACTCATTGCCGGACACCCCGGCACTGCTCGGTACCGCCGAGGAGATTCCACTGGCCGACAACAGCGTCGACGCGGTGCTGGTGGCCCAGGCGTGGCACTGGTTCGACCCGGAGCGGGCGGTCAAGGAGGTCAGCCGGGTGCTGCGCCCGGGCGGTCGACTAGGTCTGGTGTGGAACACCCGCGACGAGCGGTCGGGCTGGGTCAAGGATCTGGGCCGCATCATCGGGCCCGAACATGATCCCAACAGCGAGGTGGCACTGGGTGAACCGTTCGGCGCGATCGAACGTCACCAGGTGGAGTGGACGAGTTATCTGACGCCCCAGGCACTCATCGATCTGGTGGCCTCGCGCAGCTACTGCATCACCTCACCGGAGCGGGTGCGCACCCAGACACTGGAGCAGGTCCGCGAACTGCTGTCCACCCACCCGGCGCTGGCCCATTCGTCGGGCCTGGCGCTGCCCTACGTCACCGTGTGTATCGGAGCCACGCTCGACTGAGGTCGACCGAGCTAGGCGTCGCGGCCCCCGATGAACTCGCCGATGACGGCGGTGCCCGGGCCGGGCCGCGCACCTGGACCGGCCGTGGCGGTGGTGGTGTCTGCGCTGAGTTCTCCGCCACACTGGGCGCATACCGTCTTCGCTGTTGTGACACAACCACATTCGTCGTGAACAAGTACGGCCGGCGGTCCATCCGACCCGGCCAGCCACTTGTCCCCCCACGCCACCAGCGTTGCGATCACCGGGTAGAGATCGCGGCCTTTGTCGGTGAGCAGGTACTCGTACCGCGGTGGCGCGCTCTGATACTGCCGTCGTTCCACGACTCCGTGGCCTTCGAGTTCGTCGAGACGCGCGGCCAGGATGTTCGACGCGATACCGAGGTCGCGGCGGATGTCCTCGAACCGCGTCAACCCCGCGAACAGGTCACGCAAGATCAACGGAGTCCAGCGTTGCCCGACCACGTCGACCGCGCGCGCAATCGAGCACGCGATATCGCCGAAGGACTGTTTGGGCACACCCGAACCGTAGTCCATTGCGAATTGCAATGAACAGAGATTAGGGTGGGTTGCAATTCGCAAGTGACTGAAGGATGGGGCGATGACAACGACGACAGACTCGGTCAACGCGTTCTGCGAGGCCACCCGTACCAACGACATCGACCGGGCGATGGCCACGCTGGCCCCGGACGCGGAACTCATCTCGCCGTTGTCCGGCCGGATGGTGTTCCGCGGACACGACGATCTCCGCTCGCTGCTCACCGGGGTGTACGGAGGCCTGGGGCAGCTGTCATGGCAGGAACCGATCGGCGAGGGACCGATTCGCGTGGCGGTCAGCGAAGGCAGGGTCGCAGGCGTCACCATCACCGACGCGCTGGTGCTCGAACTCGACGACAACGGCCAGATTCGGCGACTGCGCCCGCACCTGCGGCCGTGGCTCGCGACCACGGTCTTCGCACTCCTGCTCGGACCGAAGATCGCCCGCCACCCCGCCGTCTTGCGCCGCGCCCTCAGGCGCTGAGCGCATCCAGTTCCGCTTCCGGCCCGAACCAACGCTGCAGCGCACCACGTAGCCGGTCCTGGTCGGTTTCGGCGAGTTCGTCTGCCGCCCAGGCGACATAGCCGTCAGGCCGGATCAGCAGAAACGCAGCGGGCCGGTCTTGTGCGGTCGCCACCGTCACGTCCAGCCGGTCGCGCCAGCCCTCGATCACGTCGGCGCAATCGCCGCCGGACAGGTCGAGCAACAACGGCCTCCCCGACTGCAGCAGCTCGGCGATACGGCGCCCGTCATCCAGGACGAAATCAGGCACGAAGTATCCGGACAGCCGGTGCTCGTCATCGACGTCGTACCGGACGTCCGAGCCGGCCAGGACCCCGGCGATGTGCGCCGCGCCGTCCGGCGTCGCCAGGAGTTCGCCGAAAAGCTGTCGCAGCGCGGTGACTTCGGGCCCCGAGGCCATCAGGGCGGCCTGGGACATCGAGTGCATCATCACCCGCTGCCCGGCCGGCCAGCGCTCGCTGTGATAGCTGTCCAGCAGGCCGTCAGGTGCCCGGCCCTGCACTGTGGCGGCCAGTTTCCAGCCGAGGTTCATCGCATCCTGCAGTCCCAGGTTCAGACCAGGGCCGCCCATCGCCGAATGCACGTGGGCGGCGTCTCCCACCAGGAAGACGTTGCCGGCGCGGTACCGCTCCGCCTGACGGGTGTTCTGGCCGTTGATCCGTCGCAGAGCATGCGGTCCCGGCCCGTCTGGGGGTTCGATCGGCAGATCGGCACCGACCACTCGCCTCGCGCTCGCGCGCAACTCGTCGATCGTCAGCTCCGGTGCATCCTCGGGCAGCACGGAGCCGTACTCGATGGTCCCCAGCATCGACCGCCCCTCCTGGAACTCGGCGTAGATCAGCACACCATTGTCGAAGCGATTGTGTCCGAACGGGATTCGTCCAACTCCAGGGATGTTCAGTTGGCCGTAGCCCGCGCGCAACTCATCCGGCAGGCTGATGTGGGCCACTCTCGCGACCATCTCGGTGGTCAGCCCGGGGAATTCGATGCCGGCCTTCTTCCTGACCGGACTGCGGCCCCCGTCGGCGCCGACGAGATAGGTGGTCGACAGCCGGTAGTTCCCCGCGGGTGCGGCGACCTCCAAGGTGACGCCGTCGGATTCGTGCCGGAGATCGACGAGCTCATGCCCCCACCGGATCTCGACCCCCAGCCCCTGTACCCACTCCACGAGTTGGCGCACGACCTTGGGCTGCTGAATCAGCATGCCGTACATCGGATTGTCGATGACATCGGCGAACGGCACCTGCATGCCCGCGAAGATGTAGCCCCCCATCGGCTCCGGAGCATCGTCCGTTCCGCTGAGCGTCCGGTACAGGCCCCGCAGGTCGAGCACGCGGTTGGCCTGCCCGACAATGCCGTTCGCCTTGAGCTCCTCACTAGGCTCAGGCAGCTGCTCCAACACCACCGGCCGCACACCGGCCAGCGCCAACTCACCGGCCACCAGCAGACCGTTGGGTCCGGCACCGGAGACGACGACGTCCACCTTGTTCTCGTTCATGAGTTCCCTCCTGGTTCCGGCAGGCCCGCGGCCACCGCCGCGAACCCTCTACGCAGTAGTGATGTGAAAGACACTGGCGGATCGGCGATCCCGTACTCGTCCA
The DNA here is from genome assembly GCF_058270035.1 of Mycobacterium shunyiense. NCBI lineage: Bacteria > Bacillati > Actinomycetota > Actinomycetes > Mycobacteriales > Mycobacteriaceae > Mycobacterium > Mycobacterium shunyiense. The sequence continues at coordinate 328,078 of NZ_JBZDPT010000040.1, read as the reverse complement.
TCGCGACATCGCCGACGGCACGCACCACGGCGGCCACCAGCCGCGGGTACATGTCACGTTCCGGGTCGGTGCCGGTCCGCTCGGCGATTGCCGCCACCCACTCGTCGGACATCCCCCGGAAGGTCGCATCGCGAATCTCCGGGATCATCAGCAGTTTTCGGACCTCGGCCAACTGCTGACGCGTCGGCAGCGCGTTCTCCACACCGTAGACGTCGGACATGTCGGCGTCCACCGGATTAACCACCGATTCGGTGATGGCGGTCCACAACGGTTCATCGGCCGGGCGCGAGCGCAACAGGTCGATACTGCGCCGCAAGCGCTCCTGCTGCCGGTAGGCCAGCGCGTCGAACTTGCCGGCGAAGTAGTTGGTGAAGGTGCGCAGCGAGACCCCGGCCAGATTGGCGATGTCTTCGCGGGTGACATTCTCGAGGCCCCGCTCGAACGCCAGCGTCAGCGCCGCATCACTCAGCGCCCGTCGCGTGTCGAGCTTCTTGCGTTCCCGCAGTCCCGGTTCCATGCCACCACGGTAGGCGAATTATTGCCTACTGGGCAAGATTGCCTACTGGGCATTTCCTGTGAGTATCAGGGTGGCTGAAATAGCCAAAATGGCTAAAATGGCCATATGACAACTCTGACTTTCCGCAACCGCGCCGGCGAGCTCGTCGACGTACCGTCCGTCGCGGCTACCCGGTTCAAGAACGAGTTCGCCGCGATCGTCGAACAGGCTGCCCTCGGCGGCGCCGTCACGATCACCAAACACAACGCCCCCAAGGCAGTGCTCGTGTCCTACGCCGAGTTCGAAGCGCTCACCCGCGCCAACGCCCCGGCCCTCGACGAGCTGACCGAGGAATTCGACACCCTGCTGGAACGCATGCAGACGCCCGAATCCAAGACAGCCATGGCTGCTGCATTCGACGCAACACCCGAACAGCTGGGCGCCGCGGCGCAATCGGCACAACGAGGCTGAGCCCCTCAGGTGCCTTGCATCTACGTCCTTGCCGGGGTCAACGGCGCCGGCAAGAGCAGCATCGGCGGTGCCACCATCCGCTCGTTCGGAGGCGACTACTTCAACCCCGACGAAGCCGCTCGCCAGCTGATGGCCGCCAATCCCGAGCTCGACCAGACCCGGGCGAACAGCCTGGCCTGGCATCAGGGCAAGCGGCTACTGGAACGCGCCATCGCCGAAAAGCTCGACCTGGCCATCGAATCCACCCTCGCCGGCAGCACCATCCCCCGACTGTTGACTGAAGCCATCGCCGCGGGATTCGAGGTGCGGATCTGGTACGTCGGGCTGGCCTCCCCCGAGCTGCACATCGAGCGGGTCCGGCACCGGGTGGGCGCCGGCGGTCATGACATCCCGGAATCGTCGATCCGGCGCCGGTGGCGGCACAGCAGGCAGAACCTCGTGCAGTTACTCCCGGTGGTCACCGAACTCCGCGTCTACGACAACTCCGCGGACGCCGATCCGGCCGGTGAGCACGCGCCACTGCCGGTCCTGGTGCTACATGTGGCCCGCGGCGAGATCGTCGGTCCGGCCGATCTGTCGAACACGCTGGAGTGGGCCAAGCCGATCGTGGCGGCCGCGCTGAAATTGAGTTGATCCGCGCCGAAAGGCCAGTTATGACACGGACTTTCGTCAGTTCAGTGCAATAACTGGCCACTCGGTCGAGAGAATTACGAGGTGCCGAGCGGGTCGATGGTCCACGCGATGTAGAGCACGATGGCACTCACCGTCGCGGTGGTCGTGAAGTCGATGGTCCGCGAACGCACCACCAGAAGTCCGGCCCGGTCATCGGTCAGGGCCAGCCGGAGCGCTGCGGCCGCGCCCACGCCGATCCCGATGACCAGCGCGCCGCGGCGCCAATAGCCCGCCACCACCAAGGCGAAGGCCGCGATGAAGATCAGCCCGACCACGAGGATCGGCCACTGGCCGGCGAACACCTTGCGGACGAACTCGTTCACTGTCACGCCAGTTTCGACTCTTCGGCCTCGACGACGTTGGTCAGCAGGAACGCCCGCGTCAGGGGCCCCACCCCGCCCGGGTTGGGTGACACGTGCCCGGCCACGTCCCAGACGTCGGGCGCGACGTCACCGGTGAGCTTGCCGTCCACCCGGCTCACACCGACGTCGACGACGGCGGCACCGGGCTTGACCATGTCGGCGGTCACCATGTGCGGCACCCCGACCGCGGCGATGATGATGTCGGCCTGCCGCGTCAGAGCGGGCAGATCGCGGGTACCCGTGTGGCACAGCGTGACCGTCGCGTTCTCCGAGCGCCGGGTGAGCAACAGGCCCATCGGCCGGCCGACCGTCACCCCGCGCCCGATCACCACGACATGCGCTCCGGCGATCGGCACGTCGAACCGCCGCAGCAGGTGCACGATGCCGCGAGGCGTGCAGGGAAGAGCCGCTTCCTTGCCCAGCACGAGCCGGCCCAGGTTGGTCGGATGCAGACCGTCGGCGTCCTTGGCCGGATCGATGCGCTCCAACGCGGCGTTCTCGTCCAGATGCTTCGGCAGCGGAAGCTGCACGATGTAGCCCGTGCACTCCGGGTTGGCGTTGAGCTCGTCGATGGTCTCGTCGAGCTGCGCCTGGGTGATGTCGGCAGGCAGGTCGCGGCGGATCGAGTTGATCCCGACCTTGGCGCAGTCGGCATGCTTGCCGCGCACGTAAGCCTGCGAACCGGGGTCGTCACCGACCAACACGGTCCCGAGCCCGGGCGTCCGGCCCGCTTCGGTCAATTTCGCGACGCGCTGCTTGAGATCAACGAAGATCTCGTCGCGCGTCGCCTTACCGTCCAACACAATGGAACCCACGGGTGCCATTGTGTCAGCCGCGTGGCAGGCTCAGCATATGAACACCCAGCCCAATGTGTTCACTGACGTATTCAGTGAGGCCAAACTCGGCCCGGTGACGCTGCGCAACCGCATCATCAAGGCCGCCACCTTCGAAGCATCCACACCCAATGCGCTGGTCACCGATGATTTGATCAACTATCACCGCCTGCCCGCGGCCGGCGGCGTCGGCATGACCACCGTCGCGTACTGCGCGGTCTCCCCCGGCGGCCGCACCGACGGCTGGCAGATCTGGATGCGGCCCGAGGCCGTGCCCGGACTCACCAAACTCACCGAGACCATCCACGCCGAGGGCGCGGCCATCAGTGCCCAGATCGGCCACGCCGGGCCGGTCGCCAACTCGCGCACCAACAAGGCCAAGGCGCTGGCGCCGGTGCGGTTCTTCAACCCGCTGTCGATGCGGTTCGCCAAGAAGGCCTCGATCGAGGACATCCGCGATGTCACCGAAGCACATGCCAATGCCGCACGGCTGGCCATCGACGCCGGATTCGACGCGGTCGAGGTCCACCTCGGCCACAACTATCTGGCCAGCTCGTTCCTGTCCCCCCTGATCAACCGACGCACCGACGAGTTCGGCGGTTCACTGGAGAACCGGGCGAAGGTGGCCCGCGGTGTGGTGCGCGCGGTGCGCGACGCCGTCGACAAGCACGGCGACAGGAAGATCGCCGTCATCGCCAAGCTCAACATGAGCGACGGCATCCGCGGCGGTATCCCGATCGACGAGTCGCTGCAGACCGCGAAGTGGCTCGAGGAGGACGGCGGACTGGACGCCATCGAGCTCACCGCAGGTAGCTCGCTGGTCAACCCGATGTACCTGTTCCGCGGCGGCGCTCCGGTCAAGGAGTTCGCGGCCAACTTCAAGCCACCGATCAGCTGGGGCATCCGGATGAGCGGCAACAAGTTCTTCCGCGAATACCCGTACCACGAGGCGTATCTGATGCGCGACGCCGAGAAGTTCCGCGCCGAGCTGACCATGCCCATCATCCTGCTGGGCGGCATCACCAACCGGGAGACCATGGACCGGGCGATGGCGGCGGGTTTCGACTTTGTCGCGATGGGCCGCGCACTACTCGCCGAGCCCGATCTGCTCAACCGGATCAAGGCAGAGGACGAAAAGGGTTCGGTCAAATCGCTTTGCACGCACTGCAACGAGTGCATGCCGACGATCTACAGCCATACCCATTGCGTGGTGACGGGAGCCCCGGACACACTCGTGAAGTGAGCACAGACGCCGTCAGCGACACCATGGTGACCTACCGCTACGTGCGGGTCGGCCTGGTGGCGCTGGTGGTGTTCCTGTTGACCTCGCTGGCATTGACCTGGGCACACACCTGCCCGCAGGGGTCGATCAGCGCGTTCTTCTACACCCGCACCCACGCGGTGTTCCTGGCGTCCCTGTGCGCCATCGGCATCTGCCTGATCGCCTACAAGGGCAGCCGGGTGGGTGAGGACGCACTGCTCAATTACTCCGGTTTCATGGCCTTCATCGTGGCGCTGGTACCGACCGGCCCCGGCGACGACCTGTGTCAGCCATGGCTTCCCAGCGTGGCCGACCCCTTCGGCGGCGTCGCCAACAATGTCGCCGCGTTGTTCGTGGCCGTCGCCGTCGGCACCGGGATGTATCTGGCGCTGGACCGCTGGCGGCGCCCGCAAGTGCCGCCCGTGCCGTCCGAACCGTCCTGTGCCGAGGCCGCCACCCTGTGGAAGACCGTTGCCACTGCGCTGCTTCGGGTCGAAAAGTGGCTCCCGACAGCGCTGTTGGCCATCGCGATCGCCGGCGCCCCGCTGATGCTGTGGGACTGGTTCGCCGAGCATGCACACGTCATTGCCGCGGTGGCGATGTTCTTGGCCATCACGCTCGTGGCGGTCTACCACGCGTGCTACGCGCGGGCCGCGGTGCGACAGCACCTGGCCCGGTTCTACGCGACCATCGCCGCGCTCATGCTCGTCACCGTCGTGGCCGGCGTCGTGTTGCTGATCCTGGGATGGCATTTCGGCGTGATCACCGTCGAACTCATCCTCATCGTGCTTTTCGCGGTGTTCTGGGCGGTGCAGACCTGGGACGTCTGGGACGCCCAGGACCGCTACCCGGCAGAAGCCGTGCCGGCCCTGGCCACTACGCCGGCTTAGCCGCTGTACCCGTCGATCTGCAGCGTCTTCCCCTCGCTCCGCAACACCAACACCGCACCCGGGGACGGGACGAAGCCCTCCACCGATTGAGCTGGCACCGTTGCGGTCTCAGCGCAGGTCTTCGAGTCGAAGGTGCGCAGTGATCCCGCGGCGCCCCGGTCGGCGAGGACCAGGGTGTCGGGGAACGCCACGTAGGCAGGTTGATCGACCCGCCGACTCGGCACCGTCGAGCGAGCCGGCTCGAGGCCGTCGGGAAGCTGGCACCGTTGACGACCGTCAGCACCGAACAGGGTCAGCCGGGTAGCCCGATCGTCGAGATACCACACCACGAAATCATCACCGGGACCATAGGACTCGGCCAGACGCTCATCCGCAGGCAACGGGCTGACAGTGCGGTGAACGATATCGGCATACCTGACATCCGCGGGTGTTCCGGATCCCAGAATGGAAATGAAGACTCCGATGCCGTTGGCCGGCCGGTCCGACAATCTCAGATAGCGCTGCTCGAGCGGCGCCTTCGGGTCGATCTTTCGCTCCGTCAGCAATGTGTCCCAACCGATTTGGCCGGTCTCGGGATCGAGCACGCTCAACCAGACCTTGCCGTCCTCACATTGAACTGCGGACACCACGCCGGAGGCGGCCACCACGGGTTCGACCATTCCGCATCCGGGATGCGGAGCGGGCACGCTCCACAACGCGCGGCCGGTCCGGCCGTCGTACCGGGACCAGATGCGCTCGTCGTTCCACGCCACGATGAACGGCCCGGTCGCGGCGCGAAAACGTCCGCGGGCCGCCGTGGTCAGGGCGTCATCGCCACTGGTCCACAGTTGCTCACCGGTGATTGCATCCAGACCGACCAGGCCACCATCGATGAACGCCAACACCGTGGCGCCGTCGTCGACCACCCGCATCCCATTGACGCCGATCTCCGCCGGCCCGGTACGGGCGTAGTGCCACCGCTCCTTGCCGTCGGAACCGTAGGCCGTGATGCGGCCGTTCTGATACACGACGAAACCGGCTCCGGCCGAATCGATGTCGTATAACGACACGTGTTTGTCGCCGAACGCGTCAGGCAACGACACGGTGAACGTCCGCTTCCCCAACGCGGCGGGAATCGCGGGCACATCGGTAGCTGCCGCCGTCGACGCGTCGACGAAGCGCCCGTCGTCACCGGCGCGTGAGGCGCCGACGGTCACCACCGCGGCAACCACGACGGCGATCGCTGCGCCGACCGCCAGCAACTTCACCGAGCCGCGTTCCAACCGCGGGAACGCTCGCGCGGCCAGGAACGTCGCCGCCGCACCGGCCAGGCACAACCACCACGACGCCGCACCGAGAGGCAACGCCGCGGTGACCGGGGCGCTGTCCATCACCCGGCGGTAGAACGCCGGGATGCCCTGACTGACGTAAGCGATGACCAGTAATGCCGCCACACCCGCGGCGCCGGCCGGGGTGGCCGCCAGATCACGGTCGGTGCGTCCGCGCCAGACGCTGTAGGCCATCGCCGCGATCAGCACCACCACGATCATGGTCACCACCAGCGCCATCCGATTCGGCAACGCGTCGCCCCAGCGGTGCAGGTTGAGCGTGTACCAGGCGCTTTCACCTGCACTGCGCGGCGCAACCAGCCGCGCCCAGGCGCTCAGCGCCAAGGCCCACACCAACCACACCGCCGCCGCACCGGCCAGCACAATGCCCACCTGCCGCAGCGCGCCGAGCACCCGGACGGCCACCTTCTGCGCCCCTTCAGAACCCATGCGTGCCATCGTCACACGCCGCCACACCCCCGCAACGGCCCAGCCCCGGTGAGAACAACAGATAGAGTTGAGCGCGATGAGCCCTGCGCTGACCGTTCGTTACGACGGGTCGACCCGTACCTTTGCCCCGGGCAACGATGTCGTCATCGGCCGAGACCTCCGCGCCGACGTCCGCATCGCCCACCCGCTGATCTCGCGTGCCCACCTGGTGCTGCGCTTCGACCAAGGCCGATGGGTCGCGATCGACAACGGCAGCCTCAACGGCATGTACGCCAACGGCCGCCGGGTGCCCACGCTCGACATCCATGACGGCCAGGTCGTCAACATCGGCAACCCGGACGGACCACAGCTGACCTTCGAGGTCGGCCGGGTCCAGGAGGGGTCCGTCGGCCGCACGCCGACAGCGGCAGTACCGATCGCGAACCGGCCGAGCGGCGCCTGGCCCACCCAGGCCGCGCCCGGCCGACAGCAGTACGGCCAGCCGCCCGCCGCCCAGCGCCCCGGCTTCTCGTCGGGCCCACAACCTCGCTACCCGACGCCACCCACCGGGTATTCCAGCGGCCCACAGGGCGGTTACCCGAGCGGGCCGCAATCCGGCTACCCGAGTGGCCCGCAGACCGGCCACCCCAGCGGTCCACAGGCCTATCAGCCCCCTCCCGTTCGCAACTCGAACCCGGGCGCGGCGCCGACGACGATGGGGCCGGCCGCCAGCGTCCGCGGCAGCAGTGAGTCCGGCGGCAACATCGCGACCAGCATGCTCAAGATCCTGCGCCCCGGACGCCCCAGCCCGGCCCCGGCAGGCGCGGTGAAGATCGGCCGCGAAACCGACAACGACATCGTCATCCCCGATGTGCTGGCCTCGCGGCATCACGCCACGTTGATCCCGATGACCGGCGGCACCGCGATCCGCGACGAACGCAGCATCAACGGCACGTTCGTCAACGGCGCCCGCGTGGACTCCGCGATCCTGCATGACGGCGACGTGGTCACCATCGGCAACGTCGACCTGGTGTTCTCCGGCGGCACCCTGGTGCGCCGCAGCGAGACCGAGGCCGACACCCGTACCGGGGGGCTCGAGGTCCGGGCCCTGACCTGGACGATCGAGGGCAACAAGACGCTGCTCGAGAACATCTCGCTCGACGCACGACCCGGCATGCTGACCGCCGTCATCGGCCCGTCAGGTGCGGGCAAGTCGACGTTCGCCCGCCAGGTCGCCGGCCTGACCCATCCGACCAGCGGCACGGTCACGTTCGAGGGCCACGACGTCCACGCCGAGTACGCCTCGCTGCGATCCCGAATCGGCATGGTGCCTCAGGACGACGTCGTGCACGGCCAGCTCACCGTCCGGCAGGCACTCATGTACGCCGCCGAACTGCGACTCCCGCCGGACACCACCAAAGCCGACCGTGAACAGGTCGTCATGCAGGTGCTCGAAGAACTCGAGATGACCAAACATCTCGACACTCGGGTCGAGAAGCTGTCCGGCGGGCAGCGCAAACGCGCCTCGGTTGCCCTGGAACTGTTGACCGGTCCGTCGCTGCTGATCCTCGACGAACCGACGTCGGGACTGGACCCGGCGCTGGACCGCCAGGTCATGACGATGCTGCGTCAGCTCGCCGACGCCGGCCGCGTCGTGCTCGTCATCACCCACTCCCTGACGTATCTGGACGTGTGCGATCAGGTGCTGCTGCTGGCGCCCGGTGGGAAGACCGCATTCTGCGGGCCACCCGACCAGATCGGCGAGGAACTCGGCACCACCAACTGGGCCGACATCTTCAGCACCGTCGCGGGCGACCCTGAAGGAGCCAAGCAGCGGTACCTCGCCAAGCACGGCCCTCCGCCGCCGAAACCGCCCGCCGAGAAACCGGAGAGCCTCGGCGAGCCGACGCACACCAGCCTGTTCCGCCAGCTGTCCACGATCGCCCGACGACAAGTCCGGCTGATCGTGTCCGACCGCGGCTACACCGCGTTCCTGTTGATGCTGCCGTTCATCATGGGTGTGCTGTCGTTGTCGGTGCCCGGTGATGTCGGGTTCGGTCTGCCGGTGCCGGCCGTCCAAGGCGGTGAAGCGCCCAACGAACCGGGCCAGATCCTGGTGATGCTCAACGTCGGCGCAATCTTCATGGGCACCGCGCTGACCATCCGGGCACTGATCGGTGAGCAGGCGATCTTCCGGCGTGAACAGGCCGTCGGCCTGTCGACGACGGCGTACCTGATGGCCAAGATCGCAGTCTTCGCGGTGTTCGCGGTCATCCAGTCCGCCATCGTCACGGTGATCACGATCCTCGGAAAGGGCTGGGGCCCTGGCGCCGTCGACAGAGGTGCGTTCCTCGGCGGCCGCAACCTCGAATTGTTCATCGACATCTCGATGACGTGTGTGGCCTCGGCGATGGTCGGGCTCGCGCTTTCGGCACTCGCCCGTTCAGCGGAACAGATCATGCCGCTGCTGGTGGTGACGGTGATGAGCCAGCTGGTGTTCTCCGGCGGCATGATCCCGGTGACCGACCGGGTCGTGCTGGATCAGTTGTCCTGGATCACCCCGGCGCGCTGGGGCTTCGCAGCCTCGGCATCGACCATCGACCTGACCCGCCTGGTGCCGCCACCGCTGCTGCCCGCCGACTCGCACTGGAAGCACACCCCGTCGGTGTGGCTGATCAACATCGGCATCCTCGTGCTGATCTGCATCGTCTACACCGGGTTCGTCCGCTGGCGGATCCGGCTGAAATCGGCCTGACGCGCTTCGGTCCCCCGACCCGCTGGGTGCGGCGCTGTCTGCCCCGCTGCTGCTAACCCGCTGGTTCCCCATTGTCACGCTGGAGTGGCGCTCGGCATCGGGTGCCACTCTGGCGTGACAAAGCGGTGTCGGAGCGTGCCGGGGCGTCACTCTGGCGTGACGCTCGGCGCCGAGAGCCACTCTGGCGTGACAAAGCGGGGCGCGACAAAGCGGGGCGTGACAAAGCGGGGCGCGACAAAGCGCGGGCGCGACGCGCCAATGGTTGCGCGCCAACAGCGCGGAAAGGTCAGCCGCCGTGGACGTCGAGGCCGTGGGCAGCGGAGTAGGCCAGCGCCTGGGAGATGTCGATCTTGGCGCCGCGCAGCTTCGCAGTGGTCCAGAAGGTGGGGTCGACGCGGGCACCACGCAGATCGGCCTCATCGAGCTTGGCGTCCTGCACGCGTGCGCCGGTCAGGTCCGCCTGCCGTAGCACCGCCTCGCGCAGGTCCACACCGACCAGACTGGCCTCCCGCAAGCGGCAGTCCGACAGGTCGACGTTGCGCAGATCGCAGCCGCCCAGCACGGCCAGCGTCAGGTCCGATTCCACGATCTTGATCGGCCGCAGCCGGCACTCGGTGAACACCGAACCCAGCAGGCTGCAGTTGGTGAACTCGCTGTGCCACAGCGTGGCGCGGCGGAACGTGCAGTTGCGGAACGCCGAGCCGAAATGTTGCGACTCGGACATGTCGACACCGCTGAAATCGCACTCGGTGAACACCACCCGCTCGGTGCGCAACCGGCTCAGATCTTCCTCGCGGAAGTCGTGACCTGTGAATTCCCTATCCGCCCAGGCGGTTTCGTCAGCTACCACGCCTCAGCCGGGCAACGCCGACATCGTCGTCAACGAGTACTCGGTGACCGCGATCAGCGCAGCCTTGGCCGAGTTGCGGTCACGGGCGTCCACGGCGACCACCGGGATGTGCTCCGGCAGTGCCAGAGCCTTGCGGACTGCCTGGGTGGGATGCTTTGGCGCGTCGTCGAACTCGTTCACCGCGACGATGAACGGCAGCTTGCGGGCCTCGAAGAAGTCGACCGCCGCGAAGCTGTCCTGCAGGCGCCGCACGTCGACCAGGATGATCGCCCCGATCGCGCCGCGCACCAGGTCGTCCCACATGAACCAGAACCGTCGCTGGCCGGGGGTGCCGAACAGGTAGAGCACCAGATCCTCGTCCAGCGTGATGCGGCCGAAGTCCATGGCGACCGTCGTGGTGCGCTTGTCCGGGGTGCCGTCCAGGGCGTCGACGCCCTCAGACACGTTGGTGACCAACGCTTCTGTGCGCAGCGGCATGATCTCGGAGACCGCACCGACGAATGTCGTCTTCCCTGCCCCGAACCCGCCAGAAATGACGATCTTCGTCGAGGCGGCCCCACGTCGGGGGGCGCCGCCGCCGGAGGCCGAGCGGGGTTCAGAGTGCTCGTAGGCCACGCAGGGTCCTTCCAATCAATTCGCGGCGTTCGTCGAAGCTAGCCGAATCATCAAGGGTGGCTTCCACCCGTAGATAACCCTGCGTCACCAAGTCCCCGATCAGCACGCGCGCCACGCCGAGCGGGAGAGATAAATGAGCGGCAATCTCGGCAACCGATGGACTGCCGGTGCACAACTCTACGATCTGTGCGCGCACATCGTGCCCAGTCCAGCGCGGTTCACGTGTCGTGTCGGTTTTTTGTATCGGCGCTTCCAGCGGAAGGTGCACGCGCGAGTCGGTGCGGCCGGCCGTCAGCGTGTACGGCCGCACCAGACTCGGACGGTCAGTAGTTTCCGGTTCGTCCACAGGCACCTCGCGAAGGGCAGAAGGGGTCGGGGACTCAGGACGGCTGCGGTGTACGGCGCGAAGACTGCACCACCGCGCCGACCCGTTCGACCAGAATCGCCATCTCGTAGCCGACCTGCCCGATGTCACACGACGGGGCGGTCAGGGTAGCCAGGTTGGAGCCGTCGCCCACCCGCATGAGCAGCAGGTAGCCGTTCTCCATCTCGACCACCGACTGCATCACGTGACCGCCGTTGAACAACTGGGAGGCACCGGTGGCCAGGCTCGCCAGGCCGGAGGAGACCGCGGCGAGCTGGTCGGCCCGCTCGACCGGCATGTGTTCGCTGGCAGCCATCAGCAGTCCGTCGGCCGAAACCAGCACCGCGTGGGACACCCCGGATACCTCGCGGGCGAACTTGGACACGAGCCAGTCCAGGGAGTCGCGCTGCGTCGGACGGGTCATTCGTTATCGGTTCCTCTGGTCTCACGGGCATGCGATCGTCCGGCGTGCACGCCTCCGAAAAGGTTGCTGGTGCTCGTACGGACAGCCTCGGGGTCACGCGGTTTGAACGCCGCGAACATGCCGCTGTCAGGTTCGTCTGCCGATGCTACCGCCTCGAAGCCGTCGTCGGTGCGGTGTACTCCACCGTTGCGGTGACGACCGTTGGACTCGCCGGCCACCCCGACCGCGGCGGCGACGCCACCCGGCACCAGCCGGGCGCCCGGCGTACGCATGGGCAGGCCTTCCTCGGTGTGCTCCTCGACGGGCGCGTCCTGCGCCGCGGCAGCCACCGACCAGCCCTTCTCCCAGACGGTCTTCCAGTCCAGGTCGGCGCTGCGCACGTGCGTCGTCGGGTCGATCTCGAATTCCGAGACCATCGACTGATAGATCGAGTCGCCCTCGACCTCTGCGCTTTCGGACTGGGGCGCTTCGACGGGTTCTTCCGGTCCCTCGCCGGGATCCGGTATGTGCACACCGTTGACCCCGTTGAGGTCGCTGTGGCCGTTGAGGTCGCCGTGGCCATTCAGACCGTTGACACCATTGAGACCGTTGACGCCGTTCGTGGCGGCTTGGCCGCGCGAGGCGAAGAACGACGACGTGTTGGTGGGTGACAGACGTCCGGGCTCCGCGTCTTCGTCGGCCGCGGTGTCGGCCCCTGTGTCCGCGGCTGTGTCCGAAGCCGGCTCCGCCGCTGCGCCGATTTGGCCCTTGGCCAGGGCCGCACTCTCTTCGGTGTGCACCGGCCACTGCTGCGGCCACTCGCTGACCGGTTCGTCCTCGGACTCCTCAGCCGGTTCCTCGGCCTCGGGTTCCGGTTGGGGGGCCAGCGTGCCCGGTAGTTCCGAGATACCGCTGGCTCCCGGACTGCGCTGAGGCAGCAGGTCGAACGGAACATCGGCACCGTTGACATGAGGCTCGTCGAGACCGGAGCCGAACATAGAGGTGTCGGCGGGATCGGCGTCCAACGACAACGCCGTGGCGATCCCGGCATGGGCATCGACGGGCATGCCATAGGGCAGCTCGTCGACGGCGTCGCCGCCGTCGCGAGCCAACAGCGTCGCCGGAACGTACACCCCCGCCGTCGTGCCCGAGCTCGGTTCCTCGGCGACGGTGCTGCGCAGCCGCACCACCAGACCGTGCTGGGTGGCCAGTCGTCCGACCACGAACAGACCCATGTGGCGTGCGGTGTAGGGGTTGACCTCGCCGCCGGACTGCAGACGGGTGTTGGCGACCCGCAGGTCGGCCTCGGTCATGCCGAGGCCGACGTCGCTGACCTCGATCACCAACGCACCCTTGGCGGCGTGCACGGCCGACACCCGCACCTGCGAGATCGGCGGCGAATAGCGCAGCGCATTGTCGAGCAGCTCGGCCAGCATGTGGATCAAGTCGCCGGCTACGGCACCGGCAATCTCGACGTCGGCCACCGAAGCGGTGACGACGCGCGTGTAGTCCTCCACCTCCGAGGCCGCGGCGTTGATCACCGTCGCCAGCGGGACCGGGCGGCTGTGTTCGCGGGCCAGCTTGGATCCGGACAGCACCAACAGGTTGGCGCCGTTTCGGCGCATGCGGGCAGCCAGGTGGTCGAGCCGGAACAGGCTCTCCAAGCGCTCCGGGTTGTCCTCGTTGCGTTCCAGCTGATCGATGAGCGTCAACTGCTGATCGACCAGTGAGCGGCTGCGCCGCGACAACGTCTCGAACATGTCGGAGACCTGCAACTGCAGCTGCGCCTGCTCGCCGGCGAGGAACACCGCCTGCTCGTGCAGCTCATCGACGGCGTGGGCCACCTGGCCGACCTCCTCGGTGGTCTGCACCGGGATCGGGGTGACCGGAACCAGCTCGCCGCCGGCGCGGACCCGTTCGATCTCCTTGGCCAGATCCTGATGGGCCACCCGTAGGGCGCTGTCCCGAAGGGTCCGCAGCGGACGCACCAGCGAGCGGGCCACCAGCAAAACGATGACCATCGCGCTGACGATGGCGGTCGCAACCAGGATCGCGTCGCGGATCGCGTCGTTGCGGGCGTCGTTGGCCTGGGCCTCGACCGCGGCCGGAATCGCCGAGGTGGTGTTCTCGATGATCTGCCCGGCGATCTTGTCGGTGGCCTGCAGCGAGGCCAGCATGTCCGGGTTACCGACCAGCGGAATGCCCGGGTTGGACATCATCGCCATGCGCTTGACCATCTCGGCGCGAAGTGTGGCCGCCTCCTCGGAGCCACCTCCGAGGACCTTGGTCAGTGCCGCGACCGTGGACGGTTCGGTACCGGCCATCGTGATCATCGAGGTACGCAGCAAGGGTTCCGGCTCGGCACCGCCCGCAGTGACCAGCATCTGCTGGATGGCCATCTGCCCGCGCGCGCCGACCGCCCGGGCCAGCGCCTCGACCTGAGCTTGAAGCGACTGCTGGTTGCTGTGCACCGAACCGGTGATGGCAGCTTCCCCAGTCAGCAGCAGCGGGCCGTAGTTGAGGATGCGCTGACGGAGGTCGATCGAATTCGACATCACGGCATCGACGAGTTCCGGCCCCTTGGTGAGCAGACTGCCCACCGCCTGGCCGACGTCTTCGGCCACCTCGGTTGCTTCCAGACGTTGCTGCAGGTCCAATTTCCGGTCATTGAAAGTGGACATCGCGGCCTGCCCATCGCCACCCTCGGTAGCTGCGATGAGCACACCCTCCATGGCGGCCATGTAGTCGTCGATACCGGGAATCAATTCGGCCCGGTCGGCGGCCAACCGGAGATCTCCGGCAGCGCTGGCACTGGCATAGATGCGCAAGCCACCGAACGTCGCGGCCAGGATCAGCGGCACGAGGACGATGGCAAGGACTTTCCGGCTGACCGGCCAGTTGGCCGGAGACCAGCGCGAAGGGCGCTTGGCCGGAGCCGATGGTGCTGGGGAGAATTCGACGAGGGTGCCGTCAGCCTGTTTCAGCTGCGTAAAGGCAGTCATCGGCGCCCAACCGCACTACCGGCTGCGTGGCCGCAATTTACTCGTGGGGCGTGATTCATAAGACTTCCTGCTGTTTCCGCCCACGCGGGGGCGGGCGTCAAACGCCTTGGCAATTGCACGAGTATGACAGCAGCTCGCGAGCGTTTCCACAATTCTTACTGAACAGACAGAGTTCGTGACCGAGCTGTAGCGGAGTTGTGTGGTAATCGAGCAAACAGCGATGTGCTTGCCCAAACACCTGCCGATTTCCCGCTCCGATTCGCAGGCTGATTCACGCCTGGAATTGCATCCCGATTCGTCACCGGGCGGTCCCCCATACGATCATCATCGGATGTTCCGGGTGATGTTCTTTTCTCCCCGTATCGCACCCAACACCGGCAATGCGATCCGGATGGTGGCGGGCACCGGATGCGAGCTGCATCTGGTCGAGCCGCTGGGTTTCGATCTGTCCGAACCCAAGCTGCGCCGGGCCGGCCTGGACTACCACGACCTGGCATCGGTGACGGTGCACGCTGACCTGGCGGCGGCGTGGCACGCACTGATGCCGGCCCGGGTCTACGCGTTCACCGCGCACGCGTCGACGTCGTTCACCGACGTCTCCTACCAACCCGGCGACGTACTGATGTTCGGCCCGGAACCCACCGGACTGGATGCACAAACTCTGGCCGATCCCAATATCACCGCGCAGGTGCGCATTCCGATGCTCTCCGGCAGGAGGTCGCTGAATTTGTCGAATGCGGCGGCCGTCGCCGCCTATGAGGCCTGGCGCCAACACGGGTTCGCCGGCGGCGTCTAGTTACGCCGCGGGCGTGGGCCGACACGCGACCCACGCCCGAATCCCACAGAGTGTTCATACTCCGGCTTCACAATTTCATCTCGGACATCAGGCGCCCCAGGGCGCCCGGACTCACCAACTGTCCCAGTGCGAGAACTGCTCGGCGGGAAGACGCTTGGCCTTCTTGAAATCGGTGCCCACGGTGTAGGCGACCGGGAACAGACCCGCCTGGGCGTACCGATCGAACGGGATGCCCAGCAGTTCGGCAGCCTGCTTCTCGCCGTCGCCGAGCAGGTGCAGCGTCGTCCAGGCCGATCCCAGCCCCCGCGACCGCAGCGCCAGCATGAAGCTCCACACCGCGGGGAGCAGGGAACCCCAGAACGATGCGCTCATGCCGGCGGGTGCACCGTCGGGACGGCCCTCGAGGCACGGGATCATGAGCACCGGCGCCTTCTCGAAGTTGTCAGTGAGGTACCTGGCGGAACTCGTCACCGCATCCATCTGCTGGTCGCGGATGTCGCCGCGCTGCGGCTTGGGTAGGTCGAGGTAGGGGTTCGCGTTGGCCCGGTAGATGTCAGCCAGAGCCTTTTTCTTTGCCGGGTCTTCGACGAAAACCCATTGCCAGCCTTGTGCATTCGACCCGGTCGGGGCCTGAAGCGCCAGGTCGAGACATTCCATGAGCACCTCGCGCGAGACCGGCTTCTCGAAGTCGAGACGTTTGCGCACCGAGCGCGTGGTGGTGAGGAGTTCGTCAACGGTCAAGTTCAGGTCTGGTTCGGCTGTCATGCCGCGAGACTACAACCGTTCGCCGAACCAGAGAAGCTCCCCAGCAGTTTGCTGGGGAGCTTCCAATCATCGTGCGCTGCACTACAACTCAGCTAACCGATGGAGGTTGCGCGCCGACGCCTGACCGACGACGGCGCACGGGCTTTTCAGCCGGCGTTCTCCGAGACCAGGACCGGCTCCCAGCCGTTGGCCTGCGACTCGTCCGATGACGCGTAGTCAACCGAGGACGGGACGGCGTGGATGCCGTGATCGTCGCCGGGCAACCCGCCGAGCGCGGCGATGGTGTCGCGGATCTTGGCGGCCTCGGCATCGGTCGGCGTTGCGCCGGCCTCGAGTTCGTCGAGCAGTCCGTCGCGCAGACCGGCGCCGTTGGCGACTTCCTGAGCCGACAGCTTGGCGTGGACGCGGGTGACGTAGATCTGCTGTCCCAGAGAGGAACCCGGAGCCGATGCGGCGTGGGCCATCAGCGAGTCATAGCGCTGACGAACCCCGCTGAGCGCCACGATGACCGCAGGAGACGGCCGGTTGCTGCTGGCCGCCTCGGCCAGCGAGGCACGCAGCTTGCGCAGGCCGGACAGGACGACGTCGGCGCGCTTGTGGAACTTCTTGTCCTCGGGGAAGGGCAGTGCGTCGATAGCAGCGGAATACATGTGCATCGCCGCTTCCGACAGACTGACGATGACCGCCGAATCACCTTCCAGCGTCGCGTTTTGTCCCATGGGCCCTCAATTCTCAAGCGAACAGATCAACAGAAAGTGGGCGGCCGATTGCCGGACCATCGGGTCCGATTCACCGCCGCTCACGGTGAGCACGCCGATGACACTAGCGGTTTCGGAGCGGCACGTCATCGCTAGGGGCACTTGAAGAATGACGAAAAACAGGGTATGCGGGTGCGGGTGCACCGGCCGGTAACACACGGCGTCGAGGGTGGCCTTACTCTGAACGCCGGCACGGTGGCAGGCTTGGCCGACGGGAGGTCGACATGGCCGGACTAACTGAATCGACAAGGGCCGCTGAGTCTTCAGTGGGCGCCCCGCCGGACTACGACCAGGTGGGCGAGGTGACCGAGCCGATGCGGGTGGCTGTGGTGGGTCAAGCCGCCTCCCCCAACCCGACGTCGGTCGACACCAAGGCGAACAAGGGATGGCTGGTGTGCGGCGGCCTGACGGGCCTGGCGATCGTCGGTTATCTGGTGTTCGGCCCGGGAGCATCCGGCAGTAAGGCCGAGTGGTTCTTCGGTGGCGTCGTCTTCGTCGTCGTGATGGTGACGATGTGGTTGACCCTCACCATCCAGCGTCAGGCCAAGAACGACATCGCCCAGGCCGACGAGCGGCTGCGCCGTGAGCTGGCGGCCGCCGACGAGCGGTCGGCGCTGGAACTCGCCCTGACCCAGAAATGGCATCGGGCCCAGATGGAATCGCAGCAGAAACTGCACCACGCCGAACTGGTGGCCCAGCACGAACTCGCCCGCATCGAACGCAA
The DNA here is from genome assembly GCF_058270035.1 of Mycobacterium shunyiense. Taxonomy (NCBI): domain Bacteria; kingdom Bacillati; phylum Actinomycetota; class Actinomycetes; order Mycobacteriales; family Mycobacteriaceae; genus Mycobacterium; species Mycobacterium shunyiense. The sequence continues at coordinate 310,325 of NZ_JBZDPT010000040.1, read as the reverse complement.
CAACCTGCTGGAACAACTGCAGAAGCAGGCGATGATCGAGGTGTCCCGCGCGGTGGGCGCACACACCCGGATGCTCGCGACGCTGTGGACCGAAGGCGCGACGCAGCTGCGCAACCCTGACCGCGCCGAACGGGAAGCCGCGATGAACGCGCTCTTCGGGCAGATCAGCCAGGTGGTGAGCGACGTTTCGGTCGAGCTCGACAACGCCCACCTGCTCAGCCAGGACGACCGCCTGCAGGATGCGCTCAACCGGGTCAACGACGCGGTACTGATGGCGATCCAGGTCGCCGAGGATCTGCACGCCGATGTCGTCGAGGGCCGGACCCCGGAGACCAACCCCATCCCGGCCGTCCAGCATCTCCTGCACGAGCGGGCCACCGCCGCGCGGCGGCTGGCCTGGTCGCTGCTGCGGACCGGGCTGGAGGACAGCGCCGCTCCGACCGTCGACCCGGACAGCGACCCAGTCGGTCTGAGCGCGGATACTCCGCGCTCAGCGGAAGTCTCGTGACCGGGAGCCGACTCTCAGCTCTACCGGCCCCATCCGGTCGGCGATCACGGTGACCGCACCACTGACGTTCTGCACGATGCCGCGGACCACCAGCGCCGGTGCCGTCTGCGCCAGCTTGCGGTAGCGCGCCCACACCCCCGGCGCACACAGCACATTGACCATCCCGGTCTCGTCTTCCAGGTTCATGAACGTCACCCCCTGCGCGGTCGCCGGACGCTGGCGGTGAGTCACCGCCCCGGCAACCAGAATTCGGGTCCCGTCGACGACGTCCAGCAACTTGTCGGCGGGAATCACGCCCAGGGCGTCGAGGTCGGCGCGCAGGTACTGGGTGGGGTAACTGTCCGGTGAGACACCGGTAGCCCACACGTCAGCGGCCGACAGCTCCAGCGCACTCATCCCGGGTAGCGGCGGCACGTGCGAGGACGAGCCCACCCCCGGCAGCCGGTCGGGCCGCTGGGTGGCCGCCGCACCTGCCGCCCACAGCGCCTCGCGCCGGCTGATCCCGAAACAACCCAGCGCACCGGCAGTGGCCAGCGCCTCGGTCTGCGGCACCGACAGCTGCACCCGGTTGGTCAGGTCGATCAGGGTGGTGAACGGCCCGTTGGCATCTCGCTCATCGACCAACCTGCCCGCCAACTCGTCACCGATGTGGCGGACACTGCCCAGCCCCAACCGCACGTCCATCCCGCGGTTCTCGCACGTCGCATAGGCCAAGGATGCGTTGACGTCAGGGCCGTGCACCACCACCCCGTGCCGACGGGCGTCGGCAACCAGGGACTGCGGCGAGTAGAACCCCATCGGCTGAGCCCGCAGCAGAGCCGCGCAGAACGCCGCCGGATGGTGCAGCTTGAACCACGACGAATAGAAGACGAGCGACGCGAAACTCAGCGAATGACTTTCCGGGAAACCGAAATTGGCGAACGCTTCCAGCTTCTCGTAGATCTGCTCGGCCACGTCGCCGGTGATCCCGTGAAGCTCGGCCATGCCGTCGTAGAACCGGCTGCGTAGCCGCCGCATCTTCTCGGTGGAGCGTTTGGAACCCATCGCCCGGCGCAGCTGGTCGGCCTCGGCCGCGGTGAAACCCGCACAGTCGACTGCCAATTGCATGAGCTGCTCCTGGAACAACGGGATGCCCAGCGTCTTGCGCAGTGCGGACTCCATCGACGGATGGTCGTAGGTGACGGGCTCAAGTCCGTTGCGGCGACGGATATACGGATGCACCGAGCCGCCCTGGATCGGGCCCGGCCGGATCAGCGCCACCTCGACCACCAGGTCGTAGAACTCCCGCGGCTTGAGCCGGGGCAGGGTGGCCATCTGCGCGCGTGACTCCACCTGGAACACCCCTACCGAGTCGGCCTTCTGCAACATCGCGTAGACCGCCGGTTCGGACAGATCCAATTTGGCCAGGTCGACGACGATGCCCTTGTGCTCGGCCAACAGGTCGATGGCGTAGTGCAGCGCCGAGAGCATGCCGAGGCCGAGCAGATCGAACTTCACCAAACCGATTGCCGCGCAGTCATCCTTGTCCCACTGCAACACGCTGCGGTTGGCCATGCGGGCCCACTCCACCGGGCACACGTCGGCGATCGGGCGGTCACAGATCACCATGCCGCCCGAGTGGATGCCGAGGTGCCGGGGCAGATTGGCGATCTGAGTGGCCAATTCGATCACCGGTTGCGGGATGTCTTCCGCCTCCGGCGAGTCCGGACGTCCGTTCCACCGGCTGAGCTGCTTGCTCCAGGCGTCCTGCTGGCCCTGGGAGAAGCCCAACGCCCTGGCCATGTCGCGGACCGCGCTGCGTCCGCGGTAGGTGATGACGTTGGCCACCTGGGCGGCGTAGTCACGGCCGTAACGCTCGTAGACGTACTGGATAACGTTCTCGCGCAAGTCCGATTCGATGTCGATGTCGATATCGGGCGGCCCGTCGCGGGCCGGGGACAGAAACCGTTCGAACAGCAACTCGTTGGCGATCGGGTCGACGTTGGTGACCTTGAGCGCGTAGCAGACCGCCGAGTTGGCCGCCGATCCCCTGCCCTGACACAGGATGTCGTTGTCCCGGCAGAACCGGGTGATGTCGTGCACCACCAGGAAATAGCCGGGAAACTTCAGCTGCTCGATGATGCGCAACTCGTGTTCTATCTGCGAATAGGCCTTTTTCGCATTGTCGACGGGCCCGTAGCGTTCGGCTGCTCCCGCCATGACCAGATGCCGCAGCCAACTGTCCTCGGTATGCCCGGCCGGGATGTCGAACGGCGGCAGCTGCGGAGCGATGAGCGCCAGGCCGAAGGCACACTGCTCACCGAGATTGGCTGCGGCCGTCACGATCTCAGTACCGAACCGCTGGACCATCTCCTCCCCGGAACGCAGGTGGGACCCGCCGAGCGGGGCCAGCCAGCCCGCCGCGGTGTCCATCGAGTTGCGGGCCCGGATCGCCGCCATCGCCATGGCCAGCCGGCCTCGGTCGGGTGCCGCGAAGTGCGCACCGGTGGTGGCCACCACCGGTATCCCGAACCGCGTCGCGAGCCCGGCCAGGACGGCATTGCGTTCGTCGTCACATGGATGGCCATGATGGGTGAGTTCGATACTGACCCGGTCGACCCCGAACCGGTCCACCAGATCCGCCAGCGCGGCGGCGGCAGCTTCCGGACCGCCTTCCGAGAGTGCCTGGCGGACATGGCCTTTACGACAGCCCGTGAGGATGTGCCAGTGCCCACCGGCAGCCTCGGTGAGCCCGTCGAAGTCGTAGCGGGGCTTACCCTTCTCACCACCGGCCAGGTGTGCCTTGGCGATCTCGCGAGACAACCGCCGATACCCCTCCGGGCCGCGGGCCAGCACCAGCAGATGCGGGCCGGGTGGGTCCGGATCCTCGGTGCGGGGAACGTTCCCCAGCGACAGTTCGGCGCCGAACACCGTGGCCACGTCCAACTCCCGGGCCGCCTCGGCGAACCGGACCACGCCGTAGAGCCCGTCGTGATCGGTCAGCGCGATGGCCCGCAGGTTCAGCCGGGCCGCCTCCTCGACCAACTCCTCCGGCGTGCTCGCCCCGTCGAGGAAGCTGTAGGCGCTGTGCGTGTGCAGCTCGGCATACGGCACCGAGCCGGGTGTGCGGGAAACCTCGGGTGGCTGGTAGCTGCCGCGTTTGCGCGACCAGGCCGGGCTGTCCCCACCGTCGCCGGCGGGCCCCAATGGCAGGCCGGAACGGCGGGGCTTGCCGGTGAGTACCCGCTCCATCTCCGACCAGCTCGGCGGCCCGTTGTGCCATCCCACTTCACCAGTGTATCGAACGTCTGTTCGATGCCTGGTCGGTATGCGGCACCAGGTGTAGCCCGATGCAACCCAAGAGATGCCGATCACGCCGTAGCCCCCTACGATGCCTCTGGGCTGGGGATCGGCTGTGAAAGGACGGCAATGGCGTCAACGAAATACATCGGCTATGTCGGTGGTGTCGCGGTGGCGGCAGGAGTCGGCGCGGCGATCGCCGTGGCCGGCCAGGGCACTGCTCACGCTGATTCGACGGACGGTGCGCCCAAGGAGTCGACCGGCAGCACATCCCAGCACGTCAACGCCGGGCCCAAGCGCGGAGTTGCCAAGGCCGGCGAGGTCAAGCGCCCCAAGCCGTTGTCCAAGGTCCCGTTGGCCAAGGTCAAAGAAAACGTCAGGGACGACCTCGAGAAGCGTGCCGGCAAGATCGACAAAGCCGCTGCCCAGGTCACCGACACCGTCAAGTCCGCCAAGCCGGTGGCCGCCGCGCCCAAACCGAAGCCCACTGCCGAGGAGTTCGAGGCCGGCGAGGTCGCCAAGCTCAAGGACCTGTTCTCCCCCAAGCAGGCCGCAACTCTCAAGCCGGCGCCCGTGGTGGCGGAAAAGCCGGATACCCGGACAGTCGCGCAGCCGACGAGCAAAACCTCGGTCACCCCGAAGGTCGCGGCGGTCCAGGATCAGGCAGCTACGCCGTGGGACCCCAACCCGCTGCGCGACAATGATCCCGAGCCGAAAGACATTCCCCCCGAGATCCTGAATCTGCGGGATGCGTTGATGGGCGCCGCGCCGAACGAGCTCAAACCGCTTGTGCGCGAGGCGACCGAGCAGATCTACCGGGGCACCCAGATCGTGCCGTGGGTGAACGCGGTGATCCCGATCAGCAAGATTCTGCCCAGCCTGGCCCCCGCGCTGGGTGACGATCCCGCCGCGCGAGATGCCCGGCAGACCATCATCAACGAGCTGATCAAGACCACGCCGCCGGGGTCAGCGGTGTACTACGGCTACGACATCATCGCCGACTTGATCAACCTGGAGGAGCCCGGCGCCGAACTCAAGGTCCAGGCCGTGACCACGGTGTGGGACCTGCTGGATCCGTTCGAGCTGGCACACAACAAGGGCAACTCCGGCATCGGCGGCGCGGCCGGCTGAGCCGCACCTTCACCGCGAAATCAACGCTGTGGTCGCAAAACCTTCTGGGGGCGACCATTTCGTTGATTTCGCGGTCCCGGGGTGGGCTCTACTCCACGAGTGAAGGCGTGTCGTACCGCAGGGTTTCGCCCCGGAAGAACGCGGGACTGCGAGACCGCCAGACCATCATCAGCACGGCACCGAGGATCAGCACGCCGAAGCCGATGAAGAACACCAGGCCGATGCCGCCGATCGCCGCGCCGCTGGCATTCTCCGGGTCCATGCTCTCCTTGATCGAGATCACGAAGACCGCAGCCAGCACGATTCCGCCGAGCAGTGGAAACAGGAACTTGAACACCATGTTGTGGGCGTTGTCGAACAGCTCACGGCGGAAGTACCAGACACAGGCAAACGCCGTGATGCCGTAGTACCAGCAGATCATGATGCCAAGAGCGGCAATGGTATCCAGCAGCGCACTCTCGGAGAGCAGGCTCACCACGGTGTAGAACACCCCGGTGACCACGCCGGCGGTGACGGTTGCGAACACCGGCACCAGATAGCGTGGGCTGACCTCGGCGAAACGCGGCGGGAACGCCTTGTAGGCGCCCATCGCCAACATCGCCCGTGCGGCAGGCAGGAACGTGGTCTGCAGGCTGGCCACCGACGAAGCCAGGATCGCCAAAAACAGCAGCGGCCCGGCATAGGTGCCGAGCACCGGATCCGCCAACGCGGCGAAAACGTTCTCGGCATTGTCCGGATTGCCCAGCCCCAGATCGGTTTCCCCGACACCGGCGTACATCATGACCGCGACAGCGATCAGCAGATACGTCGCCAAGATGGACAGAACGCACAGCAGCCCGGCCCGGCCCGGCACCTTCGTCGGATCTTTGGACTCCTCCCCCAGGGTCAGGCAGGTGTCCCAACCCCAGAAGGCGAAGATCGATCCGGTTACCCCAACCACGAAGGCGCTCAGCGCAAGTCCGTTGAACGGATTGAACCAGTCCAGGTCGAATGACAGTCCGGCCGGCGCATCGCCGCGCCCCACATGCACGAACGCCATCACCGCGAACGCCAACAGCACCACCATCTGGAATCCGACCAGTACGTACTGCACGCGTTCACTGGTGGTGATGCCGCGACTGGCGACCAGAGTCGCGATGACCAGGAACACCAGTGTGGTGATGATGTTGATGGCCTTGTTGTCGGCGAGCTCGGCGATCGACGGGTGGTTGGTGATCCGAGCGATGAACAGATAGAAGAACTCCACCGCGATGGCGGCGAGGTTGGACAGCACGATGATGGACGCGACCACCATGCCCCACCCACACATCCAGCCGACATACGGGCCGAATGCCTTGGTGGACCAGGTGAACGACGCCCCGCAGTCAGGTGCGCGCGAGTTCAGTTCGCGATAGGCGTAGGCAGTCAGGAACATCGGGATGAACCCGGCGATGAAGATCGCGGGCATCTTGAGTCCGACTGCGGCGACGATCAACCCGATGCTCGCGGTCAGCGTGTATCCGGGTGCCACACACGAGATGCCGAGGATCGCACCGGAGAAGGTGCCGACCTTGCCCGCGGCCAGGCCCTTGGAAACCAGCCCGGCAGAGTGCTCGGCGGCTTCGAGCTTCTGATGCGACGCGGATTCCGTCATGAGTGATCCTCGCCGTCTTTCAGTTCGTCCCGGGGCACAACCACCATGGGCACGTCCAACACCCGCAACATCTTGGCCGCCGTGGAACCGAGGAAGATCCGTCGCGGCGCGCTGAGCCGGCTGGATCCGACCATGATGATGTCACCGTCGTCCCAACCCAACTGTTCGACGGCGGCCTCGACGCTGGGACCGGTCACGATGGTCGAGGACACCGGAAAATCCGCCGGCAGTTCATTTCTGGCGGCCTCCAAGGTCCGTTCGGCGTGCGCGAGTGCGTGGGCTCGCACGGCTTCAGTGTCGCCGCGCAGCGAGCCGAAGGTCGGATCGAGCGCGACCAGCGAGACCAACCGCAGCGGGATCTCCGCGGCCCGGCTGGCCCGTACCGCGGTGGCGAGCAACAGATCCGAACCCTGACGTTGACCGATGGCACAGGTGATCTCATGCACCCGTTCGACCTTCGAATCGCGGGTTCCGCGTGGCGCCACCGCGACCGGCACCGGCGAGGCGTGCAACAGCTCGTTGACCACCGATCCCAGCGAATAGCTGCCGATCAACCCGCCACCGGCACCGCCGACCACGATTGCGACCGCCTGAAGCCGCAGCGCTTCGCGGATCAGACCGTCGGTGTACGACTCGTCGAAACTCAGATGCGTGTGCGCCACAACGTCGTCGGGCACCAGGCCCAGGGCATCGTCCAGCCAGCCCTGCGCCTGCTCGGCCAGTACTTCCTCGTAGCCACCCTTGGGGACGGTGCCCGGCGGGGCGTTGTCGGGTGGCAGCACGATGCAGACATGGACCTCGGCGGCCAGCGTTCGGGCGAACCTAACCGCCAACGCGAGTGCGTCGGCGCCACCGGGAGTGGCCAGATACCCAACGACCAGGTTCACCTGCGTCATCTGCCACCACCATTCCCGCACCGCCGTGCGACCTCAGTGGTTCGATCCTGTCAATCCACCACGCGGTATGCAGCCGCTTCTACGAAATTGCTGCGCCTGCCGGATCAGTCGGAATACTCGGCGACACCGTCCTCCAGTACGAGTCGAGCATCGGCACCGTCGGGCCCGGCCGCCTCGGTGCGGAACACGGCCCGCCCCGGTTCGGTGCGCCAGATCGACGTCGTCAGCGTCTCCCCCGGAAACACGGGAGAACTGAACCGCGCCGCGACGGCATGGACTTTCGTGGCGTCGCCGCCACCGAGTTCGGCGACCAGCGCCCGCCCGGCCACACCGTAGGTGCACAGACCGTGCAGGATCGGCTTCGGGAACCCGGCCAGATTCTTCGCGAACCACGGATCGCTGTGCAATGGGTTGCGGTCCCCCGAGAGTCGATAGATCAGCGCCTGATCCTCGCGGGTGGGCAACGCCACGCGGGCGTCCGCGTCGCGATCGGGAATCTGCGGCGCGACGGGGCGTTGCCCCTGCTGCCCGCCGAACCCGCCTTCGCCCCGAATCACCACGGTGGTAAGGGTTTCCGCGACGACCTCGCCGCTGGCCGGATCGGTGCCGATGCCCTTGAGCATGACCACCGCGTTCTTACCCTCGCCCTTGTCCTGGATGTCGACGACCTCGGAGATCACGCTGAGCTTCCCGGCCGGGGGCAGTGGCCGGTGCAACCGGATCTCCTGCGAGCCGTGCAGCAGCATGCCGAAGTTGAACGTGCCGATCTTGAGTGCCGCCGGAAAGGCCGAGCAGGCGATCACCGCATAGGTCGGCAACACCTGCTGTTCGATCTCGTGACTGTTCTCGGTGGTGAAGGCGAGGTCATCGGTGCCCGCGCCCACGCCGATGGCGTACAGCAGGGTGTCGCGGTCGGTCCAGTCGAACGGAATCGGATCGGTTGTCTCGCCAACGGCGTCCGGATTGAGGGGCATGCGTGCCGACGATAGTTGAGTCGACCGGCCTTGTTGACGTTTGCCCGATCTAAGGCCACGATGGCTCGCATGCGTTATGTCGTTACCGGCGGTACCGGGTTTATTGGCCGTCGAGTGATCAGCCGGATTCTGTCCCGTGAACCCGACGCCGAGGTGTGGGTGCTGGTGCGCCGCGAGTCGCTGACGCGGTTCGAGCGGCTGGCCGAACACTGGGACGAGCGGGTGAAACCGCTGGTCGGCGACCTGACAGTGGCCGACCTGGGGCTATCCGACGCCGATATCGCCGAGCTGGGCGACGTCTCGCATGTGGTGCACTGCGCGGCGATCTACGACATGACGGTCGGCGAAGCCGAACAGCGGGCGGCCAACGTGGAGGGCACCCGCGCGGTGATCGGGCTGACCCGTCGCCTCGACGCCACGTTGCACCACGTGTCCTCGATCGCGGTGGCGGGAAACCACCGGGGCGTGTTCACCGAGGACGATTTCGACGTCGCCCAGGACCTGCCGACGCCATATCACCAGACCAAATTCGAGGCAGAACTGCTGGTGCGGTCGACGCCAGGCCTGCGCTACCGGGTGTACCGCCCGGCCGTTGTGGTCGGCGATTCCCAAACCGGCGAGATGGACAAGATCGACGGCCCGTATTACTTCTTCGGCGTGCTGGCCCGGCTGGCGGCGCTTCCGAAGTTCACGCCGATGATGCTGCCCGACTCGGGCCGGACCAATGTGGTGCCGGTGGACTTCGTCGTTGAAGCGATGGTCGCGCTGATGCATACCGACGGCAAGGACGGTGAGGCGTTCCACCTGACCGCACCCGAGACCATCGGGCTGCGCGACATCTACCGTGGCGTGGCCGCCGAGGCCGGGCTGCCGCCGCTGCGCGGCTCGCTGCCGCGGGCGACCGCGGCACCCGTGTTGCGGGCGCGGGGCCGGGTCAAGGCGGTGCGCAACATCGTCGCCACCCAGCTGGGCATTCCGGGTGACGTGCTCGACGTGGCGGAGTTACGGCCGACCTTCACCGCGGACAACGCCACCGCTGCGCTGCGCGGCACCGGGATCTCCGTGCCCGAATTCTCTTCGTACGCACCGAAACTATGGCGGTACTGGGCTGAACACCTCGATCCCGACCGGGCCCGTCGCGATGATCCGGCCGGCCCCCTGGTCGGCAAGCACGTCATCATCACCGGAGCCTCCAGCGGCATCGGCCGAGCCTCGGCGATCGCGGTGGCCGAACGCGGTGCCTGCGTCTTCGCCCTGGCCCGCAGCGGTGAGGCACTCGACGACCTGGTCGCCGAGATTCGCGCAGCGGGCGGGCAGGCTTACGCATTCACCTGTGACGTCACCGATTCCGCGTCGGTCGAGCACACCGTCAAGGACATCCTCGGCCGGTTCGGCCACGTCGACTATCTGGTGAACAACGCCGGCCGGTCGATCCGCCGCTCGGTGACCAACTCGACGGACCGGTTGCACGATTACGAGCGGGTGATGGCGGTCAACTACTTCGGTTCGGTGCGCATGGTGCTGGCGCTGCTGCCGCACTGGCGAGAACGCCGGTTCGGCCATGTGGTCAACGTGTCCAGCGCCGGCGTGCAGGCCAATACCCCGAAGTACAGCGCCTACCTGCCTTCCAAGGCGGCGCTCGACGCCTTCTCCGAGGTGGTCGGCACCGAAACCCTCTCGGATCACATCACCTTCACCAATATCCATATGCCGCTGGTGAAGACGCCGATGATCGCGCCGTCGCGCAAGCTCAATCCGGTGCCGCCGATCTCGGCCGAGCATGCCGCTGCCATGGTGGTGCGCGGCCTGGTGGACAAGCCGGCCCGGATCGACACCCCGCTGGGTACCGTCGCCGATTTCGGTAACTACCTGACCCCGAAACTGTCTCGTCGCGTCCTGCACCAGCTGTATCTGGGCTACCCGGACTCGGCGGCCGCGCGCGGCGAGGCCGGGGAGAGCCCTCAGTCGCAGGCGGTCGAACTGACGCAGCGGCGGCCGAAGCGGCCGGTCCGCAGCGCCCGAAGCCTGCGGGTCCCGCGTACGGTGGCCCGCCCGGTGAAGCGGGCGGTCCGGCTGGTGCCGGGCGTGCACTGGTAAGTCACGGCGTACCAAACCTTTTCGCGCCGGCATTCCCGACCGCGCCGTCCCAGGCCAGCATTGCCAGGTCCACGGCCGCATCCATGCCGGCCCGGGATGTGCCGTCCCTCGCCTGGATGGACAGCCCGTGAAGCACGGTGATCAGGAACGACGCGAGCCGCTGCGGATCCACATCAGCGGGTAGCTCGCCGTCGGCCACGGCCGCCCGGATCCGGGCCTGCAACTGCGCGCGATCTTCGTCCCGGTAGCGCTTGAGCAGGTCGCGCAAGGTCTCGGTCTCGGTCGAATACGCGATCCCCGCGAGCACGATCAGGCAGCCGGGTGGACTGTCAGGGTCGGCGTACTGGCGCACACTGTCGCGCAACATGGCCTCGACCGCGTCCCGAATCGGAACCGGACGTCGCAGCGCCATCATGAGCGGCGAACGTTCCGGGGCACCGTAATACGCGACCACCTCGCGGAACAGGTCCTCCTTGGAGCCGAAGGTCGCATACAGGCTCGGCGCGTTGAGCCCCATCGCGCCGGTCAGGTCACTCACCCGGGTGCCTTCGTAGCCACGCTCCCAGAACACGTCCATTGCTGCCTGCAGCGCGGTGTCACGGTCGAACGCACGTGGCCGGCCGCGGCGGGCAGCGGGTTGACGGGGCATGCCAACAGTCTATATTTGTAGTATCCATTACAAAATTGATTGGAGCCAGGTATGGCGTTGAAGGCGTTGACATCCAAGGCCGCACTCGTCACCGGCGGCAGCCGCGGAATCGGTGCGGCAATCGCGCGCCGCCTCGCAGCCGAAGGCGCCGACGTGGCCTTCACCTACCATTCATCGCCCGAGCGGGCGGCCGAAGTGGTCGACGCGATCACCGGCGTCGGCGCGAAAGCCCTTGCCCTGCAGATCGACAGCGCTGCACCCGACGCAGCACGGCGCGCGGTCGACGCCGTCGTCGAGACGTTCGGCCGGCTGGACATCCTGGTGAACAACGCCGGAGTTTTCCCCAACGGTCCGCTGGAGACAGTGACAGCCACCGACATCGACCAGGCGATCGATCTGCACATCCGCGCGCCCTTCCTGTTCAGTCAGGCCGCGGCGACAGCCATGAGCGAAGGCGGCCGGATCATCACGATCGGTAGCAATCTCGCCGACCGCACCCCCTTTCCCGGGGTGACGCTGTACTCGACGACCAAGGCCGCCGTCGGCGCGCTCGCCCGAGGACTGGCCCGCGATCTCGGGCCCCGTGGAATCACCGCCAACGTGGTGCAGCCAGGCAATACCGACACCGAGATGAATCCGGCCGACAGCACAGAAGCTCTCGCCGATCTACCGAACATTCCACTGGGACGCTTCGCTCAGGCCGGCGAAATCGCCGGCGCTGTCGCCTACCTCGCCGGTCCGGATGCGCAGTACGTGAACGGCGCAACCCTGACCGTCGACGGCGGCTACAACGCCTGACCCCGTGGAGACAAAGATGTCGTGGGCATTGCTGGTCTTCGCCGGCCTGCTGGAGATCGTGTGGGCACTGGCTATCAAGCAGTCGGATGGGTTCACCCGGTTGTGGTGGAGTGTGGTGTGCGTCGTGGCTGCGGTGGCCAGCTTCGTGATTCTCGCCATGGTGGTCAGACACCTGCCCGTCGGCACCGCGTACGCGGTCTGGGCAGGCATCGGCGCGGTCGGTGTCACCATCGCGGGAGTGGTGATGTTCAGCGATGCGTTGACGCCCTTGCGAATGACGTTCATCGCGATGATCGTGGTTGGCCTTGTCGGACTGCGGTTCGTCGAGTCGTGAGCCGATACGCCATGGCGTTGGCATATCGTTGACGCCGTGACGCCACCGCCGCCGAGCGGCGAATCAACCGAGCCGCCGAGCAGCGAATCGATGCTGCCCGTGTTCGCCGACGTCGACACCGGCGTCGACGACGCCATGGCGCTGGCGTATCTGCTGGCCAGCCCGGAAGCCGAGCTGGTCGGTATCGCCTCGACCGCGGGAAATGTTCCGGTACAACAGGTCTGCGCCAACAACCTCGGCCTGCTGGAGCTGTGCGGGGTGACCGGAGTACCGGTCTCCAAGGGAGCCGAACAGCCGTTGAGCGCTCCGCTGCGGACAGCCGAGGACACCCACGGGCCGCAGGGCCTGGGATATGCGGAGCTGCCGGCCGGCGACCGGCTGCTCACCGCCCACGACGCCGCCGAGGCCTGGGCGCGGGCCGCGCGCGCCTACCCCGGTGAGCTGATCGGGCTGGCCACCGGCCCATTGACCAACCTGGCGCTGGCCATGCGCGCCGAACCCACCCTGCCCAAGCTGCTGCGCCGGCTGGTGATCATGGGTGGGGCATTCGATTACCGGGGCAACACCACACCCGTGTCGGAATGGAACATCAGCGTAGACCCCGAATCCGCAGCCGAGGTGTTCAGCGGTTGGAACGCCGCCTGGGGTCTCGACGAAGCCACCCATGTTCCAATCGTGCTGGGCCTCAACCTCACCGAGAACATCGCGATGACACCCGCGCTGCTGAACCGGCTGGCTTCCGCAGCTGGGTCACCGTCGACGCCGATGAGCGTGCTCGACGAGCGGGGCACCCGATCGAGCGCCGACAACCCGTTGATCCGGGCCCTCGAGGACGCCATGCGGTTCTACTTCGAATTCCACTTCGACACCGGTGACGGGTACCTGGCGCACCTGCACGATCCGCTGGCCGCCGCGGTCGCCCTGGATCCAGAACTGGTGAGCTACCGGGAAACCACCGTCGACGTGGAGCTGAGCGGCACCCTGACCCGCGGCATGACTGTGGCCGACTGGCGGGGACACTGGGGCCGTCCACCGAATGCGCTGATCGGTACCGAGGTAGACCCCACAGCATTCTTCGACCGGTTCATCAGCCGGGTCGGGGCTTTCGCACAACGCCTGAGCTGATCAGCCCTCATTCATAGGCGCCCTCCAGATACCACCGACGCTGCCGATAACACAGCAGCAGTGCGAGATCGTCCCCTTCCCTGCCTCCAGAGCCCAGCAGCACCTGGACCCGCGCCGTCCGTCCGGCCCCTCGGTTCTCCGGATCCCACCACCGCTCGTCGACCGGCCATGGCCCGGCCCACCAGCGCAGCCTGCCGTCACGGCGGCCGGCACCGGCCAGCTGCGCAGGATCTGCCGAAAACAATCCGCGATTGGTGACTCGCACCAGATTTCCTTGTCCATCAAGCAATTCCACCGGATCATCCAGCAGCACGGTCGGTGAGGGCTCGGGCAACTGGCCAGGCCAGGGCTGGCGTGGATCGGCTCGCGGTACCGGTTCGTCCCCCAACGGCGTGAGGGTGATGCGCTCGGCAGGCCCGCGCCCGCCGCTGAGCACCGGAACCTGCACCGCTTCCGGACCGAGCAGCCCCTGAACCCGCAGCAGCGCCCGCCGGGCCCGCAGCCGATCCTCCTCCCCCAGCCCGCCCCACAGCGGCAATTGCAGCGCCGCCGCCGACACCACCTCCACCGGGCGCAGGCGCAGCACCGTGACCGGGCCGGTGGGCCGCTCGGAGGTGCGACGGTTCAGCCAGCCGTCCAGCTGCCAACGCACCCGGTCGGCGGTGGCATCCTCGGTCAAGGGTTCGGCACACCGCCAGACCCGTTCCAGCTCTTCACCGTTGGCGGTGATGGCGTGGATGGCCAAGCGGGTACAACCCACCCCGGCTGCCTCCAGATGCCGATGCAGATCACTGGCGAGGGACCGTCCCGCAAAAGCCGCGGCGTCCACTCTTTCGATCGGCGGGTCACAGTTCATCACCGCATCGAGTTCGGTGGCCGGATCCCGCCCGGAGGGGCCACGGTCGGGCTCTCCGCAGGCGAACCGGTGCGCCGTCACCGCGTCGGCCCCGAACCGGGAGGCGACGTCGGTGCGGGACAACTCGGCGAACTGCCCTAGGGTCCGGATACCCATCCGCCACAACAGATCTGCCAGCTCTTCGCGCCCTGGGGCAGCCAGGGCCGGTTCAGTGGACAGTTGCCGGATCGACAGGCCGGACAGAAACCGCGCGTCGTTCCCGGGTTCGACGATGCAACCAGCCCGGGCGGCGAAGACCGCGGTGGAAAGTTGGTCGGCGATACCGACCTGGCATTCGGCCCCCGCCGCGGCGACAGCATCGATCAACCGTTCGGCCGCAACCGGTTCGGACCCGAAGTACCGCGCCGCGCCACGCACCGAGAGCACCAGCAGTCCCGGACGCAGCACCTCGGCGCGCGGCACCAGATCATCGACGGCGAGCGTCACGTTCTCGAAATGGCGGGCGTCTCTGGCCGGGTCCGCAGTGACGACGTGCAGTTGTGGGCACCGGGCCTGCGCCTCACGCCGACGCAGCCTGCGCCGGACCCCGGCCGCACGTGCCGACGCCGAGCAGGCGATCACTCGGTTGGCCAGAGTGACCGCGACCGGCACCGTCGAAGCCAGACCCGCTGCCGTCGCCGCGGCCACCGCCGGCCAGTCCATACACCAGAGGGCAAGCACCCTGGAATCAGCTGGCACGAGCTATCCGCCTGCCGCACAAGCCGATCCGACGCCCCGCCCCCTGGCTCGCATGGCCAGCCGGACCCGGCTGATCCGGCCGCGCCCAGGTGTCGGAGCGTCCTGGCCCGCACCGGCCACCTCATAACCGCACACCCGGGCCTCCAGCCGTGCCGATGCGCCCCGCCAGTCACCGTCGGTGACCAGCAGCGTGCAGCCTTTCTGCCGGGCCCGCGCCACCATCACCCTGGCCCGACTCGGAGGCACCGAACGCCCACCCAACCCGAGCACCACCAGATCCATCCCGTCCATCAGCACCGAGGCCACCTCGACCGGGTCGGCACCCGGATCGGGGATCACCGCGAGCCGGCTCAGATCGGCGCCCATCTCCACCGCGGCCAACAGGCCGACATCGGGCTGGCCGATGATCACCGCATGCCCACCCCCGGATGTCACAGCCGCCACCATGCCCAGCGTCAGCGACCGGGCACCCGCAGCCACCGCGACAGACCCGCGAGGCAGCATCGTCGGTAAGCCCTCAGGCAACGCCTCAACCAGGGTTTCAGGCGGCTCCAGCAAAGATTCGGGAGCCGGTACCATCGCTTCGGACCGGGGCGCGCCGCGATGCACCGGACCGACCTTCCCCGATACCGAGGCAATCTTGCGACGGAGGTGTTCTACCTGTTCAGAGCGGGTAAGCAGGCGCAAATCACGCTCAGCCGCAACAGTCACAACAACACCTCCCGCACCATCTGTATCGAATGATTTTCGAATGTATGTTCGATGGCTCGAGTAAACACCTACCCCCCGACAGCGTCAAGCCGCGCCCACCGGCGACCGCCCCGGGAAGGCGGGGCCGGCCGGGACCGTTCTGCGGCCGTGCCGACTCTGAGTTAGAGTTCGCCCCACCAGCACCCGCTTCGGGATGGGACTGGGCCGCCATTTGCGTTGCAGGTAGCGGGAATCCGCAGCGATTCGCCGAAGGCAAGTATCTGTAACAGCACGGGGGACAGTGAGGACAGCATCATGAAGTCTGGGCAGTTGACTCGTCGGCTCACCGTCATCGCAGGCGGTGCGGCAGTCATCGGGATGATCTCGTTCACCGCGGCATGCGGTACCGAAGAGCAGAAGGGCCCCGAGACCACCACGCCGACCACAACCACCACGACAACCACCACCACGACCACCCCGGCCACTCCTGCCCCGCCGCCAACGGTCGAGCCGACCGAGAAGTCGATCAACCCCACCGGCGGCAACCTCTTCACCCCCGGCGTGAAGGCACCGGCGGCACCGACCGCCATCCCCGGCAACAGGTCGAACTCCGGGTAGAACGCGGTTCCGGCGGCTTGCCGGGCCCTGGCGCCACATGCCCGGCAAGCAACGTCGTCCCGTCACACCCCGATCGGCAGTGCCTGCAGCAAATGGCTCTGCGACCACGCGGACCTTAAGTTAGAGTTCGGTTCACCAGCACCCGCTTCGGGATGGGACTGGCCACCACTTTGCGTTGCAGGTAGTGGGAATCCACCAGGATTG